>JANJTV010000121.1 GCA_024710905.1 Anaerolineales bacterium | reverse complement strand
CGAAACGATCCAGCGCATCCATCATCACCACACGCACTGCCGGACGAACAGTTTCAATATGAATGCCCGGATCCGTGGCCATCAGGATCGGCTCAACCGTCAGCATGCCCTGGAAACCCTGCCTGTCCAGGTACACTTGCAGGGCGCGCGCCATGCGGGCTGTGCGGTCTACCAGGTTCACCTTATCGGGGCTAAAGTTTTGCCCGCTCATGCGGCCCCATTCCCGTTCGCGGGCCTGGTACACGCCTTTTTCATAGACAGTATTGATCAGGAAGACCCCGGCCGGACAGAGCAACACCAGCGGCAACATTACACCGAGTTCGGGCAAGGTTACGTTGCGCAATAAGACACTGCTTCGTGGCAGGGATTTTTCAAACGCATCGATGATGACAGCCTGGGAATCGAGTTCTTTTGGGAAGGCAAACCCATACTTGAACATCAACTGGATTTTGCCCAGGATATCAATCTCTGATTCGTCTTCGGGCTTAAATGGGGTCTTGTCAATAATCTTCATACACAGCCTCCGTTGGCCCGGTGGTTAAAACAGGGGAACATCATCCAACTGGTCGCGGGCAGTATCCTTGCCGGTGGCAACCCACTCCTTGCCGTCTTTCTTAACCAGCATCACGCTGGCCCTGGTTTCAAAGGTACTGGCAAAAAACTCCCGTCGTGAGCCAGTGAAAAACTTTTTGCCCTTTTGCAACTGCTCCACCAGCCGGTCTCGTGAAATCAGCACATGGTCCGAAAATGTCGCCCCACGTCGTTCGTATCCGCGCACAAGCGCAATGCGGCCATCCGCCGCGTAACGTACCGCTTCGATCACACCATCAACCTTGCTCGCCATGGAAACCTCCAAAGGGGGAATGTCAAAATACCGTTTGCCAATTCTACTCCCAAATGGATGCTGAAAGAAGAAAGGTTATGCACTAGCAACAAAAAACCGCCTTTCGGCGGCGACAAACAAAAACGAATTACACAAAAAGAAATCATGGTCGGGGAAGCCCCGAAAAGGTTTTGGTCGGGGTGGGCGGATTCGAACCGCCGACCTCTTGCTCCCAAAGCAAGCGCGCTAGCCAGCTGTGCTACACCCCGGCGGCGCAGAGTATAATGCCAACCGGCCTGGTTCGTCAATCACAATATAATGAAAAAACTCGCCTTCCCCTTCTTCATGTTGATCCTGCTGGCGGACGCACCCGCAGCGTGCTCGCCATTAAACGCGCCGGACCGTACGCCCCGGCCCAGCTCGCTCCCCAGCGCAACGGTTGTGCCAACCGGCACTGCCAGCCCAACGCCTGCTCCCAGCCCGACGGCCAGCCCAATCCCCACCTGTAGCGAAACCAACGGGCGGGTGGAAAACGGCGTCATCGAGACTGTCCTGCTGGACAAGCCCATGACCTATAACGTTTACCTGCCGCCCTGCTATGGCTTTGATACGGCTGAACGTTACCCGGTCATCTACCTGCTGCACGGACTGAATTTTGATGAAAACCAGTGGGTGCGCATTGGCGTGCCCGAAATGGCCGACCAGCTGATTTCCAGCGGCGAGGTATCCCCTTTCATCGTCGTCATGCCCTATGATTATTCCTTCAAACAACCGACCGAATACCCGTTTGAAGAAGTCTTCCTGCAACAATTACTGCCCGCCATCGACTCAGCCTATGCCACCCGCGCCGAGCGGGCCGGGCGCGCCATTGGCGGCCTGTCCCGCGGATCTGGCTGGGCCTTATGGATCGGCCTGCGCAATCCGCAAAGCTTTGCCTCGATTGGCGCGCACTCGCCCGGCATCTTCTACGCCCAGACCAGCAGCACCATGATCCTGCGCATGCAGGCCATCCCGCCGGAATTCCAGCCGGTGATATTCCTCGACGCCGGGGATAGCGACGTTGAACTGGAACGCATCGACCAGCTCAGGCAAATCCTGAGCGATCTGAACTACCCGCATGAGTGGCGTTACTACATTGGCTTTCACAACGAACGCTACTGGCGCGCCCACCTAGAGGAATACCTGCGCTGGTATGATTCACGGTTTCAATCCCTGCCCTGAAAAGGTTATAATCGCTGCCATGTCCCTGACCATCAAAGATGTTGACCATATTGCAAAACTTGCCCGTCTCGACCTGACGGAAGAAGAAAAAAAACGCTACCTTGGCCAGTTGCGCGCCATCCTCGATCATGTGGCCCAGTTACAGGCGCTGGATACCGCCAGCATCCCGCCCATGGCCTCGGCTTCCGACTCGCAGGGCCAGCTGCGGCGGGACGAACCACGCCCCGGCCTGCCCGTGAAAAAAGTGCTCGGCAATGCGCCCGACAGTGCCAACGACCAGTTTCGCATCCCGCCGGTGTTTGAATAAACATGACCGAGCTTCACGAACTTTCCCTTTCTGCGGCCCTCGCCGGGCTGCGTAACGGCAACTTTTCAAGCACCGAACTGGTAAAAGCCAGCCTGCAACGCATTGAAAAGCTGGACGGTCACCTGCACGCCTTCCTGAGCTTGGCGGAAGATTCCGCATTGGAGACAGCCGGGCAGGCCGACCAGCAACTGGCCGAAGCACGCAAGACTGGCACAATAGACAACCTGCCCGCCCTGCTGGGTCTGCCGCTGGCGGTTAAAGACGTGCTGGTCGTGGAAGGCCTGCCCTGCACCTGTGGTTCGAAAATCCTTGAAGGTTTCAAACCGCCCTTTACGGCCACCTCCGTGCAGCGTTTGCAGCAGGCAGGCATGGTTGTGCTGGGCAAGACCAACACAGACGAATTTGCAATGGGTTCCTCGACCGAAAACTCGGCCTACGGCGTGACGCACAACCCCTGGGATACCTCCCGTGTGCCGGGCGGTTCCTCCGGTGGCAGCGCGGCGGCAGTGGCCGGGCGGCTGGCCCCCGCGGCACTTGGCTCCGATACGGGCGGTTCAGTACGCCAACCCGCTTCTTTTTGCGGTGTGACCGGGATTAAACCCACCTACGGGCGCGTGTCGCGCTACGGATTGGTGGCCTATGGTTCCTCGCTGGATTGCGTGGGCGTGTTTGGCCGCTCGGCGGAGGATGTCTCCCTGATGCTGGCAGAAATGGCCGGGCACGACACGCTGGATGCGACCAGCAGCAAGAATCCCGTCAGCCCGATGCAGTTCCCCAAAACGGATTCCAGCTCGTTGAAGGGCACCAAAATCGGGGTGCCACAGGAATATTTCATCGACGGGATGCAGGCCGAGGTGGAGACTGCCGTTCGGCAGGCCATTGAGCAGATGCAGGCCCTCGGCGCGGAGATTCGCCCGATTAGACTGCCGCATACCTCCTACGCCCTGCCGGTGTACTACATTATCGCCCCGGCCGAAGCTTCGGCCAACCTGGCCCGTTACGACGGCATCCGCTTTGGGCCAAGGGTGCCCGGCGATGCGATGTGGGAGGTCTTCACCCGTACGCGCGGCGAGAAGTTTGGTGACGAGGTCACCCGTCGTATTATGCTGGGAACTTATGCCCTTTCGGCGGGCTATTACGATGCCTTCTACGGGCAGGCCCAGAAGGCCCGCACGTTGATCAAGCGCGATTTTGAGCAGGCCTTCGAGCAGGTGGATGCGATTGCCTGCCCGGTGGCGCCAAGCACGGCCTTTAAGATTGGTTCGCACGGCGATGACCCGCTGGCCATGTACCTGGAAGATGTCTTTACCCTGCCCGCCAACCTGGCCGGTGTGCCGGGGCTGGCCTTCCCGGTCGGGTTTGATGGCGCAGGCCTGCCGATTGGTATGCAGTTGATGGGCCGCCATTTTGATGAAGCCGGCCTGCTGCGCATGGCATACGCCTACCAGCAGGTCACCGACTGGCACACCCGCCAGCCGGACCTGCAATTTCTGGAGAACTAGATGAATATTTTCATTACTGGCGGCGCGGGCTATATTGGCTCGGCGACTGCCGAAGCCCTGCTCAGGGCCGGGCATTCCGTTACCATTTATGACTCGCTGGTCACCGGCCACCAACAGGCCGTGCCGGAAGGCGCAAAGTTCATCCATGCCGGGCTGGAGGATACGCTGGCCCTGGCGGTGGCGCTTTCGGAAGAAAAATATGACGCCGTGATGCACTTTGCCGCCTTCATTGAAGCGGGCGAGAGTATGAAGAACCCCGGCAAGTTTTTCAAGAACAACCTGACCAACTCGCTCAGCCTGATGGAAGCCGCCGCCAAGACAGGCGTGAAACGTTTTGTCTTTTCCTCCACGGCGGCGGTGTATCAATCCAGCGAGGAACCGCTGACCGAAGAATCGCCGCTCGGCCCGACCAACACCTACGGTTACACCAAGCTGGCGGTGGAGCAATCCCTGGACTGGTACCGCCAGATTCATGGCCTGCATTTTGCCGCCTTGCGCTACTTCAACGCCGCCGGGGCATTGCCCGGGCGCGGCGAGGCCCACCAGCCGGAGAGTCACCTGATTCCCCGCGTGTTGCAGGTCGCGCTGGGGCAGGCCGAATATGCCTACATCTTCGGCACCGATTATCCCACGCCGGATGGCACCTGCATCCGTGACTACATCCACATTGCGGACCTGGTTTCGGCGCACCAACTGGCCCTGGAGGCCCTGCAAAACCGCGACAAGATGATCTACAACGTGGGCAGTGGCAATGGCTTCTCGGTGCGTGAGGTAATCGACGCCGCCCGCCGTGTTTCGGGGCAGGAGATTCCGATCCGTGAGATGCCGCGCCGCCCCGGCGACTCGGCTCGCCTGGTGGCTTCCTCCGGCAAAATCAAGCGCGAACTGGGCTGGAAGCCGCAACATGACGACATTGACGATATTCTGGGTTCGGCCTGGGAATGGCATAACAGCCACCCGCGCGGGTACGAATAGACCATGACCTTCATCGTTGTCCTGCTCGGCTGGATTTTCTCGCTCACCCTGCACGAATTCATGCACGCGCTGGTAGCCTACAAGGGCGGCGACTGGACGGTGCGCGAAAAAGGCTACCTGACTTTTAATCCGCTCAAATACACCCACCCGGTCATGTCCATCTTGCTGCCGATCCTGTTCCTGTTAATGGGCGGCATCGGCCTGCCGGGCGGCGCAGTGTACATTGAAACCTGGCGCTTGCGCAGCCGAAACTGGGCCAGCGCCGTTTCGCTGGCCGGGCCACTGGCCAACCTGTTTGTGGCCTTCTTGCTGGCCGTGTTTTTCCGGGTGGCCCCCGTCAGCACGGAAGGCATCTGGCCAGGGCTGGCCTTCCTGGCTTTCCTGCAGGTTTCGGCGGCGGCGCTCAACCTGCTGCCCATCCCGCCGCTGGATGGCTACGGCATCCTGGCGCCTTTCCTGCCGCCAAACATCCGCGAGGTGGCAGACCGGGTCGCCCCGGCAGGCATGTGGATTTTGTTGTTATTAATGTGGTATGTGCCTTTCTTTGGCGACCTGTTCTGGGGCAGCGTGGCGCTGATTACCGGCTTGCTGGGCATCCCGCTTAATTTGGTCAGCCTGGGCTTCGGCCAGTTCCAGTTCTGGCGCTGACCCGCGACACAAAACCATTTGCAGCCAGTCCGTTTTACCGGGCTGGCTGCTGGTTTTTCACATCCACAATGTCTGACAACCGCCTCCATAATTCTTCCACAATGGGTTGATAGAGTCAGGGTGAACATTCAAACCATATACCCAACAAATGGAGGAAACCATGTTTCGAATTGTCTTACGCGTGATCGGGATCGTACTGCTGCTGGGGCTGCTGGCAGCAGGCGGATACGCCGCCTATCAGGCGGGCGTGGCACAGGGAATCGCGCAGGCGCCCGAGGTGGCTGAAGCATTCCAGCAGGGAGCGGTGCTCCCGCCCGCGGCGGGGTTCGGCTACCCGTACGGCTATCATCACTTCAGCCCTTTTGGCCTGGTCTGCGGATCGGTCCTGTTCCTGTTCGTGTTCTTTGGCCTGCTGCGGATGGTCGTGTGCGGCATCTCGCGCCGCACCGATGGCGGCAAGGCAACCTGGCAGGGTGGCCCGCCAGCCATGTTTGAAGAGTGGCACAAACGCGCCCACGAAGCCAAACCGGCTGATGAAACGGCAGCCTGAGGCCAATAACCCAAAAGCAGGGGCGGGCCTGATAACCTGCCCCTGCGCCTATCTTTCCGGCACTAATCCCTTTATACTTTCACTATGGCTGAATTAATCCTGGTCGTTGATGACGAACCGAAGATTGTGCGCCTGGCGCGTGATTACCTGGAGAAACACGGTTACCGCGTGCTGACCGCCGCCGACGGCCCGGCCGCGCTGGCCATGGCCCGGCGCGACAAACCGGACTTGATCCTGCTAGACCTGATGCTGCCGGGCATGGACGGGCGCGAGGTCTGCCGCCGCCTACGCCACGAAAGCGACGTGCCAATCATCATGCTGACGGCGCTCTCGGAGGAAATAGACCAGGTGACCGGGCTGGAACTTGGCGCGGATGATTACATCACAAAACCGTTTTCGCCGCGCGCCATGGTGGCGCGGGTGCGCGCCCTGCTGCGCCGCGCCCGGGGCGAGGTGAAACCGCCCCGACTGGTGCGCATTGGCGGGCTGGAGGTTGACCCGGACCGCTACAGTGTGACCTACCAGGGCAGCGAGATTAAGTTAACGCCGCACGAATTTAAGCTGTTGCACCTGCTGGCCGGGCGGCCCGGCCAAACCCTGACCCGCGAGCAGTTGCTCGACCACCTGCATGGCGCGGCATCCAGTGTTGATCGCAGCGTGGACTCGCACATCAAGAACCTGCGCAGGAAACTGGAAAACGCCTCGGGCCAGGCCATGATCGAAACGATCTACGGGATTGGCTATCGTTTTAACGAAGAAAGCCGGTCGTGACCAGCATGTCTGAATCCATTCCTCCACCGCAAAAATCACGCCGCCGAAATCATCGCTTCCTGCCATTCGTGCTGATCTTCCTTGCCGTTGTGGTCGGGTTCATGGGTGGCGGCGCGGCCTTTTTTTACTTGATTTTTTCTGAATATTCGGGCGTCCGTAACATCTGGCTCCTGGTGTGTGGCGCGCCGGTGGTGGTACTGGCGCTGGTCTTCCTGACGGTGTATTCGTTGTATGCGCGCTTTGGGCAGCCAATGGAGCAGATCCTGAACGCGATCGACTCGATTGCGGAGGGTAACCTGGCGGTACGCGTGCGCGAGGACAATTCGCCGCAATTTGGCGAGCTGATCAAGCGTTTTAATAAGATGGTTGACGAACTGGAACGGGCCGGGCAGCAGCGCCGCAACCTGACCGCCGACATTGCCCACGAACTGCGTACGCCGCTGCACATCATCCAGGGCAACCTAGAGGGCATCCTAGATGGGGTGTACCCACCCAGCCCGGAACATATTAACAACACGCTGGAGGAAACGCGCCTGCTCTCGCGGCTGGTGAGCGACCTGCAAACGCTCTCGCTGGCCGAAAGCGGGCAGCTGCCCCTGCACCCGACCCGTTTTTTGTTGGCCGACCTGTTGCAAGACCTGGCATCCAGTTTTGGGCCGCAGGCCGCCGCGCAGGGCATTGACCTGCAAACCGGGTTGGATGACCCGGCCCGCGCCCTGACCGGCGATTATGACCGCCTGAACCAGGTGCTCTCGAACCTGATCTCCAACGCACTGCGCCACACCCCCGACGGCGGGAGGGTTGTGCTACAGGCCGGAGCCACCGCAAGCGGGCCGCACACGGTGCAGCTGACCCTGCAAGACAGCGGGGCGGGCATCCCGGCGGCGGACCTGCCCTTTATTTTTGATCGTTTCTGGCGCGCGGATCGTTCGCGCAGCAACCGCATGCACAGCGGGCTGGGGCTGGCGATTGCCTACCAGCTGGTGCAGGCGCACGGCGGGGAGATTATGGTGGAGAGTGAAGTTGGCCAGGGAACGGTCTTTACCATCCGGCTGCCGTGATGCGGCGGTCTGTGGTCAACGTTCAGCAGTCATCTTTTGGCTGGCCGCTGTTTTTTTTTAAGGCGGCGCAGGCAGGAAAGGCTTGGTTTTGGCGGGGATTTTTTGTATAGTACTGGAAGCGGTGATTTTCCGCATTTTGTCCCTATTTCTCCCTTTGCCGGGAGATTAGACGGAAAAGTTTCCATATAAATCCCCCCACCAAATTAATGTGTTACTTTTTGGAAGTTTCCGCTTTGAAATAGTTGGTTTAAGAAATCGGTGTTTGGCATTTTCCTTTCAATTCAACAAAGCAGGTTTTTAGTATGGCAAAAAACAAAAATCCACAACCTAACGATGCAGGAGACTATCTTGTCCAGGTAGAGTGGCAAAATCAGCAATCACAACGTCCTCCAGGAACTCAGCTTCCCTGGTATATGGAGCCGAAGTGGAAATATAAAAGAGTCCTTTCTTTCAAGAAAAGCTCTGCAAAGGAAATATCTGCACCAGTAAAAATTCTCATTGCAATAGTAGTGCTTTGCATAGGATACTTTCTTTACAAAAATGCCATCGGAATACTAATTGTCTTGTCAATTATGGGTATATTCTTTTATTTCATGATGCGCGATGCATCCATAAAGCCAAAAGACGGCTTTAACGATTGAACAAAATAAACCTGTTTGCAAGCCTGTCTTTTTGGTTATTGGTAAAAGCAAAGCTACAGGTAAAATTCAGTCAAGTTTGCTGTGGTATCATTTTTCGGCAAGGTTTTGGTGAGTCAGCAGGTTGCCCAACACAGCGCGCACCCGACGGGTGGGAGTCTGCGCGTTTTCAAGCAGTTTACGTGGCTTGAAGTGGGTTCCGTCAAAATGGCGGCATCTCGTCTCACCCACCCGCGGGTAACGCACACTGTTAGGTGCTTCTTGTAAACAACAAGGGCAAACTGTGAAAATCTGTATCTTGACGATTGGGACTCGTGGCGATGTGCAACCGTACATTGCTCTTGGACTGGGTTTGAAAGCTGCTGGTCACGAAGTCACGATCTCAACATTAGACGAGTTCAAAACACTCGTTCATCAATACGGTTTGCTTCATGACAGCCTGCGTGGGGACTTTCTCAAGGTTGCTCAATCAACCATTGGGCAAAAGGGTGGTAATCAACTTAAACGCATTCGCCAATATATTGAAATGGCAAAGGATACTCTTGCGGATGAATGGACAAGTGCTCAAAAAGCCGAAGTATTGATATATAGCCCAGCGGCGATAGGCGGTTATCATATTGCAGAGAAGTTAGAAATCCCAACTTTCACTGCATTTCCAACACCACTCTACTCACCAACCAAAGACTTCCCAAGTCCATTTTTGCCTTTCCGCAATCTGGGTCCTTTCAACAAACTAAGCCATCAAATATTCGCTAAATTGGGACCTGCTATGTATCGCAGTCCAATCAATCAATTTCGCAAAAATGTCCTAGATTTGCCACCTTTTAAAGGTGAGAATCTACTGCGCGGCAAGCACACCACAAAGTTGTATGCTTATAGCGAAGTAGTCGTTCCTAGACCAGCCGATTGGGACGAATCGTCGGTGGTTACTGGCTATTGGTTTTTGGATGCACCTGCGAACTGGCAACCTGATCCTTGGTTGGTCAGGTTCCTCCAAGAAGGCTCGATGCCAGTGTACATTGGTTTTGGAAGCATGTTCATGGGCGGCGGAAAACAAAAGACAGAAATCGTTCTCCAAGCCCTACAATTGGCTGGACAGCGTGGTATTTTGGCGACAGGCTGGGGTGGGTTGACGGCAGATCATACATCCAAAGACGTTTTTGTTTTGGATTCTATACCGCATGATTGGCTTTTTCCTAAAGTAGCAACTATCATTCATCACGGTGGGGCTGGGACAACTGGAGCAGCCATACGCGCGGGCAAACCGCAGATTATCTGTCCATTTGTAGGCGACCAATACTTTTGGGGACAACGCACAGCAGATTTGGACATTGCCCCATCGCCAATTCCACAGGTAATATTGACTGCTGAAAGATTGGCAGATGCTATAAAATATGCAGTAACAAACACCAACTTACAGCAGCGTGCCTTATCCCTCGGAGAAACCATACGAGCAGAGAATGGTATTGAACGTGCAGTAAAGCATATCTTTAACAATATGCACTGATAAATCGAAAATGCGCCTACCGATGAACAGCAGCGTCAAGGGATGAGCCAAAATTGAGCTAAGCAGACCCGGAACGATGTTAGGCAGCGCCGGGTCTTTTCTTTTTGGGGTGGTTTTGCAGCAGGAAATCAATCAACCCCCAGCCTTCCAGGCCCCCACCTGCATTTTCGCAAAGGGGCAGGCCGGTGCACTGAAATACACCAGTGGCATTATTCGACTC
Source organism: Anaerolineales bacterium (assembly GCA_024710905.1). Lineage (GTDB taxonomy): Bacteria > Chloroflexota > Anaerolineae > Anaerolineales > Villigracilaceae > JANJTV01. The sequence goes on along the minus strand of JANJTV010000121.1, from coordinate 28,723 downwards.
TGCACAATTTCCGGGTACAGCGCCAATACATCGGCTCACTGGACAACCTGCGCGGATGTATTGGATCCAGCGCTATGCGAGTCAGGTCATGCCCAATCCCAAGACACACACCTGCCCTGGCGGGCGGTACTAGGGTCATGGTAGAGCGCGCAAACTACTGGCGGGTAGCGTCCCACAACCTGCCTGTACCAATTAATGATATAACCGTGCCATGAATGAACAAGGCGTTGTTCTTTCACTCAAGCGTTTCCTGCTCCTTGAAGCCTGCCCAGAAGCCTGGCAAAATCTGGACTTATACTTGTTTCGAGATGATTCGACCGTGTTTTATGTCGGGCAATCACAATTGGCTTTTGAACGCGTCTGGGAACACCTTAAGGGAGGCTTTCACGGGCATTCGATCATTGGCCGGTTTGTCTGGTGCAACTGGCCCAAATCAATGCGCTTCACCATTGAACTGATGGGCTCACAATCTGGCCGCTTTAACCTTGTCGGGAACGACTTAAGCGCATCGGAACGGCTGCTGATTCAGCAGTTTTCTCCTTGCTTCAACATCTCCCTGAATAACCAGCCAGCCCCAATCCCCCGTCATTATTTGCCACCCAATGCCCCCTTCAGGCGCCGGCAAAGCCTGACAGCCCTCATCCGCGAGGCGGGGCGAGCAGTTCAGGCAGAAGACACGAAGCACTGGCTTGAGAAGATAGATCATTGAACGTTCTTTCATTTCACTGAATAAGAGAATATTGCCATGCATACACTCCTAAAAACAAAACTGGATCGGGCCTTCCAGCTCACCCACAACCTGGCAGCACACCTCGCTGAACCGTCCCTCTCACTGGACTTGCCCAACCTGTCCTCCAACAAAATTGCCGGGCAATACTGGTGCATTGTTGGCGCGAGAGAGAGTTATCTGCAGGCCATTGAAGCAGGTGGCTGGCAGGGGTTCTCCTGCAGCCTGGCAACACCGAATGTAAAACTCTCTGTGCTGGGCGCGCTGGAAACCACATCCCGTCACCTGGGCACAATCCAATTTGATAGCCTGGCCGAACCCCAGCTCAACCTGGCCTTAGACCTGCTTGAGCACGAGATTCAACACCACGGCCAGCTCATCCGCTTTGTTTATGCCAACGGACTTTCCTTCCCCGACAGTTGGAAGAAACGATACACGGTATAGATTAATCACACGGAGACCTTATGCCCAACCATGCTTCCCCGATCCACCCCGACCTGCAGGAAATCGCCAGGAAAAGCCCAAAAATTGAGATTACCCCCTCCAACCTGTGGCTTTACAACTTGCTGGTAGCCCTCGTCCCTGCGCCGAAATCACCGGGAAACATTCACGTTGAAAACATCTCCATCCCCGGTAACGACGGCAATCTCCGCCTGCGCCTCTACCGGCCCAAAAGCGCCTCCGCGCCAACCCCTGTGCTAGTCTGGCTGCATGGCGGTGGCTACCTGATCGGCAAACCTGAAATGGACGATCCCTACTGCGCCGAACTGGTGCAGCAGCTGGGCATCACAATCGTCTCTGTCGATTACCGCCGCGCGCCCAAACACCCCTTCCCTGCCGCGCTGGAAGATGCCTATACCGCCCTCGAGTGGGTTGTTGCCCGGGCGCAGGAACAGAATCTGGATGCCAGTCGGCTCGCCATCGGCGGGAACAGCGCCGGGGCCGGTCTGGCCGCATCCCTGGCACAGCTTGCCCACGACCGGGGCGCAATCAGGCCTGTCTTCCAATTACTAATCTACCCGATGCTGGATGACCGCACTGCCCTGCGCACCGATCTGGACGACATAAACAATCTGACCTGGACGCAAAACAGCAACCGCTTTGGCTGGGAATCTTACCTGGGGATGGCCTGCGGCACAGGAAAGGTTCCCGCCTATGCAGTGCCTGCCCGCCGTAAAGATCTTTCGGGGCTGGCCCCGGCCTGGCTTGGCGTGGGCACCCTCGACCTGTTCCACGCTGAAAATGTCGCCTATGCCCAGCACTTAAAAGAAAGCAATGTGGACTGTGAATTGGTCGTAATTCCCGGCGCATTTCACGGGTTCGATGTCATCGACCGCCAGGCGCCGCTTGTACAGGAATTCCGCAAGTCACAAATCGCCGCGCTGAAAAAATACCTGCGCCTGTAAATGACACAGCCAGCCAAATAACTTACAAACCCACGTCCCCCGGCAGCAGCGAGAACATCACCGCGTCGGTGGACTGGCCTTGCACCACCAGCCGGTTACGCAACACGCCCTCGCGCGTGGCCCCGGCTTTTTCGGCGGCCCGCTGGCTCGGCAGGTTCCCCACCGCTGCGACGATCTCAATTCGCGAAAAACCGAGCTGTCCCATGCCAAAGCGGGCCAGCAGGCGCGCCGCCCGGCTGGCAACCCCCCGGCGTGACCGGCTGGTGCGTACCCAGTAGCCCAGGTTGGCCATGCGATGCAGGCGGTTCAACCCATTCAGGCCCACACCGCCCAAAATCTCGCCACTTGCGGCATCAAAAATCACCATTTCGTAGGTTTCATCCCGTTCCCAGCGCCCCGCCAGCCCCTGGATGTATTGCAGCGCGTGATCGCGGGTATATTCCTCCACCGCCCAGGCCAGCCAGCGGCTTAACTCAGGTAGTGATTCTCGCACTGCAGCGTGGAAAGCCGAGACATCCTCCAGCGTGGCAGCGCGCAGCAATACCATGCCATCGGTCAGCACAACCTCATTCCTATCCATTCTCTTGCTCCAACTCTCGCCACAGGACCCACTGCCCTTTGCGCCGGTCAGCATCCTGGATGGCACGGTCATAATAAATATCAAAAATACGCCCATCCGTTACCCGCACCCGGAAGAAAAACCGTCCCACACCTAGCGAGCCGCGGCTGGCAGCCACAGCGGCATGGCCGGGCTGCATGTTCCGGGCCATGCGTCCGCGGCGGTTGAAATCGCTCCATTCGGCCAGCATTTCTTCCACGACCAGGGTTTCCTCCAGCCAGGCAAAACGCTGCGGGCAGGGCGGGGTCTTCTCGAAGACCGGCGGCTGGTCAAACTCAACGCGGATGGCGTCATCAATAAAACGAATGGGGGTATAAGCCATGCCTAAATTATAGCCATCCTGTCGTTTTGCGGGGAAACTCCCGGGGCAAGTTTGGCGTTTATAATAAATGAAACCAATTGAGGAGAGAGCCATGACCGCCTTGTTCTTTGAAGACTTTGAAACCGGCATGAAACTCAGCACCGCCGGGCGTACCATCACCGAAACCGATGTGGTGACCTTTGCCGGGCTTTCAGGCGACTTCAACCAGATTCACACCGACGCCGAATTTGCCAGGGCCACACCCTTCGGCCAGCGCATTGCTCATGGCCTGCTCAGCCTGGCCATAGCCTCGGGCCTGGCCGTACAAACTGGCATCCTCGGCGCAAATGTGATCGCCTTCCGCGAGGTCAACGAATGGAAGTTTATCAAGCCGGTCTTCCTCGGCGACACCATCCATGTTGAGATGCAAGTGACCGAAATCAAACACCTGCCGCGCCTGCAAAGTGGTTCTGTCAGCCTGCTGGCCGAAGTCGTCAAACAGGATGGCGAAGTGGCCATGCGCGGCACCTGGACAGTGCTGGTGCGTACAAAAGGATAACCTTCAGGAGCGTATGGACGACTCGAAACAGAACAACGACCAACCTGAGTTCGACCCGAATAAGTTCGCCGCCACCCGGCGGGTAACCCCCTCCGAATCCCGTACCATCCCACCGGAGGGATCCTCCCGCGGCTCCTCCCCCCCGCCCTTATACCCGGACCCGCAGAACTTCCCCCTGCCCGAGCGGGTGGACGAATTGGATATGAACGCCACGCGCGTCAGCCCGGTGGCCATGCCTGCCTACCGGCAGCCGCCGCCGCGCCCGCCCCACCGAGGCGGACTGAACAGCATGGGTTGTTTTGTGCGCGGGTTTGTCATCCTGCTGTTTGTCGCTGCCGGGCTGGTCTTGCTGGCCGCCATTGGCGGGGTGCTGGTCTATGCGGGCATTGCCTCCACCCTGCCTGCCGTGGAAGACCTGCGCGCGCGCTCAGCCCAGTTCGAGACGACCCGCATCCTCGACCGCAACGGGAATATCCTGTATGAAATCCTTGACCCCAACGCCGGGCGGCGCACGTATGTTGAGATTGAACAGATCTCGCCGAACATGATCGCCGCCATCATTGCGACCGAAGACAAGGATTTTTACAACAACCCGGGTTTCGATGTCTTTGCCATCATCCGCGCCTTCTGGCAAAACCTGAACAGCGGCGAGACCGTTTCGGGCGCATCCACCATCACCCAACAGCTGGCGCGAGCCCTGTTATTCTCCCCGGAAGAACGCAGTGAGCAGAGTTACCTGCGCAAAATGCGTGAGGCCATCCTGGCCTGGGAAATCACCCGTCGCTACAGCAAGGATGAGATCCTTGAACTTTACCTGAACGAGATTTACTTCGGCAACCTGGCCTATGGCATTGAAGCCGCCGCCGGGACGTATTTTGGCACTACTGCCAGCAACTTGACCCTTTCGCAGGCTTCCTTCCTGGCGGGCCTGCCGCAGTCGCCGGGCATTTACGACATCCATACCCGGCGCGAAGCCACCCTGCAGCGTCACCGCGATGTGCTGGTATTGATGTATTCGCTCAGCCAGGAGCGCAATTGCATCGAGGTTAGCAATACGATAATTCCCGTCTGTGTCGGCGTGCCCGAAGCCCTGGCCGCCCAGCAGGAGATAGAAAATTATACTTTCCCCTCGCCCGATGTCACCATCCGCTACCCGCACTGGGTGCAGTTTGTGCGTGAACAACTCGAAGCCCAGTATGACTCGCAAACCATTTACCGTTCCGGTTTCACTGTCTACACCTCGCTCGACCCGGGCCTGCAAGATATCGCCCAAAGCCTGGTCACCCAGCAGGTAGCCACGCTGGCCGCCCAGAGTGTGACCAACGGCGCGCTGGTGGCCATCCGCCCCTCCACAGGCGAGATTCTCGCCATGGTTGGCTCGGCCGATTTTTACAACGCCGCCATCGATGGGCAGGTAAACATGGCCACCACCCAGACCCGGCAACCAGGTTCAGCCATTAAACCGGTTACTTACCTGGCCGCCTTCGAAAAAGGTTGGACACCCGCCACCCTGATCTGGGATGTGCCGTCCTATTTCACCCCATCCGGTCTGCCCAACGACCCCGGCGAACTATATGTGCCAGTTAATTATGATGAGCGATTCCACGGACCGGTGACGGTTCGCGACGCCCTGGCCAATTCCTATAACATTCCGGCAGTCAAAGCCCTGGCCTTTGTCGGCATTTACGACAACCCCGCCACCCCCGAAGCGGAAGGCATGATTGCCATGGCCCAAAAGTTGGGCATCACCAGCCTGATTCGTCCGGACTACGGTCTTTCGCTAACCCTGGGTGGCGGCGAGGTCAGCCTGCTGGAACTGACCGGCGCGTACGCCGTCATGGCGCAGGGCGGCCAGCGCATCCCGCCGGTAGCCATCCTGAAAATTATTGACCATACTGGCAATGTGGTCTATGAATATACAGTCCCCGAAGGCGAACAAGTGCTGCGCCCCGAGCACGCCTTCCTGATTTCTTCGATCCTGTCCGACAACAATGCCCGCGCACCTATGTTCGGCCGCAATTCGCTGCTCAACCTGCCTTTCCCGGTGGCTGCCAAAACCGGCACCACCAACGACTTCCGCGACAACTGGACCATGGGCTACACCCCTGACCTGGCGGTTGGCGTGTGGGTTGGCAACGCCGATTACACCCCCATGCAGAACACCACCGGCCTGAGCGGCGCCGCACCAATCTGGTCACAGTTCATGCAAGCCGCCATCCAGCAGGTGACAGGCGGCAACCCGACGCCATTCACCCGCCCGCAAGGTATTGTCGATAAGGTCATTTGCAGCCTTTCAGGCACGGAGCCATCCCGTTGGTGCTCACAACAACGTGGTGAGGTCTTCGCCTACGACCAGCTGCCGCCCCCCTCCAGTGAAGACCTGTGGAAGGAAGCCGTGATCGATACCTGGACCGGGCAGCTCGCCAACGCCTCCTGCCCGGACTTTATCGACGAAACAATGGTGCTGAACGTCACCGAACAATTTGCCCGTTTCTGGATGACCCGCGAACAACAGGGCATTAATTTTGCCGAGTCGATCGGGTTTGAACGCCCCATTTTCTTCGTGCCGAGCAGTGAGTGCAAAGAAGATGACTCAAAAGCCACCCTGCGCCTGTTCGGGCCGGATGACAATGCAACTGTCGAAGAAGACAAGATCGATATCGAGGTCATCGCCTGGGCCACCCGCGACTTCCAAAATTACCGGCTAGAGTATGGCCTGGGCAACGACCCCAACGACTGGACCCTGCTCTACGAAGGCAACAGCGAAGCCCGCGACCGCATCAAAGCCCTGACCTGGGACCTGGATGCGCTGAACGGTGAAACCGTCACCCTGCGTCTTCGCATGGAAAACCGCGAAGGCGGCTATGCCGAACGCAAGGTCACCTTCCGGGTGGATATTTTCATCCCCACACCCACACTCGAACCGGCCACCGAGACTCCCACGCCGACCATTACGGCGCCACCGACAGACATTCCGCCGACAGATATCCCGCCCAGCCAAACCCCCTCGCTGACGCCTGAACCAAGCGCCACACCAACGCCATAGAATCGAATAACCTCCGGGAAATCTCCCGGAGGTTATTCGATTAACCATTCGGTTAAATCATCAATCACCCATCGAACAGTTCTTTCGCCTGCCACTTCTTCAATCCCCACACCCCGTTGACCGGGCTGGCGCGCTGTTCCACATCCACAAACTCGTCAGATTCCAGCGCCTGCTCCACCAGCCGATCCAGCTCCGCCACACCATTCACAGACCAACTGATCATCTGCTTGCCTGCCAGGGCCGCCAGCGCCACCCGATGCAACACAAGATACGGCACTGGCCGCGCCTCGACCAACAACTTCTCCCGTAGCGCCTTCCGGACAAAATTTACATCCGCTGACAGGCGCTTCTTCCTTGCCAGCCCGCCCTGCCAGCGCAGAACATCCACCCCGCCCACACTCTCACCTCCTGCAAACGCCCAGCCGCCAGCCGCCCCGGCCAGAATCAATACAGTATGAAAAGACGGCTCGGGCTCGCACACCAGGCAGGTATACGACGGCCTTTCAGGCAGCATCGCGGTCAGGTTTTGCATCAACGCGCGCAGGGCCTCCGCCTGGAACTGCCAGTCATACCGGCGGCGACGCAGCACCGCCCTGAAAGGCCCCACCGCCTCACGTCCCCACAACCAGCCTGCCCACAACGCCGAAAGCGTCCAAAACGCCTGGTTGGGGCGCGGCGCAGCCCCCAACACTGCGCGGATGGGAACATCTTGCACCTGATCGGATAATTCGCGCAGCGGCCCCTCGAAAATGCAGATTCCGCCGCCTTCGGGAGGTTCCTCCGGCCAGAGAGTTACCAGCGGGCTGCCCCCGGCCTGTTTCCCGGCATCCTGGAAGAGTCCCAGCCCCTGTTGCAGCGCCAACCAGATGTTGTTCTCGCGGAACAGGTTGGGTGTTTGCAGACTTTTTGGGCGTGCCCGTTCCCCCTGCTGCGGCCAGAGCGCATTACAAGCATCAAAGGCATGCAGCAGCAGGGCCATCAGGCAGCGGCGGCGTTCAGGACTCATTTGCAGCGCATCCAGCCGGTTGATTAACGTGCCGATGGCATAAATGGTGCGGGGGGTGTAAATGCTGAGGGCTTCTTCAGCAAACTCGCGTTCCGGATCGTCGAGGTCAGCCACACGGCCCAGCGCGCGAGCACGGTGCAACGGCTCGGAACGCGCCCACTGCTCGGCCAATTCGATATCCTCTTTTGTAGCGGGGAATTCTCCATTGGTATTGCAGTTTTGGCAGTGATAAACCTTATAGATCGGTTGGTTGGCCTTTTTATCCCAGATGAAGGTTTCCGCAGAAACATCCTGATGGCATTGATCGCAACGGGTTTTATACAGGTCCTTCAGGTGGGTTTCGAGTCGGGCATCTTCCTTGCGTTCGGCAGCCAGGCCGCCGAGGGCGGCCAGCAGGTCGCTCGCTTCGGGCGGGTGAGCCACCAGGTCAATCAGGAAGCGCGCCACAGGGTTGCCTGCCGTTACCAGCACGCGATAACCGGCTTTTGCCAGCAGCACATCCAATTGTGGTGAGGCGCCAAATGGGTCCAAAATCCAGTTCCCCGGCGCAAGTGACAGCCCCAACCAGCCAGGGTCGTTTGCATCTGCCAGCGGGGGCAGGAAACGCTCCAGGAGCACGGGAGGGGGGTTCAGGCTGGGCAGCATGGGCTGGCCTTTACAAGAATCTTAATTTCTTAAGGTGGGCGATGATTCATGTTATCATAAAAACTTAATGAAACCAACCCGCGCAGACCGCATCCTCGTCATTGACAGCGACCCTGATTCCAGCGATCTGATTGGCCGCCAAGTGCTTATACCGTTGGGCTACCAGGTGGTTGTGGCAACGGATGGCGCCAGTGCTATTAAACAAGCCTTACAATTCCAGCCGGATGTCATCCTTGCAGAGATGTCCCTGCCCGGCCTGAGCGGGAAAGACTTGCTGGTGGCGTTTTCATCCCAGGGAATCAATACACCGGTCATCATTATGGCCGAAAAAGGCAAGGAACTTGAGCTGGTGCAAACCTTCAGGCTTGGCGCAGTAGATTACCTGATGCGCCCGGTGCGCGAGGCGGAAGTGCTCTCTGTGGTAGAGCGTGCGGTGAAGCAGGGCCATGAAGCCCGCGAACGCCAGCGCCTTGAGCAGCAAATCAAAGCCACCAATGATGAATTACAACTGCGCTTGCGTGACCTGACGGCCATTTTTGCAGTTGGCAAGGCGGTGATTTCAATTACCGACCAGCGCCTGTTGTTTGAAAAAATTGTCGATGCGGCCACTTCTGTTTCGCAAGCCGACATGGGCTGGCTGACCCTGAAAGATGAAAAGACCGGCCAATACCTGCTGGCAGCCTCGCGCGGCCTGCCCGAGGCCTGGGCAAAGAAACTTAACCAGCCTCTGGATGACGGTGTAAGTACCCTGGTGGCCATGTCTGCCGAGACGCTGATCATTCACGGCGAACCGGTCAAAAAATTCAAGCTCTCGAGTTTGGGGCTTTCGGCGCTGGTGGCCCCGGTGAAAGTACAAAAAGAGACCATCGGGCTGGTGACACTGGTACGCAAAAAAGATGTGGTTTTTAGCCCGCACGAACAAAGCCTGGTGGAGGCCATCGCCGATTACGCTTCCATTTCGCTGGTTAATGCCCGCTTGTTCCAGGCACTCAGCCAGTCGGCCAGTGGGGCGCAAGCCGGGGAACAACGCAAGAATGAACTGCTGCAAAATTTGCGCAACGATGTACAATTAAATGTGCAGGCAGCCGCCCTGCCGCTGGATGCAATGCTTAATGGAAAAATGGGGCCAGTTAGCGAGGAACAGAAAAAAGCCCTCGAGACAATGCAAACAGCGCTCAAACGAATCATGTTCATTACAACCCAGCAGGCCACACAACCAAAATAACCCTGCGGGTTTAAGTACTCTGGATGTCGAACAATAACGATTTAATCCTTCTTGCCATGGAAGACTTGCCCACCCTGCACCTGCTGGAGCGGGCTTTACGCGGTTCAAATTTTGATGTCGCCCTGGCAAGCAGCAAGGATCGGCTGGATGCAATCTTGATGGAAACCAGCCCATCGTTATTATTGGTCAGCCAGACCCTGCAAGGTGTCGACGGCCTGAAGCTGGCTACCGAGGTGCTGGATCGCTTCCCGACCCTGCCCGTCGTCCTGTTTGCTGACCGAGACGACCCGGTGATTTATAAGAAAGCCATGCGGGCAGGCCTGCGCGATGTGGTTGCCCCGCCGGTGCAAGTGGACCAGATCGTCAACTCCATCAAGGAAAGCAAAAAACGCGCCGAACTGATGGGCGACTGGGTTCGCCGGGAAGTGCGCCGCACAACGGCCTCGCTGGAAAAACGGGTCAGTGAAATGGAAAGCCTGGTGCGGCTGGGCAAGAACATTCACGGGTCACTGGCGCTGGATGATGTGCTGAGCAATGTGGTTACCTCGGCTGTGCAGTTGACCGGGGCCAATGAGGGCCTCTTGATGTTGGTGGACGAGTTGGGCCAGAACCTGGTGTTGCGTGCCATCTGGGATGGTTCAAGCGAGAAAGCAAGGATTGCTTCCGAATCGATCAAAGACGAACTGGCACTGGAAGTGATCATGGGCGGCAAACCGGTCAATTATTCAGCGGACAGCCCCGGGGGGCGAAAAGCAAATGCAGATACGTTTGCCCTGATCTATGCGCCGATTTTTACCAGAGGGCAGGTAGCCGGTGTGCTGGGCGTCATCAACAAGCAAAATAAACGCCCATTTACACCACACAACGAGTTGTTTATTGCAGTGCTGGCTGATTATGCAGCGATTTCCATTCGCAATGCGCAGTTGTTTGAAGCCACTGAAAAAGAACGCGCAAAGTTGGATGCCGCCCTGACCAATGTGCAGGATGGCGTGATCCTGATTGACCAGGAAAGCCGCATTATGTTGATTAACCCGGTGGCGCGGCGCGCCTTTGGGCTGGGCATGAAGAACCTGATCGGCGTACCGATCAGCGAAGCCATCACGGACCACAGCTTCAACGAGCAAATTGAGTCGATCCGAGGTAATCCACTGAAGCACCACGAGTTATCTTTTGAAGATGGGCGAGTTTTCAACCTGCAATACACACCAATTAATGGGGTTGGCGCGGTAATCGCAATTGAAGACATCACCCACCTTAAAATGCTCGATCGCCTGAAAAGCGACTTCATTCATACCATTTCGCATGACCTGCGTTCCCCACTGACAGCCATCATGGGCTATGTGGAATTACTCGACCGGGTTGGCCCGCTGAACGACCAGCAAAAAACCTTTGTTAATCACGTACAAAATAGTGTCAACAACATCACCGGCCTGGTGAACGACCTGCTGGACCTTGGTCGTATTGAAGCCGGGTACGATCAACATCAAGATCTGGTTACCTTGCAAACGATTGTTCACCATACCGTGGATAACCTGCAGCAGCAGGCCATCGAAAAATCCATTACGATCACTTGTAATCTTACCGAACCGCTGCCCAATGTACGCGGCAACCCGATCCGCCTGCGCCAGGTGGTAGACAACCTGTTGGTAAATGCAATCAAATACACGACTGAAGGTGGGCAGGTGACGGTTGACATGAAAAGCGAGGAGGATCACTTAATTATTAAGATCAGCGATACCGGTGTTGGCATTCCACTACCCGACCAGGCGCATATCTTTGAAAAGTTCTACCGCGCCAGCAATGCGCCGCGGGGCGTGCAGGGCACCGGGCTAGGGTTGGCGATCGTAAAATCGATTGTTGAAAGCCACGGCGGGCGCATCTGGCTGGAATCAGCCGTGGGGCAGGGCACAACCTTTTTCATCTTGCTGCCTGCTGAAAAACCCGAGTAAATGAACAGAAAAATCCCCTGCGCGGGGATTTGTTTTTTAAGCGTCGTTGCCGCCGAGGGGAGGACTCGACGGCAACCTTCGCCAAAGGAGGAGACAGCAGAAGCATGCTGTTTCTTTTGTGTTTACCTGTATCTATCTTACTTCAGGCAGGCGATGGCCTCCATTGGCAGATGTCATAAAATATTAGTGACAAAATTCACAATAACTGCAGTTCGGACAGGTACGCCATCAAAACGATTTCAGCCTGAGCAACGGTTTCATAAGGGGCAACCCGAAGCAGCGGGTGCGAGTTGCCGGTGATCATCTTGGAGACGGTTCTCCCCTTTTGATGGAGGCAAAGCACAGGCTTGCCCAGCCCGAGGGCGTAGCCAATTTCATAGCCCACGCCATGTGAGGGCGTGCTGACTTCAGCCACCAGCACATCCGCATTTTCCAGCCAGGTGATGTCACGCTGGTAGACTTCGCGGGGTTGGGCCAGTACTTCCAGTTCACGGACGGCCGGGGTGGCAAGCATGGCTGTTGGCACGGTGTGCCCGTTGGCCAACATAATATTAACCAGGGTTTGGAAGACGGCCTCGAACTCGCGGCCCCCAGTGATGGAGCAGGCAAAATAAATGTTCATTTCTTTTTCAGTTCATTGAGCAGGCCATAGCTACTGGCCTTGGGTTTGTTGGCGTCTTTGCGAGGCAGCAGGCCGCCCACGCGGGCGCTCTCGAGGCGGGTGCTGAAAGCCATCCAGTCATCCACCAGCAGGACGATGTGCGGGGTTTTATCCACAAAAAAGTAGCGGGATAGGAAAAGCCGCAGCGTGGTTTGTGGCATGGGCATGGCGGTCAGTTGCAGGAGGATGGCAGTGTTCTGGTTGAGCGGGGCAATCATGTCTTTTTCCCACTCGGAACGTTTGGCTGAAGCAAATAATGTGCCAAACTCGGCCGTCTGGGTACGGTTGATGCGCTTGTAGGGAATGTCTAGGCGCAGGAAGGGGGTGGAAACGCGCAGGGTTGTGGGGAAGAGCTGGACATAGGCATTTTTTCGGGCGACCAGCAGGAAAACACTGAACAGCAGGCCTAGGCTGCCCGCCGCGATGAGGAACTCCCCGGCAAAGGGCGGCAGGGTGGGGATCGGGTTTTCGGCCGGGTTGATGTGATACCACTCAAAACCCCACATCACGCCAACAAACAGGAAGCATACCAGGCTGATGGTCAGCGTGGCAGGCCACCAACGGTTAAGAATGTTTTCGTAAACCAGCAGGCGAAAACGCTTCCTGGCGGCCATGGTTCAATCTTCCTCACTATGGCGGCTGAGCAGCGGCCCTTGCGGTGGGGTTTCGCCAGTGATTTTCTGGTTGAGTTCGGCCAGGGCGCGGGTAAGCACTTCGCCGCGCAGGTTAAAGGTCAGATCTCCGCGCGTTCGTTCAATGATCGAGCGAGCTACATCTGTCTGACGGCGCAGGCCGTTGGTGATGGCGTCCGGATAATCCATGGTCACCAGCACAGCATAGATGTCATCCATCGCCGTCAATAAGCGCTCGGCTTCGGTGGAATAACCGTTACGCAGGATGTCGAGGCAACGGCGGCGCAGTTCGCCGATTGTTTCGGCCAGGCCGTTGAGATAAGTGTTCCCTTCCACCTGGAGTTCTTCCACTGTCGGCAGCGGGCGGTTTTGGATTAATGCGCAGGTGGTGTTGGCTTCTACAAACTCCTTTAACGCATCCTGGGTATAACCGGCAAAATACAGTGCCGGGTAGGTTTTCAGGTCGCTCCGCAGGGCATCTGCAAGGCTGCGGGCCTCGGCCAGTTGTTCCTGCATGGCATCTTCTTCGTCGCGGTGCACCGCGCGGATGGCCTGACTGCAATGGCGGGTGAGCTGGCGGGCGCGGGCCAGGGCCTGGTCTCGGGCAGCAGTCTGGGCGTCAAATTCAGCGCGGATTTGTTCTGCCTGGGTTTCGAGGGTGTTCATTCGGATTTGTCCTGCCCCGGGGTGGGGCCTTCGGGTGGGGTGATTGGCCTGAACAAGTGGTCGGCCAGCGAGGCGTGCGGCACTTTAATTTCGCCAAAGGCGGCTTCGTAGCGGGCAATATTCTCTGCCAGGGCACGCAGGAGCAGTTTAGCGCTGAGCGGCGACATGAGAACGCGCGCCGAGACGCGGGCGTTGGTTTCGCCGGGCAGCAGGTGGGCAAAATCCACCACGATATCTGCCGGGGAATGGGCAATGCGCGCCAGGTTGGCATAGGTGATGGGCAAGTCGGCAGGCGTTTCAAGCGAGGTGGAGGGTTTTCCAGCAGGGACAGCCATGTAACCTCCTTATGAGTCAGTCGCGGGAACGATGACGGGTAAAACTGCGCTTGGCCGTTTTACCCGTCTTTTCAGTCATCCAGGAGCTTAGAAGGGGATGTCGTCGTCGGGCGCGCCAACGAAACCACCGCCACCCATATCGCCACCCCCGGGGCCGTCATCGCGGCCGGAGAGGAAGCGGACGGTATTGGCGGTCACTTCGAAGCTGGCACGCGGGCTGCCATCTTGCGCGTTCCACACGCGCGGACCGCCTGTGTCCTTGTCCGGGGTCAGGCGTCCTTCGACCAATACTTTGGAACCTTTTTTAAGATACTGGTTGCAGATTTCAGCCTGTTTACCCCAGGTGGTAACCCGGAACCAGACCGTCTCTTTGACCGTTTCGCCACTGCTGGCGGTGTATTGCCGGTTGGTGGCAACGGAAAAGCTCGTAACAGGGGTGCCGTTCCCGATATAGCGCATTTCAGGGTCGCGGCCTACGTTTCCAACCAGGGTAAGGGAATGGTACGACATGTTTCTCCTCGCGGGTATAAGGATCCGCCGGTCTTCCCGGCGGCGTCAGATAGTTGGCTGTATTTTACCCGAATTGCCACCGGGGAGGATATTAATCCTCTTACCAAAATTTAAGTTCGCTTACAGGGTCTTTGTACTATACTTATTACAGGCTGAATCATTCGTTTACTGTTTTCAAAAGGAGAATTGCCATGTCTGACTCTACTGACACCCCCAAACGCTACCACCCTGCACTGGTTGCCATTCACTGGCTGATGGCTGTTCTGGTCTTCCTGATGCTGGCCATCGGCAACCTGCACCTGGTCTGGCTGCCCAATGACGAAGCGAAACTGCCCTACCTGGCCCTGCATATCGGTACGGGTATCTTCCTCGGACTGCTGATTATCGTCCGCTTTATTGTGCGGATCAAAACCCGTCACCCGGCCCCGGCCACAGCCGGCAACCCGATTCTGGATTTTGTTGGCCGCCTGACCCACTGGCTGCTCTACCTTGTGCCGCTAGGCATGGTGCTGACCGGGTTACTCACCTCTCAGCAGGCCAACCTGATGGAAATTATGGGCGGGCAGATGACCTTCCCCGAAAATTTTAATTTTTACAGTGTGCCACAGCGCGCCATCCATGAATACTTCTCTTATGCGCTGTTCGGGCTGATCGGCCTGCACGTGGGCGCGGCACTGTTCCACCAGTTTATCCGCAAGGACAACCTGATCGGGCGCATGTGGTTCGGGAAGGAATAAATTTAATATAACGGGAGAAAGGCGCGAGGGCGGCCTGCCAGGTCGCCCTTTTGCTTGCAACCATGACTGAGAAGAGAACTTACCGCAATATCCTTGTTGTCATTCACTGGGTCAGCGCCGTGCTGGTCTTTGCCGCGTTTGGCATTGGCCTGCTGGCGCTGGTTAACCAGCCCAACACAGAGGAAAAGATTGTACCGCTGGGCCTGCACATGGCGCTGGGGATTGCCATCCTGTTGCTGACCATCGTGCGTTATTTGGTCCGCCTGCGGGTGTACCCGACCTGGTCAAAGGTTTTTGCGGTCAAACCGGCAGGCAACCGGAAGCCGCTGCTGCTGGATGAAATGAGCAAGTTCGTGCACCCGTTGTTGTACATCTTTACCCTGCTGATGTCAGCGCTTGGGCTGGCGATTGCATTTCCGGCGGACCTGTTCGCGATTGCCTTTGGCGGGTCCGGCACGTCGCTGCCGGAGGATTTTTACGCTTTCGAGGCCCGCGACTGGCACGGGATTCTCTCGCTCGGCCTGATGGTATTAATTGGCCAGCACGTTGTTGCGGCGCTCTTCCACCAGTTCATCAAGGGTGAAAACTTCCTCGGGCGGATGTGGTTTGTAAAGGGGAAAGATGAATAATCTTGTAATGGCCACTTAAAGTAAAAAGAAGAAAGAGGGAAAACTGTCCTCTTTCTTCTTTTTACTTGCCCATCATCAGCTTCGCCGCGTTGCGGCCAATCTCCACTGCGAAGTTCGTGCCGCGGTCCCAGGGGTAAACCTGGCTCATCGAGGCAAAGAACAGGCCAGGGATGGGCGTCTGGATGGGGGGGATATTTTGTGAGTGATTCACCAGCGGCACTGGCTGGGCATAGGCCGTGCGGTTCAGCCAGGCTTTCTTGACCCAACCCGGCTCAAAATTAGGGTTGATGCGCTTCAGACTGGGCAGGAAGCGCTCCAGCAGTTGCTCCTGCGTCAGGCGGAAGAACTCGTGTTCCGGCTCGAGGTAATCGCCAATATAAACAATATGGTCACCGCCAAACTTCTCCGGCGGCACAAAATTAGTGTGTTCCACCACCGCCAGGAAGGGGAAACCGGCGTTCTTGGGAATGTTGTACCAGTAATAGCCCTGTTCCGAGAGGCGCTGCTTCAACGCCAGCACCATCACCACCGCGCCCATCGATTTCAGCTCCAGCAATCCTTGCAGGTATTCCTTTGGCAGGGAGGGTGCCATCTTTGCCATTGCTCC
This sequence comes from Anaerolineales bacterium, assembly GCA_024710905.1. Classification (GTDB taxonomy): domain Bacteria; phylum Chloroflexota; class Anaerolineae; order Anaerolineales; family Villigracilaceae; genus JANJTV01. Next base: position 12,463 of record JANJTV010000121.1, on the reverse strand, counting down.
GGGAGATAAGGTGACCAGTACCTGCTCGAATTGGCCACTGCCGCCGGGAGTCTCTACGACCAACCCCAACGCCTCGCTGTCCTCCCGTTTAATGGAAGCAACCGGCGCCTCCAGCAGGATTTCCACACCCATATCTTTCAGGCGACTGGCAAAGGCATTCGCAAAGGCTTGGAAACCGCCTTCAAACGTGCCCAGGCGCGGCGTGCGGGCCTTGAAACGCGCCCACATCCAGGCCATGTTGACCTGTTTGTAATACTTCTCACCGAACTTGCCCATCACCAGCGGTTCCCAAACCATTTTATAGGCCTTCTCGCCGGCCCAACGCAACATCCATTCGTCCACGGTGTATTTTTCCAGCGAGCGCCAGTCATTACTTAAGCGCAGGTACAGGCTGGCCAACCCAAAGCGGATCTTATCCAGCCCGTAGCCCAGGCCGGGGAAAAGCAACGCACTGAGGATTGAATCAAACGGCTGGAACTTCCCTGCGTGGTAAACCACCGTCACCGGCCGCGGGAAGAGCACCCGGTCACGCCAGCCCAGTTCATCGATCAACCCGAGCATGTGATTATCTGATTGGAACCAGTGGTGGTAGAACTTTTCCACGCTCCATTCCCAGTTCGGTTCCTTAAAACCGCTGGCCAGCCCACCGACATGGTCGGCGGCCTCGAAAACAGTCACTTCATGCCCGGCTTTGCGCAGGTCATAGGCAGCAGACAGGCCGGCATACCCGGCCCCAATAATGGCAATCTTCATCGGTTAATCCCTGTCATTGGTTTATTTCTTGCTGGTCTTCATGGTTTCCAGCCGCGCGGACAATTCTTTTAGCTTGCCCCACTCGTCACGGGCCAGGTAAATCACGGCCAGCGTGCGCAGCCAGCGAATATCGCAGGCCGGGTTGGCCGCCAGTTGTTCGAAGACATCCATCGCCTGGTCATCTGCACGTTTGGCGCGGGTGTATTCCTCAGCCAGTTTCTCAAGGTAATTTTCGCTTTTCTTGTGCAATTGGTCAGCCTGTGCCAGGCGGGCGCGATTGGTGTGGATGTTGGCGCTGACCCGGTTGACCGCATCGTTCAGTTCGTCCACTGTAAACGGCTTGACGAGGTATTCCTGTACGCCGATTGTCATGGCAGCATCCAGTGTTTCAAGCTGCCGCTCGGCGGTGATGATGATGCAACCTGTCTCCGGGTAGACCTTGCTGATTTCCAGGTAGGCTTCCAGGCCGGTCATCTCTGGCATGTTGATATCGAGCAGGACAATATCGGGGTGATGCTCAATGGCCTGTTCCACCGCCTGCCTGCCATTGGAAGCAATTGCCACCACCACGACCTGCGGATTCATGGCAAGCATCAGGCGCGTGTTCCGGCGGGTTTCCTGAACGTCGTCGGCAATCAGGACTCGTAATTTTTGGGTCGAATCGGCTGGCTGGGTCATGGCAATACCCTGCGCCGGTTGAACTGCCCGGCGTTTTGTAAAGTATAACCCAGGCTTACTGTTCTTTTTCCACCGTTTCCGCGCGCAGGGTATCACTCCACTTAATGCCCTCATGCGTCAGGAACCAGGCCCCTAGCAGGGTGATTGGCACCCACAGGGCGACATGCAATACCAGGGTGTAACCGGTGGCCATGGCCTGGTCCACCCCGTAGGCTGAGAGCACGGCGATGCCCGGCGCATCAAATGTGCCGATGTACCCCGGCGCGGAGGGGATGGTGGTGGCCAGGTTAACAATGCCATTCATCAGCATCAATGCGAAGAAACTGACCTCGAACGGGAAAGCGTGCATCACAAACCAGTATTTGAGCGTTTCGAGCAGCCAGATGATGAGCGAGGTGAAGAAGACCATCAGGATGTTCAGCGGCGAACGCAATGAAGCCAGGCCAGACAGGAACTTATGCATGAAACCGGTCAGTTTCTCACGCCAGCGCAGGGGAACAACCCGCTGGATGAACCAGTCGCCTACCCGCACAGTGACCTGCGGGAACATGGCCGCCAGCAGGAAGATTACCAGTGCGCTAAAAAAGGCCAGCGTCCCGTAAATAGCCACATCCTGAATGTTTCCGACAAAACCCGAGTCGGCGGTCAGTTTTGCCAGCTCGGGCAGGTTGACAAAGACAAAGGCCAGCATCACCACACCATCGAAGATGCGTTCCACAATGATGGTCGCCAACGAGGCCGAGACCGGCACGCCCTGTTTGCGTTTCAGGATCACTGCGCGCAGCACCTCGCCAGCCCGGGCCGGATAGATATTGTTACCCATGTAACCAATGGTCGTGATGGGGAACATCTCACGGGTGGAGATCTTCTTGATTGGGCCAAGTAGGTAGTGCCAGCGCCAGGCGCGAACCCACACGCCGATGAAATACACGCCCACACCGGGCAGTAGCCACCAGTAATTGGCCGTCTGCAGAGCAGACCAGAAATCATCCAGGTGCAGGCCGCGCAGGGCCAGCCATAAAAAAAGGATGCTTACCAGCACCCCAAGCCAGAATTCCCATCGTTTCATGGCGCGGATTGTATCATGCCACGCAGTGGTATATCATCCCGCAGGGCGGAACCAGGCCCGGGTACGGGAGTACGCTGCGAGCGTAGCCCGTTTTATTTCGTGCTAGAATCAAAGTATGGCTGACCCTACCGCGTATTTATTCTTGCTGCGAGGCGTGCATCTCTTCCCCGGCCTGGATGACGAAAAGCTCTGGCAGATCGTCGAGCAAATGGGAGAGCAGACTTTTTCTCCCGGTGAGGTAATATTTAATCAGGGCGACAAGGGTGATACGTTCTATATTATTGTGCGCGGTAAAGTGGGAATCAGCCACAAGTTGGGGGGCAAAGATGCCCACCTGGCAACACTGGTGAAGGGTGATTATTTTGGCGAGTTTGCCCTGTTAAGGAAAACCCCGCGCAATGCCACTGCCCGCGCTGAAACCGATGTGACCGTGCTGACCCTGAAGCGTGAAAGTTTCAGGGAGTTATTCAGGACCATACCCAGATTGGAGTTGATCTTCAGAATCGTCACCGAAACCCGCTCACTGGTCCGCAAGATGAAGTTTGAGTGGAAAAGCGAGAACGAAGTGGTTTACTTCATCTCTAAAAAGCACCCGTACAACCTGGCTATTGCACTGACCGTGCCAGTCATCATGGTCTTTGTGGGCGCGTTGATGTTTATCCTGGGGGCTGGCATGACCACCTCGGCAGTGGGCGATATTTTATGGTGGGTGGCCTTCCCGCTGATGGTCATTGGTTTGTTATACGGAATCTGGCAATACATAGACTGGGACAACGATTATTACGTCATCACCAACCAGCGCGTGGTGGAAGTGCAGAAGATTGTCGGCATTTATGACAGCCGCAAAGAAGCCCCGTTGAACATGATCGTCTCCGTTTCAGTGGAAACGCCCAATTGGATCAGCCGCAGCATGGATTTTGGCGATGTGGTTGTGAGCACCTTTACCGGCAAGATCCGTATGATCGATGTTGATCACCCGCGCCAGGTGTCAACCATGATCGATGAATTTTGGCGGCGCGCCAAACAGTCTGCATCTGAAGAACAACTGCAGGGGCTGAAAAAATCGATCAAAGACCGCATTGCCCCGCCACCGCCCGCCAAACCCAGCCCAACCCCGGCGGATAAAACCAAGAAGCCCGCACCCAAAAAACCGACGCTTACCGGCAACTGGTTTTCGCTCCGAGACGAAGAAGGCGGGACGATTGTCTATCACAAACACTGGTTTGTCCTGGTGGAACACATCTTTTACCGCCTGCTGACCCTGGCCGCCATCATCGCTGGCATGATTGGGGTCAGCATGTACTTCCCGGATTTCAACGCCGTGGTCATATTGCTCGGGCTGTCCGGGCTGGGTGTCCTGGGTTGGATCCTCTGGGGCTACATCGACTGGCAAAATGACCTGTACATGGTCACCGACGAACAAATCCTCGATATTTACAGGGAGCCGCTGGGCCGCGAAGATCGCCGCTCGGCGCAACTGGTGAACATTCTTTCCGTCGAGTTTGAGCGCGAAGGCATCATCCACAACCTGTTCAACTTTGGCACAGTCAAGATTTCCATCGGCGGCGGCCAGTTCGATTTTGTGGATGTCGCCAACCCGCCACTGGTGCAAAGCGATATCATCCAGCGTGTGCAAAAAGCCCAAGCTAGGAAACGCGAGGCCGATAACGCCGCCGAGAAAAACCGCATGCTGGACTGGATCGCGATGTATCACAACACCCTGGATGAAATGCGCAAGGCGGGCGATGACAACCCTGGCAGGCCAAAACCGGAGTAAAATTCGGTGCGCAGATTTAAGCAAATAGAGGTGAAAATGCCCGCACGACAGATTGTTTTTGTACCCGACCCAATCCTTCGTAAGAAGGCCCAGACGGTGACAAAATTCGATAATGATTTACAGGTATTAATTGATGACATGGTGGAAACCATGCGCGAAGCGCCGGGAGTCGGGCTGGCTGCCCCCCAGGTCGGGATTCCGTTTCGAGTGGCCGTGATCGAGTACCCGGAGAACGACGAAGACGAAGAAGCTGAGCCGCGCCTGTTCACCCTGATTAACCCTGAGATTACCCGCAAATCCACCGAGATGGTCAGCGGCCCGGAAGGCTGCCTTTCCATGCCGGGGTACAACGGCGAAGTAGAACGACACGAGGTAGTGACTGTCAAGGCGCTTAACCGGCGCGGCCAACCGGTAACTTACAAAGCCAAAGGCTGGCTGGCACGCATCTTCCAGCATGAAATTGATCACCTGAATGGCGTCCTGTACACCGACCGGGCCACAAAAGTATGGAAGCTGGAACCAGCCGACGAGCAGGAAGACAGCAAGGCCAATGCAGCTTAACCACCTGTCGCTGACCAACTTTCGCAACTTTGCCCGCCTGGATATTGACCTTCCACGGCGGGCTGTTTTGCTGGTTGGCAACAATGCGCAGGGCAAAACCAGTGTACTGGAGGCAATTTACTTCCTGGCGGCATTTACCTCCTTCCAGACCCATGCCGACAGGCAACTGGTAAATTTTTTGGCTGCCCGCAACGACAACCTGACGGTGGCCCGCCTGGTGGCCGACTACCAGCGCGGAAAATCCAAGCATCGCATCGAAGTGCGCCTGATCCTTGAACCGGTTGGCGTGTTGAACGGCAAACGCCTGCGCAAAGAGGTGCTGCTGGACGGCGTAAAACGCCCGTTGAACGAAGCCATTGGTCACTTCAACGCTGTCATGTTCGTGCCACAAATGTCCGCTGTCATTGAAGGTGCGCCGGATGACCGCCGCCGCTACCTGAACCTGGCCCTGGCGCAAACCATCCCGGGTTACGCCAAGTCGCTCAGTGACTATTCCCAGGCCCTCAGCCAGCGGAACGCCCTCTTGAAACAGCTCAACGAGCGTGGGGGCGACCCGTCCCAGATGACCTACTGGGATGAAATCCTGACAGCCAGTGGCGCGCAGATTATCCTGTGGCGCATCCAGGCCATCCAGGAATTAGAACGTTTTGCAGCCCGCGCCCACAGCAACCTGACACGCGGACGCGAGGTGCTGCGCCTGGCCTATGACCCGGCCTACGACCCACTCCCCAACTCGGAAGGCCAGATGGGCCTTAAAATGGATACGCCTGTTGATCGCAGCACCCTTAAACTGGAGGAAATCCGAGCCGGATTCATGGAGCAACTGCGCCGCCTGCGCAACGAGGAAATTGCCCGCGGGGTGACAACCATTGGCCCACACCGCGACGAGTTACGCTTCCTGGCCAACGGCATAGACCTGGGTGATTACGGCTCACGCGGGCAGGTCCGCACCGCCCTGCTGGGCCTGAAAATGGCCGAAGCCGAGTGGATGCGCGAGAAAACCGGCCACCAGCCAGTCATCCTGCTGGATGAAGTGATGGCCGAGCTGGATGGCGAACGCCGCGCAGATTTGCTACAATTCCTTGAGACAACCGGCCAGGTTTTTTTCACCACCACCGACCTGGCCCTGTTCACCCCGCAGTTTGTACAAACCGCCGAAGTGTGGAAAGTACAGGCCGGGACGGTTGAAAAGCAAGCCTAAAGGAGGTTCCCAATGACTGTAAAACATGCTGTGGATGTGGAAGCCAGGCAGGTCGCCGCCGGACGAGACACCACCATCCAGGTACTGATTTCTACCGAGGAAGGCCCCAACTTTGCGCTGCGCAAGTTTTCCATGCAGCCGGGTGGCGGCATGCCATTGCACACCAACAAGGTGGAGCATGAACAATACGTGCTGCGCGGCCAGGCCCGTATTGGCATCAACGGCCAAACCTACGAAGTGAGGGCCGGGGATGTGGTTTTCATCCCTGAAGGCGCGCCGCATTTTTATGAGAACACCGGCAACGAACCCTTCGAATTCCTGTGCATCGTGCCCAACAAGCCCGATGAAATCAAAGTCCTGGATGAAAACTGCTAGATTCACTAATTTAATGGAGAGATACCCGTGCGCACGAAATTCCTAATCCTGTTGATCGCTTTGCTGCTGGCCGCCTGTGGCGGGTCTGCTGCCCCCACCGAGGAAGGCGCTCCCACTGTTGAACCCAGCGCCACCGCCGAGCCAACCCCCGTTTTCACCCCTACCCCCGGCCTGCCACTGGCCGTGCTGCTTGTTCCCGCCGATGCCAACCACGAACTATCGCAAGCCTACCAGACAGCCATTTACGACCTGGCCCAGGCCCAGAGCATGCGCTTCCAGGTGCTGAACAGCCTGGACCCGGCGACTCTTGACCCATCCTTAAAAGTAGTGGTGGCCCTGGTCTCTGATCCCGGCATTGCCACTCTGGCAGCTGCCGCGCCGCAGGCTCAATTCCTGGCAGTCAACATCCCGGGCATCGCGGCTGGCGGCAACATCAGCGTACTGGGCGGGGATGGCATCCGCATTGACCAGCAGGCCTTCATGGCCGGGTATATCAGCGCCATGATCACGGAGGACTTCCACACCGGTATCATCATCCGCAAGGATGACCCGGCCGGTCGCAATGCCTATACCGCCTTCCAGGTGGGGCAGGAGTTCTTCTGCGGGCTGTGCAACCCACTGGCCGGACCCTTCCTGGATTATCCACTGGTTATAGAGATCCCGGCTGACGCCAAACCAAACGAATATGGCGCTTACGCCGATTACCTGATCCGCAACAGAGTGGAAACCATGTTCATCCAGGATGCCGTGGCCATCCCCGAACTGCTAGAGTACCTGAACACGGTTGGCATCTTTGTCATCGGCATGCAAACCCCGCCCATCGAAGTCAATGGCTGGGTGGTTACCCTGCAGCCCAATTACCTCGAGGCCATGCAGACCGTCTGGCCGCAATTGCTCGCCGGGAATGGCGGGAAAAACTTCCAGGCTCCGCTGACGTTGACAGACATCAATGAAGAGGTCTTCACAGAGGGCAAGGAAGGCCAGGCCCGCCAAATCCTGCAGCAATTGATGGACGGATTCATCTTCACTGGGGTTCAGTAAGCCAGCCACTTCAACACCCGACTGCCCAAACCTTGACGCATTCAAGAATCGCGTGTTAAACTGCGGTCTGTAACAAAATCTTGACGAAAGGAGCGCACTACCCATGATGTTCTTTTTTATTCGCAAAACATCCGAGTTCGGAAATCCTTGTCGTAGTGCGCCTGTACGTCGGTAACAAGACCCCTTCTTGAATCCCCGGCCACGGAGCGCACCTGCCCCGTGGCCTTTTTGTTTGCATTTCCGGTCATGGGCGCGCCCGTGGCCGTTTTGTTTTTCAACACAGGAGCAAGAAAGATGAGTATCAACACACCGCTATTTTCCGGAAAGATCATTTCACTGGGCGCCATCGATCGTGAAAACGACCCCGCCATTGAAACGCGCTGGACGCACGACGAAGCCTTTGGCCGCATGTTCCCCGCTGGCAGGCTGCGCCCACTCTCGGTCTTCCAGATTAAGAAGAAATACGAGGAAATCGAAAAAGAAGTTGATGAGCAAGAGCTGTTCCACTTTCGCATCCGCGCGAAGGAAGACAGCCGCCTGCTGGGTTTCGGTGAAGTCTACTGGATTGCTTGGCCCGCCCAGGTGGCCTGCATTCGCCTCGGCATTGGCCTGCCGGAAGACCGCCGCAAGGGATATGGCCGCGAGGCCCTCCTCCTGCTGCTCAACTATGCCTTCATGGAGTTAAACCTGCACCGGCTGTCGGCCATCATCCCGGAATACAACCTGCCCGCCATCGAACTGTTCAAATCTGCCGGGTTTGTCGAAGAAGTGCGCCGCCGCGAAGTTTTTGCCCGCGACGGCCGCCGCTGGGACAGCCTGCGCCTCGGCTTGCTGGCCGCCGATTGGAAAAAGGAGCACATCCATGATTAAAACTGACCTGCTGACCGGCAAACTCGTCCGCCTGGTGGCCGTAGAACCAGAAACATCCTCAACAGCCTGGGCCCGCTGGCGCAACAACAGCGAGTTTGGCCGCCTACTCGATACCATGCCCGCCACGCTCTACTCCACCAAAATGACCCAGGAGTGGATCGAAAAACATATCGAAGACTGGCTGGCGTATGAGTTCAACATCCAGATGCTCAAAGACGAGAAAGTAATCGGTTTCGTCGGCTTGGACGGAGAATCCATGTCTGTGCATGGTGATACCTTCGTCGGTATCGGCATTGGCGAACCAGACTACTGGGGCAAAGGCTATGGCACGGAAGCCATGCAGCTCATCCTGCGCTACGCTTTCATGGAGCTCAACCTGCACCGCGTCTCGCTCAATGTCTTCGAATATAACGAACGCGCCGTCAAATCTTATCTCAAGGCCGGTTTCAAAATGGAAGGCCGCGAAAAAGAAGCCATGCTGCGCAACGACAGGCGCTACGACATCCTGTTCATGGGCATCCTGCGCGAAGACTGGCTGTCCACCAATCAATAAAGCAACAGCAACGGAGAAACAAAACATCATGACACACACCCTGCCCCCTGGTTACGAACTGCGTCCGGCCCGCCTTGAAGACCTTCCCGGTGTGGTTGCCATCAGCGAAGCCGAAGCCAAAAACCACAATGATCCGCTGATTGCCCTGCACCTCGACGAACTCGAAGCCTCCTGGCACGAACCGGGCGTCAACATCGCCACCGATGCCTGCATTGTCACCGCCCCCAACGGACAGGTCGTTGGCTACGAAGAAGCCTACCAGCGCATAAAACACGTTGACCTGCAAGGCGACGGCTACGTCCATCCGGAGTACAAAAACCTCGGCATCGGCACCGCCATGCTCGGCTGGCTCAAAACCTGGGCCAACGGCCACCTGCAACGGGCCGAACCAGGCCTGCAGGTCACCCTCTCCGCAGCCATCAGCAACGATGAAACGGAAGCGCACATCCTGCTCCAGAACGAAGGGTTTGAAGCCACGCGTTACTTCTGGAAGATGAAAATCCACATGCAGGCTCCCCCGCTGCCTGTCCCCGCGCCGGAGGGTATTTCGATCCTGCCCTTTGACCTTGCAGCACATATGCGCCTGCTCTACGACGCACACAATGAAGCCTTTTCTGACCACTGGGGATTTGTCCCACGCAGCTATGAGCAATTTGTCTATAGCCGCACCGTGGAACAGAAACTCGACCCCTCGCTCTGGCTGGTAGCCTGGGATGGCAATCAGATTGCCGGGTACGCCCTGTGCCGCAGTATGGAAGAATATGGCTGGATCTCCACCCTCGGCGTGCGCCGCGCCTGGCGTAAACGCGGCCTTGGTCTGTACCTGCTGCAACAGGCCTTCCTCTCCTTCCACCAGCGCGGGCAAAACATCGTCGCACTGACGGTGGACAGCGACAGCCTGACCGGCGCGACCCGCCTGTACGAACGGGCGGGCATGTCCCAGGACAAAGTTTATGTTCACTACGAACAAGTGTTACGCCCTGGCCGCAAAGCAGAACAGGAAGATGAAACTTAACCAAATATAGGTATCATAGAAGAAACACAAATTTCACTGCCAGATCGGTACCCGGAAGAGAAAGAAAGTGCCGCCATGAAAACAATAAACGGCATCCCCATCTGGGGCGACCCAATAGACCCCTCGGCGCTGCAGCAAATCGAAACCTGTGCCCGTAGCGCCCAGTCTGCCGCACTGATGGCCGATCACCATAAAGGCTATGCTGTTCCCATCGGCGGGGTGCTGGCCTATTACGACGCCATCAGCCCCTCGGGAGTCGGCTTCGACATCGCCTGCGGCAACAAAGCCGTCCTGCTCGACATCCCGGCTGCCGAACTGCGCAAGGAGATTTCCAGCATCATGGATGCCATCTGGAAGCATCTCTCTTTTGGCATGGGCCGCAAGAACAACATCCGAGTGGACCACGACCTGTTTGACGACCCAACCTGGAAACTGCCCGCCGTGCGCTCGCTGAAACAACTGGCGCAAGAACAACTCGGCACCATTGGCTCCGGCAATCATTACGTGGACCTGTTTGAAGATGAGCAGGGCCGCGCCTGGGTGGGTGTACATTTCGGCTCACGCGGGCTGGGGCATAAAACTGCCACTTTTTTCCTTGAAGCGGGCGGCGCGCAGGACGGTATGGATGTTGAACCGCTGGTGCTTTCAACCCGTTCGCACCTCGGCGCAGACTACCTGGCCTGCATGCAACTGGCCGGGCGATATGCCTATGCCGGGCGTGACTGGGTCTGCGCTGAAGTGTCCCGCCTGCTGGGCGCAACCATTCTGGAGGAAGTGCATAACCACCATAACTTTGCCTGGCAGGAAGAACACAATGGCATGGAAGTCTGGGTGGTACGAAAAGGTGCCACCCCGGCCTTCCCCGGCCAGCGCGGATTTGTGGGTGGGTCAATGGGTGATATTTCTGTTATCCTTGAAGGGGTGGATTCGGAAGAATCCAAAACTGCGCTGTATTCCACCGTACATGGTGCCGGCCGCGTAATGAGCCGCACCGCCGCCCGTGGCAAGATCAACCGTAAAACAGGTGATGTCATTTCGCCAGGGTCTGTCAGCCGGGAAATGATGATGACCTGGGTGACAGGCCAGGGGGTGGAGCTGCGCGGCGCTGGCACCGATGAATCGCCCCATTGTTATAAACGCCTGCCAGATGTGTTGCGCCAACATAGCAACACCATCCGCATTATTCATACGCTCAGACCAATGGGCGTCGCAATGGCCGGTGAAAATGAATTCGACCCATATAAAGATTAGTCCTGGAGGACAACATGCAACTCAAATGCTCATTTTGCTCCACGCCCTTTTCGCTCAGCAAGGAACAGGTCAACGAAGCCCTGGAAGCCTTTAAGGCCGACAAAACTGCCCACTACGACGCCTATTGCCCCAAGTGTCGTCGGGCTATAAAAGTCACCCGCCGTCACTTCCAGATGAGCCCAATTCACCGGCGCATGCTGAATTTTGGGTAGACGTCGCAGCGTATGACCATCAAAGCCATCTACTTTGACCTCGGCGGGGTGATTCTGCGCACCGAGGATAAAACGCCACGCAGTGAGCTGGGCCGCGAATTTGGCCTGGATTACACCGGCATCGAACATGTCGTCTTTGGCGGCGGACCGTTTGGCACCGCCGCGCGCGCCAGCGTCGGCGCCATCACCGAGCAGGCCCACTGGCAGGCTGTCACCCGACGGTTGGGCGTTTCGTCCAACGAGGCCGGGCGTATTTCAGACCAGTTCTTTAGCGGCGACAAGATCGACTGGCAGATTGTGGATTTCCTGCGCGGGCTGCGCGGGCAGTACAAAATCGGGCTGATCAGCAACGCCTGGGACGGCCTGCGCCCGTGGATTCTGCGCGAAAAATTTGACGACGCCTTCGACCAAATGATCATTTCAGCCGAAGTACGTATGGCCAAACCCCTGCCGGGTATTTACCATCACGCCCTGGCTGCGCTGGATGCCAAGGCCAACCAATCCATTTTCGTGGATGATTTCATTGAAAACATCCACGCCTGTAACGCCCTCGGCATGCACGGCATTCATTTCAAGAACACCGAACAGGCCCTGGGCGAAGTGAAGGCGCTATTGAACTAAAAAGGCAAAACATCATGAGTACGCACTTACAACAAACGAACATTTTACAAGACCTCGGCGACGGGTTAATCCTGCGCCGCAGCACCCCGGCCGATGCCGACAGGCTGGCCGAATTCAACAGTATGATACACAGTGATGGCGGGCCGGAAAAGCCAGAGCCCCGCATTGGCGAGTGGACGCGCGACCTGCTCACCCGCCCGCATCCCACCTTTGGTAGTGATGACTTCCTGGTGGTGGAGGAAACTACAACCGGGCGGGTGGTGTCGAGCATTAATCACATTTCGCAAACCTGGGCTTACGAGGGCATCCCGTTCAAAGCCGGGCGGCCGGAACTGGTCGGCACCCTGCCCGAATACCGCCACAAACGCCTGATTCAGAAACAGTTTGAGATTGCCCATCAGTGGAGCCAGGAGCGCGGCGAACTGGTGCAGGGCATTACCGGCATCCCCTACTACTACCGCCAGTTTGGCTACGAAATGGGCCTGG
>JANJTV010000100.1 GCA_024710905.1 Anaerolineales bacterium | reverse complement strand
TTCTGGGCCGGGTCGCCCAGGCTGCCAGGGTCTGGAACCCGGTCTGTAATCCGCATGCCCATGCCGGGGTTGGTGCCGTAGGTGATCATCGGCTCCAGTTCGGAGGCATCCAACGTGATGGATTTGTCGTACACGGCGCCTGCGTCACCGGGCAGGCGTTTCCAGCGCGCCACAGCTTTGTCCCAGTCCGCGCCTTTGGGCGCATATTCGCGGCCATGCAGGTACTCAAACGTGGTATCGTCCGGCGCAATCATGCCGCCGCGTGCGCCGCCCTCAATGGACATGTTGCAGATGGTCATGCGCTGTTCCATGGTCAGGCCGCGGATGGCCTCGCCTGTGTATTCGAAAATATGGCCAGTGCCACCGCCGGTGCCAATGCGGGCAATTAATGCCAGGATGATGTCCTTGGCCGAGACGCCGTCTGCCAGGCGGCCATTCACGCGCACTTCGTAGGTTTTGGGTTTCTTTTGCAGCAGGCACTGGGTGGCCAGCACATGCTCCACTTCGCTGGTACCAATGCCAAACGCCAGCGCGCCAAAGGCGCCATGGGTGGCGGTGTGACTGTCCCCACAGACGATGGTCATCCCGGGCTGGGTCAGGCCCAGTTCCGGCCCGATGACATGCACTATGCCGCGATACGGGCTGGCCATGCCCTGCAACGGGATGCCGAACGCGGTGGTGTTTTGCTCCATTAATTTAATCTGCGCTGCCGCCATGGGATCGGTCACCGGCACATCGGGAGGAGTCGTCGGGATAGCGTGATCGAGGGTGGCAAAGGTTTTATCGGGACGACGCACCTTCAGGCCGCGCGCGCGCAACCCGGAAAAAGCCTGCGGTGACGTTACTTCGTGGATGAGATGCAGGTCAACATACAGCACAGCCGGGGACTCCGGCTGCTGGGCAACCACGTGATCTTCCCAGATCTTATCGAAAAGTGTCTTGGGCATGGTTCTCCTCGGCGAGTGGGTTAATGATTAGTGCACGGCGGTATTACCGGTAACGAAGTATCTCAGCCATGCAGTTGGGCAATGATAAGCCAAATGGGTGGATTTATAGAAGCTTTTCTCGAAATGAAAATCCTATCAGCACTGTCATCGGCACGGGCAAATTCGAGCGCCTATACGGGAATCAATCGTATTTTCGCTATTACAACCAAAAATATTACTGCGCAGAAAAAAATCATCGTGATTTTCATCAGGGATAGAACCCAGATAAAAACACTATTTCCAATGATCATTCAACCCTATAATTAGATCAACCAATTTGAAGAGGCCCTATGAAACAGTTGACTAAGAATTTGTTTTTCCTTTTTCTTCTTACGGCCTGTGTCTCTCAGGCTGTTCCAGCAACGCCCACACCAACAACCCTTCCCGAGCCCACAGCGACAAACTCCCCCCAAATCTCTGTAAAAATCATATCGTATAACATCCTGTTCGGAGGGGGCATCCTGCCGGAGTGGGATGAACTGATCCAACCTCCAGGGTTGCATGGTGACCGAACGCCGGAGATATTTGCATATCTGCGCGAAATTGACGCCGATGTAATTGCCCTACAGGAAGTGTATGGCTGGAATGATACCGAACCACCCTTTATCGAAACAGCAGCGAACGCAATTGGCCTGCCGAATTATTATGTTGCCCCTTCATCTGAAGATCACGACACTGCCATTTTGACCCGCTATGAAATTCTGGAAACCGAATCCTTATATGAAGCGATTGGTGATCCAAGCGTCCTGCGCGCCCGGCTTCAAACACCGGACGGCAACCCATTAAACGTCTTCGTTGTACATTTTTGGGCAATGCATCTGACAACCACCGAATTTAAAGAATGCCAGGTCAGGGAACTGGCAGAAGCAATAGAACCTTACAAGTATGAACGGACAATCGTGCTGGGCGATTTTAACTTTCAGGCAGGTCCGTTTTATCCTGAATTCCAACTCATGGAATCTATGGGGTTAGAATTCGTGACCGCTTCCACAATACCGAATATGGGATTTCGAATAGACCAGATTTGGATACCAACGACAGCCCCTTCCTGGGTGGAAAATGAATGGGACTATACCATCGAAAACAGCAACAAACTTTCAGACCATAACCCGGTTGGTCTGGCGATTGATTTTTATGAATACGAGCCGGGAATTTTCATCGCACCGACAAAGGAAGCCGGTGCATATCTACTCCCAAACTTCATCACCACTATTTTGGATAACCCCCAAATTAGCGGTGAAATTACTTTTGAGAACTTTTGCGTTAACGAACGTTGGTTTCCCAATGAGCCTTCCCAGCGTTTTCAGGGAGAAACCTTTGTACTCCCCGGCAAGGAAAATTGGTCCTCCGGCACAAGTTTCCCGGTGAAAATTGAAGCGGGCCAGGGGTTCCTCATGAAATTCAAGGCGAAGGAATCTTCTGAGTTCACTATTAACATCACAACAGGAGGCCAGTGGGGCGAGGAAACCTATCGTGAAGCAGGTCTTTATTTTTCATCAGGAGAAAGCTGGCCGTTTTTCATCACCGGCTCTGATCAGACCCTGCCCCCAGAGAATAAACTATTCGACATGCAGCCTGAGCAATATTACTGGCTATCTTTCCTCATCCAGAGAGACGGCAGTATTCAGGTGCTAATCCAGGATACGCAAGACCTTACCCAAGCACCAGTTTCATTCGAGTTTGCCTCCCCTGATGGGAATCAACTTACTGAGGAGTGGCAGGTGAACTTAGGGGCAAATCTTGGCGTCCTTACCATTGATGACTTTGCCCGATTTTCATTTGACGGATTGAAATAACAACTTTGACACACCCCGCCTAAGATGACTATAACGGCCAAAAAATTAATATTAACGGGATGGACACCGCCGCAACGATTACTTCCAGAAGCAGCCCCATGCGCCAGTAATCGCCAAACTTGTAGCCGCCGGGCCCCATCACCAGCGTATTGGATTGGTGGCCGATGGGTGTCAGGAAGGCGCACGAAGCACCGATGGTAATCGCCATCAGGAATGGGTCCACGGAAACATCCATACCCTGTGCCACACGGATGCCAATCGGCGCCATCAACACCACCGCAGCAGCATTGTTCACCAGGTCCGAAAGGAACATGGTCGCCACCAGTACCAACGCCAGCGTGGCGGCAGGCGGCAACTGACCCGAAACCTGTAACAAAGAACCAGCAATCAACTGTGCGCCGCCGGTTGTCTCCAGGGCCTCCCCAACAGGAATCATCGCCCCCAGCAGGATGATGATCGGCCAGTCCACACTTTCATAGGCTTCTTTCAGCGAAACCAGCCTGGCGATGACCATCAGGAGCACCGCAGCGACAAAAGAGACCTGTACCGGCAGCCAGCCCAGTGCAGAGACCAGCAGGGCGCTGGCAAAGATCCCCACGGCCAAGAGCATCTGGCGCGAATGGCCAATCTTTAACCCGCGCCCGGCCAGCGGCAGGCAACCCAGGGTTTCGACCACCTCGCGCAAGGTCTGGATGTGGCTCTGCAGTAGGAGCACATCCCCGGTCTGGAAGCGCACCCGATCCAGCCGGTTGCGCAGGATTTTGTCCTGCCGTGAGACAGCCAGGAGGTTCACTCCGTAGCGGGCGCGCAGGTCCAGGCTGTAGGCTGTGCCGCCATTCAGCAGAGAATTGGGCTTGATGACGGCCTCGACCAGGGTCACTTCATCCGATTCAAGATCAGCCCGTTCGATTTTCTCGCTGCCGACCAACTCCAGGCCGGAGGCTTCGACCAGCTTTTTAATGCTCTCCGTGTCCGCGCCAAGGATCAGGATGTCGCCAGCCCGCAGGATGGTCTGCCCGCCCGGCTCCATGCGGCGTTCGCCGCTGCGTACCAGGCCAATCACATTGACCTGCGCTTCGGCAAAGGATTTGATTTCGCGCAGACGCACCCCATTCAGGTTGGAGTCTTCGGGGATGCGCACCTCGGTAACGTAGTTTTCGATCTCGAACAGGTTTTCAGCCTGGCTGCTGCCGCGCCGCACGGGAATCAAGCGCCAGCCAACCAGCGTGATGAACAGGATGCCCACCAGGGCCACGCCAACCCCCACCGGCGAAAAATCGAACATTCCAAAAGGCTGCCCGCCGGCCTGCACACGGAAAGAGGATGCAATAATGTTGGGCGGCGTGCCAATCAGGGTGGTCATGCCACCCAACAGGGAGGCAAAGGCCAGCGGCATGAGCAGCGCCGAAGCAGGGATTTGTTTTTTGCGGGCCAACTGCAACACCACCGGCAGCAATAAGGCCAGCGCGCCAACGTTGTTCATAAATGCCGAAAGCAAGGCCACCAGGCTGGTCAGGGCGGCCAATTGCACAGTAACCCCGCCTTTCAGCCGCGCCAACCCCTGCCCGATCCAATCCACAATGCCCGAATTCTGCAATCCCTGGCTGAGCACCAGCACCGCCGCCACCGTGATGACCGCCGAGTTGCTAAAACCGCTGAACAAGCGCTCGGTCGGCACCAGCCCGGCCAGGGCAACGATCAGCAGGGCCAGCAGGGCCACGACATCATAGCGCCAGCGGCCAGTGATGAACAGGATCAATGTCAGCAGCAGGGTGCCGAAGATAACCAGTTGGTCAATATTCACAAACATATTTAACCACAAGAAACCCTTCACAGATACTGTGAAAAAGGCTGTTTTGTAAATGTCGGGATAGGTGTGGGTTAATTCCCTGTGGCAATCACACGCAACTCATCGAGGCTGGCCACGCTCACACCAGGGGTTTCGCACTGCCAGCGATACCCACCCTGTGGCAGGCAAGAAGCAGGGGCTGTGTTCCCGGAGCCGAGGTAAACAATCACCTGGTGGGCCGGGCCATCCAACGTGAAGGAAATGCTGCTCACCAGGGCTGGATTATTGGCGACCAGGGTGTACTCAATGTTACCCACCACCCAACCGCTGATGCCGCTGGCCCCCTCCCCGCGTTGGACAGGTTGTTCGGGGCCGGAAAAAGCAAAAGCGATATACACTGAGCCCACAATCAGGGTGAATAGAAACAGCATGTAACCTTTCAAAATATTACGCATGTTCCTCTCCTTACGGGGCGGGCAGGGTGATTACCTGGCCGGGAGTTAACTGGGTAGTAGCAGGCAGTTGATTAGCCACTGCCAGGGTTTCAGGGGAGATTTTCCAGTCAAACCCGACGGTTTCAAGCGTATCGCCCCAGCGAACGGTGTATTGAATGGGTAAGCCATTGACATGGTAAGTAATCCACTTCCAACGGAAGACATCAAACCCAGATGTGCCGGTCTTGCCGTAGCCACCGTTATTCCATTCCCGGTTAACAACCCCTGTTTCGCGATTACCCGGTTGGTATAGAATGACTTCTTCTATTGAGCAGTCTACGTATGGAAAATTTTGAACCATGTTGGATACACTAATACGCTCACCGTGTTCATTCACAGCGGCAACCAGAAAGATATGATCAAACCAACCAGTCCCTGGCTGGTAATACAGGGTAGAGTAAGAGTAAATAATGTCGCCGGGATAGAGATTCCCTCGCTTAGCAAAATCATAGCCCGGCAAAGAGTCATCCGTGCGAATCAAGTCAAATGTTTCAGGGTCAAAGGTCCCCCAGGGTTGGCCATTCCATTTCGGGTTGGCAGATGTAAAAGCTGCAGCGCTGACAGTCCAGCTGCCAATGCGATAAGGGAAACTATTTGCGTCGCGGATAATTGTCCAAGCCAATGGGCCACAGACCGAGGTGGCGTCCCAAAAACCAATCTTTTCCCGGGCAACCTGGTGAGCATCAGCACAATTTTCTGCCAGGTATGCTTGCCCGGCCAGGAGATAATCAGGAACCTGCCAGGACAGGGAAAACATGCCGGCCAGAGTTTCAGCTGACACGTAACCAGCATCGATTGCCCAGTGACAGGGTAATTTTTTCATTACCGGGTAGATAAATTGATCGTCAGGTAGTCCATCCATCTCCCAGTAAGCACTGACATATTCCGCCCAATGGGATTGCATCACGCCATCGACCAATGGGATGGCAAGCAAGCGAAAACTCCCGCCGTACTCACGCAACCAAACAACAAAGCCATTGTTCAAGAAGATGGTGGCAACTTGATCGGCTCGGTAAGTCAGTGGCGGCTGGAAACTATTAAAAACAAATTCATAAACATAGGGATCATTGCTAACGTCCAGGTAAACTCCCAACGGGCCATTCCAGATGTAGGTCTGGCGCCTCTCAGCCAGGTTATATTCGCCGGGCAAAGCCGCCTGTACCTGAGCCAGCCTAACCGCTCCAGAATTTTCCGGGAGTTGTTCTGCGCACCCGGCCGGATTACCAAAGGGGTAATCTTTGGTCGGGAAAACCTTCTCGAAATTCTCGATAGGTTGCCCTGTCCTGTCTGCCGGGGACATAGCAGAATACGAATTATTGAGGATCATCCTGTCCTCGTCCCTAATTTCTATTTGTGCATCTTTAACTGGCATTGCCAGGCCGCGCACATTCGAAAAACCCAACATACCTGCCAAAACCGAGAGTGTCACTAGGATTACTGTTTTCATTCTTTGCCTCGAAATAAAAAAGTCCGGCACAATGCCAGACCTTTACATCAAGGTAGAAATCGCCTGTTAAGACGAGTGCACCTACCATTCTTATGGATCAAGGGGTGCATAACAGATGTTCGGCGGCCTGGCAGTCATGGACGTTTTCACGTCTTTAGACCCATTGCTTTGCGTCCCTGCCTTTCGACAGGTTTGCCTTTATCGATTGTTTGGCATGGAATGCGCCCCGTATGTTTCGGGGATGAGGCGTATTCCTTGCAAGCTAAGAATACCCCTTCAGGAGGGGCATGGCTATTGGGGCAATTCCGTCAATTGCCCTGGGGGAAATACGGATTTGGAAATGTGGAAGGTACGTAGGGGTTTGGTGCTGCACGAAGCCCCGGACGGGCTATTCCTCGTGCATCTGCACCAGGAAGATTTCTACAATGGCCGGGTCAAAGTGTCTTCCGGCCTGGCTGGTGATGTATTCCAAGGCTTCCTGGTTCGAAAGAGCCAGGCGGTAAGGCCGGTCAGATGTCAGTGCATCCCATACATCCACCACTGCGAACAACCGGGCCGCAAGTGGGATTTCTTCCCCTTTGAGTCCCCGAGGGTAGCCAGAGCCATCCCATTTTTCGTGATGAC
The DNA here is from genome assembly GCA_024710905.1 of Anaerolineales bacterium. Lineage (GTDB taxonomy): Bacteria > Chloroflexota > Anaerolineae > Anaerolineales > Villigracilaceae > JANJTV01. The sequence continues at coordinate 42,764 of JANJTV010000100.1, read as the reverse complement.
AGTAAGGGATATCGAGTGCTTTTTGCAGGTAATGAATATCCTTCAGCCATTCGTAGGCATATACGGGGTGCATCCTCATGATGCGCCATTCTTCATCGGTCAACTGATCCGTTTTGAGCAGGATGCTATCCGGGATACCCAGTTTGCCGACATCATGCAACAACGCCCCGCGTAAGATGTGCGGCAATTCTTCTTCCCCCAGGCCAGCTTTGCGAGCCAGTTTCAGGGTGTATTTCATTACCCGTTGCGAGTGGCCTTCGGTTTCTTTATCGCGCAAGTCGAGGGCATGAGACCAACCCTCGATGGTTTCATCATAGGCGGTAACAAGTTCACTGTGTAATTTCTCCAGTTCCTGGCGTTGTTCCACAATTCGCCGGTAGCGATTCAGGCGGGTGATGGATTGCAGGCGGGTAAGCAGTTCTAGGCTGTCAAACGGCTTGGTGATGAAATCATCGGCCCCGTTTTTCAGGCCAGTCAGCCGAGCGTCGCGATCATCCAGTGCACTGATTAACACAATGGGGATTTCACGTAAATGCTCATTGGCGCGAATCTGGCGGCAGACTTCAAACCCATCCATGCGCGGCATCATCACATCCAGCAGGATGACATCCGGCATCAGCTCGAGGGCCATGGCCAGCCCTTCTACACCGTTTTCGGCGAAATACAGATCATACGGCTCGCCAACCAGTAAACTGCCTATGGTCGTGCGCGCAATCGGCTCATCGTCAACTACCAGTATCTGGGAACGTTGTTGCATAATTCTTCTCTAAGGGCTTTCCTAGGATGCGATTATGCCGTGCTTGATGGCAAACTTCACCAGGTCGGCATAGGATGTGATGTGCAGTTTTGACATCAAATGAGCACGGTGAGCCTCAACTGTACGAACACTGATGGAAAGCTTCTCCGCCACTGCAGCGTTGGTATGCCCCTCGGCAATCAACTGGAGCACTTCCCGTTCCCGCAAGGTGAGCACCTCAAGCGCATCGCCGAGATCCGGCTCGGCATTGAGCAGCATTTCCAACACTTCATCAGCAATCAAATGGCTGAGGTAGCGTCGGTTTTGACAGGCAGCCTCAATGGCCAGCAATATTTCGTCAAAGCCCGCTTCCTTCAGCACATAGGCCTGGCCGCCACTTTGCAGGGCACGCACGGCATAAGTAGCATTGGCATGCATGCTCAAGAAGACGATCGCCGTTGCCAGGCCGCGTTGGCGCATAAGCTTGGCCGCCTCAATGCCATTCAGGGTGGGCATCATAACATCCATGATGACAACATCCGGGTTCAGGTGTTCGGCCAGTTTCACCGCCTCCTGCCCGTCCTGCCCTTCACCCACCACCTCAAAACCAGGCTGGGCCTCAAGAAGCGATTTCATGCCCTGGCGTACCAGGGTATGGTCATCAACAAGCAGGATGCGTATCGTTTTCATGGTGATTTAGATACCAGTGCGAATTCAACGGTTATCAGGGTACCCTCACCCGGCCCAGTCTGGATGTTGAAGTTACCCCCAGCCAGGCTCACCCGTTCCGCCATCCCGGACACCCCACTCGATTCCAACCCCGGGCGTTTTTTCAGGTCAAATCCCTTGCCGGCATCTGAAATACTGATGAGCAGGCTGTTGGGGTCAATGGTCAGGGTGACGCTGGCCTCCTTCACCCCGGCATGGCGGGCCAGGTTGGTCAGCGCCTCCTGGGTAACTCGGAATACAGCCGTTTCAATTGCCTTTTCAAACCGCTGTTCTGAAAGCGGGTCAATATTGTGATGGATGACAATGCCAGTCTGTTTGCTGAAACGCTTGAACAACCAGTCCAGCGCAGCGCAAAGGCCAAAATCATCCAGCACAGTCGGGCGCAGGTCAAGCGACATTTCGCGTACCCGCTGCATTAGTTCATTGGTCACACCCAGGGCCTGGGGAATCCGGGATACAGGTTCAGCAGCAGCCTGCTCCAGGATTAGTTTCAGGCCGGTGATGATCTGCCCGACTTCATCATGCAGTTCCAGGGCCAGGCGGCGACGCTCATTTTCCTGCGCCAAAATCACCTGTTGCGAGAGTTGTCGTAATTGATTATTTTGGCGGGAGACCTGTTCCAGCGTTTCTTTGAGTTTTGCCCGCTCATCAAGCAGGTGGCGGTAACGATCCACCCGCTTGAGCGTATTCAGGCGAATTTCCAATTCCAGGCTGTCAAACGGCTTGGACAGGAAATCATCGGCTCCGGCGGCCAGCCCGGCCAGGCGGCTGTTTCGATCATCCAGCGCGGTGATCATAAAGATCGGTACCTCCGCCAGCCGGTGATCTTCACGCAGTTTGCGGCACACCTCGTACCCATCCATGCCAGGCATCATCACATCCAGCAAGATGACATCCGGATGAATCTCGCGAGCTTTTTCAAGCCCCTGCTTACCGTTTTCGGCCATCTCCACACGATAGCCTGTTCCTTCCAGCAGTGTGCCCAAAGTCGCCCGGATGATTGGTTCATCATCAATCACCAGAACGGTGCTTGCTCTCTTTTGATTAATCATCGCGGGTTTCTCCAGTGAGTTGTTTGGTATGTGTATCGCCGGTATATTTCTGGATTAATTTTGCCAACTGTTTGAGGTAGACCGGTTTGCTAACATATTCATTGGCGCCTGCCGCCAGGCATCGTTCCCGGTCGCCGCTCATGGCCATGGCTGTGACCATGATAACCGGGGTTTGTGCAAGGTGGCTTTCCGGGTGGCTGCGCAAAATGCGAAGAGTCTCCAGGCCATCTACACCGGGCATCTGTACATCCAGTAAGAGGACATCCGGATGATATTCCATCAGGCTGGTCAGTACCTCGGCACTGTTCCGCGCCTTAATAATACGGTAGTTGCGGCTTTCAAGGAAATCTCCCAGCAGTCCCAGCGCCAGTTCACTGTCGTCTCCCAGCAAGATAAGCGGGGCACTTAAATCCGGTTCGTGCTCTTCCCTGGCCAGGCGCACAAATGGGTTGTCTTGCTTCGCGACCGAGAGTAATGGAATGGTATCGTTGGGAGACCACGGGAGCACCACCGAAAACCGGCTGCCTTTCCCGAACTCGCTTTGTACCTCAATACCCCCGTTATGCATTTCCACCAATTGTCTGACCAGCGATAGCCCCAACCCGGTGCCAGAATACTCGCGCGCCAGACTGCTGTCTATTTGCTGGAAGGGCTGAAAGAGTTGGGGCATATCTTCGGGTTTGATGCCAATACCTGTATCCCAAACGGTCAGCCGAAGACGGCGGTCTGACAGGTTCACTTCCACCTCCAGGCCCACTTCGCCGCCTTCGGGGGTGAATTTGGTGGCATTGCTCATCAAGTTGACCAACACCTGTTTCAGGCGCAGTTTATCAGCCCGGAGGGAAATGTTTTGGGCCGGTGGCGTGTAGTGCAGGGTGTGGCGTTTTTGTTCAACCATTCCCTTTACCAGTCGTATGCTGGCATCGCAAATTTCGGTCAGGTCGCACTGCTCAAAATTCAGGTCCAGCTTTCCGGCCTGGATTTTGGACAGGTCAAGAATGTCGTTAATCAGTGCCAGCAGATGGCGGCCACTTTCCTCGATGGTCTTAACAATCGTCAATTGTCGTTCGGTCAGATCCCCATAGGCCTTGAGTTGCAAAGCCTCTGAAAGCCCCAGCACACCGGTCAGGGGTGTGCGCAGTTCATGGCTCATACTGGCCAGGAATTCATCCTTAATGCGGGCAGCCTTTTCCAATGCGGCGTTGGCGGCGCTCAGGCGGTCACGGCTTTCTTGCAGGCGTCTTTCGACCTGTTTTCGGGCGCCGATATCCCTCACTACACTCTGGATGTATTTTGGTTTTCCCTCCGTGTCGCGAAGCAACGAAAGATTGATTTCGGCATCGATTTTGACCCCATCCTGACGAATGAACCTTCTTTCATAAACAGGGATGCGTTCCCCGGCCAGTAGTTTCTTTAATTTATCATCCGCGTCGGGTTGTTGTGTCGGGTCAATGAATTCTTGCGCATTGCGCCCAATTATTTCTTCCATGTTTTCGAAGCCGAGCAATTCCGGCGCACGCGGGTTTACACGAACATAATACCCCTCTGGATCGAGCAGGAAAATAGCATCCTGGGCCGTCTCAAACAAGGCGCGGTAAGTTTCTTCGCTTTGCTTCAATGCTGTTTCAATTGATTTACGTTCCGTTATATCAAAAATCGTTGAACGGGTATGACTAAAATTGCCATTTTCATCATAGGCGACTGTCGCATTAAGCAAGACAGGCAGCAGGGTACCATCCCGGCGCACCATCACATACTCGAGGCCTCGAATAAAACCTGTTTTCTTGAGCGTTGGGTAGTGTTCGAAGAAAATATTTCGTGTGTCCGGAGAGAGCAGGTCCAGAATTCGTTTTTTGCCAATCAACTCTTCACGGGTATAACCGAGCCAATCCAGTTCGGTCTGATTGACCATTAAATAGTAGCCGTTTTCATCAAGCGAATGATAGCCCACCGGTGCATGCTCATACAGGTCTTGCACTTCGGCGGCCTGCTCTGCCACGCGGGCTTCAAGGGTACGGTTGAGGAATTCCAGCTCAAGTTGGGCATTCTTCTCAGCGGTGATGTCGGTGGTCAGCCCGGCATTGCTGATCAATTTCCCGGAATCGTCACGAACCGGGAAACTGCGGTCCCACAACCAGCGAATTTGCCCATCTGGACGGCGAATACGATATTCAATATCGATCTTCTCACCGCGTTCCTGCTTTTTGAGCATTTCGCGCACGTGCGGTAAGTCTGCCTCAATGATGTACCGCAAAAGGAATTCTTTGTTGCGCAGGTCTTCCAGTGGTACCCCCCAGATGCGTTCCATGGACGGGCTGAAGTAGGTCTCTTGCTGGCTTTCGGAAGCGACGATCCAAAAGCCTTCCTCGATATTGCTGACCAGTTGTTCAAAGCGCTGGTTGGCTTCCCACAGGTGTTCTTCCTGCTGCTTGTGCAGGATGAGACTGGTGATCTGCCCGCCAATATCGCGCAGGCGTTGCAGATCCTGTTCGTTGAGCTGTTTGGCGCTGGAGACATCCAGCAGGCCCACCAATTGGCCCTCGGCCCGCAGCGGGACAACAATCACAGAGCGGATGCCTGCCAGACGATAAACTGTTTCGCCCAGTTTGGGCCAGGCCTTTGCCACTGCTGTCGGGATATTTTTGCTGCTGGCAAATTCGCCCATCCATTGTTGGATGGTTTCCGGATTATCTATCAGGCTGCCATTGTTGGATTGCGCCAGCATTTCAAATACGCCTCCCGGTTGCACAGGGATGATTAATGTATCAAGATTGAAATTAATCCATTTTTTTGAAATAACAGTCAGCGCTTCCGGCACAGAGAATAATGGCAAGAAAAATGTATTGTTTTTTCCGTCATACAGGTAGATGGAGGCGCCATTGGCGGAGAACAATGCCTGGAACTCATGATTAATCAGGGTGAACAGGTCTTTCAAGCTGCCACCCTGGTTTTTGAGCGCATTGATTGTATTGATGACCTCGAGGTCCTGGGATTTTTGCAGGATGGCAATTTCGGCCTGTTTCCGTTTGGTAATGTTCTGGTGTGACAGCACCACAAATTTCTGTCCCTCTGTAACAAAGCCTGAAATGCTCAACTGGAACCAGCGCCGCTCCTGGGGAGCGTGACAGGCATACTCAACGGGATCAGGGTGGAGGTGGCCTGCTAGCGCCTCGCGGATGGAAGCTGCCGCCTCGGCAGCTTCCTCCACCCCTTGGGCGGCAGCCGAATCACAAATTTCCAGGTAGTTCGTTCCCACGCCGTATTCAGGGGACCGAAGGCCATTGGCCTCGCCGAATTGCTGCCATGCCTTGTTTACTCGAATAATCGTACCTTGCTCATCCAAAATTGCAATATGCTCAGACAGCGCATCCTGTACATGTTGTAAAAATTGGTGCGCTTGTTTTAGGTTTTGATCTGCCAGGACACGATCAGTAATATCATGATAATTAATTACGATTGCACTTACACTGGGATCATGCAACAGGTTGGTTGCAATGGCTTCCTCCCAACGCCACTCTCCACCCAGGCGGCGTAAGCGAAATTCCGCCCTCGCACGGCTGCCAGGTTCTTGAACCAGCTGATTAAATTTTTGAAGTACACCTGGCAAGTCATCCGGATGAACCAGTTCAAAAAGGTCGCGTCCCAGGTAAGCGCCTTCTTCATAACCCAGGTTGCGTACAAGGGCCGGGCTTTCCCAAACCAATCGACCTTGAGCATCGAGTAAAGAGATGGAGTCCAGCCCATTTTCAAGCATTGCCCTGAAGCGCGTCTCACTGTCCCTTAATATCTTCTCCATGGATTTTCGAGTTGTGATGTCCTGGGCAATGACGAGGGCCGCTCGACGCCCTTCCAGAACGATTTCATGTGACGTAATCTCAACATCAATGGTGGACCCGTCTTTTAACAAGTGCCGCCATTCGCCCGAATACTGTAGCGGGGAACGAATCTGGGATAAGTTTTCCTTGAGGCGAGGTAAATCTTCTGCCGGGCGAATTTCTGCGATGGTCATACGCAGGAATTCCTGGCGTGAGTATCCGTATTTTGCTATGGCGGATTCATTTACATCCAAAAAAGCCAGGGACTTCTGGTCATAAACCCACATCGGGTGGGGATTATTCTCAAATAGATAACGGTAGCGCCGCTCACTCTCAACCAGGGCCAGGTTGGTTTTTTTTTGCTCAGTAATTTCGTTGGACAGTAGCATGATGCCTTGGGGCACTGGTTGAATGCTGACTTCGAAACAACCAACATCGCCATTCGGGAAATCAAAAATATTCTGCATACGCTCAGCTGTGCGCATGGTCATGCATCGTTGCATCGCTTCAAAAACCGCTGTTTTTTCAATGCCGGGATATTTTTCGAAAATGGACTGATTGAGCAAAGCGCTTTTTTTAGTACGGCCTTGCCGTGCTGCTGCATCGTTCAAATAGATATAATGCCAATCAAAACCAATAATCTGGCACCCATGTACAATGGAATCCAGCATATCTCCAAGCCGAACGGTGGAATTGGAGATATCAGGCGCAGCGCCCTCTCTGCGAGGGGTTTCGGGCCTGGGAGCCTTGGGTAGGGAATTTCTCTTGCTCATGCCATTATCCAAATCACACAAGTGGATGTGCTTAAATCATTCTTATACTTCATATAAGTATTGAAACACAAAATTAACCCGAGTGTTCCAGATTGTCCATCCGTATATATACGGATTCTGCACGGCGGCATCGGGCAGGCCCACAATGGTCATGCCCGGCAGTGTGGTCTACTTCCACTTCTACCAGCCCCATCCAGCCCGATCACTGCACAGGAAAAAACTCTCGACAGCATGGGTTTAGTGTAGATTTAGTTAAATTGAAAGTCAATCAGGGGGTTACAGCAAAACAGGACGGCCGGTGCGAGCCGACTCAAACAGCGCCAGGATGACCCGCAGGTTGCCCCGGCTATCTTGCAAGCTGACACGTGGGCTTGCGCCATCCAGGATGCATGCTTCCATGTCCTGCACTTCGCCCAGGTAGGGGTCGGCATCTTCCACCCGGATGATTTCCGGCACATCGTTGTTCGAGCGGCGCAGGTGAATTTCTTCGCCAGTGCCAGGCACAAACGGGTTGGGGATGGTCAGAATGCCTTCCGTGCCAACCACCTCGACCTGTGTTCGGTAAGCGGCCGCAAAATGACAGTCAAACTGGGCCTGCACGCCACTTGCAAAACGCAGCAATCCTGAAAAAGCAATATCTATACCGGTGGGGCCATCTTCGCGCCAGCCGAACACCTCGAGCGGTTCCTGACCCAGCAAGGCGCGCATGTAACTCAGCGGGTAGCAGCCAATATCCCACAACGCCCCGCCACCCTGTTCCGGGTTCCAGCGATAATCATTTGGGCGGGAGAAGGTCGCCGAAAATGTCCCGCGCAGCAGGCGCGGTTCGCCTATCTGTCCTACGTCCAGCAATTGCCGGGCTTTTAAGGTTTTTGGATGATGGCGATACATGAAGGCTTCCGCCACGACCTTACCGGTGGATAGGGCTGCCTCAGCGATGGAATCCATTTCGGGCAGGCTCAGGGTGAGCGGTTTCTCACACAGGACGTGTTTCCCGGCCCTGAGGGCTTTCACTGTCCATTCTGCATGCAGGTGGTTGGGCAAGGGGTTATAGATAACGTCAACTTCCGGGGCAGCCAGCAGGGCATCGTAACTGCCGTAGGCACGGGGAATATTCCATTGGCTGGCATAGGCCTGTGCTGCTTCGAGGCTGCGCGAGGCCACAGCCTGCAACTGACTGCGGTCCGATTTTTGGAGTGGGGGAATCAGGGCACGGTTAATATTGGCGGTGGAGAGCAAACCCCAGTTAAGTATTTTGGTCATTCTTCGATTCTAAGCTGGTCAGTGTTAACCATCTTAAGAAACAGGTCCAAAATTTGCGGGTCAAAAAGCGTTCCGCGGTTGGCGCGCATATAATCCAACGCTTTACGCAGGGACATGGCCTTGCGGTAGGAACGGTCATTGATCAGGGCATCCCAGACATCCACAATCGTAAAGATGCGCGCCGCGAGGGGAATTTGCTCGCCCTTTAGGCCATGCGGGTAACCCGTGCCGTCCCAGCGTTCGTGATGATAGTGCGGGATTTCCAATGCCGGGCGTAGGAATGGGATGGGCTTGAGCAGGTCAAACGCAGTTTGTGGATGCTTGCGGATGATGACCCACTCCTCCTCGGTCAACTTGCCCGGTTTGCGCAAAATGCTGTCCGGGATGCCCATCTTGCCAATATCATGCAGTAAGGCTCCGCGCCGGATGTGCACCAGTTCATCCTCCCGGCAACCTGCTGCCCGCGCCAGGCGCATGGTCAGTTCGGTCACACGTCGGGTATGGCCCTCGGTCTCGTGGTCACGGATTTCCAGCGCCCGTGACCAGCCTTCCAGAGTCAGGTCATAGGCCTGTGAAAGCTCCATGTTGGACATTTGCAAATCGCGAAACAGGAAGTAATTATCAATGGCGATCGCCACCTGGTCGGCAAACGATTCGGCAATGGCCCACCATTCCTTGTCGGGTGTCAACTCCGAACGATGGAAGAATTCCAGCACCCCTTTGACTTTCCCTTTGGCCATTAACGGCAGGGCAATGTAGGTCTTAAAGTTCTCATCCACCAGGTCTGAACAATCGGGATAATCCTTAAGATACGTTGGGAAATCATTGACCACAATGCGCCGCAGGTTGAGGATGGCCTGAGCACAGATATCCCCTTCTAGCGGGAAGTGCTTCTCGACCGGGTACGTTCCGACCCCGCGCCGGGCAGCAATCTGCAATTCGTTGGTTTCAGAAAAATAGTGAATGATTTCTGCGCCATCCACCTCCAGCATGGCTGTCAGGTGGCGCAGGATCGAATCCAACACCAGAGAAATATCCACCCCGCCCAATATGGCGTGGTCAATCTCGCGCAGGGCACTCATCCGTTCGTATGAACGGCGTAACAATTGTTCAGTACGCTTTCGTTCGGAAACGTCAATATGCATGCCCAGGAAGCCATGCGTTTTCCCATCCAGTGTTACCGGCGCAAGGATGATCTCAACGGAACGCAACTCACCGTTTACCCGCATCTCCACTTCACGATGTACCACCTCGCCCGCCAGTACTTTGTGGTTGTTTTCAAGCCACATGGATAATGTATCCGGGTCAATGTCTGCGTCTTCAGCCCGCTTGCCAATCTGGTCTCCCCAGAGTTGGCGCGAAACATTGTTTTGGATAATGGTACGACCCTGGTCATCACACACCCAGAAGTCAAACGGGATGGTCTCAAAAACCGCCTGCAGCCGAGCTTGCGTTTCCTGGTACGCCTGCATGACATCATTACGTTCCATTTCAGACTGCACGCGGCTGGCAAAAATATTCAGCACACCCTGGGCAAATGCCTGGTTTTCGATGGGGGTTTTGTACAACGCGACAATAATCCCACTGGGGCTGTCATTCGAATCCCAGAGTGGTACGCCGATATATCCCTCCACGCCCATTTGGCGCAGGGCAATGTCTTTAGGGAACAGGTCGGCAACACCCATCGGGTAACAGCAAAGTTTTTTATCAACCACGTTTTCGCAGGGTGAGCCTGTCAGCGAATAGATGAAATTGCTGCTGACCTGACCATCCCGGGCAACGGCTATGGTATGCACCTCATTTTTATCTGCCATGTAGCGTCCGATAAACGCCACATCACATTCCATTGCCCGAGCCAGGCCCACTACTGCCGAGTCGAAGAATTTCTGGCCAATAAAATTGGAAACCCCTTCTTCAATGCTGGCCAGGGCGCGTTCCAGCTTCTTTTGCTGGCTCAGGTCCTGCGCCACCAGTTGGAAGACCAACTGCCCGTCAACATCCAGTGGGGCAGAACTGATCATGACATCCACCACCGAGCCGTCCAACCGAATCAGCTTTTCCTCGGCGGGCGGGGCAGGCTGGCGGGTTTGCACCATGCTCTGAATGCGCTTTGTGACCAAATCCCGGTAGTCCGGATGCATAAAATCGAGCACCGGGCGGCCCAGGACCTGTTCGCTGATTTCCGCACCGATTAATTGCAACCCGGCCTGGTTGACAAAGATCAGCAGGCCATCCTTATGCATGGCAACAGCATTGGGAGAGAGATCTACCAGTTGGCGAAACTGCTCACGGCTGGCAGCCAACTCACGGGTAGCCAGTAGCTCTTTCCCCATAAACAAGCGAATACGCAAGAACAGGAAAAAAGCCAGGATCAAACCAACCAACCAGAGCACAGTTAGCACAATCAGGTTGCGCCAAAACAGCTCAGGGCTCAAGTCTCCAGTGTTAATGAAGTAAAGAGCAGCCAGGCATAAAATTGTCCAGGCAATGCTCAATAAGGCAAAACGGAGGCTGACTTGCTTGAGTGGCGGCAGTGTCATAGCGAATTTGGTTCAATCTCCCCTGCTTTCTCAACACAGGGTGGAATACTTAACTAAACAAATATTTATCAGTGTATCACCGAACAAACCAAATTTATCTGGCTTGCCAGCGGGCAAACACAGCCTGTGAAATCAGCCGCTTGCCGGAGGTTTCGCGGGTCACCAGTTCGCCCGCCTGGATATGGCCATTATATTTCATCATCAGCTCTTCCAGGCTGGCATATAAATGTACACCCGAGGCTTTGACAGCATACATGGTGACTGCCAGGAACAACGGCGAATCACTTAACACCTTGCGGCAGGCTTCCAGCAGCAAGGGCAGGGACTGGTAAATCTCCCAGACTTCGCCTTTGGGGCCGCGCCCGAACTTGGGCGGGTCTAAATAAATGCCGTCGTACTTCACACCCCGTCGTACTTCACGTTCCACAAACTTCAATGCATCATCCACGATCCAGCGGATGGGTTTTTCAGCCAACCCGGAGAGAGCCTGGTTTTCACGCGCCCATCCGACCGACTTTTTGGAGGCATCTATGTGCGTTACTACCGCCCCGGCCTGGGCTGCGGCTAGCGAAGCCAGCCCGGTATAGCCAAACAGATTCAGCACCCGGGCAGGACGTTTCGCCCCGGCCAATTGTTCCATCATCCAATCCCAGTGGGCGGCGCATTCAGGGAAGACGCCCAGGTGGCGCCCCGGTGTGGTCATGACCCAGAACTTGAGACTGTCATAATTCATCTGCCAACGTTCGGGGACTTTCTTTTTAAATTCCCAGTGGCCGCCACTTTCCTCACTGGTCGTGCGGAAGACAGCATGCGCCGCCTGCCAGTTTTTCTCCGGTAGGGAGGGCCGCCAGATGGCCTGAACCTCCGGACGAACAAACAAATAAGGCCCAAAACGTTCCAGTTTCAGGCCGTTCCCACTATCCAATAATTCGTAATCCTGCCAGCGCGCGGCTTGCAGTAAATCCAAATTCATCATTTTTCCCTGATCAAATTGTATTTTATGGTTATTTCTAACCATAAGCCTTACCAAAAGCATCCATTTTATAGGAGATAGGTACTATCGCCACTTGTAAAACGCCCAAAAAGACTGTAAAATATGGGTGTAAGTGGGAGAAAGTGGGACGTTGTGGAGCGCCGGGCAAATAGCCTGGCGTTCCACACATTAAGGAGAGATTAGAACGTATGTTCTTAGGTCAGTATTCGCACTCCCTGGACGATAAAGGACGCCTAACAATTCCGTCGGTGTTCCGTGACGGCCTGGGAGAAGGAGCCTTTATTTCCCAGGGCTTCGACCGCAACCTGATGGTGATGACTGCGGCCTATTTCAAGCAGGTCTATGATCGCATCAACAGCATGAGCCTGACCGATCCTTCCGCCCGCCTGCTACGCCGCCTCTTGCTCTCCTCTGCCTACCAGGTGGAAGTGGACAAGGCCGGGCGCATCCTCATCCCACAAAACCTGCGGCAGTTCCTGGGCCTGAATGGCGAAGCCATGGTCATTGGCCAGGGCGAATATTTTGAAATTTGGTCGCCCGCTGAGTGGAACAGCCAGATGGAAACCCTGCAGGATGCCGAGGCCAATGCCCAGCGATTTGCCGCGCTTGATCTTTCAACCGGGCAAAATGGCAACTGAACCTCACCTGCCAGTACTTTACAAAGAGATTATACACGCTTTGCAGCCGCATTCTCCCGGCCGCTACGTGGATGGCACCCTCGGGGCAGGAGGGCACGCCGCCGGATTGCTCGAACTGAGCAGCCCCCACGGGCAGTTGTTGGGTTTGGATGTGGACCCCCAGGCGCTCGCCATTGCGCGAGAAAAGCTCAACCGCTTTGGCGAGCGCGTTCACATCCGGCAGGCCTCCTACCTTCAAATGGCCGAACAGGCCCGCCTGCTGAACTGGGAAACCGTGGATGGGATTGTCCTGGACTTGGGCATCTCCTCCATGCAGGTGGATACGCCCGAACGGGGCTTCTCCTTCCTGCAAGACGGTCCGCTGGATATGCGCTTCTCCCCCGACGCCTCGCTGTCGGCGGCAGACCTGGTCAATACCCTGGCTGAAGAGGAACTGGCAGACATCCTCTATCGTTACGGGGAAGAGCGCCTCTCCCGGCGCATTGCCAGAGCCATTGTGCAAGCCAGGCCACTGGAGAGCACCAGCCAGTTGGCGGGGCTGATCCAAAAAACAATCGGGCGCCCCGAGAAGATCCACCCGGCCACGCGCACCTTCCAGGCCCTACGCATCGCCGTAAACCGGGAGTTGGAAAGTGTGGAACAGGTACTGCCCCTGGCCACCGGGGTGCTGAAACAAGGCGGCAGGCTGGCAGTCATCTCCTTCCACTCACTGGAAGACCGGCTGGTAAAGGAGTACTTCAGGCGTGAAAGTACAGACTGCCTGTGCCCACCCCGCCAACCGATTTGCACCTGCGGCCACAAGGCCACCGTCAAGGAAATCTCGCGCAAGCCAATGATGGCCGGCGAGGAAGAATCAAAAATCAACAACCGGGCACGCTCGGCCAAACTAAGGATTATCGAGAAACTTTAATATGGAACATACACTGCACACCCCCAACATGCAAGCCGCCCGCATCTTGCGCCAGTACCGCGAGATGTCGTGGCACAACCAGCGCCAATGGCTATTCGTGGTGCTGGCGGCCATTGTGGTTGCCGCGCTGGTGGCAGGCCTGTACCTGAACGTAACCGCCCGCGCCGCCATTACCGGACGGCAGATCCAGACCCTCGAGCAGGAAATCATCCTCAACCAGCGCATCAACGCAGACTTACAGGCCGACATTGCCCTGCAGCTCTCGATTGGCAACCTCGAGCGCCGCGCCGAAAAAATGGGTTTCCAACCTGTTGCCAAGGATGAGATCCAATATATCGTGGTGCCGGGCTACTTCCCCAACAATGCTGTCAGTCTCACCAGCACTGCTCCCCAGCAGAACATCCTGCTGGCTGATCCGGCTTTTAAGCAATCACTGTTTGAGTGGTTGCATAGGGAAATTTCGGCAGCCGCTACCCCGCTGCCGGTCTTTCAACCATAACCTATGAAGAAACAATACCGGATTCGCTCCCTCTCTCTGGCCGGCATCTTCGGCCTGCTGGCTTTCGCCATTGTCTTCCAAATGGTGCGTATTCAAAACAGCCCGCAGGCAGCCGAGTTCATGAATCGAAGCGAAAACTGGTATGAAGGCGTATACCGCACACTGTACCCGGAGCGCGGGAACATCTTTGATAGGCAAGGTCGCCTGCTGGCCGGAAACAAAACCGTTTACGAGATTGGCGTAAACCTGCGCGACATCCGCAACCCACAGACCATTGCCCTGACCCTGAGTGTTTCACTGGGCCTGGATTACGACACTGTTTTTAACAATATCACCAACCCCGCCGAAGGATTGATGTACATGGCGCTGGCTCGCGATGTGGACCATAACATTGCCAATGAGTTGATGGTAATGCAGGAGCAGTTGGCCTCGCAATACAGCCAGAGCGGCGACCCCAGCCTGAACGGGCTGGATTTCCGCGCCCAGCTTCGCCGCACTTACCCCGAAAACTCGCTTGCGTCGAACACAATTGGTTTCGTCGCCCAGAACGGACGCGGCTACTTCGGCGTGGAAGAAAAGTACAACGACCTGCTGGCCGGTGTTCCGATCACAGTCTGGGTCCCTGAGAACCCGAACCGCGCCGAGGAATTGCCCGAAGTACCCAGGGGCGCAGATTTAATCCTGACCATCGACCGAGAGATCCAGGCGGCTGTTGAGGAAATCCTGTTCGACGCGCTGGATGAAACGGGTGCTGTCAGTGGCACGATCATTGTGATGGACCCGCGCAACGGAGAAATCCTGGCGCTGGCTTCCACCCCCACCATGGACCTGAACAATTTCAGCGATTATTTTACGACTTACCAGTATGCCAGCGAGTTTAACCGCGCGGTAGGCACTCAGTATGAGCCGGGTTCGGTTTTCAAAATCCTGACCATGGCTGCCGCCATTGACAGCGGAACTGTTGCGCCTACCACCACCTATCTCGACACCGGCTTTTACGAGATCGGCGGCCGGTACATCTACAACTGGGACCAGGGCGCCTGGGGCGTTCAGGACATGACCGGCTGCATGCAAAACTCGCTCAACGTGTGCATGGCGCGCATTGCCGACTTGATGGGTAAGGAAAAGTTCTTCACTTACATGCAGCGTTTTGGCATTGGCCGCCCCACCGGCATCGACCTGGGCGGCGAGGCTGCTGGCCGCCTGAAACTGCCCAATGATGACGATTATTATGACGTTGACCTGGCCATTACTGCCTTCGGTCAGGCTGTTGCTGTGACCCCGATCCAGATGATCACTGCCGCCTCGGCCCTGGCCAACGAAGGCAAAATGGTTTACCCGCACGTTTTGTATGGTATGGTCAGCGCCACCGGCGAATATTACACACCCACCCAGGTATTGGGTACGCCCATCTCCCCGCAAACGGCTCGCACCGTCAGCGAGATGCTGGCCACTGGCCTGGAGCGCGGCGGCTCGTTGGCCCGCGTGGAGGGCTATCGTATTGCCGGGAAGACCGGCACCGCCCAGGTTCCGTCAGAATTTGGCGGGTATAGCTCCAACCAGATCAATGCATCCTTCATCGGCTGGGGTCCAGTGGATGACCCGCAATTCATGGTCTACGTCTGGTTGGAAAAACCAACCAGCGACGACTGGGCATCCTTCCTGGCGGCCCCGGTTTTCAGCGAAGTGGTTGAAAAACTGGTCGTACTGATGGGCATCCCACCAGACAATATCCGCAGGCAGCTGCTGGCAGGCCAATAGAGGAAAGATGCTCACCCTGGCCCACGTACTGACCGCCCTGACATCCTCCCGCCCGGAAATGACGAACCTGATCATTACCGAGGCGGCAATCGATTCACGGCAGGTCATCCCCGGCGGTCTTTTTATTGCCATCCCCGGCGAACGGGTGGACGGGCATGAGTACGTCACGCAGGCCTTCCAGCGCGGCGCAATTGCTGCACTCATCCAGCGCGATATTGATGAACCCTACCCGGTGATTGACGTTCGCAAAGGCAGGCTGGGGAACTTCAACCCGCGCATCCAGCCTCCGCTTTGCATTCGCGTCGAAAACACCATCACCGCTTTGCAGCAGGTTGCCGCCTTCTGGCGCCGGGAAATGAAGGATTTACGAGTGATTGGCATCACCGGCAGCGTGGGCAAATCCACCACCAAGGAAGCCATCGCGCAGGTGCTGAGCCAGCGTTACAACACGCTTAAGAGCGCAGCCAACCTGAACAATGAGATTGGCCTGCCACTTAACGTCCTGCGCATTACGCCTGGCCACCAGGTAGCTGTGTTGGAAATGGGCTTTTATGTACCTGGTGAGATTGCCCAACTTTGCGAAATAGCCCTGCCACAGGTAGGCGTCATAAACAATATCGGCACCGTGCATGCCGAGCGAGCTGGTTCAATCGAAATGATCGCCCAGGGCAAAGGTGAACTTGTGGAAGCCCTGCCTGCGGATGGGGTTGCCATTCTGAACTATGACGACCCGTATGTACGACCCATGAAAGAACGCACCAAGGCAAAGGTCTTTTTCTATGGCCTGGACCCCGCAGCCGACTTGTGGGCCGACCAGGTGGTTGGCATGGGGCTGAATGGCATCCGGTTCCGCATGCATTACAGGAACGAAAAAATGCACATCCACATCCCCATGATTGGCCGCCACTCAGTGGAAACCGCCCTGCGCGCTGCGGCCGTCGGGCTGGTGGAAGGCCTGACCTGGGAAGAGATTATTCGTGGTCTGAAAGAAAGCACCAACCAGTTACGCCTGGTGGCCGTACGCACCGAAAGCGGCGCATTGATCCTGGATGACACCTATAATGCCTCACCCGAATCGACCCTGGCGGCGCTTAACCTGCTGGCAGAAATTGACGGCCACCGCATTGCCGTACTGGGCGATATGTTGGAGTTGGGAAAATATGAAGAAGAAGGCCACCAACGGGTTGGCCACCGAGCAGCCGAAGTCGCCAAAACCCTGATCACCCTGGGCCCGCGCGGTCACCTGATAGCCGATGCCGCCCGCAAAGGCGGGCTGGAAGCGCAACAGATACAGGAGTATGAAGAAATCACACCGATTATTGATTGGTTGAAGAAAAACCTGTCTGCCAACGATGTTGTACTAATCAAAGGCTCAAATGGCCTGCGTATGGACAGGATTGTGAACGCCCTGGAGGCTGCCCAATGAGAGACGCAACGCTTGCCATTAGCCTGGCTGGCCTGAGTTTCATGCTGACCGTCATTTGGGGAGGCCCGCTCATCCGCGCCCTACGCCATTTCAAGATTGGCAAAATCATCCGTGTGGAAGGTCCCAGCCAGCATATGGTCAAAATGGGCACGCCCACCATGGGTGGTGTAATGATCCTGCTGCCCGTCATGCTACTCACTGGCCTGCTCAACGCAGCACCATTAATTGGCCTTGAAATTGCCGGGCGGTCCGTCATCGTTCCCCTGTTCACCATGATCATCTTCGGCATTCTTGGCGCAGTGGATGACTGGGAAGGTATTCGCGGGCCACGCAAAGGCCAGGGCATGACCATCCGCACGAAATTTATCAGCCAGTGGACTCTGGCAGCCATTGTGGCGTACCTGCTGAAATTTATACTCGAAGTCCCTGGACTGCGCATCCCCGGCGTTGGCCTGGAAATTGACCTGGGCTGGCTGTACATCCCTGCCGCCGCTTTTATTATTGTTTCCATGTCCAATGCCGTCAACTTCACCGACGGACTGGATGGACTGTCCGGGCTGATCTCAGCCACCATCTTCGCAGCCTACGGCGTGATTGCGCTAATGCAGCAGCAGGTTTTCCTGGCGCAATTCTCATTCACCTTGGTGGGCGCATTGTTCGGTTTCCTGTGGTTCAACGTCCACCCGGCCCAGCTCATCATGGGTGACACAGGTTCACTTGCCCTCGGCAGCACCCTGGCAGTCGTCGCCCTGATGACCGGCCAATGGGCTGTCCTGCCACTGATTGCAATCATCCCACTCAGTGAAGCCCTGAGCGTCAGCATCCAAATCACCTACTTCAGGCTGACCGGTGGGCGGCGCTTCTTCAAAATGGCACCCATCCATCACCACTTTGAACTGCTCGGCTGGAGTGAAACCCAGATCGTGCAGCGTTTCTGGCTCATTGGCCTGCTGGCCGCCCTGCTCGGGGTTGGCCTGACCTTTGCGGGATAACAAACAAATGAAGAAAAATTGGCAAGGCCAACGTGTTATCGTCATCGGCGCAGCCCGGCAGGGGCTGGCGTTGGCGCGTTACCTTGCCAGGCATGGTGCCCGGGTACTCCTCAACGACAAACGCTCGCCAGAGCAAATGCAAAATGAGATTTCCATGCTGGCTGATACCGGGATAGAGTGGAATTTGGGCGGGCACCCCCTGGGTCTGCTAACCCCTGCTCCAGACTTGGTCTGCATCTCTGGCGGGGTCCCGCTCAGCAACCCGCTGGTTGCCGCCGCCATGAAAATGGGCATCCCACTCTCGAACGACACCCAGCTCTTCATGGAAGCCGTACCCTGCCGCACCATTGGCATTACCGGGTCAGCCGGGAAAACCACCACCACAACCCTGGTGGGGCGAATTGCACAAAAAGACACGAGTGGCCGTTACCGCCGCGTATGGGTGGGCGGTAACATTGGCGACCCGTTAATCAATTATGTTGATGAGATGGATACCACCGACCTGGCCGTGCTGGAGATCTCCTCCTTCCAGGCCGAGTTGATGAAGACCTCACCAAACGTGGCGGCTATCCTGAACATCACCCCCAATCACCTCGACCGGCACGGCAGTATGGAAAGCTACATCCATGCCAAGGCGCAGGTAGTGGCACACCAGTCTGCCAACGACACTGCCGTGCTCGGCCGGGAGGATGCCAATGCCTGGGCAATGGGCACCAGCGTAAAAGGACACCTGCTTTCCTTTGGACTTGGGAAACTGCCCAAAAACGGCGACGGCAGCTATCGGGAGGACGGTCGCTTTTACCTGCGCGTGAAGGGCGCCGTGCTACCCCTCCCGATTGAGGATGTCTTCCAACTACGCGGGGAACACAACCAACAAAATGTGCTGGCGGCCTGCACCATTACCCATGCAATCGGGCTCTCGCCAGAGGCCATGCGCACCGGGATAGAAGGTTTCCACGGCGTGCCACACCGGCTGGAACTGGTTAGCACCTGGCGTGGGGCCAACTGGTACAACGACTCGATTGCCACTGCCCCCGAGCGAACCATGGCCGCCATTCAGGCTGTTACCGGGCCGCTGGTATTGCTTCTGGGCGGGCGTGATAAAGACCTGCCCTGGGAAGCATTGGGTGACCTGGTGCGCAAACGTGTGGATCATGTGATTGTCTTTGGCGAAGCAGCCGATAAGATCCTGGTAGGCCTGGGCCAGCCGCGACCCTACAGCCTGGAACGGGTCAGCAATTGCCGTGAGGCAGTAATGGCCGCCGCGAGGGTGGTCGAAGCAGGTGATAGCGTGCTGTTCTCACCCGGCGGCACCAGCTACGATGAATTTAAGGATTTCGAAGAACGCGGAGAAAGGTTCAAACAATGGCTACAAGAGTTTTCAGGGATACAGCAGTAGGCCCGGCCGAAAACATGACATCGTCTGTACCTTCCGTCCGCAAGGTGGGCGGCGGGATGGACCTGCCATTGGTGGCAGGGATGGCCGCCATGCTGGTGTTTGGCCTGATCATGGTTTTTTCTGCATCCTGGGATTTTGCCCTGCAAATATGGGATGAACCCATGCGCATGTTCAACCGCCAGGTTTTATGGATGATCCTGGGCGTATTGCTGACTTATTTGGTTTCCCGCGTCGACTATCACCGCTGGCGCTCAATCATCCTGTTTGCCATGCTGGGCACCATGGGCATGCTGTTGTTTGTGCTGCTGTTCAGTGATGAACGGTTTGGCGCAGTCCGTGCTTTCTTCGCCGGGTCTGTGCAGCCATCGGAGCTGGCAAAGCTGGTCACTGTCATTTACCTGGCGGTCTGGATGCACTCCAAGCGTGAGCAGTTGCACGATATTAGTTGGGGACTGTTCCCACTGGCGGCCATCCTGGGGCTCATCGGCGGCCTGATTTACCTGCAGCCAGACCTTTCGGCCACGGCCACCATCTTCCTGCTAGGCGGGTTGTTGTTCTTCCTGGCAGGTGGTGATTGGAAGCAGATTGTTTTCCTGCTTATTGTAGCAGTGGTGGTTGGCTTCCTGGTTGTACAGGTCAGTGCCACTGGTCGCGAGCGCCTGAATTCCTTTGTCCTGGGCATCCAGGATCCGTTACAGGCCTCTTATCACGTTCGCCGCTCGCTGGAAGCGATTGTTAAAGGCGGTATCTTCGGGGTTGGAATCGGCCAATCGACCACCAAACTGCTGGGCCTGCCCGTACCGCCCACCGACAGTATTTATGCGGTCATTGCCGAAGAACTGGGCATTGTTGGCGCTCTAGGCACAATCGCCCTGTATGGAATCATCCTCTGGCGCGGTCTAAAGATTTCGCAGCAAGCGCCAGATATGCTCGGCAGCCTGCTGGCGGGCGGCCTGACCTTCTGGATCGCGAGCGAGGCCGCCATTAACATGCTGGTCATTGTCGGGCTAATGCCCTTTGCGGGCAATGCCTTGCCGTTTATCAGTGCGGGTGGTTCGAGTCTGGTCACATCATTGATCGCAATTGGCATTATCCTGAACGTTTCGCGGCAGGCTGGGGAAACACCGGTTGCCGAAAGTGCTGAAAATGACGAATGGAGAAACTACGGTGCGATATTTGATATGCGCCGGAGGGACCGGCGGCGGAGTGTATCCCGCCTTAGCCGTCCTTCAGGCCGTCAGCGATAAAAACGCCGAATTCCTTTGGGTTGGCGGGGAAGGTGGCATGGAAGCCGCGCTCGTAGAGCGGGCTGGCATTCCATTTAAGGCCATCCCCGCTGCCGGGTTGCATGGCGTTGGGTTGGCCCGCCTGCCGGGCAACCTGCTGGCGATGGCGCGCGGCACACTGGCCGCCCGCCGTATTCTGGCTGAATTTCGTCCGGATGTGCTCTTTTTCACCGGCGGGTACGTGGCCGGACCGATAGCGTTGGCCGGGCGGGGAATTCCTTCCCTGCTGTATGTGCCAGATATTGAACCTGGCCTGGCCCTGAAAACCCTGGCGCGCTTTGCCACGCGCATCACTGTCACAGCCGAAGAATCCCGGTTATATTTCGCCGGCCACAGCAACATCGTGGTCTCCGGTTACCCCGTTCGACCGGACGTTGCCGCCTGGAAACGCCCGCAGGCCCGTAAATCCCTCGGCCTGAAAAACAAACTGCCCACCTTGCTGGTTTTTGGCGGCAGCAAAGGTGCGCGTTCCATCAATATGGCTGTGTTGGAACACCTGGAAGAACTGCTCGAAGACAGCGAGATCATCCATATCAGCGGCGAGTTGGACTGGCCTGCCGTGCAGGAGAAAACCTCCCAACTAAATGCTGAACAGGCCAAACGCTACCATGCCCACCCCTACCTGCACGACAACATGGGCGCAGCCCTGGCCGCCGCCGACCTGGTCATTTGCCGGGCCGGGGCATCCATCCTGGGCGAATTCCCGCACTTTGAGCTACCCGCCGTGCTGGTTCCGTATCCGCATGCTTGGCGCTACCAGAAAGTGAATGCCGAGTACCTGGCCAAACGCAACGCCGCCATCATACTAGAAGACTCCAAGCTCAAGAGCGGCCTGGCCCTGCTGGTTGAGAAACTGCTCGAAACGCCAGAAAAACTTGAGGCCATGCGGGCCGCCATGGGCAGCCTGAAACAGCCCAAAGCGGCTGCCAGTATCGCCCATGAACTGCAAGCCCTTGCTGGAGAAGCCCATGGTTAGCCTGATCTTTATGTTCTGGACATTTGTCGTGCTGTTCGGCGTCATCGGCGCCATGCGCGGTTGGGCCAAAGAACTGTTGGTCTCGTTCAGCGTGGTACTGGGGCTGGCCCTTAATTACCTGCTTACCAAATACGTGCCAATCATCAGCACCCTACCCGCAGATGGCGAACCGCTCTTCTGGCTGCGCAGCCTGATTGTGCTGGTACTGGTCTTCTTTGGGTACCAGACGGTAGCCCTGCCGCGTTTTGCCACCAAGGCCGCCCGTGAGAAACTACAAGACAGCCTGCTGGGTTTCGTACTCGGCGCGCTGAACGGCTATCTCGTAGTTGGCACATTGTGGTTCTACCTGCACACCGCAGGCTACCCCGGCGGCTACATCACGGCTCCCAACGAAGCCATGCCTATGGGCGAAGCCGCACTCGAACTTATCCCTTTCCTGGCCCCGCGCCTGCTGGGCGAACCCTGGATTTATTTTGCCGTCATCCTGGCATTTATCTTCATCATTGTGGTGTTCATCTAATGACATCTGTTCACTTTATCGGGATTGGTGGAAGCGGACTCTCCGCGATAGCCCGGCTCCTTCTGGAGAGCGGATATACCGTCACGGGCTCAGACCGATCCGCTTCACCGTTTACCGAGGAACTCAAACGCCTGGGCGCTTCCATCCAGATCGGCCACGCTGCCGAGAACGTTGGCCGTGCCGATTGGGTGGTCCGTTCCTCAGCCATTCCCGATGAAAACCCCGAAGTGCAGGCCGCCCTGGCAGGCAATATCCCCGTCTATAAACGGGCAGATTTCCTCGGCAAACTGATGGAAAGCAAGGTCGGCATTGCCATCGCCGGGACGCACGGTAAAACCACCACCACCGCCATGATGGCCTGGACCCTGCTTCAACTGGGGCAAGACCCGTCCTTTATTGTTGGCGGTGTTATGAGCAACACGAACACCAATGCCCATGCGGGCAAAGGCGAGGCTTTTGTAATCGAAGCCGACGAATACGACCGTATGTTCCTGGGCCTGAAGCCCAAATATGCCGTGATCACCAATATTGAACACGATCATCCGGACTGCTACCCCACCCCAGCAGACTTCCGCGCAGCATTTGCCCAGTTTGCCAGCCTCGTCCCTGCAGACGGTGCACTGATCGGCTGCGGCGAAGACATGGGCGCTCATGAATTAATGGCAGAACTCCGCCAGCAAGGTCAGCGCGTGGTGCGTTATCGAATTGCCCAAAACCAACGCACCGAAATAGGTGAATGGGTACTGGCCCAAAATGTCATGGTCAACCAGCGCGGCGGGTTTACGTTCAACATCATTACCCGCCTGAACAACGCCCCCAATGCCGTCTCCGGGATTTCGCTGCAAGTACCGGGCCTGCACAACGTCCGTAACGCCATGGCCGTCCTGGCCGTGGTTGGGCTGATGGGTTTGGATATGCGCCAGGCAGCCCAGGCACTGGGCGAATTCAAAGGCACTGGACGCCGTTTTGAGGTACAGGGTGAGTTGAACGGCGTGATTGTCATTGACGATTATGCCCATCACCCCACCGAAATCCGCGCCACGCTAGATGCCGCCCGCGCCCGTTACCCATCGCGCCGTATCTGGGCTGTCTGGCAACCGCACACCTACTCGCGTACACAAACCCTGTTCAATGAGTTTGCCGGCAGTTTTCAGGAAGCCGATTGTGTGCTGGTCAGCGAAGTGTATGCTGCGCGTGAAGAAAAACAGGAATTTTCCGCCGAACAAGTCGTGCAATCCATGAAACATGCCAATGCACGCTTTGTCCCCTCCCTCGAGGAGATTGTTCACACCCTTCGGCAGGAATTGCGCCCAAACGATGTCTTGCTGGTGCTTTCCGCCGGGGATGCCGACCAGGTCAGTAAAGATATCCTGACCCATTTGCATGAAAGGATGGCATAAGATGCAAAAGGACAAGAACAACACCTACCAGGCAACCGTTGCTGGCTTGCCGCCACTCAAGATGGTGCTGGTAAACGTGCCGGAACCCGGCTCTTTAACCAGTAACCAGGCCCAGACCGCCCCAAAAGAGCAGGCTGTCCAGCGGCTGATTGGCCACTTCGAATCGAAAGGGAAGTAACCACACGGTTATGGTGATGACGGCCACGTTTGAGACCTTGCGGGAGTTGTTTGGCGAGCAGGTACAGGAGCATATACCCCTGGCGCCTTATACCTCCGCGCGAATTGGCGGCCCTGCCGATGTGCTGGTGACCGTCCGCAATGCGGATGAACTGGCGCGGGCGGTCATCACCTGCTGGGAGGGCTCCCTGCCCTACA
This sequence comes from Anaerolineales bacterium, assembly GCA_024710905.1. Taxonomy (GTDB): domain Bacteria; phylum Chloroflexota; class Anaerolineae; order Anaerolineales; family Villigracilaceae; genus JANJTV01. Next base: position 18,680 of record JANJTV010000100.1, on the reverse strand, counting down.
CGCTGCTGGGAGGTGGTTCCAACCTGCTGGTCAGCGACAAAGGCATTCGGGGGGTCGTCATCCTGAACAAGGCCAAGCAAACGGAATTCCGCACGGGTCCGGAACCCGTCCTATGGGCAGAATCCGGTGCGGTATTTTCCAACCTGGCGCACCGCGCAGCAGCCAAAGGCCTTAGCGGGCTGGAATGGGCCGCAACCGTACCGGGAACCGTCGGCGGGGCCGTATATGGCAATGCCGGGGCATTTGGCGGGGACGTGGCCCACGACCTGGCCCGCGCCGAATTACTCACCCGCCAGGGCCGCGTGTGGTGGCCGGTGGAAGCCCTGGGCTACGACTACCGAACCAGCGTATTAAAGCGCGGCGAAGTGCAGGCAGTGGTACTTTCGGCGGAATTTAAGTTAAAAAATGGCCGGGCTGAGGAAATCAAGGCTACAATTGACCAATTTACACAACGGCGTAAAGCCACCCAGCCGCCCGGCGCGAGCATGGGGTCGATGTTCAAGAACCCTCCCGGTGATTATGCCGGACGGCTGATTGAAGCGGCCGGGCTGAAAGGCACACGCATTGGCAACGCCGAGATCAGTCCCCTGCATGGCAATTTTTTCATCAATCATGGTGAAACCAGGGCCGGTGACATCCGCAAATTGGTGGAACTGGCCCAGAAGATGGTGAAGGAAAAATTTGGCGTTCAACTGGAACTGGAAGTTGAACTGGCAGGTGAATGGGAATGATGACAGCAACCCCGAAACGAACCGTAGCCGTGTTGTTTGGCGGCCGCTCTGGCGAACATGAGGTCTCGCTCATGTCTGCGCGTTCGGTGCTGTCTGTGCTTGACCCGGTCAAATATGACGTGGTGCAGGTCGGCATCACCCACCAGGGTAACTGGCTGACCGGCCCTTCGGCGTTGGAGATGTTCGAGAAGAACCAGCTGGATGGTCTTGAACCGGTCACCCTGCTGCCAAACCCGACTGTGAACGGGCTGTATTTCCCCGAACGCAAGACCTTCCAGAAAGTGGATGTGTACTTCCCCGTGCTACACGGCACATTTGGCGAAGATGGCACCCTGCAAGGCCTGCTTGAACTGGCCGACGCGGCTTTTGTCGGTTCCGGTGTGTGCGGCTCGGCAGTTGGCATGGATAAAGGGATTTTCAAAGACGTGATGCGCGCCAACGATGTGCCGGTGGTCGAATCGATCATCGTACTGCGCTCCGAGATTGAACAAGACCTGGAAGAGGTGGTTACCCGCTGCGAGCAGGTGTCCGCATACCCACTGTTCATCAAACCGGCCAACCTGGGGTCGTCAGTAGGCATTACCAAGTGCCGCAGCCGCAGCGATGTGGCCGAAGCTCTGATGGAAGCCGCTAGCTATGACCGCCGGGTGCTGGTGGAACGCGGTGTGCATGAACCACGTGAAATTGAAATCTCGGTGCTGGGCAACGAAAAATTACAAGTGTCTGTCGCAGGTGAAATCATCCCCGGCGCGGACTTTTACTCATACGATGCAAAATATATCCTGGATACGTCCAAGCCAGTCATCCCGGCCAACCTGAGCGAAGCCCAACAGGAGCAGATTCGCCAGATGGCGCTGAAAGCCTTCAAGGCAGTGGACTGCGCCGGGCTGGCGCGGGTGGATTTTTTGATCGAAGGCGAAACCGGGCGTATTTACCTGAACGAGATCAACACCCTGCCCGGCTTTACCAAAATCAGTATGTACCCGAAGTTGTGGGAAGCCTCCGGGCTGTCGTATGCAAACCTGGTAGACCAATTGATCGAACTGGCGCTGGAACGTAAAAGCGAGCGTGACAATACCGTACGAGAATTCCGGAGGCAGGCATGAACCGCGAGCGCGATAACAAATCCCGCGCTGAAGAGATCCGCCGCCGCCGAGAAGAAGAACAGAAACGGCGGTCTGTGGTCACCACGCAGCGCAAACGACCGGAGCACAAACCTGCCGCCCCGGCTGCGGCCATTGGCACACCACGTACGGCCCGCAGCCGCTTTAGCAGCCGCTACGATATTGCAATGAGTAGCCCCAACTACAGCAGCCGGGCTGGCAGCATGAACCGCGCTGGCGGGTGGCAGATCCAAGCGCCGAGCATCCCTCGCCCTTCTTTTGGTCCGCGCTGGATTTCTTTCCTGGTGCTGCTGGCCTGCGCCGCCGGTCTGTATGCCCTGCTGGCTGCCGACATCTTCTTGGTGCGCCAGGTGCAGGTTCAGGGCAACGGCCGCATCTCCAGCCAGGAGATTACTGGCCTGATCGCAGGGATTGGCGGGCCTTCAGCCCTCCTCAACCCGCTGCAGATAGAATACAATGTGCTGACCGCCTATCCGGATATTGAGACGGTGTCCATCAGCGTGGACCTTCCCGCCCAGGTCACCATCACGGTTGTCGAGCGCCAGCCCGTCATTGCCTGGCAGCAGAACAACCAGTTGGTCTGGGTGGATGCAAAGGGATTTGCCTTCCCCCCGCGTGGAATCGTGGATGGACTGGTAAATGTGTCGGCGGAGGGCGTTCCCCCGGCTCCCACCCTAGACGTCACCCAGACCATCGGCGCGCGTCCCTTCCTGACAAAGGAACTGGCCCAATCCATCAGCACGCTCGCGCCGTACGTCCCGCAGGGCGCAACCCTAATCTATGACCCGACTTACGGGCTGGGCTGGAGCGACCCACGCGGCTGGCAGGCTTTCTTTGGCCAGACCAATGGCCAGGTAACGCTGAAATTGCAGGTCTACCAGAGCATGGTGGAAACACTGAACAAACGCGGCATCCGGCCAAGCCTGATTAGTGTTGAGTACCCGGATGCTCCGTTTTACCGAGAGAAATAACGGCTATGGACGATATTGTTGTTGGCATTGACGTAGGAACGACCAAAATCTGCACCCTGGTTGCGCGGGTCGAGCAGGATGACTCGCTACGCATCATGGGTGCGGGCATTGAACCATCTGAAGGCATCCGTAAGGGCGTGATTGTAGACCTGGCGGCAGCTTCACAGTCCATTGCCCGCTCGGTCGCCAAAGCGGAACAGACTTCCGGGTTGAAGATCGAATCGGGGCTGGTCAGCCTGGCCGGGGCGCATGTTTCCTCAATTAACAGCCGCGGCGTTATTGGCGTGACCGGCGAAACTGTGGATGAAATCGATGTCGAACGCGCCATGGAGGCGGCCCGCACTGTGGCCATTCCCCACAACCGCGAAGTCATCCACATCATCCAGCGCGGTTTCAGCCTGGACGGCGAGGACGGCATCCACCAGCCGATTGGCATGCACGGCTACCGCCTGGAAGTGGAAGCCCACGTCATTACCGCCGCAACCGCCACCGTGGAGAACATCCGTCAGGCTGTAGCCACCGCCGGGGTGGAGACTGCCCAGTTCGTGCTCAACCCGCTGGCCTCCGCGGAAGTGGTGCTGACCGAAACAGAGCGCCAGATGGGCGTAGTAGTCTGTGACATTGGCGGCGGCACCACCGACCTGGCAATATACGTCAACGGCGATGTCTGGCACACCATGGTGCTGGCCGTTGGTGGCAATCACCTGACTGCCGATATTGCCCATGGCCTACGCCTGCCGATTGAACAGGCCGAGCAGGTCAAGAAAGAACACGGGCACGCCATCCGCAGCGAGGTGGGCCTGGAAGAAACCTTTAATGTGATGCCCTTCGGCGAGCAAACGCCGGTTCGTATTGGCCGCCAGGATCTGGTGCATATTGTCGAAGCCCGTGTGGAAGAAATCTTCGACCTGGCCTGGCAGGAGATTAAACGCTCCGGCTACGACGGCCTGCTGCCCGCCGGGATGGTCCTGACAGGCGGCACCAGCCTGCTGCCGGGCATCCGCGGATTGGCCAGCCGGGTGCTGGGGATGCCCGTGCGCACCGCCCAACCCGATAAGTTGGTCGGCCTGGCTGACCAATTGAACTCACCGGCTTATTCCACTAGCGTGGGGCTGCTGCACTGGGCAGCCGCCATGCAGAGTTTCCCGACTTCACCGGGCCAGCGGAAAAATCCGCCGCGCAGGCCGAAAGGAGAGAGCGAAAATTGGAACACCGTCAAAAATTTGCTCAAACGCCTGCTACCGTAAACCGCTGGCGACCCGCCAGACACCCATCTGAACGTCATTATTGGAGGAGACCATGAACATCAACAAATCTGCAGAAACCTTTGCCCGCATCAAAGTCGTCGGCGTCGGCGGCGGCGGATGCAATGCCGTCAATCGCATGATCGACGAAGGCATCCAGGGTGTCGAATTCGTAACCGTTAACACGGATGCGCAGGCCCTGCTGCTTTCCAAAGCCCCCAACCGGGTGCGAATCGGTGAAAAACTGACCCGCGGGCTGGGCGCGGGCGGCAACCCTGAAATCGGCCGCAAATCCGCCGAGGAATCCTCTGAAGCGCTGTATGCCATCCTCAAGGGCAGCGACATGGTCTTTGTCACAGCAGGCATGGGCGGCGGCACCGGTACAGGCGCAGCCCCCATCGTGGCACAGATCGCCAAGGAATGTGGCGCACTGACCATTGGCGTGGTAACCCGCCCCTTCACTTTTGAAGGCTCGCGCCGCATGCAATCTGCCGAAACCGGCCTAGATTCGTTCAAGGAACACGCCGACACCCTAATCGCCATCCCCAATGACCGACTGTTGCAACTGGCCGACAAGCGCGCCAGCCTGCAAGATTCCTTCCGGCTGGCCGACGATGTACTGCGCCAGGGTATCCAGGGTATTTCCGAGCTGATTACCGTCCCCGGCCTGATTAACCTGGACTTCGCCGACGTCAAGACGATCATGTCTGAAGGCGGCGCCGCCCTGATGGCGGTTGGCCGCGCCAGCGGCGATGAACGCGCCCGTAATGCCGCCGAACAGGCCATCTCCAGCCAGCTGCTGGACATCACCATTGACGGCGCACGCGGTGTATTGTTCAACGTAACCGGCGGCCCAAATATGACCCTGTTCGAGGTCAACCAGGCGGCGGCCATCATCCGCGAAACCGCCCACCCAGATGTCAACATGATCTTCGGTGCGGTAATCGACCCCGACATGGGCGATGACATCCGCATTACGGTGATTGCCACCGGCTTCGAACGCAGCGGCCTGCCGCGCCGCACTCTGGAACGCCCTGCCGCCGCCCCACGCGCCGCCGAAAACCAGCGCCCGGCCATGCAGCCTGCCCAGCGCCCGGTGGAAGTCAGTGTTGGCGCTGCCGGGAGCAGCAACAATGCCCCCGCCCAGCAGCAAGGCCAAAACCCGGCCACACCGGAGTTCAAGCCGCAGAACACCTACCAGGAAGACCTGGATATCCCGACCTTCCTACGCAACCGGCGCTAAATGAAATGCAATCGTCCCCGTGAGATTTCACGGGGACGATTTTTATTTGGGTTGTTTACTGCATTATTGGAGCAGGTATTTATCCATCCAGCCCACAATGTGATTCAGGCGCACAATGCGGCGGTCAGTGCGGCCCACACGGGACAAGCCATGCGGCGAGTCGGGGAAGCGAACAAACTCGGTATCCACGCCCAGGCGCTTGAGCGAGACAAAGACCTGTTCTCCCTGTTCGATCGGGCAGCGGTGATCGGCTTCGGAGTGGATGACTTTGGTGGGCGTTTTGCAATTCCCAATGTAGGCAATCGGGGAGCGGTCCCAGTGCTTTTGCAGGTCCCGGAAGGGTTCCTGCGCCCCGGCGGGCAGCTGGAAGATCCAGTTGAAGTCACTCGAGCCCCACATGGAAACAAAATTACTCACACAGCGCTGGGTGACAGCCGCATTAAAACGCTGGGTGTGGCCAACGATCCACAGGGTCATGTAGCCGCCATACGAACCGCCAGTCACGCCCATGCGTTTTTTGTCGATGTAGGGCTTTTTCTCCACCAGGTCAGCAAAGGCCATCAGGTCGGCGTAATCCGTTGTTCCCCATGCGCCCCAGATGGATTTGGTGGCTTCTTCGCCATAGCCACGTCCGCCGCGCGGGTTGCAAAAGTAGACCACATATCCGCGTGCGGCAAAGTAATTGAATTCGTGCATGAAGAACTTGCCATACTGAGTTTGCGGCCCACCGTGAATTTCAAGGATCGACGGGTATTTCTTTTTCGGGTCAAAGTCGGGCGGGAACATGATCCACCCCTGCAGGTCGTTGCCATCCGGGCCTTTGAACCAGACTTCTTCCACATTGGAGAGGGCCAGGGCGTCGAACAACTCCCGGTTGACATGAGTCAGGTGACGGGTGGCCTGCCCGTTGTTCAATTCGCGCAGGTGAACCTGGCCAGGGTCATGCATCTGCCCGAAGAAGTAGGCCACCTTCGTCTGGGATGCATCCAGCGAAAACATGCCGACTGCGCCGCCTTCACCCACCACGTCGGTCACTTCGCCAGTGGTAACTTCCACCTTTTTGAGCAGGCTGGAGCCGTGCCAGCCCGCCTGGAAGTAGATGAAATGGCCATCGTTGGACCAGACCGGGGCATTGGTCTCCACGGCGTTGACATCGGCAATGCAGTCTGCGCCGCAGTGAATGTCCTTGCCTGCCAGCACGTCGCGTGCCTTACCGCCTTCGGCAGGCACGACCCACAGGCTGTCGTTGCGGTACCACTCACCTTCGCCCTCATGACCAAAATAGGCCACCTGGCGGCCATCCGGCGACCAGGACGGGTAGGATTTTGGCCCAAGCGGGGCATTCAGTTTCCGCGGCTCTCCCCCGGCGGCGGGCATAATAAACAGGTCATCGCGGTCAGGGAACATGTCCGGGTCTTTGCTGCGGTTTGAGACAAAAACAATCTGGCTGCCATCCGGTGAATAGGCAGGCTGGGCTTCATCCCAGACGGCGTGATCGGTCAGCTGGCGGGCCTTGCCACTGCGGGCATCCACCACCCAGAGATGGGTGCGTTCGCGCGGAAGGTAGCCGTAGCCATCCAATTTATAAAACATGCGGTCGTAGTGACGGGCCACCACGCCGAGTTTTTTCTTTTGTTCGTCTTTCTGGCGTTCCAGTGCTTCAGGGTCCAATTTACGCACCGCACAGAGCAATTTGCGGCCATCCGGCGACCATTCCATGGAGAAAATCTCGCCGTCAATCTGGCTGAGCGGGTAAGCCTCACCGCCATCAAAGGGAATCAGGTAGATCTGGGATTGTTTGTCAGCGTCGCCACGATTGGAAAGGAAAGCAATGGTTTTGCCATCCGGCGACCAGGTGGGCTGGCTGTCGTTATGGTTGCCGCGGGTGAATTGTTTTGGCTCCCCGCCGCCGGTGGGCACCACCCACAGGTTGGCGAACTTCTTTTCGGTCTTTTTTTCCACCCATTGCTGGCGGTAGGCCACATGGCGGCCATCCGGCGAGATTTGCGGGCCGGAGATGATCTGGAACTCGTACAGGTCTTCAGCGCTGATCAGGCGTTTCTTTGGTGCGGGCATACAGCTCTCCTTGTTGAGTGTGAATAAAAAAGGCGAGCCAATGGCCCGCCTTTTACAATTTATTCAGGGAAATTAATCGAATATATTTCCACCATTTGCTGATTGGTCATGACATAGACATAGCCCTTGTCATCGACGGCAATGCTGTGAGCGTAGTACGACACGCGAAAGACATCAATATAGCGGCCATTTTTATCGAACACGTTCACGCCATCAGTATCGGAAACATAAATGTATCCTCTGCCATCCACTGCCAGCCCACCGGTACCGCGGAACTCGCCAGGCTGGTCGCCATCACTGCCAAAACGGTTTTGGTACCTGCCATCCGCATCATAAATGAACACGGCATTGTTGAATGATCCAAGGATATAAATATTGCCTAGGCCGTCCACAGCCACCTGGCCACTCAACTCAGAGTCGCCGCTGACACTGGAAACAACCTTCTCCAAGTGGTTGGTGACCTCACCGCTGGCCGAAAGGAACACCAGGTCTTCGCCGCGCGAAATCGCCACCATGCGGCCATCCGGCAGCAGGGCCAGGCTGTCAAAATACATCAGCGAGTCTGGCCTGGGAATGATTTGCAGCAACTCCCCGGTTGGACTAAATTTTTGGATTTCACCAAAAACAACCACATACACATTCCCTTGGCGGTCTACATCCAGGTCTGAGATGTACGGGTCGGAAACCCCTTCAGGAATAATCCACTGGGTGATAAACGCGCCGGTTGCATCGAACGATTGAATGCGCCCGGTTCCAAATTCTGCAGCATAAATGGGACTGCCCGAAGGATGAACAACCACGAAACGGCCATCGTCAAACAGGCCGGGGCCATTCCCTTCGCCGCCAAAAGCCAGTTCCTGGCTGGCAAAACCAGGCAGCGGGTTTTCAATGGGCAAATCTTCCAGGGTGATGCCCGCGTTATTGAGTTCCCCAAAGGTGCCTGCCAGCATCAACCCGACCGGGATGAGCACCGAAGCCAGGATGGTCAATACAAGGAAGACGATGAAGCAACCCATCCACCAGCCAATTTTGCCGGCCGTCTGCACGGCCTCGGTGCTGATATTGATTTGCGGCATGGATACAGCCTGCACACGCGCGCGCACCGCATCGGCGGTCATCCCACCGGCGAGGGTAATGGGCTGACCTGCTGCAAGCCGTTGTACCGCTACTCTGGCCGAATCTGCATCCGCGCCGGTGATTTCCATGTAGCGTATCTCGGCATTTTCCAGGTCGCCTGACTCAGCCAAGTCTTTAACATCCTTGAGCTGGCGGGCCTGGTCGAGCAGGCTCGACAGGTCACCTGCGCCGGAAAGCGTGAAATTGCTGGGGGTCTTTGAAAAACTGGGCTTGGCGCGCAGGTTGTCCGGCACGATCACCGAGCCGCTGCAATACGGGCAGCGGATAATCGGGTCGCTGCCTTTGTAGTCCAGCGGCGCACCGCAGTTGGGGCAATTAAAGGTCTGGGCCATGGTTTCTCTCTCCTTCTCCTTGATGCAACAACTCTATTGTAGGCAATTTTCGTTGAAAAGCAACACCATGCTATAGCATAAATGTCCCGGTCAGTACAACAACTGCATTACCGCCCACTTTCACGGCCTGGATGTCCTCACGCGGACCCAACACTTCGACGTAACCCAGGCCGGGGCGCTGCATCCAGTGCCCCTGTTCGGCGAGGAAGGCGGGCGTTTCAAGCAGGCCGTAATGCCACAGGTAGGCGGCCATACCGCCGGTGGCGGAACCGGTAAAGGGATCTTCCATCGTGTCCGGCGGGACGCCAAAATGGCGGGCGAAGGTCTGGCCTTGCTCCACGCCGCCCAGGCAAAACAGGTGCGGGCTGAAGAAATCGCCATGTTCGCGTAGGCGGGTGTAGGCTTCCACATTCAGCCGGGCGCGGCGCAGAGTGGCATGGTCTTTTAACGGGATCATGATCTGGGGGGTGCCGGTGCTGACGGTCTGGATCACGCTTCCGGGTAGCCCATCTGAGGGGGTTAATCCAAAAGCAGGCAGTACCTCGACAGGGTCATACTTCCGTAAAAATTGGGGCTTGCGCTGGGTCATGACAATCCGCTGTACCTGGCTCTGATTGCAGAAAATCTCCACCTCCACCGGGCCGTCGCGCAGTTCAAGGGGAATTTTCTGGTAGTCCGATGTGGGCAGGCGGTCAGCATGCAGGAGGGCAAAGATGGTGGCAATGGTGGGATGCCCTGCGAGTGGGATTTCTTCGGCGGGGGTGAAGTAACGGGCGCGGAAATGGCCGTCTGGTTTTTGCCAGACGAAGGCGGTTTCGCTCAGGTTCATTTCGCGGGCAATGGCGAGGTAGGTCTCATCGGGCAGGTCTGGGCAGTCAAACAGCACTGCACAAGGGTTACCGCCCAGCCCGGTGTTGGTGAAAGCATCCACCTGCATGAAGGGGAAATCTGGCATGGTTTCCTTGGATGAAAAAACTGGCGCAGTGAAAACTGCGCCAGTTAGGATTTATTCTTCTTTACGCAGGGCCGGGAAGAGCAAGACCTCACGGATGGAGCGGTTGTTGGTCAGCAACATGGTCAGCCGGTCTACACCCATGCCAAAGCCGCCGTTGGGGGGCATGCCGTAACGCATGGCACGCAGGTAATCTTCGTCCAGCGGGTGCTGTTCCTCGTCGTCGGCATCATAGTCGCGGCCCATGTCGATGAAACGCTGTTCCTGGTCGAGCGGGTCGTTTAACTCGGTGAAGGCGTTGCACAACTCGAAACCGGCTACGTAGCCTTCAAAACGCTCCACCGTGAGAGGATCACCGGGGATGGATTTTGCCAGCGGCGAGATATCGCGTGGGTAGTTATATAGGAAGGTCGGCTGGATCAGGGTTGGTTCGAGGAATTCGCCGAGCAGGAAATCGATCAGCTTGCCGCGCGTGGCTTTTGGGTCGGGGCTTTTGTTGGGGTGTTTGGCCACAATGGCTTTGAACAGGTCTTCGGCGCTGGTGTGCGCGGCAATGTCCACGCCGCTGGTTTCAAGGATGCCCTGGCGCATTTCCAGGCGCTTCCACGGGGTGGAGAAATCAATATCGTAGGCTTTGCCGGGCTCTTTTTCAAAGATGAACTTGCGGGTGCCAAAAACCGTGTCACAGACGTACGCAACCATGTTCTCGGTCAGTTCCATGACCTTGAGATAATCGAAATAGGCCGCATAAAACTCAAGCTGGGTGAATTCAGGATTGTGTTTGAAGGAAACGCCTTCGTTACGAAAGTCGCGGCCAATCTCATAGACGCGTTCCAGGTTGCCAACCAGTAAGCGTTTGAGATACAGCTCAAAGGAGATGCGCAGGTACATGTCCTGCTCCAGTTCGTTGTGATGGGTAACGAACGGGCGGGCCGCTGCCCCGCCGTATAACGGCTGCAGGATGGGTGTTTCAACTTCCAGGAATCCGTTATCGTCGAGGAAGTTGCGCAGGGCCTTGATGATGGCAGCCCGTTTTCGAAAAGTATCGCGGAAATGCGGGTTGACAGCCAGGTCGGCATAACGCTGACGGGCGCGTAGTTCTGGGTCTTCCAGCGCGGCATGACGCACCACGGTGCCGTCTTCCAGGGTTTCGTCCTTAGCGGCAGGCAGCGGGCTGACGGCCTTGGCCAGCATTTTAAACTCGTTTACCAGCAAGGTGGCCTCACCGGTCTTGGTGCGGATCATCGTCCCCTCGGCCTGGATAAAATCTCCCAGATCGAACATCTGGTTGAAGAAATCCATGTTTTCCTGGCCAAGTTCGTTGACGCGCAGGAAAAGCTGAATCTTGCCCTCGCCGTCCTCGATGTGGGTGAACGTCAGCTTGCCCATCGGTCGGGAAGCACGGATGCGGCCCGCCAGAGTGGCGCGTACTTCGGCAGGCGGCTGCCCTTCGGGAGCGGCTTGCTCGGCTGCTTCGAGGGCGGCAATGGCCTGTTGGCTGGTGTGGGAGCGATGGGCGCGGGTGGGGTAGGGTTCAACCCCCTCAGCACGCAGTTCTTCTATCTTTTGCAGGCGGATTCTTTCAAGTTGGTTATATTCGGCCATCAGGCTATCCTTTTTTGTCGTCTCCCGACCCACACTGGCGGGTAAGAAAAAACCCCGCGTCAAGGCACCCTGCTTGCGCAGAGCCCGCGCGGGGCTATTGATCTGACTGCCCCGGTCTTCAGGTGGTCTTGAGGATCTTTACACGGAAGGAGCCGCCAGGGGCATCCACCTGCACCACATCACCAATGCGGTGATTGAGCAGGGCGCGGCCCAGCGGGGATTCGTTGGAAATCTTACCTTCGCGCGGGTCAGCTTCCGCTGCGCCGACGATGATGTATTTTTCCGGTTTGCCGCCTTCTTCCTGCAGAGTGACTGTGTCGCCAACCTGCACGAGAGTCGGGTCACTGTTGTTTTCTTCAATGATATGGGCGGCAGCAAGGATGACTTCCAGTTCCTGGATGCGGCCTTCCACAAAGGCTTGTTCATTTTTAGCGGCTTCGTACTCGGCGTTCTCGATTAGTTCGCCGCCTTCCATGGCTTCATGCAGGCGGGCAGCAACTTCCTGGCGCTTATCTTTGCGCAGGTAATCCAGTTCCTCCTGGAGTCTCTGAAAGCCTTCTTTGGTTAAGTATGTTGCAGGCATATCTTACTTCCCGTCTTATATGATGTGTTGCACCCCTTTCGGGGTGCAACTGATTAGATTACACGCAAGTTTTTACACAACGTGACAACTATATCACGATTTGTGAGTGAAATCAAGCCGGGTGAACAACGATTTCTTCCGGCTCCCAGAGGGTCAAACCGTCGTTCTGCAATTTGTAATCGCGGATTAAGCGACGCATATCATCAGCATCTTCAAACAAGGATGAAATCTGTGAGGCATGTGCCGCAATGGCTTCCTGCCAGGCTTTCAGCCCTCGGCTGGAAATGTAAAAGCGCTTCCCTACCAATCCATCCACTGCGGCGGGCATCTGCTCCGGGTGGCGCAGGGCATAGGGCACATCGGCGTAATACCACAGGGGCCGATCCAACATTTCCAGTGCGGCGCGGGTGATCCGATGATCAACATGGCCGCCGATGGTCAGGGGGCAGACCAGCGTATCATACTGGCGCAGGCGGTCCGTCAACAGGGCAGCAATTTGTTCGGCCAGTTCTTTCTCGCGCGGGTTCGGGGCAATAAATACATCTTCGGTGTAGAACAACGAACCGGTATTCGAGCGGCGGTAGATACAATCCGGGATGGGGAAATGCACAGCCTGCGCACCAACACGGCGGGCGGCGTTCTGGTCTTCCACGCGCCGCAACTGGACGGTTTCCAGCGCACTGGCAGTCTTCCAGTTTCCATGCATCTCATCCGCCAGGGACGAGGACGGGCCAGGCGGCGGATCTCCAGCGCAAATCGTCCAAATCTCAACGGGCATGCCGCTGTGGGTTTGTTCCCAGATCAGCCCGCCGCAAGAAAGCACAGCATCATCAAAATGGGGGGAAATATATATCCAACGCATCGCTTGTGAGTATATTGACAATCTCACACTGCGAGCATAGCAGTTGCGTAACAGGCCCGTTACAAGGGATCATCATCTGCGCCGCCATGCACATCTGCAATCACCTGGCTGGCCAGGGCCTTCAGGGCCTCGGCATCTTCGGGTTTGGCATGGCTGGATTGCCAGTACAGGTCAAGCAATTCCAACGGCGACATACTGGCAATAGTCTGGTTGCCGGGCAGGCGCACCCGGGCTTCCACCTGCGGGCGCTTCACCAGATGAAACTCGAAGACACCTTCGGTATGCGCGCGTAGTGCTTTCTCATCAATCAATTTTTCAAAATCGCGGGGGTAGTCGACCACCAGCCGCACCACGGCATCCTTCAATTTCTTCGGGGCAGGCAGGGCAGCAATCAACTGCTGGGTCACATTTTCGGCAGAGGTCAGTTCCACGCGCCGGTCAATGAACGTACGGATACCCTCCAGCTTGCGCCACTGGAAATCTGTTTTGCCGCGCGCCACATCTGCCACAATAAAGAACTTGTCATCGGCGGCCTCGCCAAAATCAACCCGCTCAATGGAGCCGGGGTAAATCACCGGCGGGTGCTGGCCTTCGTTCAGGTTTTGTGGCTTGTGGATGTGCCCCAGGGCTACATAATCCAGGCGCGGGTCTTTGACCAGGCCGGGCGTCAGCACCAGGTCGCCGCCCAGCATCACAGTCCGCTCAAAGCCGTAGGTGGCACCCTGCACCGAGGCGTGGGCAGTCAGGATAATCGGGGTAGAGGGGTCGGCCTGCTCGAGCCAGCCCCGGACGAGATCGGCCAACCGTTCTTCAACCTGGGCATAGGCTTCCCCCGAGGAAACGCCTTCCGTTTCAAGGGCGGCCATCAGCCCGGAACGGTTAACCCAGGGCAGGCCCAAGACCTGTACCGGGATGCCAAGCATTTCGGGAGTCAGCATGGCTGGCTTGGAAATAACATGCACAGAAGGGATTTCAAGCGTTTCAAATTCCTGGATGGCGTGTGCACGGCCAGCGGCAGGTGAAAGGTCGTGGTTGCCAACCAGCAAAATGGTGGGAATCCTGGCCTGGGACAGGCGGATGATGCGCCGCCCCCACTCACGCTGGAAGGTTGGTGCGGGGGAACGATCTTTGTAGGCATCCCCGGCGAAAATCACCAGGTCCACTTTTTCGGCAATGGCCGCGTCTACAATGACATCCAACGACTTTAGGAAGTCCAGCACGCGCATGGGCAGCCCGGTGGCAGGGTCCTGGCGGCCGTAATTGGCCATATCAATGTGGGCATCGGCAAAGTGAAGGAGTTTAATGCTCATTTAATGGGACTCCAGCGAGGCGTTGGGTGAGTCCGCCGGGGCGGCTAAGGCAGGGCGCCCCATTCACTCAGGCGGGCCAATCCTGCCCCAAAGTTGGGATTCAATCGCACTGATTCGCGCATATCCTGCACTGCCGGGCCATAATTGCCTAGGGCATAATTGGCCATGGCGCGCCAGTACAGGCTTTCTTCAAGGGTCGGGCCAACGCGCGGGGTGGCCAGGGTGACATCGGCCAGGTTGACCACATCCTTATAGCGGCCAGTGTAGAAGTAAGCCCAGTAAGGGCCGGTCTGGTACCACATGATGCGATAGGGGCGTTTGTCGTCCTGGGGCAGGGTGGCATAGACAGCAAAAGCCTGGTCATAAGCCTGGGCAGCAGCACTATAGTCTTGCAGGCCAACATAGGCTGTGCCGATGCTAAACAGGGTAAAAAAACGGTCTGCATCGGTGGCTGTTTGCAGGAAATCCTGGTTAAGTTCAAGCGAGTAACGTAGGCCGTAGGCCGGGTCGAGCCAGGGGCCAAGCAGGCCAAACATTTCCGCTTCGCGATCGGGCGGATAAACGACAAAGAACAGGAAGTTGAAAGAACGCCAGGTGGATTGGAAATCGTCGTAAGGGTAGAGTTTGTTTTTGCCCGGCGATTCATTGTCATTGTAGAAGGCATCCTGGACAATAAAGGCAGATTGGCTGTCGTCGTAGCCAGTGACAAACAGGTAATGCCCCATCCATGAGACGGTGCCGGTGGTGTCGCGCTGGATGTATCCTTTTTCGATGACCACCGGGAACCCGGCCGCAACCAGACGTTTGAGCAATTCGAGGTTGCCGCCCTGGCGCAGCACTGCGCTGTACTCGGTCTGGTTGAGCACGAAATCGGTCATCTCGTAGGGCATGACGTTCAGGTCGAGGCGGCCTTGCTGGATGAAATCCAGCGAGGGATCGGCCACGCCGGGCTTCACCACCCTGGCAACATCGTCCCGGTTGCCTTGCCAACCCCAGTAATTGAGCGCCATGGTCAGGTTGGCCGGGCCGCAGTAATTCCAACGGTTTTTCTGGTCGACATAGGTGATGCCGCTTAAGCGCACAGATTGGGGAATCGGGGTTCCTGCAGGCGTCGGGTAAGGGGTGGCTGTCCCGACCAGCTCCGTCTCGGTGGCTTGGGCCCGGGTGGGAGTTGCTTCCGGGGCACTGGTAGCGGCAGGCAGGGTGGGGGTTTCAGCACCGGGGACAAATACGGCCTGCTCCGGCGGGCTGACAACTTCGCGAATATCAGCCAAGAATTCTTCCACACGCCAGGCCAGACGGCTGTTGATGAATGGAACGTTATACAGGCCAACCATGACCAGGATGGCCACTAGGATACCAATAAGGATATTTACGGGTTTGTTTTTCTTGAACATGCAGGCATTATAACCAGTAAATTTCTGCGGGCCACCTGGTTAGCCCGTGTTGTATTTTTGATTTACCCTTTTTGCAGCATCTCGTTTAATTGGCTGACCGTGTTCCAGTTCCGGGCTGTGGCCGCAACCCCCAGGCATTTTTCGGCTTTTTCAGCCAGTTTTGACCTGCCAAAGCCATCCGGCGTATACAGGTAGAAGACTTGCCCGCTTAGCAGGTATTTTTCCATTTCGGTCTTCAACGACTCCAACCTGTTCAGGTCCGGCGCAACCGGGACGGAAGCAAGGAAAAACAAGTGAAGCGCCCTGCCATTTTCTATCGGGAAGGGATTCCCGGCCAACGCAGTTTGCCAGGCCCGGACAGTTAAGACGATTACTGTAACATCCAGGCCGCAGGACTGGATAACCCCCGCCCGAATGTGCTCCTCTAAGGTTGTACTTTCCGTCACATCAGACGAAAAAACCACATTGCCACTTTGAATATACGTGCGGATGTTTGCACAACCGACCCGCTGCAGGACAGCAATGAGGTCTTTCATGGCCAGGGTCTTGCCACCCACATTTATCCCGCGCAACAAAGCGATATATTGATTCATCCTGCTTTGTGCGCCTCAAGACAGTTTACCCCTTGCGGGCCAACCCAGGCATCATGCCACGTCCCGGCCGGGAGTTCTAACCGGTCGCCGGGAGCCAGTTCCAGCCGTTCGCCCAGTTCCGGCAGGCCAAAGGTGATGCTGCCACGCAGAACATAGATCACTTTATGGTAGGCATGGACGTGCGCCGCATAGCTGTCCTGCGGGCCATTGCCCCAGCTGTAATAAGAAAGACCCTCGCCATCCAGTATCTTGCGGATGGCGGGTTCTGTCGGCGGTTCGGGTTGATCCCAGGGAATGACGCGGGGCGTTTGCATAGGGTGCTAATCCTCCGCTGCGCGGGCCACTTCCTCCGGTGCAAAGACCACTTCCTCCTGCCCGGTCAGTTTCTCGTCCACCTTGCGGGCAATCAGGTTCAGGTGGCCGCGATGGGCCACATAATCCAGGTCATCCGAAGGAACGGTCAGTACCGGGCAGAGGGTAAAAGTGGAGATCCATTTTTCGTACAGGTTGTTCAGGCCGTTCAGGTAATCAGCGGTGATGGTCTTTTCGTAATCACGGCCCCGGCGGTTAATGCGAGTCATCAGCGTGGGCACGGAGGCGCGCAGGTAAATCACCAGGTCGGGTGGCGGCAGGAAGTCGATCACTGTCTGGTACAGGTTGCGGTAGGTCTCATAATCGCGCGGGTGGATGAAACCCTGCAGGTACAGGTTGTGGGCAAAGATTTCGGCATCCTCGTACACACTGCGGTCCTGGATGACCGATTTCTGGTGGTGGGCAATCTCGTGGTGCGCCCGCAGGCGGTGGGTCAGGAAGAAAACCTGCGAATGGAATGACCAGGCCGACATGTCGCGATAAAAATCAGCCAGGTAAGGGTTCTCGGTCACCGGCTCAAAAAACGGGTCGTAACCCATCGTCAGGCACAATTTTTGCACCAGCGTGGACTTCCCAACCCCAATATTACCAGCCACAGCCACAAATTTTTTCATCCCTGCCCCTTTACGGAATTTGCCCGGCCAGTTCCTGCTCAATGACCTGCTGGAACACTTCAAATGGCTGCGCACCAATGATCGCCAGGCCATTAATAAAGAAGGTCGGCGTCGAGCGAATGCCAAAACCGGCGGCGTACTCAAAATCGGCCTGTACTTCATCAGCATAACGACGCTCGTCGATACAGGTGGTAAACGAGTCAACATCCATGCCTAAATCGGTGGCATACGCAATATAAGCATCACGGTTTAGCCCGTAGGCCCCGCCAAACAGGGCGTTGTGGAACTCCCAGAATAGGCCCTGCTCGTTGGCGCAGTTGGCGGCTTCAGCAGCGGGGGTGGCATTGGGGTGGATGCTGTCCAACGGGAAATCACGATACACAATCCGCACCTGGTCAGGGTATTCATCCAGCAGGCGCAGGAAGACCTCATCATGCCAGCGTTTGCAGTACGGGCACTCATAATCGCTGAATTCAATAATGGTGATCGGCGCGACGTCCGGGCCAATAAAGGGATCGTCATCCACAGGCACGTCATAGCGAACGACCTGGGAGGTAGGTGTTGGCAGGGAACCGGTAATCGGGCTATTGGCGGCGGGCGCAGCTGGAGGCGTGTCTGATGTTACCGGAGCCACGGAGGCGCCCCACACCGCCCAGCCGGTGGCCAGGCCCAGCGCAAAAAAGACTGGCAGCAGCACCAGGAAAAGCCAGACAGGGAATTTTGGGGTTTCAGGGGAGATGGTTTCAGTGGACATGCGGGCATTATACCGCGTCTGCCGCGGCATGATACCGCGTACGGCGCGGCATGATACCAGCGCCAAATTTGTCGCATCCATTTTGCTGCTGCTGCGTATATCACTACGAAACCAACAAAGGAGTATTAAAGATGACAACCACACATAAACGTGAAATCCCCTGGTATTTGTGGCCGTTCTATGCCCTCTGGATGCTAGTGGCAGGGATTGTCGAATTCACCGGCCGCTTTGTAGCCATGGTACTGGGGCTGGTGCTGATCCTGGTGGGCCTGCTGGTCAGCCTGACGATCATCGGCGCGATCGTGGGCATCCCACTGGCCATCATCGGGCTGCTGCTCTTGCTGCGCGGAATCTTCTAAGCCAGGCAAACACCCCGGTTTGTTACGATGCCGGGGGTTGTTTGATTTCCTGCCAGCGCGCCTGGATCGCCTGCCGCAACTGGATTAAGCAATTCTTGATGAAGGGAATCCGTACAAATAGCAGCAGGATGGCAACCGAGCCAAACAACAACGGCTGGGCAACGTTCCCCTGCAGGGTGGTGAAATCCGCTTTGGCAGCCAGGGCAAAATGCAGGATGACCAGCGGCGAAATGATGTAGACCAGCCGGTGCAGGCGCTTCCAGGATTTGCCGAGGCGTTTCATCCAGTAATTAAACGAGGTAAAGGCCAGGGGGAGCAGCATCAGGAAGGCCGCCAGGCCTATCAGGATGTACCATTTGGTGCCGACATCCCGCAGCATGGCGTTCCAGTCCAATCCATAATCCACCGCCACAAAAAGGAA
>JANJTV010000029.1 GCA_024710905.1 Anaerolineales bacterium | reverse complement strand
AGGATCCACAGCGCTACCTGGTCTGTCAGCCGGAATCGGCGGGGTTGGTGCGGGCCACCCTGCAGCTGGCAAAATCCTTCGATTCAACCTTCAATTTCCCTGACTCAAATGCCAGCCCGCAGGAGGGCCTGCAGGCGCTTGGTCTGCACTGGGAGCCGGACATCCTGCTGGTGCGGCGCTGCGCGGACAGCGAGATCCGCATGCAGGCCGGGGTGGTGTGTTTTGCCTCGCACTGGTCGCCACAGGCAAAGCTGGGCCAGACGGTGGAAGTGGTGCATGGTCCGGTGCCGGGATTGAACGCGGCCATTGCACCGGGAATTCAAAACCTGCTGGTGAGATTACAGGAAGGCTACTCCTGGCTGCGGGTGAACATGGCCCTGAGCGCCAGCCTGGACTTGAACCAGCACCCGGAGCTGGCGCCCCCGCGCCTGACTCGCGAGACCCCGATGGAAAGCATCTGGCTGCGGGTGGAGTACCAGGCCCTGGCCACGCTCCCCGGCGGGGAAGGGGTGCTGTTTGGCATCCGGCCATACCACTATGAATTAACCAGCCTGCTGGCCCGGCCGCAGGCGGCGCGGGCGGTGATCGGCCAGTTGCGCACCATGCCGCTGGCGGTGCAGGTCTACAAGGGGATTGAGCAGGTGTCGGCGCGGGTGGCCGACTGGCTGGAAGCACGAGTGTAGGTTCTAATCCCCGAACAACTCAAACAACAACGGGTTGATGCGCTCCCAGTTGGGGGCCAGCACCTGCGCGCCGCCCTCGGTCTGGAAGGGAGTGACCATGTCACGCGTGATACTGCGTGTATCCATGCCGCCTGGCCCGGCGCGTAACACGGCCAGCCCCAGGCGCGGATAAAGGAACACGGGGATATCGCTGGTAATGCTTTGCTGTGCGGCCACCAGCACCAGCGGCAGGCGCGGCCAGGTGAGGGGATTGAGCAGTCTGCGGAAGGCCGCCTGAATTAATACCTGCGCCTGGCGGATGCGCGAAAAGTCATCCGCGCTGTAGCGTTCGCGGGCAAAGGCCAGGGCAGCTGGACCGTCCAGACTGTGCTGACCAGCGGGCAGGCCGCCCATTGGCTGGTCCAGGTTGATTTCCACCCCGCCCAGCGCATCCACAATTTCCACCAGCCCGTCCATTTGAATCACCAGGCTGTGATGCACCGCAACGCCAAAGTTCTGGCGCACGGTTTGCATGGCGGCCTGCGGCCCACTGCCGGGAGAGCTGGCCTCGGCAAAGAAGTAGGCTGTGTTAACCCGCTGTGGGCCGACGTTGGGGACGTTTACCCACAGGTCGCGCGGGATGCTTAACAGGCCAACCGTCCCGGCCCAGGGATCAATGCTGGTGAGGATGATGGTATCGGTGCGGCCCAGTGCGCCGCGCTCCGGGGAACTGTCCGCGCCGAGGATCAGCAGGTTGGTGCGTCCCGGCGTGAAGAAGTAGCCCGCCAGCAGGCCAACCAGCAGGAAGAGCCACCAGGCCGGGCGGAAGGGTTTCCGCCGCAGCGGCAGCCCTTTCCTTCCCAGGCGGATCGGCTGGTAGCGGTTGAGCGCTTCGGGCGGTTGGTTGGACTGGGTGGAGTCGAGAGAAGAATGGTTCATGGTTGAGAAAATCAAATCGCCGAGCCCGTTTCCCAGGGTCGGCGATGAAGGTTCCTGTGAACGGGTTTGCAGTGATCGATTCAGGCCAGTGGTTTGCGGGCGTAGACAAAAATGGTGCCGGTGTGGCCGGGGATGTCTTTCAGGCTTTGCCATTTGTCCTTGCGGTTAATGCCCAGGTAGCCGTGGAAGACGGTGCCCAGGTCCTCGAACAGGGTCGGGTTGCCTTCGTGGGCGCGCACACGCACGCGCAGGTCCGGGTAGGGGGGCAATTCAAAGCCTGCCTGGCGGATGACTTCGAATTCGGCCCGCCCGAGGGTTTCATCAAAAATATCAATGGAGTGGGCAATGGCGCCGCCCGGCTTGAGCACACGGAACATGTCCTTGTAAAAATCCTGCTTGGCCTCGGCAGGCACGTGCTCGATGACGGAAATGGAAAAGACCAGGTCAAAGCTGTTGTCGGCCAGCTCTTTGGCGTAGCCGCCGAAGAAACCGCGCACGAAGTGGGTATGCTTGCGTTCCTTAAGCGCCTGTTCGAATTTCTCGCGGCTGGATTTGTCCCAGCCGATGTCGGTGGCGTCGTCGATCATCCAGTATTCCAGTTGTTCGCCGAACAGGGTGTCGAAGTGGCGGTTCCAGCCGGGGCCGATTTCGAGGATCTTTTTCGGTTTCAGTTCGGCAATCCGGTGAGAGCAGTAGACCGTCCCGGCAGCTTTCAGGCCCCAGGTGGCGCCTTTGGGGCTGTCGCGTTCTTCGCGGCAGTATTGCGGGTAATTGGCCATCAGCCAGGTCAGGTCGTTGACGGTGGCGTAGCGGAACATGAGTTTGCCTTCGCGCATGTCCTGCACGTCATATTCCACGTTTTTTGCGCCGAGCGCGGCGGCGCGGGTACGGGCCATGTTGAGCAGGCCGCCCAGCCCCACGGTTTGCAGGGCAAAAAGGTTGTTCTTGAATCCCTTGAGGGCGGTGATGATGGAGCGGGTCAGGCTGTTGGCGGTGCGGTCCATAGAATGGTTGTCTCCCTGGGTAAGTTTCCCTTATTCTAAGCGATGACGGACGGTTAAGCCATGCCCGGGGGATGGGTTTGTTATTTTGTACCAGAATAGTAAATTGTGTAAAATATAATCTATATGTAATTACCCAATCTGGGTAATATTTTCACATCGCCATGAAAAGGGTAATCATGTCTCTGAAATTTGATAATCTCAATCAACTGGTTGACTACTTATCTGTTTTGGAAAGGCGTGTGGAGGCGCTTGAGACAGAAAACGCCCGCTTGCGAACCATTCAACCAGTTAATGCCGCACCATTGGACAAAAAATTGATAGCAAAACATGTCGGTGCGCTGCTGCCCAGGACCGATATTATTCACCCATCGTTTATAAAACGGTCATTTGCCATCTGGGGTCACATGTTTGTGGCGCAATTAATCATTGGCACGATTGTTGCTGTTGCGTACTTTTGTTTTGTGTCGGTCATCTTCGGCTCCTTTTTTGGTAGTCTAATTCGCCAGAGCCAGTAGATGCAGTTCCAGCTGACAAAACCACCACCGCAAACAAAAAACTCCCGCTGATGCGGGAGTTTTACTTGGAGCCACCTGCGGGAGTCGAACCCGCGACCTGACGATTACGAATCCCTGCCGTCCCGGTCAGATTTTGGTGTCATTTTTATGCCCCATATTTGGGGCATAAGCCTAATAAATGGCGATTTTCTCTATATATGGCAGTCGGTAGACTTGTATTGGTTGTCTGCACTTCGTGCAGTGGATAAGATGAATACATTGTAATACGCAAGCGAGATTTTGTGAATGATTAACATTTGAAGTTGGTTTCGTTGTTCATTGGATTGCAGATATTAAGCCTAAAAATATTGCCCTTCGGCTGTCACTGTTGTATATTA
>JANJTV010000035.1 GCA_024710905.1 Anaerolineales bacterium | reverse complement strand
GAAACTCCAGGCCGGGCCTCCAAAAGAGGCCTGCCAGTTGTTGGGGATTGCCTCCCGCCAGATGTACCAATCCCGTTTGGGGTTGTCGCGGCTGGCGCGGGATTCCTGGAACCAGGCGTGCTGGTCGGAGGTGTGATTCAGTACCATGTCCAGGATGATGCGTATGCCCCGTTGGTGGGCTTCGGCCAGCAGGTGGTCGAAATCTTCTAAGCTACCCATGCGCGGATCAACCGCGGTGTGGTTGCTGACATCGTAGCCAAAGTCTTTATCCGGGCTCGGGTAAAACGGGGAGAGCCAGAGCGCATCCACGCCGAGGTGCTGTAAATAATTCAATCGCTGGGTGATGCCGGGCAGGTCGCCCAGGCCATCGCCGTTGCTGTCTTGGAAGGATCGCGGGTAGATCTGGTAGATAATTCCATCTTGCCACCACGGGAAATCCTGGTTCATGGGTTGCCTCCAAGGTGGATTATACCTTTCCCGGTAGCGGGGGCAGGTTAGGGGTCGCCCGTCTGGAAAAATCCCCCTTGAAAAAATAGAACAAATAATCTATAATTGGTTATTGCCAAAGGAGAACATGCCATGCAAAAAATCAATACTTTCTTGTGGTTCGATGAACAGGCCGAGGAAGCCGTTAATCTGTATGTTTCCCTGTTCAAGAACTCCCGTATCCTGAATATTGCCCGTTTTGGTGTAGATGTGCCCGGCCCGGCTGGCAAGGTGATGACGATCAATTTTGAACTGGACGGCCAGGAGTTCGTGGCCCTGAACGGCGGTCCGCAATTCAAGTTCACGGAGGCGATTTCGCTGCTGGTGAATTGCGAGTCACAGGAGGAAGTGGATTTCCTGTGGGAGCGCCTCATTGCGGATGGCGGCGAACCGAGCCAGTGTGGCTGGCTGAAGGACAGGTTTGGCCTGTCGTGGCAGGTTGTGCCTCGCGAACTGGGTGAATTGATGAGCGACCCGGATCCTGAAAAAGCTGGGCGTGTGACGCAGGCCATGCTGCATATGAGTAAGATTGACCTGGCCGAATTGCGAAAGGCCTATTACGGGGGTGCATGATGCCAGCCAGAGAACACCCTTTGCCTGTTGGGCTCTCGAAACCGGCCCTGCGCGCCCTGGCCGCAGAGGGAATTACCTGCCTCGAGCAGCTCGCCCGGCGCAGCCAATTGGAAATTGAAAACCTGCACGGTGTTGGACCGAATGCGATTAAAACCCTGCGCCAGGCCCTGACGCAAGCTGAGCTAACCTTTGCCGGGGAAGAATCAACGAGTGGTTGATGGAAATGACAGCCCTGAAACAGCTTGCCAATATTTTTTCGCCGGATGGCGATTTGCAGAATACAGCTTATAATGCGCTAATGGCCGAAACGAAACAGCCTGTCCCCTGGGCTTACGAGGCCTGGGATCGTCTGGTGGCAGGGCTAAGTCATCGCGACAACCATGTTCGGGCGATTTCATCGCAAGTGTTGTGTAACCTGGCGGCCAAAAGCGACCCTGAAATGCGTATCCTGCGTGACTTCCCGGTCCTGTTGCAGGTGACGCGGGATGAACGTTTTGTTACGGCCCGCCACTGCATGCAATCTCTGTGGAAGATTGGGCTGGCCGGGCTGCCCCAGCGGCGCATGCTGCTTGGCGGGCTGGAGTTGCGTTATAACGAGTGTGCCGCCGAGAAGAACTGCACGTTGATCCGTTTTGATATTTTGCAGGGCATGCGCAACCTGTTTGACCAGGTTGGCGAGCAGGACATCCGCGACAAAGCGCTGGCATGGATTTCACTGGAGGAAGACCTGAAATATCGCCGCAAGTATGCCGGGGTGTGGCGCGTTCATTAAATTCCCTGACCTGTAACGATATAATGGATGGGTGAGCCATTTCAAGCAAGATTTCCTGCTCGACCCATCCATTCATTTTTTAAATCATGGTTCGTTCGGGGCCTGCCCGAAACCGGTTTTTGAAGCCTATCAAAACTGGCAGCGGCGGCTGGAAGCCCAGCCGGTTTTGTTCCTGGGCCGCGAATATCACAGCCTGCTGGCTGAATCGCGTGCGGCGCTGGGCGCTTACCTGGGCGCGCACCCCGATAACCTGATTTATGTTCCCAACGCCACATACGGTGTCAATATTATTGCCCGCTCTCTTGATCTCCAGCCTGGAGACGAGATTCTTTCCACTAACCATGAATACGGTGCCTGCGATTTTACATGGGAATTTGCCTGCGAGCGCACCGGCGCAGTCTATGTTCGCCAGCCCTTGCAACTCCCTTTTGAAACCGAAGAACAACTTTTGACGCAATTCTGGGCAGGGCTAACTGATCG
The DNA here is from genome assembly GCA_024710905.1 of Anaerolineales bacterium. Classification (GTDB taxonomy): domain Bacteria; phylum Chloroflexota; class Anaerolineae; order Anaerolineales; family Villigracilaceae; genus JANJTV01. The sequence continues at coordinate 44,484 of JANJTV010000035.1, read as the reverse complement.
TACTCGCGTGGTCTATCTCAGCCAGATTACTTCGCCAACCGCCCTGCGCCTGCCGGTCGAAGCCATCTGCTGCCGCGCGCGGGAGTTGGGCCTGCTGACCATCATTGATGCGGCCCATGCGCCCGGGCAGGTGTCGCTTGACCTCGCCGCCCTCGATGCCGATTTTGTGACCGGCAACTGTCACAAATGGATGCTGGCCCCCAAGGGCGCGGCTTTCCTGTATGCCCGCCCGCAGGTGCAATCCCTGCTTGCACCGCTGGTGGTGAGCTGGGGCTATGGCAACCCGCCCCAGTCTGCGAATCGTATGCTGGATTTATTCGAGTGGAGCGGCACGAAAGACCCGGCGGCCTGGTTGTCCGTCCCGGCAGCTATTCAATATATGGAGGAACGGGATTGGGATTCGATGCGACGGGAGTGCAACGCCCTGCTTACGCAGGCGTTGGAACAGCTCTCGATGCTGGCCCGGCTGCCGCCGCTCTCGCCGTTAAACGGGCAATTCTACGCCCAGATGGCCGCTGCCGAACTTCCCGCACAGTTGGATATCGCCTGGCTGAAAACCGCCCTGTACGACCAGTTCCGGGTGGAGGTGCCGCTAATTGAATGGCAGGGGCGCAAATTCGTTCGCGTTAGCATCCAGGCCTATAATACGCCGGAAGATGTCGCTGCCTTGCTGGCGGGGTTGAAGGAATTGTTATATTAGACCGGCAACTGTTGGCTGAGCAATAACAACTCATCAGCGCTCAGGGTGGCGGCAACAGGACGGCGATTCTCTTCCACCCACCTGCGCAATGGTTTGTTCCATTCCAGCAGGGCGCGGGCATCAGCAGGGTAGTGTGATTTCCGTGCGCCGATATTGATAAAATCCCGCCCGCCCAGGGCCTCCAGCCAGTCGCCCCAGCCGGCCATATCGGGTGTGATGGAAAAAGTTGCCAGTGGGGAGAAAAAGATGGGTTTATCTTTTGGGAACTGATGGGACATTTCCTTGAGAAGTCGTGCGCTGTCCTGCGTATTAAAAATCAGCCACAGGGGCAACAAGCTGCCCAGCCGGGCTGCTGTGGCATCGAACTGGCTGAAGCATTCCACCAGTGTTCCCTGCGGCGGGCGGCCTTCCTTTTCCAATAGTTTTGTTGCAGCAGAAAAGGCCAGCCGCGAAAAGTCGTGTGGGTGCGCCAGGGAAATTTTAACGAATTGGTAGCCATGCTGGATGCAAAATTGATGTAGCGACTCAGCCAGGCCCGGTTCGGAGCCCCACTCACTTTCCGGGCCTCGCTCGAGCGGGAATTCGGTCATGCGCCAGTTGGTATATCCCAGCCCGGCTTTGCGGGCATAGTCACGGATGCGTTTACTTGCTGATAGGAATTCCTCGTCGGGGATGTCACCCCAGCCGCCGACCTGGAAAAAATTACGCGGGCCGACTTTGTAGCGCAGCCATGACGCGCCACAATCGAGATAAATCACCGCCCCGCCGGATTGGAGTTTTTGCCTGATATATTGATCATATTGCTCCGGCAGATCGATCAATTTGAAGCGCAGGTGATTTACATATTTGGTCAGCCAGCCATCGTGGATGGGGTCATAATGCTGTATCGTCACCAGCCGCGGGTCGTTGCGGGCAATCGATAGGGCAGCATCGTAACTACGCCAGAAATAGGCTGCTAGGTCGCCATCTGGGCTGCCGCCGCGCAGGGTAAGTATAAAAGCCTGGGGCAGGTAAGGGCCTCCCGCAGACAGGGCCAGGCTGGTGGTGGCCCCGCCCAGGGCCGGGCCAATCAGGATGGCCGGGAATTGCCTATCGAGCTGCGCATAGTCATTTAAGCGGGACTCGATCAGCTCATCCATTGAAAAATACCTTAATGCACTGGCAGGCAAGCCAGAGAAGCGTTGGAACTGGCTAATGGCGGCCCGGCCCATATCCGCCGGGAACCTCCCGAGCAGGTTGAGCAGGCTTTTTTGCCAGTCAGGGAAGTGATAATTTTCAGTAAACTCATTGTTCAGCCCGGCAGCGACTGCGCGGGTGACAATGGGTGAGGAACTCTCGGTAGATTCGGCAACGCGGGTCATGGGCATCCTTTATAATTCTGTGGTTGCATCTGCCAATTGTAGTTTGATTTTCAGGAGAACGAATGGAAATTTCAGTGGCCTTGGGCGGCGGCGGAGTGCGTGGCGCTGCCCATATCGGGGTTTTACGTGTATTGGTACGCGAGGGTTTTATCATCCGGGCGGTGTCCGGGACAAGCATTGGTTCGCTCATCGGCGCTTTATATGCCAAAGGGCTTTCTCCGGATGAGATCGAAGACCTTGTCGAATCGGTTGACCCGTTGAAGTTATACGGCTGGCCGCTCTCAGATGGGCCGGGTTTGCTGGGTATTCGTGGGATTGCCGACTGGCTGGCCCAGAACTTGGGCAGCCTGACCTTCGATGACTTGAAAATTCCATTGGCTGTGGCGGCGGTGGATCTGGCTTCCCGGCGCGAGATTATCCTCTGTGAAGGACTGGTGCGTGAGGCCATTTTGGGTTCCATCGCTGTGCCGGGCATCTTCCCGCCTCGCCGGTTGCATGAATACACCCTGATTGACGGCGGTACGCTTGACCCTGTACCTGTACGGGCGGCGCGCGCGCTTGCGCCAGGCTTGCCGGTAGTGGCTGTACCGTTGCTGCCTCCACTGGACCAGCCGTCCACGCCGATGACCGTCCCGCTGGCAGTCCCGCCACAGATCGCCGAGCAGATTAACCGTTTGTCGTTGGCGCAGGCGCTGAACATCTTTATCGAAGCGGTGGATATCGGCCAGCGTGAAATGACTGAATTGCGCCTGCGTGCCGACCAACCGGATGTATTAATCCGCCCGGCGGTGGGCCACATTAATATGCTTGACCGGGTGGATGTCAATAAAGTGTCCCGCATCGGGGAACAGGCTGCCCAGGCCGAGTTGCACAATCTGCGACAGGCTATCTCTTGGCAGGCCCGGCTGGCGCGCGGGGTAAGGAATGCCCTGGGCCGGGATGTCTGATGGAAGGAGAAACGCGAAATGGGTAATGAAACCGACCTGAGGAAGTATGCCACTCAGACCAACTTGCGCCTGGCAGTGGGGGTGGGCGTTTTGTTGTTGACGATTGGGCTGGGCTTAATCGCCCTGATCTATGGTCTGCCCGCTGCCATCCTGGGCTTTGCCTGCCTGCTGGGAGCGCTGGTGCCCATTGGCCTGATCTGGCTGTTTATGTTTGGGCTGGATTGGATTGTCAGGAAAGGGAATGAAGGGTAATGCCGCGTCTCGAGTCACAGCTGGCAACTTTTGAAGAGTGGACTTTCCGCTACCATTTGCCGCAGACCAGGCCGGGGCGCATCTTGCTCATGATTCATGGCTGGACGGGTGACGAGAATTCTATGTGGATCTTCCCGGCTAAATTCCCGACCAATTACTGGCTGCTGGCTCCTCGCGCTCCCTGGGAGGCTTCCCCCAGTGGCTTTTCCTGGCGGGAAAGCCGTAATGGTTGGCCCACCCTGGATGATTTTCGCACTGCGGGCACCCGCCTGATGGATTTTGTCGATTCGTGGGCGCTGGCCAATGGCGTGGATGCCGGAACATTTGATGTAATCGGTTTCAGTCAGGGCGCGGCAGTTGCTGCCACACTGGGCTTCCTCTACCCTCAACGCATCGGCAAGATGGGCCTGCTGGCTGGGTTTGTTCCGCTTGGCTCCAATGAAATCACTGAAACCCGGCCGCTGGCAGGGAAACATGTGTTTATGGCGCATGGCACCCGGGATGAGACGGTCCCCATCGACCTAGCGCGTGCCTCTTTGAATATCCTAAAGGAAGCCGGAGCAGAAACCACTTTCCATGAAGCCGACGTTGCCCACAAGCTGAGTGTGGATGGCCTGAAAGCCTTGGAACAATATTTGCGGAATTAATCCCATCTTAATCCGCCAATTGACGCACCTATCATTTACGAGTATCCTTATCTGGCAAAATATATCAAGAGAGAAATAATAATGAGCAAAATTTCACGCCGAGACTTCCTGAAACTGGTGGCTGGCGCTGCCGGGGCGGCAGCGTTTTCACCGTACACCCGCGCCTTTGGTCTGGATGCTTTCCCGACTGATAGCCCCATCATTGCCCGCAACAGTACAGGCGGAAAAATTGAACTCAAGGCCGCGCCCGATTACAACAGCCAGACCCTTGAAGTGCTTTACGAAGATGCGCTTTTGCCCTGGCTGCGGGAAGTAACCGGCCCGATGCCATTTCGCGTCAATCAGCGTTGGGTTGAAACACCAAAAGGGTACCTGTATGCCTCTGATGTGCAGCCCTCCCGCAACCTGCCAAATACTCCCCTCAGCGCCATGCCTGAAGGCCAGCGAGGTTTCTTTGCCGAAGTGACCGTGCCTTATGCCAACCTCTTCCTCGACAACCCTCCGGCCCGTGCCCCCTGGTTGAAAGATACACTGGCATTTGGCCTGATTCCCCGGCTTTATTACGGGCAGGTGGTCTGGATCGACCAGGTTCGCACTGGCGAGGATGGCATTGTTTATTATCGATTTAATGAAGATATAGATCGTGGCTGGGGAATTGGCGACCTGTTCTGGGTGGAAGGGGCTGCCCTGCGCCCGCTGACTCCGGAAGAATTAACCCCCATCAGCCCGGATGTTGACCCGGCTGAGAAGAAAGTCATCGTTAATCTGAATTATCAGACCTTATCGTGTTTTGAGGGCAATCGCGAAGTGTATTTCTGCCGTGTTTCCACCGGCCGCGAATATAACGCCAGCGGCCAGCCGGTGGAAAACCCACTCACCCCGGTTGGGCAGCATCTCACCTGGCGCAAGGCCATTACCATCCATATGCAGGGCGGCACAACCGGTAACGGCTGGGATACGCCTGCCGTTGCCTGGACGACCCTCTTCGCAGGGACAGGTATTGCCATCCATGCTGCTTTCTGGCACAACGATTTTGGCGCGCCGCGTTCGCAAGGCTGTGTCAATGCCACGGCTGAAGACGCCAAATGGGTTTTCCGCTGGACCACTCCGCACGTTTCCCTTGACCAGGGCGACATGACCATGTCCCTGCCCAATCACGGCACCGTTGTGGCCGTGGAACGTCGTATTATCTAGTTGTACCATCTAAAGGATTATTTATGGAATTCGCAAATGTATCTGTAGGCCTGGCGTTCCTGGCCGGGCTGGCTTCTTTTTTCTCTCCGTGCGTATTTGCCCTTGTCCCGGCCTATGTCGGTTACCTGGGCGGTCGGGCTGCGGGTGGCGAGAACAACCGTTGGCGAACCTTCTCGCATGGCCTGGCCTTTGTGCTCGGCTTTAGTGTTGTTTTCGTCCTACTGGGTGTGGCAGCCTCCGCCCTGGGCGGCCTGCTCTACGACATCAGCATCTGGTTGGGGCGGATTGGCGGCTTTATTGTCATCGTTTTTGGTCTGCACATGATTGGTGTGTTCCGTATTCCCCTGTTGGAATATGATACCCGCGTGCAGGAATTGCCGGACGCCAAGTTCGGATATTTCTCCTCCGCGCTGATGGGGGTTTTCTTTTCGGCGGGCTGGTCCCCATGCGTGGGGCCGGTGCTGGGAGCCATCCTGACCCTGGCATTTAATGGCGGCTCGATTTCTCAAGGGACTGTTTTGCTAAGTTCCTACTCGGCTGGGTTGGCCATTCCCTTCCTGTTGGCTGCCCTGGGCATCGGCTGGGTGACTAATATCCTCAAGAACCATGGTCCTGTGATGCGCTATGTGGAAATTGTAATGGGCATTATTATGGTCATCGTGGGCGTCATGCTGATGTTTGGTTTGTTCAACCTGCTGGCCCAGTACGGTTTCTTCATCGATTTTGGTTTATAGACAGGAAAATCAATTTGCTGACAGTTACCCTCTATACCCGCAAGGAATGTCATCTCTGCGAGCAGGTAAAAGAAGACCTGCTCGCTTTGCAATCCGATTTCCCACACAGGCTGGTTGAGATTGATATTGAGAGTGATCCAGCTTTGTTGGAAAAGTATCACCTGGAAATCCCGGTCCTTGAAGTTGGCCCGTATCGCAAGAAAGCGCCTTTTGACCTGGCAGACCTGAAAATGACCCTCGGCGCCGCTCGTGACCGACAGGATCAGTTCCAACGCCTGGGCGACGAGGAGTACCAAAAGCGGGTGGCGAAAGGACAGGAAATCTCCGGCGCAGACCGCTTCTCGCTGTGGATGTCGCGCAATTACATGATCGTTATTAACCTGCTGGTCATGTTCTATATCGGGCTGCCGTTCCTGGCCCCGGTGTTGATGAAAAGTGGTGCCGAATTGCCCGCCAGGGTTTTGTACACTGCTTACAGCCCGCTTTGCCACCAGCTGGGTTTCCGTTCATTTTTCCTTTTTGGCCAGCAGGCCTATTATCCACGCGATGCCGCTGGTGTGGCCGGGGTAATGACTTTTACTGAAGCCACCGGACTGGATGAAAATAACCTGGTGGAAGCCCGCAATTTTCTTGGCAACGAACAGGTTGGTTACAAAATAGCCCTGTGCCAGCGTGATGTGGCGATTTACATTTCCATTTTACTGTTTGGCATTGTTTTTTCCCTGACCGGGCGGCGCATCAAACCGTTGCACTGGATGGCCTGGCTCTTAATCGGCATCGTGCCGATCGGCTTGGATGGCTTCTCACAGTTATTCAGCCAGATTGGCCTGGATGCAATCGCTGCGCTTATCCCCTTCCGTGAGAGCACCCCCTTGTTGCGGGTGCTGACCGGCGCGTTGTTTGGCCTGACGACGGCCTGGTTTGGCATCCCTTACATGGAAGAGAGCATGCGCGAAACCCGTGAGCTGATGCTCAAGAAGTTCTCTGTCGTTAAAAAATCTTAATTGGCATGATATCTTTTCGTGAACAGGAAGGCCTTCGTTACCTTTCCTTTTCTATCTTTCCAGAAAATGTTACCCAGGCAGTCTTCACCCGGCATGGTGGCCTCAGCCCCGACCCATGGGGGGCGCTGAACGTTGGCGGAACGGTGGGTGATGACCCTGAACGGGTGCGCGAGAACCGCTATCGTTCTTTCCGGGTTGTAGGCCGTGACCCCGAGTCGATGTATGACGTCTGGCAGGTGCACAGCGCCGATGTGGTGATTGCCAATGGCGCGCACCCGCGCTTTAATAACCCGCCGGAACTAAAAGCGGACGCCATCCTTACCGACAACCCAAACATTACGCTGTTTATGCGTTTTGCCGACTGCACGCCAATCCTTTTGCACGACCCGGTGAAAGGCGTGGTGGGCGTTGTGCACGCCGGTTGGATGGGCACAGCGAAACACGCTGCCGGACAGGCTGTGCGGGCTATGCAGCATGCCTACGGTTCACGCCCGGCAGATATCCTTGCGGCGATTGGCCCCTCGATTGGGCCGGATCATTATGAAGTCGGCCCGGAAGTGGCCGCCCGGGTCCAGCATGCGTTTGGCAATCGGGCCGCGGATTTGCTGCTTCCAAAGGAAACCGGTCGCCCTTACTTTGATTTGTGGGCGGCCAATCGACTGAGCCTGCAAATGGCAGGTGTGGAACAGGTGCAGGTGGCCGGGATTTGCACCGCCTGCCACGAACAGGATTGGTATTCCCACCGTGCTCATAAAGGCAAAACAGGCCGTTTCGGCGCATTGATTGCACTTTCCTGAGAATCCATTTATGCCAATACTTGCCCTTGCTGACCAGATTCGTGAGCGTACTGCCCGGGTGCGGGAGGAAATCAGCCGGGCTGCCAAACGGGCAGGGCGGGATGAAAAAGGTGTGCGCCTGGTGGTGGTCACCAAAACGCACCCACCCGAAAGCCTTCTGGCCGCCATCGAAGCCGGGACCAGGCGATTGGGTGAAAACTACGCCGAAGAAGCGGTTGCCAAAATGCAGGCCCTGCAGGCCAGGCAGTCCCTGCCCGGCGATCTTGAGTGGCATATGATTGGCCATGTCCAAAGCCGTAAAGCGGACCTGGTGGCGCAAAATTTTTCCGTGCTGCATTCACTCGATAGCCTGAAATTGGCCAGCCGCTTGAACCGTTTTGCTTCCGAGCAGGGCCGGGTGTTGCCAGTGCTGCTTGAAGTGAACGTAGGTGGGGAGCAAAGCAAGTTTGGTTACCCGGCTTCCACTCCTGTGAATGTGGTCAATTTGGCCCGTGAAGTTGAACAGATATTGCAATTTTCGGCCTTAAAGATATGTGGTCTAATGACCATGCCGCCGTTTTTTGAAGACGGCGAACCCGCCCGGCCTTATTTCAGGGCGTTGCGTACCCTGCGAGATGACCTGTCACGGCGTTTCCCGGTGATTGCTTGGGATGAACTTTCGATGGGAACAAGTGCTGATTTTGCAGTGGCTGTAGAGGAAGGGGCAACCCTCGTCAGGGTTGGGACGGCCATCATGGGGCCGCGACCTGCCCGTGGTGAGCCTGCCTGAGTCTTATATCCGAGGAGAATTTATGAATCTTGTTTTAATTCAATCCATCCAAATTTTCGAGCAGGTGCTGGTGCTATTGGTAATTATTAAGGTAATTCTGTCTTATTTTATGGATCCGTACCACCCGGTGCGGAGCCGCATTGATGGGTTGGTCGAGCCGCTGCTGGCACCCATCCGGCGGGTGATGCCGCGTATCGGTATGTTCGATTTTAGTCCGGTGGTGTTGATAATTCTGGTACAATTAATTGGTACATTGTTAATTGCCTTATTACGAGGCTGAGGTGACTATGGCAGAGCGAAATTTTCGGTTACATGATGGCAAGCGTGGCGCAGCACTGGCAGTACGGGTGACCCCGCGTGCCAGCCAGAATGAGATTACCGAAATCCAGGGGGATGGCACTGTTAAAGTCCGTTTGACTGCTTCCGGGGGGGGCGCCGACCTGAACAAGGTGCTGGTGAAATTCCTGGCGGAGGTGTTGGGGGTGGCGGCCAACAAAGTGGATATTGTGGCTGGCGAGAATGGCAACGACAAATTGATTTCGATCATGGATATTGAAAATGACGAGGTTCACAAGCGCCTGGTTGCGCACCTGAGCTAATGTGATATGAAAGACCGGCCTTGCGCCGGTCTTTTTTGTTGCCTATTGGGTGGGGCCATACAGGTTCTGGTAGATGTTGTAGGCTTCGTAGATGTAACGGATGTAATCGCGGGTTTCCTGGAAGCGGATAATCTCTAATAGCAGGTCTGGGTCGTCGCTGGCGGCCAGCGTCTGCCAGATGGCGGCGTTGCCCGGCCCGGCGTTGTACCCGGCCAGCATGGCGTAGTAGTCGTTGAGTAGTTTGCGATTGCTATTCAGGTAAAACGTGCCCATGCGAACATTGATGTATGGGCTATACAGGTCTTCGCTGGTATATCCGGGCGGCCAGCCCATTTGCTCGGCGATGCCTGCACCTGTGGAGGGGATAATCTGCATCAGGCCGCGTGCGCCGGCTGATGAACGCACAAAGCCTTCAAACAGGCTCTCTTGCCGAACGACGCTGGTGATGAAGAGCGGGTCAAAGTTGTATTCCTGCGCAGCAGGGAAGATAATCTCTGAATAATACAGGCCGTAGCGGATATGCCTGAAGTAGATTGGCGCGGTCAGGCTGGCAGAGTGCTGTTCCAGTCCGGCCAGGGTGAGCACCTGCCGCAGGGCTTGGATACCGGAGCGGTATGCGCCTAGATCAACAAGGTAGTTGCCCAGCCTGAAACTCTCGGCCGGATCTTGCTGAACGGCCAGGCGCAGGGATTCGAATTCTGCATGGGCGCGATCATACAGGCCAATTTCCCACAGTTCAAGGCCACGCTGCAGGCGTGGATCCGATTGCAGGCTACCCAGGCTTGACAGGTTGGTCTCGGATGGATATTCAAACACGATTCGCATCCAGGCTTCGGCATCCTTGCGTTCGGCGGCCAGGTCATAATTCAGGTTGAGGTTGTTGCGCGGCTGGAAGGGCGCCTGGTTAACCAGCAATTCGCGTGCCCGCAGGCTGTAGTAATAGGATGTATCCAGCGTCTGGGCCTGTTGCCAGGCGGCGCGGGCTTCCTCGGTTTTCCCCATGCGTTGGTAGGTTTTACCGACCCAGAGCAGGTTGCTGGCCTGGTCGCTGATTTCGGTGGAGAGCAGCAAGGCGCGCTGGAAGTTTGCCAGGGCGCGCATGTCATCCCCCAGGCGATAGCGGGTGATGCCGGCCAGGAACAGGGCGCGCACAGCGTTGGTACTAGAAGGGTGATTATCAGCGATGCTTTCCCAGGTGCGGGCGGCATTTTCAAGGTCCCCGTTGCGTTCGTAGATACGCCCGGCATCCAGCAGGTAGGTGACAGTCAGAGGCGAGCCAGCCACCTCTGCAGCAAATTGTTCCAGGGACTGGGCGGCCTGGTTGTGTTGTTCAAGATACGCCCATAAGATAAAAGCCCGCTCGCTCCATGCTGCTCCCCAGTAGCGGTTGGTCTGGTAGCTGGCAATGAATTGGTCGTAGTCTATTACGGCGGCTTCATAGTTGCCCAGCGAGCGATTGGTCAGGGCGCGATAATATAATGCGGTTCCGTCATGGTTGGGCGTTGCGCGGATGTAACGGTCAAAGGCTGCCAGGGCCACGCCATATTGCCCGGCGAAGTAATCCACCAGGCCGCGGTTGAATTCATCGACAGGCTGGCCGGCATTTACCAGCCCGACCAGTGCGGAGTATGAGTCAAATGCAAGCGGGTAATTGTTGACGGTATTCTGCCAGCGGGCGTAGGCCTCCTGGCTTTGGCCCAATTGCAGGTGCGCTTGCCCGGCCAGCAGGTCGAGTTGTGCCCGGGCAAAATCATCCGGCGCAGCGGGCAATATCTCTTCATAAAGTTGCAGGGCACGGGCTGCATCTCCGGCCCGGAAGTAAGTTTGCCCGATCTTAATCCTGAGCGCGATCGGGTTAGCCTGGTCCGGGGCTAAAAGAGCAGCTTCATATGAGCTGATGGCATTGTCATACTGGCCAATTGCAGCCAACGCATTGCCACGTCGCTCAAGTACATAAGCATCCAGCAAGCCGGGACGGGCTTGTTGGTAGGCCAGGTAAGCGGCAGCCGATTCTTCGTATCGCTCCAGGCTGTAGTAGGTTTCGCCCAACAGAAACTGGGCCTGGATGGCATGCGGCGCATTCGGGTAAGTATTTACCAGCGCCCGTAGGTTGGAGAGCGCCCCGGCCAGGTTGCCGGAGATAAAATCAGTTTTCCCCAGGCCCCACAGCGCGGCGGCGCGCAGGTCTGCATCGGTGGAGCTTTGCAGCACGATCTGGTACTCCTCCCGGGCACGGAAGTAATTCCCATAAAACAGGGCCTTATCACCCGTCTCTACGCGGGCGGCGGGCAGGGGCGTTGGCGTGGGCGAGGGGGTTGGGGAAGGCGTCAGCGTGGGGGTGATCGTCGGTGTGGGAGACGGCCCGGGCGTGTTCGTCGGTGGGGGTGGGGTGGTTTCGGGCAGGGTGCAGGCGGTAAATCCCAGAATGAGCAGGAAAAGGAAGGCAACGATAGGTCTGGTCATCTGCACCTTATACTGCCGAAACAGGGGCGTGTCAACCTTTGACACTTCGTATAACCTGTGTTAATCTTTGGCCATGCGAACCATCCAGTGGAATACCGACCTTCCGGCAGTTGAGATGATCGACCAGCGCCGCCTCCCGGCTGCCATGGAGTTTATTTCGTTAAAGTCGCATGTCGAGGTGGCCGGGGCAATTCGCCAGATGATTGTGCGCGGCGCGCCGGCCATTGGGGCGGCGGCGGCTTTTGGCCTGGCCTTGGCGGGGTACGAATCAGATGCGCGAACTGCCCCGAACCTGCTCGCCGATTATGATGCTGCAGCAAAAACCTTGAAGGCCTCCCGCCCGACGGCGGTGAACCTAGCTTGGGCTGTGGATCGGGTGATGACAGTCATTAAGGAGCGCAGTCCGGGCCGCAGCATCGAGTCGATTCGCGGGCTGGCCCTGCGTGAAGCTCAGCGGATTGCCGATGAAGATGTGGAAATCAATCGCCGCATGGCCGAGTTTGGTGCATCTTTAATTAATGACGGTGATACGGTCATTCATCACTGTAATACTGGCGCGTTGGCAACTGTGGATTGGGGCACCGCGCTGGGTGCGATTCGTATGGCCCACGAGCAGGGCAAGAAGATTCGCGTACTGGTGGATGAAACCCGCCCGCGCCTGCAAGGGACGCGCCTGACCGCCTGGGAATTGGAGCAGTACGGTGTGCCCTATGACATTATTTCGGATAACATGGCCGGGTATTTCCTGAAAACCGGGCAAGTGCAGGCGGTGCTGTTTGGCGCGGACCGGGTAGCTGCCAATGGAGATGTCGCCAATAAAATTGGGACGTACATGCTGGCCCTGGCCGCCCAGGATAACCAGGTTCCGGCCTATGCTGTGGTGCCTACACCAACCATAGACCTGTCGCTGGCGCATGGTGGCTTGATTCCCATTGAAGAACGCGACCCCTCCGAAGTGCTGGGTATCACCTATGCCGGGGAGCAGGTTGCGCCTAAAAAGGCTTCTGCCCGCAACCCAGCTTTTGACGTCACCCCGGCCCGGCTGGTCTCGGCTATTGTGACCGAAAAGGGCATTGTCCTGCCGCCTTACTCGCCCAACCTGAAAGAAATTGTAAGCCGCAAACCCTGAAAAATCTTTGACACCATCCCCGTCCCGTGTTAAACTAACGCCCGCAAATATTGGCGCTCTCGCGTGAGAGCGCCTTTTGATGCGTATTTGCCCTACCAGGAGAAAGACAGTTGGACATCCTACTTTCCGGTTCAGTCGCCTATGATTACCTTATGACCTTCCCCGGTCATTTTCATGAGCAGATTCTCCCTGAGCGTCTTCAAAATATCAGCCTTTCCTTCCTCGTCGATAATATGAGCCGCCAGCGCGGCGGTATTGCCCCCAATATTGCCTACACCCTGGCTCTGCTGGGCGAAAAACCGCGCCTGTTTGCCACTGTCGGCGAGGATTTTGGCGATTACCGCGAATGGCTGCGCCAGCATGGCGTGGATACCGAATGGGCGCGGGTGGTGCCGGGCAAGTTCACTGCCTCGTTTTTTGCCACTACTGATCGCGTCAACGCCCAGATTGCATCCTTCTATCCCGGCGCCATGGCCGATGCCGCCAGCCTTTCATTAAAAGAAATTGACAGCAAACCAGACCTGGTGGTGATTTCCCCCACCGACCCGGCTGCCATGCGTAAGCACGCCGCTGAGTGTCGTGAGTTGGGCATTCCGTACCTGTTCGATCCATCCCAGCAGGTGCTGCGCCTGGAGGGCGACGAACTGGCCGAAGACATGGAAGGCGCGCACTTCCTGTTCTGCAATGATTACGAATATGGCCTGATTAGCAAAAAGACCGGTATGGGCCTGAAGGATATGCTAAAGCATGTCGATATCATCGTAGTCACCAAAGGCAAGGAAGGCGCCACCATCCACACCAGTGATGGCGATGTGCAAGTGCCGGTGGTGCCCGAAGATCGCGTTGTAGACCCCACCGGCGTCGGCGATGCCTTCCGCGGTGGCTTCCTGGCGGCCTATTCGCATGGCTGGGATTGGACCCTGTGCGGCCAGGTTGGTTCACTGGCGGCTGTCTATGTGCTCGAACAAAACGGCACCCAGAACCATCACTACTCCCGCGCGGATTTTGTCAAACGATTCCGGGCGAATTATGATGATGGTGGTAAACTGGACGAACTGCTCAAGTAGTGTTTTTCGGGTGGGCTGCCCCGGGCCGCCTCCCGTTTTCAAACGTTTATTCAAGCAACTGCAAGGAGACCCAATGAGTAATTACGACATCAAAGATGCCTCTCAGGCTGAAGGCGGCCGCCGCCGCATTGACTGGGCCGGGCGCGAAATGCCTGTCCTGAATAGCATCCAGGAGCGCTTCAAAAAGGAAAAGCCCCTTAAGGGCATCCGCGTGGCGGCCTGCCTGCATGTAACGGCTGAAACCGCCAACCTGATGCGCACCCTGCATGACGGTGGCGCGGATGTGGTGCTGACCGCCTCCAACCCGCTTTCCACGCAGGACGATGTGGCTGCAGCGCTGGTCAACATCTACGAAATCCCCACCTTTGCCATCAAGGGCGAAGACAATGTGACCTACTACAAGCACCTGAACGCCGCCCTCGACCACAAACCCCACATGACCATGGACGATGGCGCAGACCTGGTCTCTGTGCTGCACAAGGATCGCCGCGACCTGCTGGAGAACATTGTGGGTGGCACTGAAGAAACCACCACCGGTGTCATCCGCCTGCGCGCCATGGCCGCCGACAAAATGTTAAATTTCCCGGTGATTGCCGTGAACGACGCCATGACCAAGCACTTCTTTGATAACCGCTATGGCACCGGCCAGAGCACGATTGATGGCATTGTGCGCGCCACCAATGTCTTGCTGGCAGGCAAGGTCTTCGTTGTGGCTGGCTATGGCTGGTGTGGTCGCGGCCTGGCTTCCCGTGCGCGTGGTATGGGTGCCCAGGTCATTGTGACCGAGATCGACCCGATGAAAGCCCTCGAAGCCGTGATGGATGGCTACCAGGTCATGCCGATGCTGGATGCGGCCAAAGTTGGCGATATCTTCTGTACCGTGACTGGCGACCTGAACGTGATTGACAGCCACCATTTTGCCGCCATGAAAGATGGCGCAATTGTTTCCAACTCGGGCCACTTTAACGTTGAGATCAACATCCCGGCCCTGGAGAAGATGAGCAAGGGCAAACCCACCCTGGTGCGCCCGTTTGTGGACCAGTACGAGACCAAGGATGGCCGCAAGATTAACATCCTCGGTGAAGGCCGCCTGATCAACCTGGCTTCTGCTGAAGGCCACCCCGCGTCGGTCATGGATATGTCTTTTGCCAATCAGGCCCTGTCTGCCGAGTACATGGTCAAGAACGCCGACAAGCTGGAAAACACTGTCTATTCCGTGCCGGAAGAGATCGACCGCGAGATTGCCCGCATCAAGCTGGATGCGATGGGCGTCAAGATCGATGTGCTGACCGAGGAGCAGGTCAAGTACCTGAACTCATGGGAAGAAGGCACCTAGACCGTTGCCGGTTGACGGTTGTTCGTAGCCTGTTGTTTGTATTCAGTCCCTGTCCGTGAAAGCGGATGGGGACTGTTGCTTAAAAACACCTCCCCCAATTCCTGTTTTTGAATTGGGGGAGGCAGGGTGGGGAAAGGGCAAAAAACTACGGGCAGCTAACCGTCTCTGAGACGCGCGCCGAAGCGCCGGTGGCGTTGTAGGCCTCCACGGCGTAGGTCACGCTGGGAACCGGGCTGCCAATGATCCAGATGGCAGGCAGGGTGGTCTCATCCCCGGTGCTGGTGGTGTTGGCGTCCAGCGTCTTGAGCAGCTCGCCGTTGCGAAACACGCGGTAGCCAGTTTCGTTGGTGGCATTATCCGTCCAGCTCATGTTGATGGTTACTTTATTCTGATAAACCGGGTTGACCTGCAGCGAGCAGGAGATATTGACATTGAAGTTGGTCGCTGCAGCCGGGATGGATGGCGTGGGGGTGGGCGGGGCCGGGTAATCGGGCAGGTTGGAGGTATTCCCGCTAACTGTGGCATACTGACTCCATAGCCAGCACGTGCCAGAGCTGCCGGGAGTCTTTATGATCCAGTAGCCGCCGCCGGGGAACTTGCCAACCACTTCCGCGCTCTGGCCGACGTTTAATGCGCCAATCAGGTCATAAACCGTTCCGGGGCCGGTGCGGCAGTTGGTGTTGGTACTGACCGTTACGATCGGCACAGACGGTGTTGCGGTTGATTCGGGCGTGGATGTGAATTGCGGCGTCGGCGTTTCGGTGGGTGGCGCCGGCGTGTTGGTCGGCGCGGCCAACGTCAGCGCCTGCGAGGTGATTGTGGCGGCCAGGTCTGGCTCCTCCCCTGTGGGAGCACCTTCCCCGCCGGGCAGGCTGCAGGCAAATGCTGCAATGGATAAAACCAGGATTGTGATAAAGAATTTATTGTTCATTGTTTTCTCTCTCCTTTGTGTGTACAAAATCATTATGACGCATGCGGGCAGGCTTGGCAAGCCGTTGGGCATGGCAAAATCGTACTAATTCAGCGGTCAGCGATAAGCATTCAGCGGTCAGTCGTCAGCGTTTAATAAATCCCTTTCCCCCCTGCTTCTTTCATCTTTTTTCTGTGCCCGACCGCCCCTGTTCAAAACTCCGCGTCAGTGATAAGATACAGCCCGCACGAAAGTCCCTTCAACCATGCTGGGTAATGCCCCGGGTTCCATGCCGGGGTTTTTTGATGCCCTGATGCAGGTTTTCTTTGTTCCAATTGATTTTCAAAGGTGATTCAAATGTTGACAGAACGAAAAGATTTACGCAATATCGCCATCATTGCCCACGTTGACCACGGCAAAACCACTCTGGTGGACGGCCTGCTGCGCCAGGCGCATACCTTCCGTGACAACCAGCGTGTCGAAGAACGCGTGATGGACTCCAATGACCTGGAGCGCGAACGCGGCATCACCATCCTGGCCAAGAACACGGCCATATCCATCCCCGATCCTGAAACGGGGCAGGTGGTCAAAATAAATATTGTTGACACTCCCGGCCACGCCGATTTTGGCGGCGAAGTGGAGCGCGTGATGAACATGGTGGATGGCGTGTTGCTGCTGGTGGATGCCGCCGAAGGCCCCATGCCGCAGACCCGCTTTGTGCTCAAAAAAGCCCTCGAACGCGGCCACAAGGCTGTGGTGGTGGTCAATAAAATTGACCGCCGTGACGCGGAACCGGAACGCGTACTGAATGATACCTTCGACCTGTTCATTGAGCTGGGCGCAAGCGAAGAACAGGCTGACTTCCCCGTGATTTATGCCATTGGCATCGATCAGCGCGCCGGGTTGACGACCGAACTTGGACCAGATCTGCAGCCGTTGTTCCAGACCATCCTGAAGCACATCCCGGCCCCCAGAGTGGACCTGGATGCTCCGCTGCAAATGCTGGTTACCTCGCTGGGGTATGATGATTACCGCGGTGTGACGGCTGTCGGGCGCGTCTTTGCCGGCCGCATCACGGCCGGACAAAAACTGGCCCGCCTGACCCTGGACGACCGCAACCTGCCCGAAACCGCCCGCTACCTGTACGTTCACCAGGGGCTGGAAAAAGTTGAAGTGCCGGAAGCAGGCGCGGGGGAGATCGTTTCCCTGGCCGGTTTGGAGGGCATCGCTATCGGCGAGACGTTGGCTGACCCGCAGAATCCGATCGCGCTCCCAAAAATTAAAGTGGAAGAACCCACTGTGCGCATGACCTTTGGCGTGAACACCTCGCCCTTTACCGGGCGGGAGGGCAAGTGGGGCACCTCGCGCAAGCTGCGTGAGCGCCTGATGGACGAACTGCGTACGAATGTCTCTTTGCGGGTCGAAGATACAGAATCGGCCGAGAATTTCCTGGTTTCCGGGCGCGGTGAGTTGCACTTGGCGATTCTGATCGAGACCATGCGCCGCGAAGGTTATGAATTCCAGGTTTCGCGCCCCGAGGTGATTTTTCAAAAAGCCGAAGACGGTGCGACTCTTGAGCCGTTCGAAGAAGTACATATTGAAACCAGTACCGATACGGTGGGTGTGGTGGTGGAAATGCTCGGTTCGCGCCGCGGCCAGATGGTGGATATGCAGGACACCGGCGATGGCCATGTGCGCCTGGTGTATGTTGTCCCGACCCGCGGCCTGCTTGGTTTCCGTTACCAGTTCCTGACCGCCACGCGCGGCAATGGCATCATGCACACCATCTTCCATGGTTACGATGAAATGGCCGGGCCGATGTCCACGCGCAGCAGCGGTTCGCTGGTGGCCTGGGAGGCGGGCGAATCGACCGCCTACGCCCTACAGAATGCAGAAGAACGCGGCATATTATTTATCGGCCCGGGTGTGGATGTCTATGAAGGCATGGTGGTTGGCGAAAGCGCTCGCTCGGGTGACCTGCCGATTAACGTCTGCAAAAAGAAGCACCTGACCAACATGCGTTCCTCGCGTGGTGATATGGAGATTCGGCTGACTCCCCCGCGCCAGATGTCACTGGACGAGGCAATTGAATACTTGGCTGATGACGAACTCCTTGAAGTCACCCCGCTGGCCTTCCGCATCCGCAAGCGCATCCTCAATACCGATGACCGCGGGAAGTCACAAAAGCGTGCCAAGGAATTGCTTGAAGAAGCGTAAATCCCTTGAAACCTGCCTGTAAAAACGGGCAGGTTTTTCCTTTGTCCTGATAAAATTCCGCCATGAATGAGCAGCAGCAGTTGGAACAGGCCATCACCGCCTTGGAAGCCCAGCGCGCCGTCCTCGGCGATTCGGTCGTGGATGCGTCTGTCTCCACGCTCAAGGCCAAACTGGCCCTGCTTGCCAATGCCCAGCCCGGCCAACAGCGTAAGCAGGCCACCGCACTGATGGCCGACATCTCCGGTTTTACCGCCCTCTCCGAAACGATGGACGCAGAGGATGTTGGCGCGCTGGTGAATGCGCTCTGGGCACGACTGGATGAGATCATCCTGACCCATGGCGGCTGGATCGAGAAACATATCGGTGATGCCGTGCTGGCGCTGTGGGGTGTGAAAGTCTCGAGCGAAAGCGACCCGATCCGTGCGGCGCAGGCCGGGTTGGAGATGCAGGCTGCCGTCGACGAGATTAATCGCCAATCATCCACCCGGCTTGGCATGCGGATTGGCATCCACACCGGTGGCGTGTTAATCAGCGAGATTGGCACACAGGGCGAGGTCTCAGCGATGGGAGATACCGTTGTCTCCACCACCAGGCTCGAGGAAGCCTGCCCGGTTGGGCGCGTACTGGTCAGCGCGGATACCTACCGTCACATCCGCGGGCGGTTTGAAATCGAAGCCTTTGCCTCCAGTGGCAAGCAGGAAGTCGCTTATTTGGTCATTCGGCAGGCCAGCCGGTCGTTCCGCAACCCTGCGCGCGGCATAGAAGGAATTGAAACACACATGATCGGGCGCGACCAGGAACTGCGCCTGCTGCAAGACGTCTTTCGTATGACCGTCTCCAGCCAGGCGGCGCGAGCCGTGACGCTGGTTGCTGAGGCGGGCCTGGGTAAAAGCCGCCTATTGTTTGAGTTCGAGCGCTGGGTGGTCAGTACCCCCACTCGCGTGATGGCCTTCAAGAGCCGCGCCGAAGAGCAATCGGTCAATGTGCCATTTGGCGTCATACGCGAAATGTTTTCGGCCGCGTTCCATATCATGGAAAGTGATGATGCCCTGGTTTCGCGTGAGAAATTTAGGCAGGGAGTTGCCGCCCTGCTGGGTGAGCAAGGCGAAGAGGCGGCGCACTTTCTCGGGCATGCACTGGGCTTCGATTTTGGCACCAGCCCTCACCTGCGGCCTGTGCTCAATGACCCGGCCCTTATTTATCGCCGCGCGGCCCATTACGCCAGCCAACTGCTTAAGACCCTGGCGTCAGAATCCCCTGTCCTGCTTATCCTGGATGATATCCACTGGGCGGATGACCGCACCCTGGAACTGATGGGCGTCTTATTGGAAGAATGTGCCCAGTCGCCGGTTATTTTTATTTTCGCCGCCCGGCCCTCTTTTTACGAACGCCACCCCGGCTGGCACCAGCGCGACTTGGAGCATGTCCGTGTGGACCTGACTCCTTTGACCCGCGAAGATAGCCGCCTGCTGGTCTATGAAATCCTCAAGAAGGTGCGCGACCTGCCCGCCGAATTCCAGGATGTGCTTTTTGGCAATGCCGAAGGCAATCCTTTTTACCTGGAAGAAATGATCAAAATGATGATTGATGAAGGCGCAATCGTCAAAAGCGAGGAAGAATGGTGGGTCAACCCGGAGCGGCTCAAAACCCTGAAAATCCCTGGCACACTGACAGGTGTGTTACAGGCCCGTCTCGACCGCCTCAGCCCCTCTGAGCGAGATCTGCTGCAAAAAGCTGCCATCATCGGGCGCATCTTCTGGGATCATGCTGTTTCTTACGTTGGTTCCCATTCCCCGGATCAAGACCTGCCAGTGCTGAATAGCCTTCAACAGAAAGAATTGGTCTTCCCGCGTAGCGAGACCTCCTTTGAAGACACAAACGAGTACCTGTTTAAGCATTCCATCTTGCGGGACGTCGCCTATGAACAAATCTTAAAATCAGAGCGGAGGAAATACCATCGACGGGCTGCCGAGTGGCTGATCCTCCGCGCCGGGGAGCGAGCCGGGGTGCTGGCGGCAATCATTGCTGAACACTTCGAGCGGGCCGGGCACCCGGACCTGGCGCTTGAGTGGTACATCCGCGCGGCGAAATTTGCGCAGGCCAGCTATGCTGTAGACCTGAGCATCCGCTATTACCGGACGGCGCTGGGTCTGCAATCGCGCAGCACATCGCTTGTTGACCGATATGAATTGCTGGAAGGTCTCGGTGGGGTTTTGATGATCGGCAGCGATTATGACGCCGCGCTGGAGTCTTTCCAGAAGGCTCTGGATATTGCTACCGACATGCAAGACTTGCCACGCATGGCGCGAGCGCACATCCAGTTGTTCGAGATTCTTGCCCGCATGGATGACATCCCGGCTGCGCTGACGATGGCCACCCGTGCCAGGGCGTTTGCCGAGAAAATGGAGCCGGTGGACCCTTCCATCCTTGCTCAGGCGATCTGGGGATTGGGCACGGCGCATTATGAACAAGGCGATATTGACCGGGCCATGGATTACCTGTATGAAAGCCTGGCGATCAGTGAAATTTCCAATTCCCGACCGCAGATTGCCAGCAATTACAACATGATTGGCCTGTGCTATATGCAGTTCGGCAACTTTGTATTATCTGAGGAGATGATGCAAAAATCCCTGGCCATCTGGCAGGAACTGGGCCACAAAGAGTTTGAAGCCGCTCTGCTCAGCAACATTGGCGAAGCACAACGCCTGACCGGAGAATATGATGCAGCGTTGCATTATTATCAAAAATCTTTTGATGTTTCCGGTTCTTACGGCGGGCGGCTCGACCAGTTAGTCAGCCTATCCAACATGGGGCTGTGCTATTACCGTATGCGGAATTATTCCGGTGCGCTGGAAATGTTTGACAAGGTATTAAACTCGCCCTATTTTTCACGTTTCCTGCACCAGGGAGAGTTGTACGCTTACCTGGCGTTGACCACTGCGGCGCTTGGGAATGCGACTGAGGCGGGGACCTCCGCCAGGCTATCACTGCGAATCCTAAACGAGACGGGTACACCGGGTGAAAAAGCCATAGCCTGGGCAGCCCTGGGACGGGCGGCAGGTATTTCTGATGGCGTGATTTCAATTGGCACGGGGGCAGATTCGTTTTCGATCACTTATGTGGAATGTTTTAAACGCGGCCTTGCCCTGATCGACGACCAAAAAACGCGTGTGCACGAACAGGCCGAGTTGTACTGGCATTGGGGGCTGGCTGAATTGGCCATGGGCAACAAGCCAAAAGCGCACGAATACCTGAACGAGGCACAGCAAAAATTTGCCATACTTGGCCTGCCCAAAATGGTGGACCGGTTATTGGCAGACATGGCGATGCTGGGTTAGTTTGCCATTGGTTGCGAAATGTGTGGCTCAGGGAGAATTTAAATTTTCACACCCTGCAGGATCCGAAGATGTTATTTGGTGTATGCCGTCTGGTGACCGAAAAACTACCGCAATCGCTTCTATGTAAGACACATCAGGCATAATATCTCGCTTGCAGCCAATAACCCAAGCATCAGCATTATGAGAGAAATTGGATGGAATATTTTCCTTCAAAGGCAAAATAATATAATTACTTTTTTCTCCTGCAAGCATGAACGAGAGTCGTTTATATGGAAAGATATGAATAAGAGGCTTTGCCGGGTTTTCAAAAAGCCCTGAGTTGGCCTCGAAAAATCTTGGATATAACACCATCCCATAAATAATTTCCGTGGTGGATACATTTTCATTTGCCAGTACAATGCTTGGGATTTCCCCCTGCCATGGAATTTCACGAATATCTTGCACCGGTGGGTATTGATTCGTTGTCATGAATTCCATGGCGACGGGGAAGCTTCCAAGCGCCAGGAAGATGCACAAATATAGGCCGATTTGGGTTGACCGGGCTTTGTTCTCCAAGTGGTTAGTGGCAATAGGTCTAGGCGACTTTCTATAACCAAGCATCTCGAAAATATGTACCCAGCCCAAGAGATAATAAAAGATTAGAACCCATTCAATTGGTAAAAGGTAGCGTCCTCCAGATGTGAGGGCGAGGGCTGTCGAAATGTTGTATCCTAACGCAACGGACAACGGCACAAATCCTGCAACCCCAATTCGTTTTACTGTTGCTGAAATCCCCAAGGCACTTATTGTTAGTGTTGAAAATAAAAGCAAAATTTGTGCTGCTGTTAGTTCACCATTCCATTCATACTGCCAATAAGGCAAGCGAGTCATGTCAATAAGTGTATATTGAGCCAGTGTAGGTGGAATGGTTACAGTTATGCCATACAAATTTCGCAAGTAATGGGTGAGCCATTTTCCTGCCAAGGTGGAGTAATTCTCAAGAGATGTTGTTATGTAGGTGTTGGTTGTTTCCATATCCCCCAAAATTGGTTGATAGCGATTCTCAAGAATGACCCCTTCCGTTTTGGCCAAAATGAAACTGATAGGATTCTCAGTTACTATAGCGTTTCGGACTACCCATGGGGTAATGGTGATTGCTGAAAAGAAACTAAAAATCAGGATAGCATAAAACCAGGGCTTGGGGCGAAAACGAAACGCAAGTCCGATTAGCAAAAATACTGGTGCAATTACAGTAACCGAGTTCAGACGTACAAGGCTGGCTAATCCCAGAAGGCCGCCTGTTGTCCATAGCATAGGGTTGTCTAATCCCGGGTTTTGAAGCCACTTTGCCAATGTCAGACCGAAAAGTAGCAATATCAAGGTTGTCAGTGGCTCGCTTAATATCATTTTGGAAGTGGATACGGATAAATAGTCTGTAACTGTTATTGCGTTGTGTTCTTTGATCACCAGCAGTATTGAAAAGGCTATTCCTAAATGCCGAGAATGGAGTTCTTTCCCTAACCAGTACCCGGTTATAGGGATTAATGTAAAAAATATCACCTGTAGCAAGAAATAGGTATCGTATCTACCATTATCGAAGCTGTGAAGAAGCGCAATCGTAGCAATATACCAGGGCTTGTCAATCACATACCGATCCATCCCTTGCCCTGTTCTTAGTCGTTGAGCAGAAGAGTCGTAGATTTCCGAATCGCTATTGGGATAGGTTTCAAAAAAAGGAGCAACGGGTGGAGTATTAAATGTTCCTGGCAGGTGTTCTTGGGAGTACCATATAACTACAGCGCTGAAGGACAACAAAAATATAAATATGATTTCAGCTCTGGTTTTGTGTGGAAGTATTTTGTCAATCAAGGTGCAAATGAATAATATAAAGATAATCTGGCCCCAAAGAATTGGCGTACCTGGTTTAGACCAAAAGTCCTGTCTTCCCGAAATTCCTAGATTCGTTGCCGAGATCAGCAACCAAATCCCTATAAAAAACGATAAAGTGGCAAAAAAGACTGGGGAAAGATTCTTGATTGTGTCCCGATAGGGTTGCGCGTCTTTTTGGGCGCAAACTATGAGCAGATTGATAATAAATGTGAGCGAAGTTAATGTCACCCAGAAAATGAAAGGCAACAAGCGTTGATAGATTGCTTCATATTCTCTTAGATATATCGGTGGGATATTAATCAGGAAAGTACCTGCTATTAATATTAGTGAGAAGGCTAAGAGACCTATTCTTGGAAAATTTTCCAAAGCTTCCAGTAGTGTATGAACCTTAGATTGCGGAGATCTGTATACCTGCCAGGTTGCTAAAGCAAAACCGATAAAAATAATAATGAATAGTAATAACAGGCCAATGCGATTTGCAGAAAGGCCGAATAGAAAACTATTTTTTATGTCGGATGATATCGAGAGAAGCCAGATGCTACATCCCATTGCAAAGATTGCAGGTAATAATAGCAGGATGGCTTGGCGAGGATTTTTACTCATCATATCTCATGAATTTAATGTTTGCCTTTGTTCCGTTTGTCAATTTTTGCAGATCGGATGGCGTTAATTTAAATAACGAATTGGGTGTGCCCGCCGCCGCCCAGATTTCATCATACGACAGCAGATCCTGGTCAATGTACGTTTCCACTTTTTGGGCATGTCCTACAGGTGGCACGCCGCCAATCGCAAAGCCGGTTACTTCCCGCACAAAATCAGGGTTGGCCCGGCCAATCGGTTCCCCGGCATAAGCGGCAATCAGGCTTTCATCCACACGGTTGGCTCCGCTGGTCAGCACAAGGATGGCTTTGCCAGTCTCCTGCCCCTGGAATATAAGCGATTTGACAATCTGCCCCAGCTGGCAGCCAACCAGGTCGGCGGCCTGTTGGGCGGTTTTGGTCGGCACTTCGGATTCGATTACGGTATAGGCAGGGCCGAGCACATCCTGTACTTTTTGGGCGGAGGCGGAAAGCGACATGTCTGTTCCTTTGAAAAGAACGTTGGTGCGAAACCTGCTATTATTTTAATACAGCCTGTTGTTGTGCTGCCAGCGAGTCGAATATTCGGTCCCGGTGGTCCGATAACAGCTCCAGCCCGCCCAGTTCATCCATATTGAAAAAACGGATTTCTGTGGTCTCCTCGGTGATGATTGGCTGGCCATCCACTTTTTCAACTACGAAATGCAGCGAGATGATGTGTGCCTTATTACCGTCCGGGTATTCGACCAGACGGTGAGGGTTGCTGTACACGCCGACCAGGCGCTGGACGCTGACACGCAGGCCGGTTTCTTCCCAAAACTCACGCTCGCAGGCCTCAGTCACACTTTCCCCGGCCTCCACGCGCCCGCCGGGGAGACACCATTGGCCATTGTCTTTTCGCCGCGTTAGCAGTACCTCGCTGCTTTGGAACAGGCAGGCCGAACAACCAAGGCGTAGTTCACCCTGGCGGCCAATCCGTTCGCCGTAATGGGTGGTGGTTTTAGCCATCGGGTTATCTGGTAAAGCGTGGGTCGTTTTCGTCGTAAACGAAGCGCCCGGCGCGCAGGTCGCTCAGGGCTTCCTGGATTTCCTGCATGGTGTTCATGACAAACGGGCCATACGGGGCGATGGGTTCCTGGAAGGGCGCACCTGCGGCCAGGACAAAGCGGGCGTGGCTCTCGCTGGTTGATTTGACCTCGATGCTGTCTCCATCCTGGAAGATGACCATATTGACGGCAGGGATGAGCGCGTCCTCGATCACGGTTTCCCCTTCGAACAGGTAAAGAAAGGCTGTATGCCCCTGCGGTACAGGGAGTTGGAAGGCGCTGCCCGGCTTCAGGGTTACATCCATGTAGATGGGTTCGGCGGCAATGTCTTTTACCGGGCCGGTGACGCCAAAGGCCTGTCCTGCCACGATGCGTGCAGTCACCCCGTTTTGTTCTGCCGTTGGGATGTCCTGCGCGGTGACTTCCTGGTAGTTGGGGCGCGACCATTTAAGTTTTGCCGGCAGGTTGACCCACAACTGGAAGCCATCGATCCGGCCGGATGGGCCGCGGTTGGGCATTTCCTCGTGCAGGATGCCGCCGCCGGAAGTCATCCATTGCACTTCGCCGGGACCGATGTGGCCCACGTTGCCCAGGCTGTCACGGTGACGAATGTTGCCTTCCAGGATGTAGGTGACGGTTTCGATGCCGCGATGCGGGTGGGTGGGGAAACCGCGGATTGGGCCTTCGACGGGGTCATTGAAGGCGAAGTGGTCGAAGAGCAGGAAAGGATCGAGTGGGTTTTCTTTGCTTGGGCCAAACGAGCGGCGCAGTAATACGCCCGCGCCTTCGATGACGTATTGTGGTTCAATAATGGCCTTGATGGGGCGAATGTTGGTCATTTTTTCTCCGATAAATTGTTGGTAAGTGTCCTAATTATAGCAAGTGGTTTGATATTGAACTATATGTGTTTAATAAGATATTGGCCGATTTTCAGGTTTTTTTCTCGCGCCATTGCCGGGTCGCCTCCTTAATGCCAGGCAGGTCATTAAACATTTTTAGATGCCTGGCCTGGAATATCTCGTATGGATTACCGGCCGCTTGGCGGGCGAGTTGGTTCAGGTAAGGCCGCCCTTGTTTCCGATAGGCTATTTTTTCGTCCTCGGTGAGCTGCATGTTGATTTCATATATCCCGACCGTGCCGCATAGCACCGAAAGGTAGAGGTGCTGCCCCTCGGCAAAAAGCATCCAAGTCCAGTGTTCTTCGTCCAGGATTTTCATTTGTTTATTATACAGTTTGCGGGTGGGATTGGTTTACAGGCTGTTTATCTTTTTAAGGATTTTCTCCAGGGTTTCAGTAAATGTTTCGTTTTCGGCAGAAACGTCCAGGCGTAGGACGCGGCCCGGCTCAATGGAATCCAGCCAGCGGTTGAGCCATCCATCCAGCGCTTCGACATCCGCCGGGGTGGCAATGTTGATTCGATCGCGCCTGGCCAGCCGCTGTCGGATGATATCTCCCGATGCGTGCAGGTAGATGAACAACTCGGGCAATGGGTGCAGTGCGCGCAGTTGACGATATAGCCGGGTCAGTACGTTGAGTTCGTCCGCGCTTATCAAACTCCGGGCATGGAACAGGTGGGTAAAGCCGTAAAAATCCTGCTCCAGGCCGCCATCCAGCAGCCCCGGCAGGGGAGATTGGCGCAGTTCGGCTTCCTGTTCGGCACGCAACAGCATGTAGTCCAGTTGGTTGGCCAGGGCAAAGCGTACATCCTGTTTGAAGGCCATCTGGAAAGGTCGGGTATCGTGTTGCTCGTAGCCGGTGGAGAAAGGTTGTGCGGCGGCTAGAGCGCGTGCCAGGCTGGTTTTGCCCACGCCGGTGCTGCCGACGATGCTGATCAATTGCGCCATGCGGTTTATTGAGCTGTTTTTAGCGCGGCTTTAATTTGTTCGATATGTGAGTAAATGTGGCGGTCACTTTGCAGGAGCGCATCACCCAGGCGGTAAAAGGCACTTTTGCGCTGCGTTGCTTCGGCAGGCAGGTTGGCGACGTAAAGCAGGGTTTCCTGGTTGGCGCGTTCCATTTCGTTTAACATATCCTGGATGGTCGTATGAACTGCTGTTGTGGCGCGGATGTGGGCGTCGATGTTGCCGCTGAAATCATCAGAAAACCTTTCGTGGCCGCCGAGCAGATCATCAAAAAAAGTACGCAGGTTTCTTTCGTTATGTAAAAGGTGCGAGACAGTATCCAAGGCGCTCCACTCCTCTTCGGCGGGGCGTTTGCGCGCCTGGGCTTCGCTGACGCCTTCGAAGCAATCTTTTAAGGCTGTCATGGCCGCCCGTAATTTCGGCCGCGCTTGCTCCACCAGTTCAGTGGTGTTGAAAGGGACGTCAGTCATTGGCCGTTTGGAGAGCGTCATCATGACCTTGTGTTTCTGTGGCCCGCGATAATATTCGACCGGGACAGTGTCTCCGCCTTTGACACCGCTGATAGCCATAATCAGGCTTGAAAAATCATTTGTAATAGGCTTATTGTTGATGGAAACGAGCACATCATTTTTGCGTAGCCCGGCTTTGAAAGCGCCCATTTCCTCGAGAGTTCCATCCAACCGTAGGCCTTCAGTTACCGGGACACCCAGCGCAAGAGCCTGTTCGTGAGTAAAATCGCCGGGTAAAATCCCCAGCATGGGCCGGTTTGCAATTCTCAGGTCAATGCCGCGTTCAAGGATGGATTTCAGGTTTTCAAGGCTGTGATCCCAGTGCTGCTTGAATTCCTGCCCCGTTTTTTCCCAGGCCGCATTATCTGGCACTTTGTGGTCCAGGCGAACCCGCACGCCGTCCTGGGTGGTTTCCAGCCGCACACTTACTTCCGTTGGGGCCGGGTCTATGCTGGAAAACCAACGAAAGGAAACCAGTTTGTTCTCTTCCAGTGCCAGGAAATGGCCGCTGGAATAAAAATCCCCGTTCCACCACAGGTAAAATCGCCCGCCGGGGTGGGGGGCAACTGTTGAGACGTCGCAAAGCCATTCTCGTAGGGCTGAACTGTTGGTGAAGGCCCGGTATGCTTGCCCTACAGGGGCTTGGATTGTAATTTCAGAAGTGAAGGTTGACATTTGTTTCTCCTTGTTTGATACAAAAAAATTTCTACTTGAGACTATTGTACAACCAACTGCAATACTCTCCTCGAATGGATGGCAGGAAATGGTTCAGGGACGGTGTTCCTCCGTTAAAGCAAAACAGGTGCCGTAACCGCGACACCTGTTTTGAGATGGATTAGTTCTTTATGCGTTCCAATCCCCGAGACGTTCGCCCATTTTTGCAATGCGTTCGCGCAATAGTACGGCTACAATCCCGATCAGGATCATGAAGATGCCGGTGCAACCAATCAAGATGAAGGTGGCCAGCCCTTCGAGCAAGGTCAGGACAACCGTAAAGACGCCCAGCACAACAAAGCCAATGGGCACCATGAACAGGCTGCGCGAGCGGATGACCAGCCCGTAGATCATGACCACCAGTGATTGGAAAAACAGCGCGGCGAAATAGGCCAGTTCCACGTTGACAACCATCTGGATGTAGGTGGTGCCAAGCAGGGCCAGTTGTGAGACAAGCCCGGTCAGGAATGCCAGGGCCTGTTCTTTGCCGGAACGTACCAACAGGTAATGTTGGAGGAACCCGAAGGCTGCCGCCCCAACCGAATAGAACTGTGCCTGGTTGACGTCCATTCGTGCCAGGATGATGATGTATGCCAGCAGGTAAAACCCGTTGGAGGGGAAGCCCAGCAGGATGTTGCGCCGTTTGAACGCCTCGGCGGTCCACAATAGGGCGGTCACAGCAGCGGGCAGGAAGGCCATGACGCCGGTTTCATTTTCGCTGATGGCCAGGAAGGAAACAAAACTGCCCAATCCCAATCCGCTGAATAAAAAGACTTTGCTCCAAGGGTGCTCCGGACGGATGATGCGTAATACAAAACCGCCCAGGTAATACAGCAATGCCAGCACGACCAGGCCGAATGAGTAGGCCGTCAGGTTGAGCATTTCCATGCCATTCAAAAGGGTAATGGCCAGTAATAACAGGGCAACATAGCCAAGCCAGGCATGTTTCCTCCAAGCGTAGAACAGGGCCACCAGGGTGGCAATCAGCCCGCCTGCGATTTTTGGTACATGCGAGTCGCTGGTCAGGAGTAGCGTTCCGATCAGCCAGAAGGTCAACAGGCCGCCAAATATTTGTACAGGGATACGCCACTCCTTCTCTTTGGGGAAGGAGTGATTGAAAATGGCATCCGGCAGCAGCAAGAGCACGGTGGGAATCAGCACCACCCATACCAGGTCAATGTTGATGTTCTGCATGATTTCAAGGTTCAAGAAAGCAAAGTAAGCCAACAGGCCGGTTGTCAATGCAGCGCCCCAGACAAACCTGCGCGCAGAGATGATATGTAAGCCAGCATAGGTCAGGGAGATAGTCAGGCAGGTGATGAATACCAGGCCGGAACGGTTGTCAACATCTTCTGCGATACTGGCAAAGACGGTGCTGGTTGCCAACAAGCCAAACGAGCTAAAAAGCATGCTTTTTTCCATGCTGGGCAAGGGGATGACCTTAATCCTTGGCAGGATCTCGCTCTTGATTGCGTAGGCCAGACCCCAGGCCAGCCATACGATCGCCTGAATGGTCAGGCTGGATTCAAACGCTAGGCTCACCAGCCAGCCAACAGGGATGAGTGCCAGCACGGCCAGCGAGGGGAAGAGTCCCTTGCGATGGTTGAGCCAGTGACTGCCAAAATAGAACAGGGCGCCGACAATCCAGGTCATGGCGGCGGCAATCCACCAGGCCACTGAACGCGCGTCTTCCCCGAAATCAAAATAGTAAACCCAAACAGCAAAAAAAGATGCCCCAAGAACCATTATCTGTCCCAGTTGGGTGGTGATGAACAAGGGTCGGGAGAAGGCATCCTCTTTTTTCCAGCGTCTCAATGCATACACCCAGGCCAGGCTGGCCAGGTTGGTAATGGCAAGGATCAATAACATCAGGTCAAAGGGTTGGGCCAGGGCATCTGCCAGGCTTTTTGCCGCGAGCAGGAGGGCCGCATAGGTGGCCAGGCTGAACAGGCGCGAATCATAGAACCAGGTGGCAAAGACCCAGAACAGGGCCATCAGGCCGTAGACCACCATCCAGAAGATGTGCAGCCAGGGTGCCTCCAATTTAACCGTGTCGGCGATCACACCGGCGGTGATGGGTAGTAGCGCCGACGCTACGATAAATAGCACGGAGCTGGGCTGGGGCAGTCGCTTTTTGATGAACAGGGCTGCACCGCCAAAAAGCAAAATCAGGACGACAAGGATTGGCAGGCGAAGCAACTCAACCAGTGCGGCCAGGATTAACGAAGCTGAAACAACAAAGAAGGCTCCCAAGTATAAGAACGTACGGATGCTGGTTTCGCTGAGCAGGGTTTGCGCCAGCGTGGGTTTGGGCGCGTTCGGGTCGGCGGCGGGTTTTTGCCCGGTAGGAGGACCGTAAGGAATGATGTAACGGCTCTTTAGCAAGGATGCTAGCTCTGGCCCCAGCAGCCCCTGCTGTTGCCACTGGTCAATTTCGCGGGCAATTACCTGGCGATTTGTGATGCCCAGAGTTCCTGCGCGCGTCATACGCGCCCGGCGTACGGGAGCGAAGTCCAGCGCCCGGGTGGCGGCCTCGCGGACAGGTTTGCTTTTGTCAGCGGCGGCTAGATTCTCCAGACGGGATAATGTTTCGGGGGAGACTGCCTGAGCCTGTTCCAACTCGGCGATGGCGGTCAGGCGTTCGGCTGGTGCTGCCCCGGCCAGCCGTTCAATAATGGTCAATTGCACCTGCTCGTTTTTTTCTTCCATACGCCCTCCCAAATTGATACTTCATATCATACAACAAAAAAACTGGCCGGGGATTAATTTCCCAGCCAGATGCCGTGCCACGCTTCAACGGTTACCTGGATATGCCCATTTTCTACGGTGAATGGGCGGCTGTCCAGCAGGCTCCGGATCGTTTCGCCGTCCCGCCAGGTGGTTTGCACTGGCAGGCTGACTTGCTGGCTGTGCCCGCTGGCATTCATCAGCATGATGGTCTTTTCCGCGCCCAGGTTGCGCAGGCAGGCGTACAGGCCCTGTGTATGGGAGATTTCGACGCGCTGGTAGTCGCCGCGTCGCAGGGAAGGTCGCGCCTTGCGCAACCGTACGAGTTCGCGCATCCAGTCGTGCAGGTCACTTTTCCACTCGGCCGGGTCCCAGGGGAAGGCGCGGCGGCAGTCGGGATCCTTGCCGCCTTCCAGCCCGACTTCGTCGCCGTAGTAGATGGCTGGCGCGCCGGGGAAGGCGAAAATGAACATAAAGGCGGTTTTGAGTTTTTGCAGGTTGCCGTGCAGCAGTGTCAGAGCGCGTTCGGTGTCGTGCGAGTCGAGCGGTACATACATGGCATACAGATTTTCGCGGCTGTAGACCTGGAACAGGTGCTGGATCTTCCCGGCAAACTCATCTACTGAGCCTTGCCCGTTCAGCAAGTTCAGCAAGGCATCCTTGACCGGGTAATTCATTACCCCGTCGAAGTGAGTGTCATTGGCCCAGCGTGCATCGGCCTGCCAGATCTCGCCCAATAGGTAGGCTTCACGGTTGGCACCTTTGACCACCTGGCGAAATTCGGCCCAGAAATCATCATCGTCAATTTCGCTGGGTACGTCCAGCCGCCAGCCGTCAATGCCGCGTTCGATCCAGTAACGGGCAACCTCCATTACGTATTTTCGCACCTGTGGGTTGTCCGTATTGAACTTGGGCAGCGATTTGATCTTCCACCAGGCTGAGAAATTTTCCGCATCGCCGTGCGTGTATGCATCAAGGGGAAAGCGGTGGATGTGGAACCAGTTTTTGTAAGGTGAATGGTCGCCATTTTCCAGCACATCCGAAAAGGCAAAGAACCCGCGTCCGCAGTGGTTAAAAACCCCGTCCAGCAAGACTCGCACATTGTTGCGGTGCGCCAGGTCTAAAAAGGCGTGAAAATCCAGCATGTCACCCAGTTTGGGGTCAATTTTGTAATAATCCACTGTATTGTAGCGGTGCGACGAAGGAGACAGGAAGATCGGGTTCAGGTAAATGGCGTTAATGCCCAGGTCCAGCAGGTAATCAAACTTCTGCATGATGCCGCGCAGATCGCCGCCCTGAAATCCCCAGATATCTGGCTTGTGGCCCCATTTTTGTACATTTGGAGGGTCGTTGTTTGGGTCGCCGTTCGCGAACCGATCCGGGAAAATCTGGTAAAACACGGCATCCTGCACCCAGTATGGTACGGTCATATTGCTCCTTAGCGCGTAATATTGAGGATGATGCTTTGCTGGGGCATCAGGGTTTCGACAGGTTTGTAATTGGAGAAGGCTGACCCGGCGATTTCCAGGCTGGCGGCCTGTTCCGCGCCGAGCAGGGGGGTGGCAGTATACAGGCCATCCCACAGCGCGGACTTACCCGAAAGCTCGTAGTCCGTTACCTCGGCGCTCCCCAGGTTGACGATCACCAAAATAGTCTCATCACCCAGCGTCCGCAGCATGGCAAAAACAGCCCGATTGCCGGTTTCCAAAATGGTGGTTTCGCCTGTTTGCAAGGCAGGGTGTGCCTGGCGTACGCCAGCCAGTGCGCGGTAATGATTGAGCAGGGAATCCGGGTCATCAGTTTGCCGGGCCACATTCACCTGCTTATAGTTTTCATGCGGCGCGCGCCAGGTCTGCTCCTGACGGCAGGCAAACCCGGCATTTACGGTCGCGTCCCATTGCATTGGCAGGCGGATGTCCTCGTCCGGTTTTTGGCCCTGCATGCCAATTTCTTCGCCGTAATAAATGAATGGTGTACCCGGCGCGGTGAATAACAGGGTCGCGGCCAGTTTTGCTTTTTGTTCATTACCACCCAGGACGGTCATCACCCGGTTCTGGTCGTGGTTGGTAAGGAAAGTGGCATAGTCGCCATCCGGTTTCTCTTTCAGGGTAAAGGTATAGGCACTGTTGATGCCGCTGTTTACCCCGCCTGCCGTACTATTTACCATGCCGCTGGCCAGCTCAAAGTTAAAGATGTGATCCATCTGGTCTTCATATTGCTTTGCCAGTAGCCCGCCCGCGCCGTAAATCTCGCCCACCGTGTAGGCGTTGGGAAAATCGCTCTTGAGGGAGGTGTAATAGCCGCGAAACCACTCAGCCGTCTGCGGGGTATTCTCAATTTTGCCATCCGCCTCGATCAGGTGTTTGGCGGCGTCAATACGGAAGCCATCCACGCCAATTTCTCCCAGCCAATACTGCGAGATTTTATACATTTGGGCGCTGACCGCCGGGTTGTTGTAGTTCAGGTCCGGCATGCCGCCCCAGAAATATCCGTAGTAATAACCGTTATTGCCTGTGTGCCACAGGTTGCCGGGGTTTGTCTGAGACCAGACGTACCAGTCGCGGTAGGCAGAGTCCGGGCTGCGATTGGCATCCTGGAACCAGGGATGCTGTGTGGAGGTGTGATTGATCACCAGGTCGATGATGATTTTGATGTCACGTTTGTGGGCTTCGGCCAGCAGGGTCTTGAAATCGTCCATGCTGCCATATTCGCTGTTTACGGCGTAGTAATTGATGACATCATACCCATGATAGGAGGGGGAAGGGTGGATGGGCATCAGCCAGATGGCATCCACGCCCAAGCTTTCGATGTAATCCAGTTTTTGGGTGATGCCATTGAAATCGCCAATGCCGTCACAATCGCTGTCGTAAAACGAGCGGACAAATATCTCGTAGAACACCGCCTCCCGCCACCAGGGAACGCTTGGGGTGAGCCAGTTCCCGGAAAGGGCCGGGGCGCAGGAGGCAAGCAGGATGGAGAGGATCAGGCTGGTGAACAGGATGCGTTTCATCTATTCCCTAAAATAAATCTTTCCTCCTCCACCCGAAAGTGAAAGAGGAAAGAGATGTGGTGATATGTCTGGGTCAGCCCTTGACGCCGCCGGAGGTCAGGCCGCCGACGATTTGCTTTTGCAGGGCAATGTAGGTGATGGCGACTGGCAGGGCGACGATCATGGCCATGGCGGCAAAACGGTTCCAGGGGATGCTGGTGGCGTACTGGCCGGTCATGTTGTAGAGGGTCATCGAGAGGGTGTAGTCGCCGGGCTTGCTCAGGAAGAGCCAGGGCAGAGCAAATTCCTGCCAGTGGCCAATGAAGCCGAGGAAGAAGGTGACGGCCAGTTGCGGGGCAGCCAACGGTAATACGATGCGGAAGAAGACCTGGTTCGAATCGGCGCCGTCAATGGCGGCGGCTTCTTCCAGTTCTTTCGGGATGGTGTCGAGGTAGCCTTTCAGGTTCCAGACGGCAAATGGCAGCGCGCCGGAGATCATGGCGATGCCAACGCCGAGCAGGCTGTCACGCAGGTTGAAAAAGACCCTGCCACCGGCGGTACACTCCATGAATGGTTGGATGACAAGCATCCCTCCGCAATCGGCAATGCGAAAACTGTTCATCAGCAGGTATAGCGGCGTCGAAAGACCGACGGCGGGCATGAGCAATGGGATGAACACCAGCACCATGAGCACTTGCCTGAGTTTAAAATTGAAGCGAGAAAAAGCATATGCTGCAGTGACTGCCACAAACAAGGCCACCAGGCCGACGCCTACTGAAAGCAGAAAGCTGTTACGTAACAGTTCAAGGAAGCTAACCGGGTTGGCGGTTGGGCGGTCAAGTACTTGCAGGTACGCGTCAAAGGAAATCTCCGTCGGGAACAGTTCCAGCGCGGATGGTCGGGTGGTGCGGGAACTAAACGATAGGGTGACGATATACATGATCGGGAACATCACCTCGGCGAGGATGATGAATGCCAGCAATTGGTACACCATCTGCCGCCACAGGGGCAGGTCCCGGCCACCGGATTCGCCGGAGGTGTTCATGGTCAGGAACCGCATGATGGGGTTTTTATTGGAAGTGCGAGCAACGGTAGCCATCTTTAGTTCTCCGTGTAGGATTGCGTGGCGCGGGTGATGCGATTGGTAATAAGGAAGACAACCAGGGCGACGAAGAAGATGATCACTGCGAAGGAGGCTGCCACACCAAACAAGCGCAGGTTGCGGACCAGATCATACGCAAAGGTCACCAGGATTTCTGTGGTGCGGGCAGGGCCGCCGCCGGTCATGAAGTACACGAAACTGAACAGGTTAAAGGACATGGTAAAGCCGTACACTGCGGCGGGAATCATAGCCGGGCGTAATAGCGGTACGGTAATGTTCCAGAATTGCTGCTGGCTGGATGCTCCGTCAATCGAGGCGGCTTCATACAAGTCTTTCGGGATGGATTGCAGTGCACCAGTGGCGACCAGGGTCATGAAGGGCCAGCCCAGCCAGAAGTTGGCAATCATCATGGCGTAGTAGGCCAGCGGCAGCGGACCGGTGGGGAGCAACCAGGGAATGGGCGGCGTATATTCGGTAAGCCAGCGGATTCGTACCGGGTCGGCATCGCCGAACAGGAGCAGGGTGCTGGTTAATAACTGGTTCATTGCGCCGTACTGTTCATCAAAAATATTGCGCCAGACGGTGGCCACAACTATTGGAGGCACAACCACGGGCAGTACGTAGGCAGCGCGATAAATACGCTTGAACCAAAGTCCCGGAACATTGAGCAAGATGGCAATCAGCACCCCGGCCGGAACGTGTACCATGACATTGGTAATGGCCCACCAGAAGTTGTATATCAAGACGCGGAAAAATTCAAAATTTTGAACTGGCAGGGAGCCGGTGAAGATGTCGATGTAATTTTTAAAGCCGACAATCTCAAGGTCGGGCGAATTAAGACCCAGGAGCAAGTGCTTGGTCTCAAAATTTGTGAATGAAATGATAACCTGGTAAATAAGGGGATAAAACGTGATGACCGCCATCACCGAAAATGCCGGGACCAGGTAAAGGTACGGCAGGATGGCTCGCATGAAATTAGCGCGTTTGGCGCTTCGTTCGAGGGATGCTGTTGCCGTGGACATCGAGGATTCCTCCAACAGGATGAAGACCAATAATTACAAGACAGAGGCGAACAGTCGAAACTGTTCGCCTCTGTTTATACCTTAAAACTTACTTGTTTGCGTTAGCAGTTCCTTCGGCAACCCAGTCGGCAGCCGGAACGCCAGCTTCGAAGACCTGGTCGGTACCGCAGAAGTTGGACCAGTACTTGCCGAGTTCAGGCACCTGCGGGCGGAAGAACACGCCAGCGTTGAAGGCATCCACCAGACCCTGGATCAACGGATCGGTAATCTCAACCTTGGTGTTTACCGGTACGTGGCCAGCCTGATCCATCATGATCTTCTGGGCAGCGGGGCCGGTCAGGTAGAGGGCCACTTCAAGGGCAGCAGCCTGGTTGGTGCTGTTCGGGCTGAAGTAGAAACCATCTACGCCAAACATCGGGGTGGAAGGACCACCGGGGCCGGCGGGCAGGGGTGCCACAGCCAGTTTGTCACCGAGAGCGGCCTTGTAGTCGCCCATGGCCCAGTTGCCATTGGTGATGGCGGCAACTTTGCCTTCGGTGAAGGGAGCCAGGCCGTCGCCGTCATTGCGGGGCCAGCCATTGGCTTTGGAGATCTGGTACAGGTCGTTCAGGTAAGCCATGGCATCAGCCACGCCACCCTGGTCGGCGATCACAGCGTAGTTGGCATCAAAGATCTGGCCACCAAAAGCGCCAAAGAAGCCATAGTGGTGGTAGCAGCCGTAGCTCAGGGAGACCGGGGTGCCGCCTTCCATCAGGGCTTTCAGGTCATCGGTGCTGGCAGGGGCCTGCGGGAGCAGGTCAGTGTTATACCAGAACACCACAGCCTTCATGGTTTCGGGGATACCGTACAGCTTGCCATCCAGGCTCATGCCTTCGACCGCGATCGAGGAGTAGTCGCCCAGCTTGCCATCAGCCAATGTGGTGATGTCGGCAATCAGGCCAGCGCGGGCCTGGTCACCCAGATTGTCATTGGGGGCAATGAACATGTCCGGGCCGCCGCCAGCAGCAACATCAGTGGCGTACTTGGTGAAGATGTCGTTGAACGGCACCTGGAGTACGTTGATCTTATACTGGGGCAGGTCAACTTCGGCCTGGGCCAATACGGCGGTCAGGGCGGTTTCTTCAGCAGAACCGGTGCCGTAGGCATGCCAGAAGGTTACTTCGGTCTTCTCCGCCGGGGCCGCAGGGGCACAGGCAGCAAGAGCGAAGGAGGCGATCAACACGAGGCTGATCAGGGTGAGAATGTTTTTCTTCATTTCTCTTTCTCCTTTAAGAAGAGTGGTATTTTGGATGTCACACGCGTGACATAATCCAACAAAGGAAGGGGGGTGTTACAGTTGAAAAAGTGGCAATTGGTTCTTACTTTGCCATCACCTCCTTTTCTCAGTAACTTGGTGCAATGCAATCGATAATGCCTGTACTACTGCTCCCATAATGGAGGAGCGTCGCCGTAAAACGGCAGAATTAATCTTGACACTGCGTACCGACGCGGGCAAACTGCGCCGCTCTACCGCGTCGCGGATGGGCTGGAGGAACAGGTCGCCAATTTCGGAAACGCCGCCCCCAACAACGATCATGCGCGGGTTGAACAGGTTGACCAAACCGGCGATTGCGATACCCAGGGTGCTGCCCGCGCGAGCAATAATCTCTTGGGCAATCAGGTCACCCCGGCGGGCCGCTGCCGCAACGTCTTTTGCGGTCAGGCTTTCTGCCGGGCCCATGCTTGCCAGCAGGGTGCGTTTGCCTTTGGCAACCGCTTCCTGAGCCTGGCGGGCAATGGCGCGCCCCCCGGCGACAGTCTCAAGGCAACCATAGTTGCCACATTCACACAGGGCGCCATTTTCATCAATGGTCAGGTGGCCAATCTCGCCAGCTGAACCAGTAGAGCCGTGATAAATCTGCCCATTCAGTAAAAGCCCCGCGCCAATTCCTGTTCCAACTTTTATGTAGGCCAGGTAATCTTCACCGCGCGCGGCTCCAAAGGCCCATTCGCCTAGGGCGCCCAGCTCAGCATCGTTGTTCAGCGAAACCGGGGCCCGCCACTTTTTTTCAAGTGTTGCGCGGATGGGGTAGCCATCCCAGCCGGGCATGATAGGCGGGGCAATGACCATACCCGCCTCGGTGGCAATTGGGCCGGGAACGCCAAGCCCAATTGCATAGACTTGCTCCATGCTGATACCATTTTTTTGCAGGCCGTCACGTAATATCGCATCCACGTATTCGAGGCTTTTTTCCGGCCCCATAGTGATGTCAAAGGGAGATTCGATTTCGTCAATAATTTGGGAGGTAAAATTGGCAATTGCAATAATCAGGTGGCTGGCGCCAAGATCAACACCAACGACATAACCGCGCTGTGGATTAATTTCAAGGATGATGGGGGGGCGTCCGCTCAAGCTGTTACGGGCTTCGGTTTCGCGAATGACGCTGCTTTCAAGCAGGTCATTGACGATGGCCGTCATCGCGGCACGACTGAGATCCATTTTTTGGGCCAGTTGTGCGCGTGAAATTCCCCCCGGCGAAAAGCGGATTAAGTCCAGGACCGCATGTTTGTTAAGGTTCTTAACATTGTGGGTGGCGATTGGCCAGTAAAGGTGGCTCATGACCTGTTAATCCTGCTAGAACATGCTAAAGACTTAATATTTATATTATCACTAAAAACATGTTTGTCAAGTTGTTTAACAATATTTTAAGAGTTAAGAACAAAGCCCCCGGTTTAGTTCGGGGGCTTTACTAACTGAGCGGTGGGGTGATTAGCGCAGTGCGTCCCAGCCAGCGTATTGGGCCGTGTCGCCCAATTCGGCTTCGATGCGCAAAAGTTGGTTGTATTTGGCCACGCGGTCTGAACGGGCAGGTGCGCCGGTTTTGATTTGACCGGTATTGAGCGCAACAGCCAGGTCGGCAATGGTGGCATCTTCCGTCTCACCAGAGCGGTGGGAGGTAACGGCACGCCAGCCTGCCCGGTGGCAGGTTTCCACAGCTTCTATGGTTTCGGTCAATGAGCCGATCTGGTTGACTTTGACAAGCAGGGCATTGGCCGCATTTTCCTTAATCGCGCGGCGGACGCGTTCAGGGTTGGTTACCAGCAGATCGTCGCCGACGATCTGGCACTGATTGCCGATGGTGTTGACCATCAATTTCCATGAGTCCCAATCATCCTGGGCCAGACCGTCTTCAATGGAGACGATCGGGTAGTCCTTAACCCATTTGGCCCAGAATTCAACCATCTGCCCGCCGGTCAGTTTCTTGCCTTCCTTGCGCAGGTTATACATTTTGCTATCTTCTTCGTACAATTCTGAAGCGGCAGGGTCAAGCGCAATGGCGACATCTGCGCCGCGGCCAGCTTTGAACCCGGCTTTTTCAACGGCGGCCAGGATGACCTCGATGGCTTCAGCGTTGGATTTCAGGGCGGGAGCATAGCCGCCTTCATCGCCCACCAGTGTTGCATAGCCTCTTTCTTTCAGTACGGTTTTCAAGGCATGGTAAATTTCAGTACCCCAGCGCAGGCCCTCGGCAAAGGAGGATGCGCCAAATGGCATAACCATGAATTCTTGCATATCGGTGGATTGCCAGGCGGTATGTGCGCCACCGTTAAGGATGTTCATCATTGGTACGGGCAGAACATGGGCATATACGCCACCCAGGTAACGGTAAAGTGGCTGTCCCAGCGAATTGGCGGCAGCTTTGGCGACTGCCAGGGAAGTTCCGAGGATGGCGTTGGCGCCTAGTTTGGATTTGTTGGGCGTGCCATCCAGAGCCAGCAATTCCTGATCGATGGCTTTCTGGTCGGTGGCATCCCAGCCGAACAGGGCATCTGAGATGATGTCGTTCACATTGACCACTGCCTTGCTGACCCCTTTTCCGCCATAGCGCTTCTTGTCGCCGTCGCGCAATTCCAGCGCCTCGTGTACACCTGTGCTGGCGCCGGAAGGGACGGCTGCGCGACCCCAGGAGCCGTCAGCCAGGATGACTTCGACCTCTACGGTAGGGTTGCCTCGTGAGTCCAGTATCTCGAGCGCGGAAATGCTTTCAATTGTGGTATCCATCTATATACTCCTTAAGAAATGTGATAAGAACTGTTTGTCATGTAGGGTGTTCTTGATGCAGGACACCTTACCCAATTGCGCGGAATTTCACATCCCGGCAAGTATAATCCTGTTTTGATCCCGCAAGATTAACACACTTACTTTTATGGCTCGCCTCGAACTCCCCGAAAATGACAACCGCGAGCGGTTGCATTACCCGCTTTACGAAACCTGGCTGCACAAGCTGGCCGTCTGGTTGGTGCGTACGTCCCTGAGGCCTTTTATGGAAATGCACGTGCGCGGCCTGGAAAACCTGCCCGCAAAAGGCGCGGCCGTGGTAGCGTGTAACCACCTGGTGACCTTTGACGTTTTCCCGTTGCGATTGGCCCTGCCGCGCATGATTTTTTATATGGGCAAGGCGGAATTGTTCCAGGTCGGGGTGTTGCACTGGCTCTTCCGACAGTTGGGCGGCTTCCCGGTGTATCGCGGCGAGAAGGATGCCTGGGCGCTGGGACACGCCGCGCGGATTTTGCAGCATGGCGAAATTGTGGCGATGTTCCCTGAGGGGACGCGTTCCCGTGGGCGGGGATTGGCGCTGGCCAAACCGGGGGCGGCCAGGCTGGCCATTGAAAACCAGTGCCCGCTGGTGGTGGTTTCAATCAGCGGCATCGAGAACCTGATGCGCCGCATCCCGCGCCGAACCCGCGTCGACGTGGTCATCGCCCCGCCTATTTACCCGGATGAAGAAGATACCCCGCTTTCGCTGACCGACCGGATGATGTTCACCATGGCGGCCAACCTGCCCGAAGACTTGCGCGGCGTGTATGCCGACCTGCCAAGGGAAGTTTAAGGCTTC
Organism: Anaerolineales bacterium; assembly: GCA_024710905.1. Lineage (GTDB taxonomy): Bacteria > Chloroflexota > Anaerolineae > Anaerolineales > Villigracilaceae > JANJTV01. The sequence continues at coordinate 3,724 of JANJTV010000035.1, read as the reverse complement.
CCGTTTTTCCTCTGTCCCGAGATGGTTTTCACGAAACCATGAAAAAGCGGGTGCGGCCGGTTGGGCCGGGACAGGAATTCAGGATGGAACTGACTGCCAACCATGAAGGGATGGTCGCGCAGTTCCGAGATTTCCACCAGCTTTCCATCCGGGGACAGGCCTGAAAAGATCATCCCGGCTTTTTCAAACTCTTCACGATAATTGTTATTAAACTCAAAGCGATGACGATGGCGCTCCTGTACTTCGGGGACGCCATACGCCTGTCCGGCTTTGCTGCCAGGGTTTAATACACAAGGATACAGGCCAAGACGCATGGTGCCGCCCATATCGGTAATCCCGCGCTGCTCCAGCATCAGGTCAATGACCGGGTGTTCACTGGCGCGATCAAATTCTGACGAGTTGGCATCTTCGTAGCCAAGCACATTGCGCCCAAATTCGATGCACATCAGCTGCATGCCCAGGCACAGTCCCAGGTAGGGGATTTTCTTCTCACGCGCATAACGTGCAGCCATGATCTTGCCCTCCGTGCCGCGTGAGCCGAACCCGCCAGGCACCAGGATGCCGTCAGCGTTTTCGATGATTTCCCAGCCTTTGCCTTTTTCAAGGTCTGCCGAGTGCACCCAGCCAATCTCCAGGTCCAGCCCTTCGGCCAGGCAGGCGTGTTTCAGGGCTTCGCGGACAGACATATAGGCATCGTGTAGTTCAACATATTTGCCTACCAGCGCCACATGGATGGTTGGTTTGTTCGGCTTAGTCACCTGTGCGACCAGCTTTTCCCAGGCCTTAAAGTTGGGTTTGTCGCGTGGCGGCACGCCCAGTTTTTCGAGCACATAATCGCCAACGCCTATCTTTTCTAGTAACAATGGCACTTCATACAGGATCTTTGTTGTTGTCATTGGTACCACGGCGCGTTTATCTACGTCGCAGAACAGGGCTATCTTCTCGCACAGTTCATCCGGCACGGGGTGGTCAGACCGGGCGATGATCATGTTCGGAGAAATACCAATGGAGCGGAGTTCCGCCACCGAGTGCTGGGTGGGCTTGGTCTTGAGTTCGTCCGTTGCGCCAATATACGGCAGCCAGGTGACGTGGATAAAGAACAGGTTCTCGCGCCCGACCTCGGTACGCAGCTGGCGCAGGGCTTCGAGGAAAGGCTGGCTCTCGATGTCACCCACCGTACCGCCAACTTCAAGCAGGACAATCTCCGCGTTCATGGTTTTGGGAACCATGGCAATGCGGCGTTTGATTTCGTTGGTGATGTGTGGGATGACCTGGATCGTACCGCCCAGGTAGTCGCCGCGTCGCTCTTTTTGTATCACCTCGGCATAGACCTGGCCGGTGGTGAAATTGCACACTTTGTTCAGGCGGATGTCAATAAAGCGTTCGTAGTGGCCCAGGTCCAGGTCGGTTTCTGCGCCATCATCTAGAACGAAAACTTCACCGTGCTGGTATGGCGACATCGTGCCGGGGTCTACATTAATATATGGATCTAGTTTTTGAACGGCCACGCTGAAGCCGCGTTCTTTCAGCAGCAGTCCCAATGCGGCTGCGGTGACGCCTTTGCCTACCGAACTGACCACCCCACCCGTGAAAATGATGTATTTTGTGTTCATATGCCCGCTCCTCGGAATGAAAAATTAAAATGACAGGCCAGGATGGATCGCGTAACCTGGCGCTGTCACTAAAGTTGTGCAGTAGGCAAAAGAAGTGGGGAGGGCCGTTGACCGGCGTCCTCCCCACCTGGGTAGACGGTAGTGTAATGAAGTGGTTGCTTGGCTCTGGTGTTCATCCTACCAGTTTGGTAAGGTCTTCCGCTGCACGTCGCATTTCGAGGAAGACCAGGCCGAGTTTGCCTTCTTGCCGCGCCAGGGCGGTGAGTACGGCTTCGTCGCCGACAGCGATCAACACAATGAAGCCGTTGTCGCCCTTAATGTACACTTGTTCCAATGAACCACGACCAAGCTCGCCGGAGATGCGCTCACCAAGGGAGAGCATGGCTGCTGACATGGCCGAGACGCGGTCTTCTTCTGCGCCTTGCTGTAATGCCGATGCCATTATCAGGCCGTCCACAGATACCACTGCCGAGGCTTCAATATCGGGTGCTGCCGCCTGCATGGAACGCAGGCGTTCTACCATTTGGTCGCTACGGGATTTGCTCATTGCTCTGTTCTCCAGCCTGAATTTAGACGCGTGTAGTCTACCATAGAATTATATTCGCAATCGTGGAATGTTTACAAGTGCCGAATGCGATTAACGTGGAATCTGGTAATTCGGCGCTTCACGGGTGATGACAACATCGTGCGGATGGCTCTCAATCAACCCGGCGTTGGTGATGCGTGTCAGGCGGGTTTTGGTTCGCAGGTCTTCAAGGTCCTTCGCCCCGGCATAGCCCATACCGCTGCGTAAGCCGCCAACCAGTTGGTAGATAAAATCGTGCAGGGTTCCTTTATATGGAACGCGCCCTTCAATACCTTCAGGAACCAGCTTGCCGCCACCCTTTTGACCTGTTCCGTAGCGGTCTTTTCCAAAACCCTGCATGGCGCCCATGGAACCCATGCCCCGATATTCTTTAAAACGACGTCCCTCATAAATAACCACCTCACCGGGTGATTCTTCCAGTCCGGCCAGCAGGCTCCCCAGCATGACCGTATCGGCCCCGGCCACAATTGCCTTGACAATATCACCGGAATATTTGATGCCGCCATCTGCAATGATTGGGATGTTGTGCTGGCGCGCCTCCTGTACACACTCGTAAATGGCGCTCAACTGAGGCATGCCTGCCCCCGCCACGACGCGGGTGGTGCAAATGGAACCAGCACCAACGCCCACTTTTATACCGTCTGCGCCGGCCTCGATTAATGCGCGTGTACCATCCCGGGTGACTACATTCCCGGCTAACACAGGCAGGTTTTTCCAGCTTGCCTTCACGCGTTTGATTGCCTCGATTACACCCTTGCTGTGCCCATGCGCCGTGTCAATGGCAATTACATCCACCCCGGCGTCCATCATCAGTCCCACGCGGGTTTCCAGGTCGGTGCCGACGCCCACGGCTGCGCCAACCCGCAACCTGCCACGCTCGTCGCGTGCTGCATTCGGGTGTTCAATTTCGGTCAGGATGTCCTTTACGGTCAGCAGGCCCTTCAGGTGGCCGCCATCATCCACCAGCAATAATTTCTCAATACGGTGTTTTTGCAGCAAAGCCCTGGCATCCAGATTCGAGATGCCCACCGGGGCAGTGATCAGCCGATCTTTTGGGGTCATGAAATTGCTGACCGGCTGGCCAAAATCGCTTTGTTGCACAAACCGGATGTCCCGGTTGGTTAGGATGCCCGTTAGTTGCCCGCCTGCATCCACAATCGGCACACCGGAGATTTTGTAATGCGCCATGATGTCTTCGGCCTGTTGCAATGTTGAAGTCACCGGCAGTGTCACCGGGTCACTAATCATCCCGGCCTGTGAGCGTTTCACCTTATCCACCTCCCCGGCCTGGGCTTCAGGGGACATGTTGCGATGCAAAATACCTAGCCCGCCCTCGCGTGCCAGGGCAATCGCCAGCCGCGCCTCACTGACGGTATCCATGGCCGCCGAAAGGATCGGCACATTTAGCTGTATGTCGCGAGTCAGGCGCGCACTCACCTCCACATCCGAAGGCAGCACCTCACTATAGCCAGGCACCACCAGCACAGCGTCCAATGTCCGCGACTCGGTCGTCTCGAATAATATT
>JANJTV010000021.1 GCA_024710905.1 Anaerolineales bacterium | reverse complement strand
CACAATGTCACCACAACCACTCCGGCGCGGTGCATCTTCGGCATATGGGTACAAATTCAGGCCGATAATAATCAATACAGCGGCCTAAAACAGCAAGTTACTCACAAACAAGAACTCCCCGAACTGAAGTTCGGGGAGTTCTTCTCTTAAATACAGGCGCTTTACTCAACAATCTGGTTTGCTAGAATGATCTTGGCATACCATTCACCAGAATCTTTGATGATCCGCTTCTGGCTTTCATAATCGACATGAACCAGCCCAAAACGTTTGGAAAAGCCATACCCCCACTCGAAGTTATCCAGCAGAGACCAGGCCATGTAACCACGCACATCCACACCGTCTTGCATGGCAAGACGAAGTTGAATAAGGTGCTGCTTGAAGTACTCCAGGCGGCGCGAATCATGCACCTTGCCATCCGGGCTGATTTCGTCTTTGAATGCCGAACCATTTTCAGTGATGTAGATGGGCGGCAGTCGGTATTCAGAATTGATCCTGACCAGCAAGCGGCGCAAGGCAGGAGCACATACCTCCCAACCCATTTCGGTATATTCCGAGCCCGGGATTGTCTTCACATTCCCTTGGGACGCCTTAACGACGTGTCGGGAGTAAAAGTTAATTCCAAGAAAGTCCAGTTCCTGCGAGATTAATGCCAGATCGCCGTCCTTGGTGCGGGGCATTTTCTCCCCGAGAAAATCGATCATAGCAGTTGGATAATGCCCCTTAAAGATCGGATCGAGAAAAACGGTCTCATTCCGATCCCAGGCCTCAGCAGCAGCAGAGACATCCTCCGGCGAATCAGATGCGGGTTCATGCGGCCACAACGTGAGCACGATGCCTGCTTCCAGGCCGGATTTCGCACCCCGAATGGCCTGAACGCCTAATCCGTGCGCCAGCATCAAATGATGTGCCGTCTGGTAGGCAATACGGACATCTTTAATCCCGGGGGCATGTTCACCCGTCAAATGCCCAATAAACGCAATGACACTTGGTTCGTTAAAAGTCGTCCAGGAACGAACGCGATCGCCGAGACGTTTGACCATCAGGGCAGTGTAATCCGCAAAAGCATACGCTGTATCACGGTTATCCCATCCGCCCTGGTCTTGAAGTACCTGCGGCAGATCCCAATGATGAAGCGTAAGAAGCGGTTCCAGGTTGGCAGCACAAATCGCATCCACAAGCCGGTCATAGAAATCCAGGCCCCTGGCATTAATCCGCCCGCGCCCGCCCGGCAATACACGTGGCCAGGAGATTGAAAAGCGGTACGCCTTTAGCCCAAGCTGGCGCATGATGGCAATATCTTCCTCAAAGCGGTGATAATGATCACAGGCCACATCACCCGTATCACCATTGGTGGTCTTTCCGGACGTATGGCTGAAACGATCCCAAACGGACTCCCCTTTGCCGTCCTTATTCCATGCTCCTTCGATCTGATAGGCCGCTGTTGCGGCACCCCATAAAAAATTATGTGGGAATTTATAGGTTGACATGTTTGCTCCCGGGTTATTCATTTTGATCCAACTTCAAACCCATTGATTGGTTATTCCCTTACAAAGCATCCCAAGATGACACCAGATTTGCGTCATTTGGGGAAAGAATTATCCGCTGATTGCCATTTCCAGGCGGCGGGCTATGTTGGTTAGCGAGGTTTCAACAATCGCGTCGGATGCTTCAGGATTTTCAATTACCTGCGCCCACAGGTTCGGCATCAGTTCTGCCAGGCGTTTTTCGACCAGCGCCCATAATGGGCTGTTAGGAAAACTGCGACCAGTATTAAGCGAAGTGCGAAAAATGCCAAATTGTTCGCTATTAAATGGTGGGAGTTGCCAACCATTTTCCCGAATCGGCAGACCGTAATGGGGGTAAACCCCCTGTTCAGCAGCCTGGCTGCTCAAAAACCTAATCAGGCGAATGGCAGCCACACGCTGGCGGGAGTGCTTCCAGACCGCAAGGTTGTGCCCGCCTACAAAAGGCACGCCCGGCAGGCGGGTCAGGCCAACATTCTTACGGATGTGCTCTGGCATATCTTCTATCCGTATGACCCAATAGCCACTTAAAAGAACAGCTGCGTTGGCCTCCCCTGCCCAAAAGGCCTGGTCTGTCTCGCCATCGGTATGTAAAGGCGCAGGCCCAAAATAACGAGCGAGACGGAAGTAAGACTTAATCGCCTCCAGTGCAACACCCTGGTGAAACAAAATTCGTTTGGAATCTTCCGAGATAAAATCCCCACCCGTGCCCCAAACCCAGGCAGCCATATTTTGCAGCCCAATACGCGAGAATTTGGTTTGCATGGCCAGTGGGGTAACAACACCGCTTTCCTTCAGGCGCATTAGGGTTTGCTCAAAAGCTTGCGGGGTAGCAAAAGCGCCGGATTCTTCTACCCCGGCTTTTTCAAGCAAATCGCGGCGATAGTACACCACACGCACGTCGCCCGTCCACGGAAGCGCCCAGACTGTCCGGCCTCCGATGTCGGTTGTCACACAACTATTCCAGGACGGTTCAAAAAAGCGCACCCCTTCAGTGATGGTAGCAATTTCCTCATTTTTGAACGGAGCAAGTGCGTTCATGTGCACAAGATCCATGATCCAGGTGTTGCCGACCTCCGAGACGTCCGGGCCATGATGATAGAGTGCGAATTCAACCAGGCGCGGCCAGGCAACATCCCAACCAATGACATCCACCTGAACGCGAATACGTTCCTGCTGCTCAAATTTCGAGAGCAATTCCTTCATCTGGGTGATTGCAGCCGGACCGTGGTCAAATACTGAGAAAATCAACTCATTCATTCAATGCCTTCCATTCAGGAATTTCGCGCTGAACTGTTTCGACGAGGAAAAGGCTTTGTTGGGATGAAATCGTAAAATAAGAGGTATTCTCCCTGGCCGTGTCACGGTTTTCAACCAGCAAAATCGTTGCATCACGGCTTACTGCAGCCGTGTGCCACGCCCCGCGCTTGACGTTGTACATCACGCCATTTTTCATCACGACCGGGGTCATGGTTTCCACTGTTTCGCCGCCTTCGCCAATGAACAACACCGCCTGCCCTTGCAACAGCACGAACACCTCATCGGTTTCGTTGTGGCGCTCGAGGTAGGAGATCTTATCGGGCTGGAGTTCGTCGAGATAACGCAGAACTGCCACCCGCCAGCAATTGAAATCAATCAGCGGTTTGTATCCCTCACCAAGATATTCGTGCATTTCAAGCAATTCTTCGTTCATAAGTGCGGCTCCCGATCAATATTTTAATAACCACGACGGCACGACCGATTATTATTTTGACACCAATTCCACAAAAATCTCAACCTGCTCCGGCTGGGCCTCCAACACAGAGCGCTTGATTTTAATCCCGGCAGGTGCAGTTTCGAAAGGCAGTTCCCGCGCGTTGATCCGCACCGCGCCGATTTTGTACTGTCCGTAATCCAAACCCTGCGCGTTTTGGTAGGTTACGAGCAGTTTTTTTCCCGCAAAGAACGTGCAAACGGTGGTTTTTCCATCTGCGCCAAACTGGCTAGCCAGCAATTTGGGCGCAAGCACCAAATCGCCAAGTTCCCCACGCACACCGTAGACCTGGGTCAACATCGTCAACAGATACCAACTGGCCGAGCCGGTCAGATACGGGTACATGCCGCGCCCGCGCGGGCTGAAGTATTCCGGGATGCCGGGATACATGCGGCTGACGGGAAAATCCTGGCTCTGCTCGTAAATGCCAGCCAACACGCGCCAGCCCTCGGCAACCAGTCCACGCTGGTAGAGCGCATTGGCATACATGACCGCCATGTGGCTAAACATCGCACCGTTTTCCTTGTGGCCATAAGCAAAACCGAACGCGCGTCCCAGATTCAAGCGCACATCACCAAAGTTCGTGTTCAGGCGGTATCCTCGCAGGGACGCGTCGTAGAGATGTTTATCTGCCGCCGCCGCAATTTGTCGAGACTGTGCTTCGCTGGCGATCCCGCACATCAGCGTAAAGACCTGCCCGGTCAGGGTCATGCGTGCCTCAGTGGCGGACTGCCATTCGACCGGCTGACCGTCGTCATCGTAATAACCGTTGAACCAACCAATCCCCTCACCTGCATCAATCCATTCCTGCTTGCGGATATGTCCTGCAAGCCAATCGGATTTTTCACGGAGGGTTGCCGCCAGGTCAGCCAGCCCGACTAAAATCTTCTCACCACAAAAGCCGCGTCGCACCTGCCCGAAGTAGGTTTGCAGGCGTTCCTGTTTCGCCGAAACAGAGTCGAATTCCTGCCCATCGAGCAGGGTCGCCAGTTCAGCGGCAATTTCGAGTTGTTTAACGCCGCCTTCCAAAAGGGCCAGGCACAGGTCAGACAGCGCACCTAAATTCCCGGCATATAATGCACTAAATGCCACGCTCTCGCCGCATTTGCGGGCCATGTCTAGCCCGTCATTCCAGTCTGCACCTTCGAGGAGGATATTGTTATGCTCACCGAC
>JANJTV010000022.1 GCA_024710905.1 Anaerolineales bacterium | reverse complement strand
AGATTCGCCGGACCCCAGATGAAGTAGTCTTCCTGGATGGTTGCCGTTGGATACCTGGCAATGATTGTACTGGCTGGCTCGAACATGGGAACTCGCCACGCCACCTGCCACCAGAAATTTCGAATTTCATCTGATTCGTGGACAAAGCGATTTGAGTTTGCCTGGTGGGTAAGCATGGCCAGGCTGACAAAGATCGCCAAAACGGCCAATTGCCACTTTTTTTGCAGTTGTGAGGTTAGGGCCGCAAAGAAAATTGCTACACCAACAGAGCTAACCAAAGCATAACGGGAAAAATAAGGGAAGGATACTTCCCGGTTGACGATGATGATTGGCACCAGAGCCGCTGCAGCTCCAAAAACACCCCAGAGTAGCATTTCGTGCAAAGCATTTTTGTCTGGGAATGATGCCTGGAGTCTGTAATACATCCAAAGCATAATAATCACCCCAAGCGCGGCCAGCCCTATACCCAACCAGTAGTTTTCCAAATAAACTAAATTGCGCCGAAGTGGCTCAAACCAGGCGAGGACAAAAACATCCAAAAGATCTTCCAAAAATTTCAATGCCCAGTTATACAGTGTTCGAAGCGGTGCACCCAGAAATCGGCCCAGTTGAAAACTGCCATCAGTAGCCTGCCGCCCACCCTGGAAGAATAAAATGCGCCAGAAAAGAAACCCTGTAGGTATGGATGCATAGGGTAACCATCCCTTAAATGCCTTTAGTAATCGTTCTTTCCAACCTTGTATTTCTTGGCGATTGGTAAGAATAAAGATTAGACCCAGGCGAATTGCTTCAAACCCTACTTCATATTCCACTAGCCCAAGGTAAACCCAGCCGAGGAGAATTGCTGCAACAGTTAGGAGTTGCTTTATTTTTAATCTGGATGACACAAGTGCTTGTATGCTCATCCAGATTGAAAGCATTGCAACTGCCAAGCTTAGAAGCTGGGATTGATAATCAATACCATTGTATTGGGAAAGAAAGCCAGGGTATAGAACAAACAAGATGGCAGCAGAAAAAGCAACCCCTTCGTGTTTTGGCCAGACCAGGTGCAGGGATTGCCAGAAAAACAACCCGCTTAATACCCTCCAGACCCACCCGGCCAGGTTATAACCAAGAGTACTTTCACCGAATAATGTATACGCTGGAATCATGACGTAAGCCCGCAACGGGCGATCTGCGCTATAAATAAGGTGGAAAACGTCCACCCCCTGCGCTTTGGCTGCCCACATCAGGTACCAGTCATCGAAGATGTATCCAAAACGGTGCAGTAAGGGTAAGTAAGCTAAGGCTGCAATAAGGATGATGCTAAGTGTTGGAAGCCAATTCTTATTTTTGTCCATTTGATAAAACATCCTTTTTTGCCTTAACGACCAGCTCCATCACGCGGATACCATCTTCCAGAGAGCAGATCGGGGCGGACTTCCCTGCAGCGACCTCCAGGAAGTGTTGGGTTTGCTCCACGAACAGGTGATTCCGCTCAAAACCTGGCGGCGGGGAAAACGTTTCATGGATCGGGCTGGCCGGCTGCTGGGTGATACTGCCGAAGGCATCCGGCATTTGATAAAAGTGTAAAACCCCATCCGCATTATCCCAGCGCAGGGTTCCATCTGTGCCAACAATTTCTAGCCGGTGCACCGGCGGACGCTGGAAGTAATTGACATGCACGCCTCCGATTGCGCCGCTGGCAAATGCCAGGCTCATCTCGGCAACATCTTCCACGTCAGAGAGTTCCAGGGGGGAAATGTGCCCGTGTAATGCGGACATTTTTTCTATTTCACCAAGCAAAAACCGCAGGTAATCGAGCGGGTGGGTCAGGGTGGCAATCACGCCGCCGCCCAGGTCGGCGCGTGCGGCATAAGAGTCTCTGTAGTCCTCCCAGGGGTGCCAGTTGGGCAGGTATTCGCCCCAGTGGGCATGAGCGGTGAGAATTTTCCCTAGCCGGTTATTGCTTATCAGTTCTTTGGCCTGGTTGAGTGTCGGGTGATAACGGAACTGGAATCCGACCAGGATCCTGTTGCCGTTATGCTGCGCCGCCTGGCGGAGTTCATCCACACGAGAGAGACTCGCTGCAATGGGCTTTTCAAGCAAGATGGCACAGCCCGCTTGCGCCGCCGGGATGGCAACTTCCAAGTGCAGGGCGGTTGGGTTGGCGACCACAACCGCTTGTGGCCTGTGTTTCTCCAGCGCATCCTGTAAGTCGGTTTCCACAGGGTAACCGGCCAGTTCATCGTCTGGCAGGGTGGCTCTGTTGGTGCGGTAGAGGACGAGGTCGGTTTGCCCCATGGCAACCAGGTTGCGGAAGTGACGGCGGCCAATGGAGCCAAACCCGGCAATAAGAATTTTCATTGTTTCACCTGTTGCTCCATTTTATCCTTAAGTTTCATTCCAAACATCACGTCAATTTTGTGACAGCGCTGGTTGCGACCTGCCAAGTTTGGCTGTATAGTTGCCATACCTTAGACCTGAAAGGATAAAACCATGCTCGAAGGATGGGATTTTGTCTTCATTGGCCTGGCAGCCCTGGCTGCCGGGATGATTAATGCCTTGGCGGGTGGCGGCACGCTGGTGACCTTCCCGGTCTTGATGGCAGTGGGCATCCCGGCGGTGTCTGCCAATGTGACCAACACCGTAGCCCTTTTGCCGGGTTATTTTGGCGCGACATTGGCCCAGCTAAAAGACCTGAAAGGGCAGGAGAAACGCCTGTGGTTTGTCCTGCCAGCCAGCGTGGTTGGTGGGTTATTGGGAGGTATTCTTTTGTTGAATACGGGGGAAAAATTGTTCCGTGACCTCGTCCCGTACCTGATCCTGGCCGCGTCTTTGTTGCTGGCTGTACAGGACCCGGTTCGGGCGTGGGTGATGAAACGGGCCGGGCAGCACGCTCCGGGGGAGCTTGCCGAACGTTGGGCGGCCATCCCGCTCGGGCTGGCCGCGATCTACGGTGGTTATTTTGGGGCCGGGCTGAGCGTCATCGTGCTGGCCGCCTTGGGAATCACCTTGGAAGATTCATTGACCCGCCTGAACGGCCTGAAACAACTGGTGTCATTTTGTGTGAATATCTCGGCGGCGGTTTTCTTTGTGTTTTCGGGCCCGGTGGTGTGGATGGCCGTGCTGGTGATGGCGCTGGCGGCCTTGCTGGGTGGTTGGTTGGGCGGTAGGCTGGCCGGGCAAATTAAACCCACCACGTTGCGTTGGCTGGTGGTGGGCATCGGCGTAATCGTTTCAATTATTTATTTTGTTCGCTAGGCCTGGAGTTCGGCCAGGCGGGTGTGCAGTTGTTCCAGTAGGAGCATGAATTCGCCAGCCGGGCGCGGGCGCAGGATCTCCTTGCGGGTGTCGCGGTCCAGATCTTGCAGCAGTAGGTACTGGATGGCGTGTTTGCGGAACAGTCGTTGGCCGTCGGCCTCGCCATAGAATTCAATATTTTTTTGCAGGTGTTGCTGCACGGTTTTACGGACCATTTCAGCGGGCACCTGATCGCGATCCAGGCGGGAGAAAACCCAGGGATTGCCCATGGCGGCGCGGCCAATCATCACGCCGTCGCAGCTGGTTTGGGTTTTGATGGATTGGATGTCCTCCACGCGGCGAACGTCCCCGCTGCCGATGACTGGAATCTTGACCAGCGATTTGACCTCGCCCACGGCCTCCCATCTGGCCTGCCCGCTGTACCCCTGTTGTTTCGTCCTCCCGTGCAGGGCGATCAGTGAACCACCATTTTCTTCAACGATGCGTGCTACCAGTTTGTAGGTCTGGCAGTCCTCCCAGCCCAGGCGCATTTTGCCAGTTACGGGCACTTCGAGATGCTGGCTGAGTAGCCGGAAGATGTGGGCGATCTTGAGCGGGGTGCGCATCAGCCCGACGCCTGCACCCCGATGTGCCACGCTTTTGGCCGGGCAACCCATGTTAATGTCAATAATATCCGGGCCGAGTTCCTGCACGCGTAGAGCGGCCTCAAGGATTAATTTTGGGTCATCGCCATACAGCTGGATGACCATCGGGCGTTCGGCAGGTTCAAACTTGAGCTTGTGCTTTACGTAGCGTGGACGGTTGAGAATATCCTGCACGTTGACAAATTCTGTATAGCTCATGGCTGAGCCAAGCGAACGGCAAATGGAACGGAACGGCCAGTCTGAGATGCCATCCATCGGCGCGAGGATGGCATCTCCATAAACGGGGATGTCGCGCACAAAAAAGGTTGGCTGGGTTTCAGGCGGCCGGAACATTATTTCTTTAACCGATCTGTAAATTGTTTGCGGAATTTTACAACCTTTGGCGCTACCACGGCCATGCAATAGGGTTGGAGCGGATTGTTGGTGAAATATTCCTGGTGGTAGTCTTCGGCCATATAGAAGGCGTCGAAGCG
>JANJTV010000018.1 GCA_024710905.1 Anaerolineales bacterium | reverse complement strand
ATGCTTTCTCAAAGTAATTCAATGCTTCTTCAACATTTTTCTCTTATCCTAATCCTAGCAAGTTAATTAATCCCATGTAATAATTGCTATCCTAATCATTAGGATCTACTTATAACGCTTTCAAAAAGAATTTCTTAGCTTTTTAAAAGTCTCTTTTTACTTTCTTTGTTCCATGTACATGCTGAATTCCTAATACTGATAAACTTTCAGCATTTCCATATTCACCTTTCAAATCCAATAAATCAATGATTATCAAGTCTGCAAGTTTCGGTTCATAATCGCGAAGCCAATTTATCAAGCCTTGGATAAGTATTTCATTACGAATTGCATTATATATAACAGGGAATTCTTGCCCCTTTTCATCTTGCATTAAGAGAGCAAAATTTTCTTGGACACCTGAAAAGAGAGAAGAAAAACTATCTGGCATCTTTAAAGCTATACCTTTTCCAACTTTCCACGGAACAGTAAAACGGGTTAGACTCATTGGATAACCTCTATTCGTGAAGATTAAATTTCTGACGTATGTTATGGAAAATATCCTGAAGTTCAGAGTAACCCAATCGAGAAATGATCTCCGATAAAAACTCTGACACAATTGCATTTTTAAGGATTAGATCTCTGGCTCTTAACATCTCATAACGCTCCTTCACAGAGATTAATTCATCCGCAAGATTTTGAATCTTTTTTTCTGCGTGTTCTAAGTCTTTTAACAATACATCTTCACGGTTCTTCAAATCAGTGATTACTTCCTCAAGATTATCACGCAAAGCAAATTTACCATCCAACAATCGCACAAACCTTCTATCAGATGAATTGAAAAATGTGGTTCTTGCCAAAAAATCTCTATTAATACCGAAATAACTCGCTACCTTTTCAGTGATTTGAGAAACACTCAGCCCTTCACTAGAATTTCGCAAAATTTTATATACTAAATCTTCAGCAACTATGTTAGCAAGAATATAATCAATGGAAACTTTTTCAACAGAATTATCAAGGGTATTGACCAAACCATCATTAGAATCGTATACTGGTACACTGCGTTGGATTGATTCTAAGCCCCACTCTTTCAAACCCCAATAATCTTTCCCCCCGACTTTTGAAAAAAGATGATTATTTACTCCAAGACAACTTCCAATACTTTTTTGGCTAATTTCAGGCCTTTCGGCAAGCACCACCTGAATTACATCTCGAATATGAGAAATTTTTTGAGTTCTCTTGAAATAAAGCCATATAATATCTCTAATTGGCAAAATAGTTGTTGACAAATTATTAATCTGTCGTCTTTGTTCATATCTGCGATAAGTATCAACATCTCTATCCCACTCAGTATAAAGCTTCAAAGCCAGAGGATTAATATTTTCAACACATAGCCATATTTTGTCGCCGGGGGTTAGACCATTTTCCAAATACCAATGATGCAATGCCTTACCTTCAATAACCCAATTCTTTGATCTTTGAGTGACTAAACATATAAGCTTCTCGCTACCATAACAGCTTAGTTCGACAACCGAATATTCGCTTTGCTTGTAATCCATCGCGGTTAAGAATCTCGCAGCATGCGACCCTCGCAAAGGAAATATTCCATTAGTTATTTCATTCCCGGCCGCAGATATCGTGTGTTGTATCTCCTCCCCAATTTTTAGATTTTCTTTATGGCCCCGCCGTGTATAAGGAATTTTCTTTTTTGGAGGCAACCATTTTTCTAACCCCCATAAAATTTCACCACCTTTGTCAATAGAGCAAAATGGGTAAGTAGCAGACGGACGATTTAAGTGATCCCAAACTATGCTGACAGCTTTGTGTTGCTCTATATTCTGAAAATACCCCTTCTGTTGTAAGAGAAGGGTCAAATCGAAATGAGATCTAAATCGGTAATTTGTCGAAGCAAAAATGCTTAACAACTCATTAAAAATTGAATTCTCCATAAAGCCCCATTTGATTCTCGATCTAAAAAGAACACCGAAAGTCATGAAGCATTTCTAAAAAGTTTCCCTTTCCTACGGCTGCCAGACCGGGTCAAAATCGGCCTGCGGGCTGGTGGTCCAGCGCTGGGCGCGGCCGGTTTCCACGTTGTACAGGTAAATATCCTGGTTGCGCCCGTCGCTGGTCTCATAAGCCACCCACTGGCCATTAAGCGAGAAACTGACATCCGTGATCGGTTCTGGCAAAACAATGCGCTCGCCCAGCGGCTGGGAGCCGTCCAGCAGATAGCGCATCAGGCGCGGCAGGTCGGTAATGTCGCGGCCAGTCTGGCTGAACAACAGGGTGGAACCATCCGGCGAAACCGCAGGTAGGAAATCATTCATCCCCCCGCCGCTGCGGATGACCTGTTCCTGCCCCTGACCGTCCGGGGCCATGCGCCAGATTTGGTACAGGCCAAAACGGCGCATCGAGAAGTAAATCACCCCGCCATCCGGCGACCAGACCGGGTGGCGCGTCAGGATGGTCGCCTCGGTGGTGGTCAGCCGCAATTCCCCGCGTGTCTCCAGGTCATACAAGTACACCTGCTGGTGCCCGTCGCGCAGCGAAGTAAAAACAATCCGGCGACCATCCGGTGACCAGGCCGGTTCAAAATTCCCATCGCCCCCCAATGGCAGGGCTTCAACCTGGCCGGTGGCCAGGTCCAGCAGGTACAGGCTGGCATCCGGGTACGTATCCTGGCGGGCTGTGCAGGGGGAAACAAACACAATCCGCGCCGCATCCGGCGACCAATCCGGCTGGCAGGCGCCGCCTTCCACCGGGAAGACCGGGCGTGATTCTGTTTCCTCCAAGCCTGCGATAAACAACTGGGCCGTGCTGCCCTGCAGGGATGCATACAGGATCTGGGGCGGGCCAGGCTCGGGGCTGGGTGTCGGGACACCAGCCTGTTGCGTAGCTTCAGGCTGGGCCTCGGGCGTGGCCGTTGGTTCGGGGGTTTGGGTTGGTACCAGTGTGGTAGTGGGTTCAATGGTTGCTGTCTGGCTGGCAGTGGGCGGCAGAGTGGCCGTTGCACTTGGCGGGGGCGTTGGGGTTGGCTCAAGGAACGGGAAAACGGCCCCGGCTGCGCCCGTCACCAGGCCGGGATTAACCGCCAGGAATCCGGCACCAATCGTCAACAAAAAGACCAGCAGGAACAGCCATCCCCATTGGAAACCACTTTTCTTAAGTGGGGCGGTGGCAGGTTTCGGGCGGCCTGTCCTGGGTCGGGATTCTTCTACAGGAGGAACCGTCAGGGCTTCTGCGGCGGCCTGGGTTAACATGGGCTTGGGGTCAAGTTCGCCACGCAGGGCTTTGCCAAACTCGGCTGCGGACTGGTAACGCCCCGCCGGTTGGATGGCCATGGCCTTGATGACAACTGACTCGAGGCGCGGGGTGATGCGCGGGTTGAGTTTGCGGATTGGTTTGAGTTTATCGCCATCCACGGCGCGAAGCAGGGCATCTTCAGGGATGATGCCGGTCAACGCAGCATAAAGCGTTGCACCAAGCGAATAAATGTCTGTACGGGCATCGGTACGGGCCGAGCCATATTGCTCGGGCGGCGAATAGCCAGGGGTCATGGCCTGCGCGCCGGAATAAGTTTGTTCGCTTTCGTGCTCGACCCGTTTGGCCAGGCCAAAATCCACCAGGTAAACGTGCCCGTCGGGAGCAATACGCACATTGCCGGGCTTGATGTCACGATGGAGCACCGGTGGTTTGCGGCTGTGCAGGTAGGTCAGCGCTTCGCACAAGCTGGCGCCAATTTGGATGGCGTCTTCTTCGCTGACAAACTGATTGTGCTCCATGCGCTGGCGCAGGTCTTCCCCTTCGATGAAGTCCATCACCAAGTACTGGCCGACGTTGTTGACCACGAAATAATCGGTCACGCGCGGCAGGTTGGGATGGCGCAGGCTGGCCAGGATTTCGGCTTCAGTACGGAACTGGGTGGCGTATTCGTCAGTGATGAACAGGTTCTCTTTGACCGCCACATCCACTTTCAGGCTTTCGTCAAAGGCCTTGTACACCGCGCCCATGCCGCCCAACCCGAGGGAAGCCAGAATGCGGTATCGTCCGCGGAGCAGGTCACCTTTGCCGAGAGCCATAAATCCAGTTTTACCACAGTCTGTTGGTTGGGAAGGAATAAATTCCTTGCGAAGGGTTAGCGGCAGGCCGGGGAAAGCTGCGCCGCAATGGCCTGGGCCAGGTCCGCCTGCGCCGCCGGGGTGAGATGAATGGCGCTATTGGTATAGTTTTCGCTGCCAGGCAGCAGGTCCCACAGGTCGAGGTAATCCCAGCCGGAACGGTCAGCCCGCCCAGCGAGCTGGGCGCGGTAGTCATCATAGGCCCAGCGCGGATAATAAAAGTTATAACGGGTGTCTCTGTTTTGCCCGTCGCTGATCAGCATCGGTTCATTGACCAGCAGCACCGGCGCAGGGCCACGTTCCATGCCTGCTGCCAGCACATCATAGGCCAGGGCGGTTTCATCCAGCGGGCGAGCCAGGTCGTAATAGGCATCCTGCCCGTCTTCAAAATCAACCTGCGGGCGGGCGGTATCATCCATATAAGCCTGGTCGATGCCGGTGGCCGCCCAGGGCACCCCGTACAACTGCAAACGGATCAGGTCTGCCAGGTCGCGGCGCTGCCCGAACAGGGTTCGCTCCCAGTAGCCCGGGGTTTCCAAATGCAGCGGCAGGTCATAACGGGCGGCCATCGCCCGGACGACTTCGCTGTTCCCGGCCACCAGCGGGGATGCCAGCTGCTTGTCCAGCGGGAAGGCCTCCAGCGTGACCAGCCAGATGACATAATCCGGCTGGTAGTGAGCGGCGGCATCCAGCAACAGCAAATCCTTGGTCAGTGAAATGGTCGGGTAGCCCAGGTTGTAAAAACGGGCCGGTTTGCCACAAAAGGCCAGTCCCTGCCGGTTGAGTTGGCCGGGCAGGGTTTCTTCCGGCCTGAGCAGTGTGCCCCAGACCGATGAGTCGCCAATCACGATTACGCGGAATTCATCCGCCGCCCGAGGTTGACTGATCTCATGTGCGGCAAACATGGCCGGCAGGTTATACAGACTCAGGTTATAGGAAAGCGCCGGGGTTTCGCCAAACGGGAAACGCGGCCGACCGGGAAAAAGCAGGTTATAGGCGCTCAGGTGTCCCATTTCAGGCGCGAAAGGCAGCAACAGGGCAACCAGCAGGTAGAGCAGCAGGCCTTTGAACAAGGAACGCAGGACAGGTGAGTTTCTCATCATGAAAACAACCGCGCCAAAAAGCCCAGCGCCAGCCCCGGCGTCGGCAGCACAAACCAGACCCAGCCTAGCGCAACGTAATGAAACGTCAGCCACCAGCCAAACAGCGAGAGCGCCTGCTGGCGCAGGGGAGTACTGGCCCAGGCAGAAATGGGAGCGCGGAAGGCATCCTGCCAGCGGTTATGCACAAACAAACCCAGCCCGTGCCACATCCCCCACAGCACAAAATTTAACGTGATGCCATGCCACAAACCGATCAGGGTCATCGTCACCAGCTGGGTCAGCAGGATGATAAGCCATACAGATGCTTTCGTACCACGCAAAGATCGGGTGAGCGGGTTAAACACATAAGCCCGGAACCACTGCGTCAGGCTCATGTGCCAGTTGTTCCAAAACTGGGTCAGGTTGGGTTTCAGGTACGGCTGGTTAAAGTTCTCGGGCAATTGAATACCCGCCAACCGCCCAAGCGCCAGCGCCAGGTCGGTATACCCGCTGAAATCAAAATAAATTTGCAGGGCATAGGCATACAGCAAGACCCAGGCCCACGGCGCAGACTGCACCTGCCCGGCATTCTGTGGGTTGAGCGCCATCAGCGCCAGGCTGTCAGCCAGCACGAACTTTTTCAACAGGCCCAGCGTCAGCCGCCCAAAGACAAAATCCCAATCCACCTGCGCCAGGACAAATTCCGTTCGCAGGTCTTTGAGAAACCGTTCCAGGCGGTCAATCGGCCCGGCCGCGAGCGCGGGGAAGAAAATCACATAGGTCACATACTCGCGCAAGCTGACCCCTGGTAGGCGACCATCCAGCCCATCTTTTAGGGTGTGGATCAGCCGGAAAGCAAAATAAGAAAAACCAATCCAGCGGACATCAAAGGCAGAAGCAGTCTCCAATCCTTGCCCGTTGATGGAACGCAGCAAGCGGGCTACCGACAGGCCAGCCTCCGGTGATTTGAGCGCAACCAACGCGAGCAGCAAAACCAATATCCCTGCAACGGCCTTCCAGTTGGGTTTGGGCAGCCAGGCCAGAACAATCACCAGCCCGGCCAGGCCAACCAACAGCAGGCCAACCTGCTCAACCCGCGGCGGAATGGAAGCCGTCAGGATCGCATCCATGGGCAGGTACCGCGTCAGCCCGAGCAGAACCACAATGGCCAGCATCCATGCCGCAGCCTGGAAGGCCTGCCAGGATCGAAGCTGTCCTTGCGGCGTGACCACCACCCAACAGGCGGCAATCAGGCCCAGAGTCATAGTAGGCAGCCAGAAATCCAGCCCGCGAATCGGCAGGGCAGGCTGCAAGGCATAGGTGGCCAGGATGCTGGCGATAAACAAGAAAAAGCCACGTTTGCTCCCACTGAACAGGGACGTGGCAAGTAACACGATGGCCGCACCAAGAACAATATGGGGAAGGGTCATCTAAAACCCCTGGTAGATCCACAACGGGGCGTCATTGGAGGTCAGGATGGTCAGCAAAACCAGGATTAGTGCAATCAGCAATGCCCAGCCATTCTCACGGGTCAGTAATGACCTGATGAAATTCAGCATAAGGGACAAGGGAAATCAATCAGGGCGCAGGTGGGGGCAGCACAGGCCGCCAGGCCGGGTCGAAATCGGTGGCCGGGTCGGTGGTCAATTGCTTGCGATTGGCGCCATTGACTGTCGAAATGAAGATATCGTGGTTGGTAGACTCAGTCACTTTGGACTCAAAAGCAAACCAGAATCCATCGGTTGAAAAGGCCACGTCCACAATCGGCGCAGGGATATCCACCCGGACCGCCTGGCGCGTCAGCCGGTCTTCATAACGAATACGAAACAGCGAGGCCGGGGTGGAGGCATCGAGATTGGTCTGGTTAAAAACTATCACATCACCATCCGGGGACCAAATCGGCAGGAAATCGTTGGTGACAGAACCGCTGGCAATCAATTGTTCGTTGGGCCTGTTCGGGACAGTGATTGGTGAATCTGTCATCAACCATATCTGGGTGGTGCCAGTGCGGCGCAACACATAAACCAGTTGTGTACCAAATGGGTTCCAGGCAGGCTGCCGGGCATAGGTCCCCGTGCCAAAGGCGCGGGCATCGGTTAGCTGAGTGACCTGGTTGTTTTCCAGGTTGAGCAGGTAAATCTGCATAAAACCATCACGCAGGGAGGTAAAGGCAATACGGTTGCCATCAGGCGACCAGGCTGGTTCAAAATCCCCGCCCAGGGTGGTTGGTAACGGGGTGCGGCCACTCCCGTCGGCATTGATGACAAACAGGCTTGAATTGGGGTATTGATCCTGGCGGCCAGGGCATGGGGAAACGTAGACCAGGCGAGACCCGTCAGGGGCCCAATCCGGTTGGCAGGCGCCATCCTGCTCATTGGTCAGCGGGCGTAACCCGGTGCCATCAGCATTAACAATATAAATTTGTGCAATACCCGTACGGTTGGAAGCAAAAGCAATCTGACCGGTACCACCACCCATCGGTGTGACGGTTGGGGAAATGGTTGGCGTAATGGTTGGTTCCAGGGTTGCTGTCGGGGTCTCAGTCGGCTGGTCAGGTACAAGCCCTATCGGCTCGGCAGTGGCCGTCCCGACAGCGGCGGGCATATATGTTTTCGCCACATCCGGCGGGAGCATGGACACCAGCATGGACGGCAACAAAGACGGGTTGGCAAACAGGAACCACAGGCTGATCAGCAACAAAATACTGCCCAGCCAGATACCGCCGGAGGCCACCCGCCGGGTGCGGCGTCGCAGGCGGGTAGTGAACGAGGTGACAACATCCACCACCCGGTCAATTGGCTTTGAAGGTGGCTTGGCAGCCTCGGTAGCCAATTCACCTGCCGGGGGTGGTGCAACACTAAAATGAATATCCAGGTCGGTATATCGCTGGGTTTTGGAACTCGAGTTCAACAAGGAGCGCCGAAATTCATCCGCGGTCTGGTAACGGTCATCCGGGTAGGCTTCCATGGCTTTCTCAATCGCCGTGGCCAGCCGCCGGGAAACAGCCGGGTTGCTTTTTCGAATGGGGGTAAGCTGCAGGTTATCCATGACCCGCGCCAGTCCATCTTCAGGGATAACCCCCGTCAGGGCGGCATACAGGGTTGCGCCAAGTGAATAAATGTCAGAGCGGGGATCCGTTCGGGCAGTGCCGTATTGTTCCGGGGGCGAATAGCCGGGAGTCATGGCCCGCGCACCAGTGGTTGTAGTCTGGCTGCCCTGCACCAGCTTGGCCAGGCCAAAATCCACCAGGTACACGCGCCCGTCAGAGGTAACCTTTACGTTGCCGGGCTTGATATCACGGTGCAAAACGGGCGGCTTGCGGGTATGCAGGTAAGAGAGCGCGTCACAAATCGCAGAGCCGATCAGGATCGCGTCTTCCTCAGGGATGTTTCCCAGACGTTCCATGCGCTGGCGCAGGTCTTCGCCCTCAATGTAATCCATCACCAGGTACTGGCCCTGATCTTCCATGACAAAATGGTCAGTGACGCGGGTCAGGTTCGGGTGACGAAGGCTGGCCAGGATGACCGCCTCCAGCCGAAACTGGCGGGAGTATTCATCTGTGGTGAACAGGTTTTCTTTAACAGCCACTTCCACGCCAAGGTTTTCATCCATGGCGCGATAAACAGAGCCCATCCCCCCCTGGCCGAGAATATCCAGAATTCTGTAACGCCCATTAATGAGCGTTCCTTGCTCCAACGTCATTTAGCTGCCTGTGAGTGGTCTGAATTGCGGGTTGATTATATCAAAGGAAGCGCTGCCGACCCGCATCCTATCATTGCGGCTTCATGCCACCTTGCAAGTTTGCAAGATAAGCCGCAACCCATCGGTTACTTTGAAAGCAACCGCAGTTTTGAGAAAAGGAATGGTGCGCCGCCGGAAACCCACACGCCAACCAGGGCATAGCGAACAAACCGCAGGCTGTAAGAGATAATCTCTTCTCCACGCGGGAAAACCAGCCCCAGCCCGTACCACAGGACCAGAATGCCCAGGACACCCAGTGAATAACGTCCCGCACGCTGCCAAAGGCTGCCATCCACCGAAAAGCCGCCACGGGTATTCATCCAGGCCAGGCCTGCCCAAAACCCAAACAGGGTTGCAGCGGAAGTAATCACCCCTTCCAGGGTAACCGGGGCAGGCAGTTCCTCTGCACCAGATTGCGCGGCGAGATCCATCCAGCCCTGCGGCAGTTCCCAATTTTGTAATAATAGCAAAGAAATGACACCAACCAGGATCAACGCCATGGAGGCGCCAAACGCCAGCCCCACCTGCCGAAGCAGGCTGCCTGAAGCAGCCCACGCCGCCGCCGCATCCCAGTAACGGAGCACGATCCACAGTATTAGAAAGCCCACCAACCACCCGACAACCACGTCCAGGGGGAAGTGCACTCCCAGGTGAAGGCGTGAGATGCCGATCATGAAAATAACAAAGATGGCAGCAGGCCAGGCCCAATTCTTCTTAATCTGGCTGGCCAGCATCCCCCAAACCCCGGCAGCCACCTGGGCATGACCCGAGGGTACGCCAAAGGATGTCTCTGTTGCAAGCGCCTGGACTTCAGCACTGACCCAGTACGGGCGCGGGGAGTGTAACAGTAGCTTTAAAGAAGCGTTCAGGCTGCCATTGAGCAGCAGGATAACCCCTACCCGTACGCCCAGGCGGCTGTCTACACACCAGTACAGGGCGGGAAGGATCAACAGGAAGAATTCCTCCGAACCGAGGAAGGAGAAGAATTCCATCGGCGTGGCCAGCCAGCCTCCCAGCGACTGGAACCATAAAATCAACGGGATGCCCATCTCAAGCAATTCATTCATGTCAGCCTCCTGAAATTGACGGAACTTTGTTTTTTATTGTACACTCGAAATATGCAGATACAAACCCGCCGTGACTGGAATTGGGTCACAGCGATCCTGTTCGTCCTGATGATTGCCAGCCTGTCTGTGCGCCTGGTAGTAACAGGCTGGGTGCCGGGCATGGAAAGGTTGCAGCTGGTGGCCTTGCTGGCGGCTTGCCTAGGCCTGGCACTGGGAGTCAGCCGATTCAAGTCGCCAGTGATTCACCTAATCATCGGGGGGTACAGCCTATTCATCATCCCCTGGTTGCTGGGCGGCATGATCGCCCTCGAAGGCCAGGCCTATGAGCGCCTGGCCAGCCTGGGATTACGCCTGGGGTACTCCATCAACCGGCTGTTCAACGGCCAGCCTGTACAAGACCCGGTGTTCTTCCTTACCACAATGAGCTTCCTGTTGTGGGGCATTGCCATTTTCAGCGGCATTCAGGTGACCCGGCATGCCAACAAATTATCCATCCTGCTGCCCGCCAGCGTGCCCCTGTTGATTATCCAGTACTATGACGGCGCTGAGACCCAGCGCCTGTGGATTGT
>JANJTV010000089.1 GCA_024710905.1 Anaerolineales bacterium | reverse complement strand
ACTTCGTCTATGCTGCAGACTTCCGTGGCCGGCTGTACGCTCTGACTACTGGCGTGTCTCCGCAAGGCTCGGACATGCAGAAGGCACTGCTTGAGTTCGCTGACGGTAAGCCGCTGCTGAGCAGGAAGTCTCAGGATTGGTTCTGCATTGCTGGTGCAAACCGCTTCGGCTTCGACAAGGCCAGCCTGCAGGATAGGGTCAAGTGGGTCATGGACCGCAAGGAAGCATTCATGGCTATCGCTTCTGATCCTATCGGCTACCGTGACTGGACTGAGGCAGACAGCCCGCTGCAGTTCCTCGCTTGGTGCTTTGAGTTTGCCGAGTGGCAGACCAAGGGTGACGCCTTCGTGTCCCGCATTGCTGTAGGTATGGACGGGTCGTGTAACGGATTGCAGAATTTTTCTGCCATGCTCCGCGACGAGATTGGCGGCAGGGCGACGAACCTGATACCCGGCCCTAAGCCCAACGATATCTATCAGATGGTGGCCGATGTCACTAAGATGCGCCTTGGTGCAATGACTGGCCTTGACGAGAATCGTGAATCGTACCGGCAACGCTGGCTCAAGCATGGCATGAATCGCACGCTGGTTAAGCGCAGTGTGATGACTCTGCCCTACGGTAGCACGAGGTTCAGCAGTGCCGAGTTCATTGAGGGTGACTACCTCAAGGCAGGCAAGGTGCCCGAGTTTGCCAAGGATGAGTACCGCAGGGCTAGTGCCTTCCTGTCCTTCCCGGTATGGGAGTCCATTGGCGATGTCGTGGTCAAGGCACGCGAGGCTATGGAGTGGCTGCAAGATGCGTCGGGCCTGATCCTCAAGGCTGGGCATAGCCAGATAATGTGGGTATCTCCGTCAGGCTTCCCTGTCATCCAGTCGTATTGGGAGCAGATTGATCATCGCATCAATACCAAGCTGTGCGGTGCTACCAAGATCCTCGTCCCGAGCGAGAGCAAGGATGCACACCCGCGCAAGCACAGGAACGGCATTGCCCCTAACTTCGTGCATAGCCTTGATGCAGCGCATCTGACATTGACCATCAATGCAGCCAAGGCTCAGGGCATTGACGCTCTGGCCATGATCCACGATGACTACGGCACCCACGCCGCAGATGCACCAGTACTGTATAAGCTAATCCGCAGTGTGTTCGTGGATATGTACGAGAGCAATGATCCGCTTGCGCAGTTCGCTGCAAGGTATCCCGAGGTAACGTTCAAGGCAATGCCGAGCAAGGGCAACCTTGATCTAGCAGCAGTGCTTGAGTCTGAGTACTTCTTCTCGTAAGCTAAGCAGTACACTATAAGGATAGAAACATGGACGAAGAAATTCAAGAAGTTGTCGTCTTGTCAGCAGAACAGTACAAGAGATTGGAAGGCCAAGTGCTTCCACCCTTTGTGTCTAACGCCACCCGTGAACTACAAGCTGGCTTCATGCTAGGCATTCAACATGTGCTTAAGCTCTTGAGAGAAGGCTATGTTTCGGGAGTTACATCAAGAAGAAATTGAAAGGCATTGTAAGGCATTGCAATCGAAGATTGACTCTGTACCTTCTTGGAAGAGCAGATACAACCCAGATGATGCAATCTCTGTACTAAAGCAAGGACTAGTCAATGTAGTAGTGATAGATGAATCATATCTTCTGTTCTATTGCATTGTCAGTCCTTGGTACAATGCTGCAGTGAAAGACTTCTGTGAGCTTGGCGTCTTCAAGATTGCAGGCCATAGTAGCTTCGCTGCTGTTATGAGGACAATGCAAGACATTGCCCAAGCAACAGGAGCAACACGCATCCTTGTGGGTACATCGTTGGCGACAGAGCATGAAGCTCTTGCTAGACTGTATCGTAGGCAAGGGTTCATTGACAACGCAATGGTACTTTACAAGGAAGTATAACATGTGCACTGGTATGGAGATTGCTGGCCTCGCTATGGCTGCTGGCAGCACGTATGCACAGAATGAAGCAGCAAGTCGAGCGGCGGATGCTGCTAAGAAAGCTGCAGAGCAACAAGCCAAGGCTACGCAGAAAGCTGCAGAGCAACAGCGGCAACAGCAAGCTCAAGAGGCTAAGGCTGCGCAACTGACGCGAGAGCAGGAGATGGCTCGACAGAAGCAAGAGCAGGCAATGCTTGAAGAGATCGCAGCTAATCAGCAGCAAGCCCCCGAGGAAGTTGATGTGTCTCTGGAAGAGGAAGGTGCTGGCACCCGCAAGCGCACTACTCGACAAAGCTTCTACTCGTCGGATGCTGGTGGCTCTGGCATTAACATCTAAGGTAAGTGATGGCTAAGAAGACTGCACCAACTTACCGTACCACGTGGGAGGGAGCTTCTTGGTCTGAAGCTGCAGAGGGTTACAAGACTCAGCTACTAAGAGCGGAGTCCGAAGCCGACGCTGCGAGAGCAAGCTATGTGGCGCCTGATGATCCCCGTGCTGCTAGGGGTCAGCAACTTGAGCTAGACCGCTACGAAGCTAACTTCATGGGCAGTGCTCTGCCTGAGGTAAGCTCGATCTCAAACTTCCTGCAGCAGGGCAACTACCTGCCAGACATGCAGACGTTCGATCCTGCTGGCTTCGACCCTTGGGCGCATGTGCGCGGGACACGGACAGGTGATAAACTGATCGCCAACACGACCGCTGATGACGTCTATAAGCGGCTGGGCATGGAGCGTGTTAGCCCCGAGAACCTATCACAAGCAGAGTTTGACAAGGCGCAGCAGAACTACATCACGGCAGTGCAGCGGCTCTTTGTGGATGATCCTAAGAATCCGTTGATCGCTATTGGTGATAACCCTGTCCGCATTGCCGAGCGCAATATCCTGTATGCGGATTACGCAGACTTGGGTAAACGCTTCATGAACTCGCAGTCTGCTGCGGGTAGTGCTAGTAGGCAGACCCTCTCTCTGCAGAACAAAATGCGTGGCCTTATCAAGGGGCAAGGCAACTTCTTCGAGAACTTGAAGGAGAGTGCAGAGGCTGATGTCCGCATTGGTAGCAATGTGCAATCCCAGCGTCGCGCAAAGAAGACAAGCCGATCCACCAACGCGGCCACTGCCAGATCCAAGGTACTGGTCCGGGCACCCGGCATTAACATTTAAGGAGACTGCATGGCTTACAAAGATCGTGCGTCTTCTCGCTGGACCCAGCTTGATGGTCTGCGTCAAGGATTCATTGACCGCTG
>JANJTV010000041.1 GCA_024710905.1 Anaerolineales bacterium | reverse complement strand
CCGACCAACACGCCGACGAACACGCCGACGAACACGCCGACGAACACACCGACGAATACGCCGACGAACACACCGACGAATACGCCGACGAATACGCCGACGAACACGCCGACGAATACGCCGACGAACACACCGACGAACACACCGACGAATACGCCGACGAACACACCGACGAATACGCCGACGAATACGCCGACGCCGACCAGCACACCGACGGATATTCCAGTAATTGGCATTGCCAAACAGGTCACCAGTGTGACACGCGTTGCCCCGGGTACTTTCGATATTACCTTTAGCCTGGTGGTGAGCAACTTTGGCCCAGTGGATCTGGAGGACGTTCAGATTACAGATGACTTGACGGCCACCTTCCCGGGTTTGAGCATCGAGGTGCGTAGTATTTCAAGCACAACGCTCTCTATCAATACCAACTACGACGGAGATGCGGATATCACCCTGTTGGATGGTACGGATACTTTGCCGATAGGGGAAAGTCGCAACATTCAATTTGTGGTTCGTGTCATTCCGGATGATGCTGGGCCATATCAGAACACGGCCATTGCTTATGGAACGTACAATTCGACCACGGTTGATGATGACTCGCAGGATGGGACGGACCCTGACCCGGATAACAACGACGACCCGACTGACAATGACGACCCGACCCCGGTGAACTTCCCGGCCAACATCTTTGACCCGCCATTTGGCTTCAAAACCTTTGACGATGCCGGTCTGCCCTTGTTGCGTTGGACGATGATCTGGATCAACGATAATAACTTTGCTTCAGTGGCTGAGGTCTCGGATCCGATCCCGGCTGGGACAACTTATGAAGCTTCTGGCCCGGCGAGCGGAACGGGCGTGCCCTTCCTTGCCCCGTTTGGCTCAACGGATGTCGGTGTCAGCTGTGTTCCTGACCCTGTCAACCCGGGTGGTGAGACAACAACGACCTACTGTTATTATGAAGGTCCGACCATTACCTACCCGCGTGGTCGTATCGTTTGGATTGGTACGTTGGGCCCAGACCTTGGCTCAACGGACGAAACCAATGCAGATAATGAACTCTACATCACGTTCAATGTTCGTGTCGATAACGGGATCACAGAGGTCAACAACATCGCAACCATTGATGCAGACTTAACCGGTGATGATGATACGGACGATCCCGGCGAGCAGATTGTTGCCACTGCGCTTGCAAGCTGGGTGGCGCCGTCAGCGGCTGACCTATTACCCAATACCGGCTTTGCGCCTGGTATGTTCACCACCCTGCCGATCCAGCCGGAAGAACTGGCCTACACACAGCAATCAGGTTTGAGCGTGGAAATTCCAGCGCTCAAGGTTAACCTGCCCATCCTCGGTGTGCCGTTCAAGGATGGCAAATGGGATGTCACCTGGCTGGGGAACCAGGCAGGCTGGCTGAACGGGACTGCCTTCCCGACCTGGCAGGGTAACAGTGCCTTGACAGCGCATGTTTACGACTCGCTGGGCAACCCCGGACCGTTTGTCAACCTCGGAACACTGAAATGGGGTGACAAGATCATCATCCACGCGTTCGGGCAGAAATACACCTACGAGGTGCGCAGTGTCCGGCAGGTTGGCCCGGCGGATACGACCGTCTTGGGCGCCAAGGATGAAGCCTGGCTGACCTTGATTACCTGTAAGGAATATGACCCAATCACCAATACATATCGATCTCGTGTAGCGGTGCAAGCGGTCTTGATTAAGGTTGAGTAAGTAAGGAAATAAGAAAGTTGATTGCTAAAAGGGCTGGTCCAAATTGCGGGCCAGCCCTTTTTTGTGTGTTTTATCTTGCGGGTTAAGGTTTGTAAATCTCTTGCAGGGGATTTTGCAGGATGTTTCCCAGTATCTTTCCTGCCATACCCTGGGATGGGAGGACATCCCCGTCAGGTTCGATGTAAAGCCAGGCTCGGCCTGCGCCTGTGGCGTCCTCGATCATTTCCAACGTGACCGGATTTTCGGCAGAGTAAGGGACTGGCAGGTCTGTAACCAGGTGGAGCCCGAGGTGTTCGACCCGGTCGGACAGGTACGATAACTGCTCTTGCAGGGAGACGTCTGTTTCGCTCAGGCTGATGGCTTCAATACCCGCCTGGTGAAGTTGCCTGATTATGCCTTCTGCCTTGACCGCATTTTTAGGCGTCAGGGTGAAATGAACAGCCAGGAAAATATCGGCAGCCAATGAATTTTGAATGGCCTGCCAGTTGGGTTCTTTCTGGGTAGGCAGGACAATCATCAAGTGATCCAGGCCGGTTTGCAACAATGTATTGAGGTAGGCTTCATCTACCAGTCTGTGCCCGTCGGTCAGCAGGCCACAGACCTGGCCATTGGCTTCGGCGTGGGCAATTAGATCTGGAAGATCATCTCGCAGGGTGGCTTCGCCGCCAGTAAAGGTGATGTGTGGGATGCCGAAAGCCCAGGCGTTGTCCAGTACGGTCATCCATTCGGCTGTGGTTAACTCGCGGCTGACGTTTTTGGTCGGGGCGTTTAACGGGTCAGAGCCAGGAGGCAGGCGATAGGTCAGGGCGCAGTCAAGTCGCAAGGGGGAGGCCAGTTCCGCACTGTGCAGGGCTGCCTGGTCAAGTTCGAGAACGGTAACGGGATCAAGGTCTGGGGTTTCGACCAGACTCTCAATTTTCTCGGCAAAGTCGTGGTAATCCTGCTCGGCTTGCTGCCTGCTGATGCGGTAACGGCTGGCGACCTGGTGGGCGGCATCTTGTGGGGTTGCGCCGCGAATGAAATGGTAGGCGTATTCGGCGGCGGTCGGGTTGAGTTGTAGCACGGTGCTGGCATTAACTATGAGCAGGCCTGTTCCGTTCTTCTGCAGGCGCAGGTGCAGCCGGTAGGGCGCTTTGTCTTGTGCGCTGGACCGGTAGTGATAGATGCCTTCTGATAAAGGCTGGACGGATTTGAAAAAAGATGCGATGCGATGTACGATTTGCATGAGACCTCCGTTCAGTGGGCTGCGACCCAATCCAGGTAGAAGAGTACAAAGTAGCCAATCAGGAGCAGGATCCAGCCACCGAGCTCCACTTGTTCCATTAATCCGCGCCAGGTGAGTGAGAAGTTCTCCTGGATGGTGTGGGTGATGTCTTCGAGGGTTTCCAGTTTGCTTTGTACGTTCTCGCGCCAGTTGGCGAGATAGAGTTCGTCCTGGATGACGTGATAGAGTTTGGCGGTGTACCAATCGCCAATCAGCAACAGGTTCTGCGAGGTGTGTTCAAAATCCAGCATAAGCTCAAGCCGCAGATTGATAATGCGCCGCAGGGAGTTGCGTGTAGGCCCCAGGCCGAGCAATCCCCGGTTTTTGGTGATGAATTCGTGCCCGATGGTGCGAAGGCTTTCTTCAATGGATTGATCGAGTATCCGATAACGCAACAATTGGTAATTGCCAACTTTCAAGAGTTCGATGTCGGATTGGAAATCCCCGGCCGGGGCGAAGATGATTGCGCCTTCCCAGTCCACCAGGGTCATATCTTCGCGCGAGTACCGAACGCGGGAAACAAGGATTTCGGCCAGTTGCAATTCATCAAAGCTCTCACGCTGCGAGCGGATGAAGCGTGCCAGGTTTTGGTCGTGCTTTTTGATGTAGTCATCCGGGGTGCCGTCGGTTTCTTGGATGAGCAAGATGATGTACTCTTCATACTGACCACTGGCCAGTATGTTCTGGGGAATCAGGCGTTCTTGCAGGGCCGCCTGCAGGTTCTGCCTGGCCTGGATGCTGGCCTGTGAGAGCGGGGATTCAAGCGAAAAGCGACACTCCATGACCTGGATGCGTCCGTCAAAACGCTGGCGTAACACAGAAACATTGACACCGTTCAGGCGAAAGGATTCGTGGCTGAGGGTCTGTGTGTCAATATCCACAGCCTGGAAGTATGGTTCATCTTTCAAGCCACGAATCAGCCCGCCGGGGTTTTCTACCTGGGCGACGTCTGGAATGGCAATCAGGTAACAAATTTCAGGGTTGGCGCTCATGAAACTCCTGCGGCGAGGTCGTTGATGGATATGTGGACGGGTTGGCTGTCAAGTTCAAATTGTAAGGGGCAGCCCCCGCCGCATTCGGTCAACAACGCACACCCGTCGCATTTTTCAGGCAGCGAAAGCCGATCGCGCAATCTTACACAAAGTGGGTGGTTCCAGATCGTTTCCCAGTCATCTCGCAGCAGGTTGCCAACGGACCGATAATACGACTGGCAGGGCAGGACATCCCCATTTGACTCAACACACATATTGTACAACGCCGCAGTGCAGCCTTTAACGCCCAACTCCATTTGCACCGGGTCGAAGTGGCAATACTGGGTCGGGGTGTACCAGATCAGGCGCTGTCCATTGACCTCGGTTTTTTCCCTAGCCATCTCAAGCAGGGCTTGCAGGTCTTTTTCCGGCAACCCTGTGCCAACATTGGCTCCGTTCCCCGAGTAAATCAGCGCGTTCAGGCCAACGGTAGGTACGCCGATTCCTGCCAGGAAATCCAGGGTGGCCGGGATGGTGTGGACATTGGTAACCAGCATGGTTGTGTTGGTCATCACATACATGCCGCTGGCCAGTGCGTTCTTCAGCCCGGCAATGGTTTGCTTCCAAGCGCCGCGCGCCTGCATCATTTCATCGTGGATGTCCGGGTCACAAGATTCGACCGTCACCTGGATGTGATCCAGACCGGCATCTTTTAACCGTTGTACATAACGGGAATCGGACAACCGACGGGCGTTGGTATTTAATCCCGTGATCTGGCCGTTGGCTTCGGCGTGGGCAATCAACTCTGGCAGGTCATCACGCAGGGTGGCTTCGCCGCCAGTGAAGATGATGTGCGGGATGCCGAGCGCCCAGGCTTTGTCAATACATTTTTTCCATTCCTCGGTTGTCAGTTCAGGATAATTCCGCGCACGGGCATTGTAGCAATGCGAACAATCGTTGTTGCAGCGGTATGTAATGGCCAGGTCCAGGCGGTATGGGCTGCTCGGACGGGCTGAGAACGGGGCGAGCGTTTCCAGCTCCATGTCATGAATCGGGCAGGCGCCATCCGGGCGGAGCAGGTCCTGGAGGTGCTGCTGGAATTGTTCGATATCGCGCAGCACCTGATTTTCGGGGACATCAAATTGCTTTGCGACCTGTCTGGCCACCTGTGAGATTGTTCCCCTTTCCAGCAGGTGCCTGGCCATCAGTGCCGCGCTGGGGTTCAGGTGCAGGATGCGGTTGGCATTGATAATTAACGTGCCGTTACCATCCTGCTCCATCCGCAGGTGAACGCGACTCTTTTCACCTGGCTGCTCGATAGAATAGTGAAACAGCCGGGCAGGTGCTTTTTGCTGTCGCCAGGTTTCCCAGAACATGCTGTTACCGTCCGCCGCCGGCACAAGCGCAGGCACAGCCGGCACAAGCGCAGGCACAGGCGCACCCACCGCCGCTGCCCCGGTATCCACGCGACGAGGAAGGTTTAGGAGGCGGATTGGTTACCTGGGTGACCGACTCCGCAAAACCACCACCCAGGACGCGTTGTGCAAAGGTCTGGGTATTGGTAACCACCGAGGCGGCAAAATCCGCGCCAGGCAGGGAGGCTTTCCCGCCGCCTGAGCCTTGTGTGCCCTGTAGTGTTGGCATGGGACCTGCAGCTTGCCGGTAGACCGGGTCGTAGCGTCCCCACCAGGTTGGCATGAAGACGGGGCCGGTAAATGTTCGTCGGGTGCGGGTGTCATAATCCTTATCGAGCATGGTCCATTCGAGCGCATCCTCGAGCATCTGGCTCTGGATTTCGGGTGTGCCAGCCGCTGCAATTTGCTGCCACGCTTTTTCATTGATGCTGGTGTAATACTCAATGGTTTCCTTGCGGCTGAAGCCTTTCATCTTGTTGGTCACCTCTTTGACCAGCCCAACTGCCATGGTTTGCAGGACTTTACGGCGATTGGGGCTGTCTTTTTCCTTGAAGGCATCCAGGAATTCCCTTTCGTATTCGCGCAGGTTTCCCAGGCCATCTTTGATAATGGAAAGTTCCAGCGGATCACGTTTTTCGACCTGTGCGGCATTTTTCTTGATGACGCCAAACAGGATCATGGTCATGATTTTTTCCAGCGGCTGGCCCATCAGGATGGCGGCCTCGACAGCTGTCAGGCCGCGTTTGATGCCGTGCCCTTCAATTGAAACCTTTGGCGGAAGGTATTGCATTTTGCGCCGATTGGCCTGTACTGCGCCCATGATGGGTAACCCAAAAAATAGGCCACCAAAACAGCACATCATGGCAAACCCGATCATATCTTCCGGTAGGATACCCAATCGGTCGAAAACAGAAGGCGTATAAATGGCGTCGGCGGGAACGTACTGGCGGGGGAAAGATGAACCAAAATAATATTGCGTATAACCATTGGCGGCGCTGCTGCGCCAGGTGTAGGTAATGCGATCTTCGCCATCAAAGCCGTAAATTGGCTCTGTGTTCCCCGGCCAGTTGCTACTCGGGACGTGGTACTTGGGTTCTTCAGGTTGTACGCCGGGTGGCAGGTGAAGGATTAGGGTCAGGTCCGTTTGGCCACGTACATAACTCGAACCAAACCAGGTTGGGGAGAAGACAAGGCTGGCATACTGGCTGTCTTCGTCATCAGGATAGAGCATTTTCTCAATACCCGGGATGCGAACATTCACCGTCCCGCTGGCTCCCGGAGGGATTGCCCGGCTTCGTAACTCCACGGCTACACCGCAGCAACCCTCTCCCTGGTAATCCCCTGTCACCGCCACCGGGTTGCCGTCCAAATCCGCTGTGATGTTGCCCAGGTTGTAATTGTTGTTGGGCAGGCCGACATCTACAAAATCGATGGGTGATGCCCCGGGAGAATTGCTAAATGTAAACGAGTACTCAACATCAATAGTGCCGTCATCATTTGCGTAGACATGGACGACTTCGCGATCTAACCCAAAAGAATAGTTCTGTGCAAAGACCGGATTGGTGAACAGGAATGCCAGCAAGGTTATGCTAATGAAAGCGAGCAGTTTAGGTTTCATATTACTCGTGCTCCGTATGGTTGCCCTACCA
Organism: Anaerolineales bacterium; assembly: GCA_024710905.1. Taxonomy (GTDB): domain Bacteria; phylum Chloroflexota; class Anaerolineae; order Anaerolineales; family Villigracilaceae; genus JANJTV01. The sequence goes on along the minus strand of JANJTV010000041.1, from coordinate 50,033 downwards.
CTTGGGTTCTTCGGTCAGCTGGTAGGTGGTCTGGCAAAACGGGCAGCTGACAACCGGAGCACCAGCCATAATCTGGATATCCTTGGAAGTAATCACGCCGCCACAGGACCGGCATTTCAGTTGTTCCACTTTGGTTTGGCCGGGGAGGTCCATTTGCATGTTTACCTGTTGGACGATTTCGGTCTTCTGCCCACGCATACCGAGCCAGACCAGTCCGGCAGCACCCGTGATGAGCAGCAACCCAAAAATACCCAATGCCACGCCCAGCCCCAGCCAGCTGGAGTCACCTTGGGCGCTGGTGCTGCCAATGAATGCTAGTGCGGCATAGCCAACCAAGCACAACCCGACAAGCAATAGGATGCCTGCCCCAATAAATGCAAAAGTTCTTCCCATAAACGCACCTCCGCGTTAAGAAACGTCCAATTTTCAGTGTAGCATCCTTACCAGCCTGGTACATGTGACATTCGTCGGTTTTTTTGTGGGACGGAAGGCAAGAACAAAAATCCCCTTCCCAATTCAGGCAGGGAAGGGGAGAACTGTGTATCTTTTGTGTTCAGAGGGTTTTTTCTTTGTTGTGGCCAACCAGCCGGGTGGTTGGGAGCACCACCAGCAGCCCGGTGTGCGGCTTGTTTAGATCTCCCAGCACCTGTTCGGTGGCAGCAATTACTGTGTCGACAGTCGTTTCATTCTCAACCACAGTAAAAATGGTTTTGCCAGGATGTCTGGGGGTGGGCAGGAAAAAATCCTTCAAATCTGGCATGAGCGGGATGTCATCGCGCATTCTTTTCTCGGGGATGCGTCCCAGCCCGGTGCTTTCCAGGATAGTCATCCCACCTACCCCGGCTTCGCTCCAGGCTGCCATGACATCGCGCAATTTATTGGCATCGTAAAGGACAAGCAAAATCATGCTCATGCAGGTTTCTCCTGTACTGGCAACGGTTTGGTAAACAGGCGTGTGATTGCGTCATTGAATGTCAGGCGCAGGGCCAGGGGGGTGATCAGGGTCGTTACGACAATCATGGCAACAATGGCAGCAAAGGTTGCCTGGTCCATCACGCCGATCTTTTCACCTATGGCAGCCAGGATCAGGCCGACCTCGCCCCGCGAAATCATTCCAGTACCGAGCTGGGTACTCTCCAGCCAAGAAAAGCCGCTGAGCCGGGCCCCCAACCCTGCCCCGATCAGCTTTCCAATGATGGCAACCAGGATAACCACCCCGGCCAGGCCAAGAGCGCTGCCCACAGTGCGCAGGTCAGTATTCAAGCCAATATTGATAAAAAAGATCGGTACGAAGAAACCGTAAGCGACTGCTGAAATACGGCTCATGATGTTATCCCGCTCACTGGTTTGCGAGAACATTAACCCGGCCAGGAAAGCACCGGTGATGGCCGCCATGCCGCCGAGTAGCTCGGCCAACAGGCCGAAGGCAAGCATGATGAAGACGGCCAGCGAAAGGGTATTCTGGCTGATGGGAAGGTGTTTAACCCAGTTGAGAATAGGGGGTAACAAGAAGCGCCCAAAGGCAAGCGCCAGGGCCAGGTAGCCCACCATTTTGACAATCACCAACATGATATCCAGGGCGCTACCTCCCCCACTGACCAGGCCAGTGAAAATGGAAAGCAGTAAAATGACGAGCATATCGTCAAACACAGCTGCGCCCAGCAGACCCAGGCCAACCTTACTGCGTAAAACGTTCATTTCCATCAGTGTCTGCGCCGAAATGGACACGGAAGTGGCCCCCAGCGTCAGCCCGAGGAAAATGGCTGCCGGGTGCGAAAGTCCAAACAATATCCCTGCGCCCCAGCCGAGCAGCACCGGGGCAACGACACCCAACGTACCCGCCAGCACGGAAACCTTGCCCGATTGACGCATTTCGGAAATATCCAGTTCCAAACCGGCAATGAACATCAGCATCAGCACGCCCAGTTCGCCCAATTCCTTAATCGTCTCCGGCAAAATCTCGTTCCCGCCAAAGATGGGCGCATGCAGGATGTTTAATAAGGAGGGCCCGAGAAGGACTCCGATCAGAAGTTTTCCCAGCACTGACGGTTGGCCGAGTTGGACGGCTACCCACCCGGCGAGCTTTGCTGCGGGAAGGATGATAACAAGAACCAAAACCAATTGCAGGAAGTGATTTTCAATGACCATAGCGCCCGATAGTTTACACCCGAACCGCCTTCTTTACCAGATGTGATATTTTCCGTTGCATATGGTGACACCTTGCCCATGCCAGGAGGTTTGAAAGGCTGTAAAATGAAGGGCAGATTCTTGAAACCCGTAGCGTGAGTGGAGAAAACAGCATGTCCATCAGTGAAGAATATAAGCGTTGGAAAGAAAATACACACAAAAAATCGGTTGATCGCTTCCCCGAGCGCAAATCCCGTTTCCTGACCAGTTCGGGGATTGAACTCCCCCCAGTCTTGTATCCCATTATCGAAGACTCATCCTACGCTGAAAGGTTGGGCTTTCCCGGCGAGTATCCTTACACCCGCGGGGTGCAGCCTACCATGTACCGCGGCCGCTTCTGGACGATGCGCCAGTATGCCGGTTTCTCCACTGCGGCAGAGTCGAACAAGCGTTACCGTTACCTACTTGAAAACGGTCAGACCGGCCTTTCGGTCGCGTTTGACCTACCCACCCAGATCGGCTACGACGCAGATGACCCGATGGCGCTGGGTGAAGTGGGCAAGGTTGGCGTGGCAATTTCTTCTATCGATGATATGGCCACCCTCTTCGACCAGATCCCGCTTGATCAAGTTTCCACCAGCATGACCATCAATGCCCCGGCCGGGGTGCTACTGGCCATGTATATTGCTGTAGCCAGGCGCCAGGGTGCCGAAATGAAAGACCTGCGCGGCACGATCCAAAATGACATCCTGAAGGAATATGTGGCGCGTGGGACATATATCTTCCCACCTGGCCCTTCCATGCGGTTGATCACTGACATTTTCCAGTTCTGCGCGCGCGAAGTGCCCAACTGGAACACCATTTCAATTTCCGGGTACCACATCCGCGAGGCAGGTTCCACGGCGGCACAGGAGGTTGCTTTTACCCTGGCCAACGGCATGGCCTATGTGCAGGCCGCCCTGGATGCTGGGTTGGATGTCGACTCCTTTGCGCCGCAGCTATCCTTCTTCTTTAACGCACATAATAACTTATTGGAAGAAGTGGCCAAATTCCGGGCGGCGCGGCGGATGTGGGCACGAATTATGCGCGAACGCTTTAAAGCCCAAAAACCGGCTTCCTGGCAATTGCGCTTCCATACCCAGACAGCTGGTTCCACACTCACGGCCCAGCAACCGGAAAATAATGTTGTCCGGGTTACAGTGCAGGCGCTTTCGGCAGTGTTGGGCGGCACGCAAAGCTTGCACACCAACAGTATGGACGAAGCCCTTTGGCTGCCAACCGAAAAATCGGTGCGAGTGGCCCTGCGTACGCAACAAATCCTTGCCTACGAGTCGGGTGTGGCTGATTCGGTTGACCCATTGGCAGGGGCATATCTCATTGAACATCTAACCGATGAGCTGGAACGCCAGGCGTTGGGATATATCCAGAAAATTGATGACATGGGCGGTGCAACCATTGCTGTTGAGCGTGGCTACATGCAGAACGAAATCCAGGAGGCGGCGTATGCTGCCCAGAAGGCCATTGAAAGTGGCGAGCAGATTGTCGTCGGCGTGAACCAGTTCGAGATCGAGGAGGAAATTTCTCTCGAACGCCAGGTGATTGACCCGAGCATCGAAGCCGAAGCGCGGGCGCGCCTGACGGCCATCCGTGCCCGGCGAGACGCGGGGCGAACTGCCGAACTGCTCACTCGACTGGAGTCTGCTGCAAAAGGCAGCGAAAACCTGATGCCCCTGTTTATCGAATGTGCGCAAAATGACATTACCCTGGGCGAGGTCTGTAACATCTTGCGCGGGGTGTGGGGCGAGTTTGTGGCCGAAGGCTTTTAGGCTGGTTGTTGCGAGTGCGCTTTTTGTGCTATGAGCCAGTCTGTAAAATACAGCGCTGCGATGAGTAGCGGGATGATGACCAGAAGGACGATACCCAGCCAATCCCTGTTGTCAATGTTGCTGACATACCAGACGACCCAGCCGACAAACGCCACCGCGCCTGGCCAGTACCACCTCCAGGCCAGCAGGATGCCCACAGTTAGGACAATGGATGGCAGCAGGTGCATGACCAGCCCGATCAGTGTTTCGAGCGGGCCAAGTCCCATCTCAAAAATATCCAGCGCAAACAGGCTGATGAAAAGCACAAACAGGATGCCCAGGATGCGCGGGGTCCAGAGCAAAAACTTACTGGTTGTTTTCATGGTGCCCTCCTGACTCCATCATAGCACTTTCGGTGGACTCGCGGAAAGCTTTGTAAGGTGATCTTCGTCACTTTTCTCGAGTGCATGCCAGGTCTATAATCAATTGTATGTATTCATTTCGTTATTCCCGAACCGGCGCAATCGGGTGCCGGTTAATCTTTTTAAACGGAGAAATCCCATGAATATACTCGATGAATTGGTTAAGGGCTTTCTGGCCCAGAAGCATGTTGCCGTAGTGGGTGTTTCGGACCGCCGCGAGACAGGCTGTAATCTGGCTTATGAGCGATTTAAACAGGCCGGTTACCGGGTGTCACCCGTCAACCCGCGGCTGGACCGGTTTAATGGCGAACCGTGCTTCGGGAGCCTGCGCGACATCCCTGAGAAACCGGATGCAGTTTTTATCTTGGCGAAACCCGCTGTCACGGAACAAATCGTGCAGGAATGCATCCAATTGGGGATCAAGCATGTCTGGATGCATTGCATGATGGGGGTGCGGCCCGGCCTGATGGCTTCGGCGAGCAGTGTTTCGGCGGCCGCGGTGCAGGCCTGTCATGAAAATGGGATTGTGGTCATCCCCGGCAGCTGCCCGAACCAGTACCTGTACCCGGATGGGGCGCATAAACTGATGCGTGGTTTGTGGGGGCTGCTGGGCTTTTTGAAATTGACCGAGAAATAAAAAAGTGTAACCTGCTCGAAAACCAGGTGTTGTATAGGGTGACAGGCTCGCGGGAGCCGTTGTTCTAACCCAAAGGAGAACAGTTATGAAAATGCCGACCAAAATCTCGACCTGGTTACTGATCGTGTATTTCTTGCTTGCCGGCATTGCCGGGTTGGGTGTGTTTTCCCTGCCGTCTATAGTCACGGCCATCCTGGCCATTGCGGTAGCGGTTTTCCTGTTCCTCGACCGCTAATCGTTGTTTGTCAAACGGCCTCCTGAAAACAGGAGGCCGTTTTTGTTTCTCTGTTTGTAATTCATCACTTTCGGCAGTAGAATTCAGGGAACCCCTGTTGAGGAGACAACCATGCCGAAAGTCACTGCTATCAATCATGTTGCCGTTGTGGTCGATGATATGGAAAAATCCCTGTCGTTCTGGCGCGATGCGCTCGGGATGAACCTGCACGAACTGCGCGATGTACCCGCCGAAAAGAGCCAGGTGGCCTTCCTGCCGTTGGCTGGCGCGGAGGTGGAACTGGTGATGCCGACCAGTGACGACTCCGGGATTGCCAAATACCTGGCCAAGCGCGGCCCGGGCATGCATCACATCTGCCTGGAGGTGGATGACATCCTTGGCATGCTGGCGAAATTAAAAGAAAAGAACGTTCGCTTGATTAACGAAGAACCACGTACCGCCGCTGACGGCAAGCATTATGCCTTCATCCACCCCGAATCCACGGGCGGGGTGCTGGTAGAGCTATACCAGGTCTGATTTCGGAAGATTCTTGCGTCAATCATGAGCATCCTTACCCCGTTTGCACTTCCCCCAATTAGCCCGCTGGTGGTGGGTGTGTCCGGCGGGGCTGATTCCCTGGCCCTGCTGGCCCTGTTGCGCGAAACCGGTCAGGCGCTGATTGTGGCACACTTTAACCACCAACTGCGCCCAGAAGCCGATGCCGACGAGGCCCACGTCCGGGCGGTTGCCGAAAAACTTGGCATGCTGTTTACGAATGACTCGGCCGATGTGGCTGCTTATGCCGCTGGGCAACGCCTTTCGCCGGAGGAGGCGGCGCGCAAGCTGCGTTACACTTTCCTGTTTCGTGTGGCGCGCGAGCGTGGCGCTGCGGCAGTCGCAGTGGCGCATACCGCCGACGATCAAGCTGAAACGGTGTTAATGCATTTCCTGCGCGGAGCGGGGTTAAGTGGATTAAAGGGCATGCTCGGTCAAACCCTGTTGACAGAGTTTGATGATCGGATTCCGCTCATCCGGCCAATCCTGCACCTGACGCGGTCCGAAACCGAGGCGGTGTGCCACGCCAAGGGGCTGGATTTTCGGCTGGATGCGAGCAACGCAGACACAACCTACTTCCGTAACCGGCTGCGGCACGAATTGATTCCCTTGCTGGAGACATACAATCCGCAGGTGCGGGCGGCGCTGGTGCGTACCGCGAATTCATTGCAGGGTGATTTTGAGCTATTGAATAACCTGCTGGACGAAACCTGGCAGGCTTGCGTAAAAGCAACAGGGGTTGGGTATATTGCGTTTGACTACCAAAACCTGTTACGCCAGCCTGAAGCCATGCGGCGCAACCTGCTGCGGCGGGCGGCATTTTCCCTACGCCCTGGCCTGCGGGATGTGGATTTTGGTGCCCTTGTTCGATCAACGGCGTTGAAGGATGGCGACTTCACCGGCGGCCTGGCCCTGCTGCGTGAAGGGGACACTCTCTACCTGGCTGCTTACGAAGCGGATTTGCCTCGTGGTAATTTCCCGCTGGTAATCATGGAATTGGATATCGCCCGCGGCGAGTGGCATGAATTGCCAAACGGCTGGCGTCTACTTTGTGAGCCAGTGGCTTTTGCAGACTACCGGCCCGAGGATGAATGGACCGCCTGGCTGGATGCGGAATCTGTAATCGGCAGGCTGGCTGTTCGCCCGGCACGAGCCGGGGATTATTTTTGCCCGTTGGGGATGAATGGAAAATCAGTCAAACTATCTGACCTATTTGTCAACCTGAAAATTCCCCGACGGATGCGAGGGACCTGGCCTGTCGTGACACTGGATGATGAAATTGCCTGGGTGGTCGGTTTGCGGCGCGCGGAGGTGGCTGCCGTCCAGCCGGGGACAAAGCGAATCTTGCGAATACGCTTAATACATACGGGCGGGTGAATCCCGCCCGTATGTTTATTTGCTTTCGCCCGAAAGTTGGCGTAACTTGAGCAGCAGCTCGCGCCACTGAATCTTTGATACCCCCAGACTCTGGCGGATTTTGTCCGGTTCGACACCGCGCCGATATTCTCCAATGGCGTACGTCCAGCGGCACATATCAAAGGACAGGTGCTTGGTTAAGCCGGCGTCATTGCTGATGTCCTCGAGCAGGTATTCCAGGCGGCGCGGCGACCATGGGAATAGCGCATCGGCCGGGTTGTACTGGGCGATATATTCCTCGTAGACGGGAATCCAGTCCTCCGCCAGGGGCAGTTTGCGTTCTTTGTAGCGGTTTACCGGGCTGGCATAGCGGATGAAAACAATCGCCCCGCCGGGGTTTTCCAGATCAATATGATTGCTGTGAATTCCCAGGCACTCACTCTTTTTGATGCCGGTGGTTAACAACAGGTAGAGCAATGTATATGGCCGGGCATCGGGCTTGGATTTGCGGCGGTAGCGGTCTGCGGCCAGTAGGGCAGCCTGCACTTCGTCTTCGGTCAGGATGGTGGGCAGGGGGCTGGTGGCGGAGCGCTGGACCACTTTTTCGGCCGGGTCTACCAGTAGGGTGCCGCTCTTATGCAGCCAGCGGAAGAAGGATTTGGTTGTGGTAATGCGCCGGGCAAGTGTCTTCGGGCTGCATGGTACACCACGTTCGTTCTGCATCCACTCAAAAAAGGTGTTCAGGTCGGCTGTGGTGACTGCGCCGAGGGTGCGGTCTTCAGGGAAATAGGAAGCCAACAGGCGCAGGTCTGACATGAAGGCCTTGATGGTGTAAGGTGAACGAGCCTGGTCATTCAGGTAATACTCATAGGAACCAATGGCTGCCGGGATGGCGGTATTGGCGGTAATGTGCGTTACGGTTGTGGTGGCGCTCATGTATGCTCCTTGAAAAAAATTCCCTTGCGTATAGTTTATATCAAAAAAAACTGCACACAAGTGCAGTTTGGTTTTGCAATGTATTTGATACATTCGTGTAAGGATGCTGGTTCCGGACCTTTTTAAACCATAAGGTTCTGGCCCTAGGAGAGCTGGTTGAGAGGGAAAACTGGTCCATCTTTGCAGGCCAGCAGCCAGCCCCTTGCGTGATGAACGGCGCAAATGCCACATTCTGCGAGAGCGCCACAGGGCATGTTGGTGTGAATCAATGCCTGGGCATAGGCCAATGTCTCGCGTGGAAGTTGTTGTTTGAGGGCCGGTAGGTGCTCACGAGAGAGGCTGGCTGCGACCAGGTCTGCCCAGCGGGCCGCTTCGGCCAGCCCTTCGGCCGGCAGAATCTCAATGCTGGCAGGCAGGTCCGGGTAACTGGATTGGGTGACGATGGTAATTTCCATGCTGCGCTTCAGGGCAGGTTCCAGCAGGCCAAACAGCCCGGCGTTGTGGCGGTCGACTTCCAGCAGGGCGAGTTTGCGTGCGGAGGCAGGTAGGTCAAATCCGTGGCCGAGCGGCCCGCGCAAATTCAGGGAGGTGCCGGGCAGCCAGCCAGGCGGGAGGGGCGCGGCAGCGTAAAAACCACGGGAGGTCACCTCGCTGGCAAAAACGGGATACGGTAAGGGGGAGCCAGGATCAGAATCCGCCTGTGCCAGCAGGTATTGCCCGGGCGCGGGAATCAGGGTTGGTGGGCAGGAGACATGTGCGGCGCGATACCCCTGTATAAATATTTCATCAATGAGGCCCTTGGCGAGGTGCATACGTATATTCTAACAAGTTATAATGCTATCCAAAGGAGGAAGAATCTCATGAATGTTGCAGAACTTGTTGGTTTGCTCGCTGGTTTTACCTGGCTGGCTGTCATTGCTATTTTGATATTGGTGGTGGTGCGTGCCAGCCGCAACCAGCCGGTGGGTGGATTTTCGACATTGCTGATTGGTGGTATTGTGCTGGCAAGTGTTCTGTCGGTGGTCTCTGCCGGATTGGTGTTCATTGAGCCGCAGGAACGCGGTGTGGTCATCTCGGCGGTGCAGCCAAAGGGCTACCGCGAGGAAATCCTTCAGCCGGGCCTAAGTTGGGTGCTTCCCTTTGCAGAGCGGGTGGTGATTTACCCGATTTCAAAGCAGACCTATACCATGTCGATTGCAGGCGATGAGGGATTTGTGCAGGGCGATGACTCGGTTGCGGCCCGCACGTCTGACGGGCAGGAAATCAGTGTTGATGCTTCGGTGATTTATGCAATTGATCCCAATCGGGTGATTGATGTCCATATTGCCTGGCAGGATCGTTACACCGAAGACCTGGTGCGGGCGCAGGCGCGTGGCATCATCCGTGATGCTGTTTCGCAGTATGGCGTGGAGCAAGTGGTCAGTTCGCAGCGCTTTGCCCTGGTGGAAAACATCCGTACCAACCTGGAAAGCAAGCTGGCTGATAATGGCTTGATCCTGGTGGATTTTGTGTTGCGTAATATCACCTTCTCGCCGGAATATGCTGCTTCGGTGGAACAGAAACAGATTGCCGAACAGTTGGCCCAGCAGGCGGCTTTTGTGGTTGAACAAAGGCGCCAGGAAGCCGAACAGGCCCGCCAGGTGGCGCAAGGCCAGGCGGATGCCGCAGTGATTGCCGCCCAGGGTGCAGCGGATGCTCGCCTGATCGAGGCGGAAGCAGAAGCCCGGGCGCTGGAATATATTGCCCAGGTGATTCGGGAAAACCCGAGTTTGTTAACCTATCAATATATCAACCAGCTGACCCCGAACATCCAGGTGATGCTACTGCCGAGCGATTCGCCGTTTGTATTCCCATTGCCCGACCTGACGGCTCCGCCACAGTAAGGCAAATTATGTAATAAAGGGAGGGGCATTTTTTGCCCCTCCCTTTGTGTTGATTGGTGACCGTATGAACGAAACACATCCATCTGGTAAACAGATCCGCCTGACCAGTCTCTCCAATTGCGCGGGTTGAGCTTCCAAGCTTAACGCGGAGACGCTGGCGCAGGTACTGCGCCCGGTTTCAAGCATGTTTGATGCCCGTGATTATCCCGACTTGCTGGTGGGTCTTGGCGAGCCGGACGATTCGGCTGTCTGGAAACTGGACGATGAACGCGCCCTGGTGGTGACCACCGATTTCTTCACCCCGGTCGTAGATACGCCATTTGAATATGGCGCAATCGCGGCCGCCAACAGCCTGTCGGATGTCTATGCCATGGGCGGGGTTCCGTTTATGGCGCTCAACATTGCTGCTCTGCCACCCGACCTGCCAGCCGAAATTTCCGGTGAGATTTTGCGCGGCGGGGCTAGCAAAGCCCGTGAGGCAGGTGTAGTCATTGCAGGCGGCCATACCGTTCAGGATAAAGAGCCAAAGTTTGGCCTGGTGGTTATGGGTTTTGTTCACCCACGAAAAATCATCTCCAAAAAAGGTGCCCGACCTGGTGACCTGCTGGTGCTGACCAAGCCGCTTGGCTTTGGTGTCACGACCACGGCGCTCAAACGTGGCCAGGCCAGCGAACAGGATGTGCAGGAAGTGACTCAATGGATGAGCCGCCTGAACAAGGATGCCGGGCAACTGGCTCGAGAGTTCGAGGTTCGTGGCGGAACAGACATCACTGGCTTTGGTTTGCTCGGCCACGGCTGGGAGATGGCCTCTGCCTCCAGCGTGGGTTTACGTTTCAATTTCGCCAGCCTGCCATTTCTTGCCGGTGCGCAAAAATATGCCGATGCATGGACTTTCCCCGGTGGCACTTCCGATAATCGCCAGTATTTTGGTCCGCGCGTACGCTTCGCAGATGGGATTGATGAAGCCTCGCAGATGCTGCTGTTCGATGCCCAGACCAGCGGCGGGCTGCTCCTGAGCCTGCCTCCCGCCAAATGGGCCGATTTCCAAGCCCGGGCTGCGGAGTTGGCTCAGCCTGCCTGGCAAATTGGCGTGGTTGAGGAGGGGGATAGCGTTTTCGTGTCCCGTTCCTGACCTGGAAACTCCCTGAATATTCATTCGTAAATTCGCCCAATACCGTGTAAAATAACTTGGCGGCTCCAAGGGTCCGCAGCGTTGTATAGTCATCATGTCTGACATAAGTCTAGAACTCTTAATCATCTTCCTCCTGATATTGCTGAATGGTGTTTTCTCGCTCTCCGAGATGGCGATTGTCTCGGCTCGAAAAGCGCGCCTGCAGCAAAGGGTTAATGAAGGCGATTCCAGGAGCAAGGTTGCCCTGGCATTGAGCGAATCTCCTAACGATTTTTTGTCAACCGTGCAGGTTGGTATTACGCTGATTGGCATTATGGCTGGCGCATTTGGTGGCGCTACAATGTCGCGAAGCCTGGGGGAACTGTTTAGCTCCATTCCCATTCTGGCTCCCTATGCCGAGTCGCTTAGCCTGGGCATCGTTATCCTTTTTATAACTTTGCTTTCACTTGTGGTCGGTGAGCTTGTTCCCAAGCGGCTGGCCTTGCAAAACCCGGAACAGATAGCCTCCATTGTTGCCGGGCCAATGCTCCTGATTTCCAGAATATTTTCCCCGCTGGTTAACTTCCTTACTGCGGTAACTGATTTAATCTTACGCCTGTTTGGCGTCAAACAAAATGATGAACCGCCTGTCACTGAAGAAGAATTGCAAGTACTGCTCGATCAGGGTACCCAGGCCGGGGTGTTCCAGGAAGTAGAACACGACATGGTCGAGGGTGTCTTCAGGCTGCATGATCGCCGTGTGTTTTCGCTGATGACCCCGCGTTCTGAAATTGTCTGGCTTGACCTGAACGATACCCATGATGAAATTAAACAGGTGATTGCTGAAAGTCCCTATTCGCAATTCCCGGTCTGTGAAGATAGCCTGGATGCCGTGAAGGGAACCATCAAGGCGCGTGACCTGCTGCTCGAAAGCCTGCATGGCGAGGCCTTGCGTTTGCAGCTTAATCTGCAGCCCATCACTTTTATCCCTGAGACAGCGCACGCCTCCCGCGCCTTGGAGATTTTCAAATCCGGCCAGGCCGAGATGCTGATTGTGGTGGATGAATTTGGATCGGTGCAAGGGTTGCTGACCATTAGCGATATCCTGGAAGAAATCGTTGGTGAAATAGAAGATGGTGAGCCGCAGGCCACCCAACGCCAGGATGGATCCTGGTTGCTGGATGGCATGATCGAAATTGAAGATTTTAAAGAGATTTTCAACATTCGCTACATGCCCGATGAAGATGAATATGAGACGCTGGGCGGATTTTTGATGACACAGTTGGGGCGTGTGCCAATGACTGCTGACCGTGTGGAATGGAACGGTCTGCACTTTGAGATTATGGATATGGATGGCAACCGGGTCGATAAGGTTCTGGTTGTTTCGCAGATCAAGAAGTCAGGCGATTAACCTGCGATGTCAGGAAACGCACTCTCTTTTAATTCTCATCGTTCTACAGTCTATGGTCGCGGCGGCATGGTGGCTTCTTCCCAGCCGCTGGCCACAGCCGCCGGGTTAAGTATCCTTGCCCGGGGTGGCAATGCAGCCGATGCTGCTGTTGCTATCGCAGCAGCCCTAAATGTCACCGAGCCAACTTCCACAGGGATTGGCGGTGATATGTTTGCGTTGTATTACGATACAAAAACCCGCCAGGTGAGCGCGTTAAATGGTTCTGGCCGTGCCCCGGCCAACCTGACCCTGGAGAGGCTCGATCGGGAGGGTTTTCGTGGCGAGTTGCCTCCTTACCATGCCCACACGGTCAGTGTGCCTGGCGCCTGTGCTGGCTGGGTCGATCTGGTCGAAAAGCACGGCTCACTGTCTCTGGCGGAGCTGCTTGCCCCGGCCATTCGCCTGGCGGAGGAAGGTTTCCCGGTTGCGCCATTGACATCTTATTTCTGGCGGCGCGGCGCAGAAAACCAACTTAAGACAGCTTTACATGGCCGCGAAATGACCCTGGATGGGCGGGGTCCCAACCCGGGGGAGATTTTCCGTAACCCGGGCCTGGCGCGTACGTTTCGGCTGCTTGCAGAAGGCGGTAAAAAAGCCTTCTATGAAGGTGAAATCGCTGAGGCCATTGTGCAGGTTTTGCAACAGGCAGGCGGTGTGATGACTGCGGCAGACCTGGCCGGGCATGCTTCGAGTTGGGAGCAGCCTGCCAGTGTGACTTATGCCGGATACCGAATCCATGAATGCCCGCCCAACGGACAGGGAATGATTGCCCTGCTGGCGCTCAATTTACTGGAAGGCTTCGATCTGGCCGGAATGGATCCGCTTTCTCCGGAACGCCTGCACTTGTTGATCGAATCCTTGCGGTTGGCCTTTGCCGATGGCCGCTGGTACATCACAGACCCAGCTGTGGAGCAAATCCCATTGGCCGAATTGCTCTCGAAGGAATATGCCAGTGAGCGGCGGAAATTAATCAACCCGAAAAAAGTCAGCATTGACCAGCAAAAAGGAACCCCATTTGCCTCCTCTGACACAGTCTATTTTTGCGTGGTGGATGCAGATGGCAATGCCTGTTCATTTATTAACAGCAACTATATGGGTTTTGGAACGGGCATTGTGCCGAAAGGTTTTGGCTTTACCCTGCAAAACCGCGGCCATAATTTCAGCCTGGACCCGCAGCACCCAAATCACCTCGCCCCGGGCAAGCGCCCGTACCACACCATCATCCCTGGCCTGATTACCCGTGAATCCGATGGCAGCCTGTATGGCCCGTTTGGTGTGATGGGCGGCTTTATGCAACCGCAGGGGCATGTGCAGGTCGGCTTGGGTCTGCTGGTGGACGCCCTCGACCCGCAGCAGGTGCTCGACCAGCCGCGTTTTTGTATTGCCAGTGGCGAGGCAGGTGGCTCAGTATCTCTGGAAGAAGGCTTCCCCTGGCAGGCAGCGGCAAGGCTGGCCGAAATGGGTCATGCCGTACAGCCTGTAAGTGGCATGGGGCGGGCCTTGTTTGGCCGGGGACAGGTGATTATTCGTGATAACGGTGGTACGCTGGCGGGTGGGTCTGATCCACGCGCCGATGGGCTGGCAATGACGCTTTTGTAAAGAACATTGTTTCTAAATTTGTGCTATAATTTTAGAAATTCCCCAGTATTTTGAAAACTAATTAATGAAACGCCAAAGCCAGTGTGCCTGGCTGAACAGCAATACTTAATGACCTCCTTGCATTGTGCTATTTGACCCTCGCGACCTTGCTCCCGTTCAAGCGGTGAGCTTATTTTCACATTCATCCCAAAGAAAAGATTTGAGACAACATTATGGACATCCTAGAACTTGAAAGCAAACCCCTTGCTGAATTGCGCCAGATGGCAAGCGGGGAGTTTAACATTGCGAACGCCAACCGCCTGAAGAAAGAAGCCCTGGTGTTGCGCCTGCGACAGGAGGAAGCCCTGCGGCAGGGAATTGAAATTCGTGGTGGCATTCTTGAGATTATGGGCGAGGGGATTGGTTTCCTGCGCTCGGCCCGCTATACCACGAACGACGATGATGTGTACGTGTCGCAGGCCCAACTTCGTCGTTATGAACTGCGCGAAGGTGACCTGGTGATTGGCCATGTGCGCCCGCCACGTGACAGCGAGCGCCATTTTGGGCTGCTCAAGGTGGAAAGCATAAACGGTATTGACCCTGAAAAAGCCAAGTATCGCCCCAAGTTTGAGAACCTGACCCCAATCTTCCCGGATGTCCGTTTTGACCTGGAGACACGCGGTGATATACTGGCAACCCGGCTGATCAATCTGGTTTCGCCGATTGGGCGCGGCCAGCGTGGTCTGATTGTTTCACCGCCCAAGGCGGGCAAAACGACCATCATGAAGTTGATTGCTAATGCCATCTCGAGCCAATACCCGGACGTGCACCTGATGGTGGCGCTGATTGGCGAACGCCCTGAAGAAGTGACCGACATGGATCGTTCTGTGGACGCCGAGGTGATTGCCTCGACCTTCGACGAGCCTGTACAATCGCATGTCCGTACAGCCGAGATTGCCCTCTCTCGGGCTAAGCGGCTGGTTGAGATTGGCCGTCATGTAGTCATCCTGATGGATTCAATCACCCGCCTGGCGCGCGCCTACAACCTGACGGTCAATCCGTCTGGCCGCACCCTGAGCGGTGGTATGGACCCCTCGGCCTTGTACCCACCCAAGCATTTCTTTGGCGCGGCCCGCAACCTCGAAGAAGGCGGTTCACTGACCATCATTGCCACCTGCCTGGTGGATACGGGATCGCGCCTGGATGATGTGGTCTACGAAGAATTTAAAGGCACCGGGAACATGGAAATGCACCTGTCACGTAAGCTGCAGGAACGCCGCATCTTCCCGGCTGTGGATATTGAACGCTCCTCCACCCGGCGTGAAGACCTGCTGCTGGGGCCGGATATCCTTCAACGGGTCTGGCTCATGCGCCGCATGTACGCCCAGATGGTCAGCCCGCCTCCCGGTGGTGCAGGCATGGATCAGACCGTTGCCACCGAAGCCATCCTGCAACGCATGATAAAATCAAAGAATAATCAGGAATTCCTCGAAAACCTTAATGACCTATGATCGCTAACTTTACATCTTCCAAGTGGTTCACCCCGTTTAGCTGGGGTGTGACAGCCTTAGTGGTATTGGCCCTGCTTGCTTATGCTTTTTACGAACTCCAGACGCCCACCTCGGCGGCAGCCTTGCCTTCCGCGCCGACACCTGATAGCTCGCTGTCCCGCCCGGCCGAACCCGGCGCGATTGTGGATGTGCTCTTCCACCCATCCATTCGTCGCTCGGTGACACTCAAGACCAACATCCCCGATGAACGCCCACGCTACGAGGTCATCACTCACACTGTCGTGCGCGGGGATTCGGTTTTTGCCATTTCCAGCGCGTATAACATTACCCCCGAATCTTTGTTGTGGGCCAATTATGACGTCCTGCAGGACGACCCGCATGGTTTGCGCCCCGGTATGAAGCTTAACATCCCGCCGACCGATGGTGTCTATTACCAGTGGGAGGAAGGCGATACGATTGAAGCCGTTGCCACTGAGTACAAAACCAGTGCCGAAGACATTATCAGTTGGCCGGGTAATAAAGTCGACCTGACCAATCCGCAGTTTGCGGCGGGCGATTATGTCATGCTGCCCGGCGGCGAGCGCGAGTTTAGACAATGGATTGTGCCTACCACGGCTCGCGGCAGTTCCGGCACGGCCAGCACGGGCGGTTCCGCCTGTTCTGGTGGCGCAGTAGGGTCGGGTGGCTTTGTCTGGCCGACGGCCAACCGTTATATTTCCGGCAATGATTACTACCCCGGCCACCTGGCGATTGACCTGGCGGCGGGCGAAGGCGCGGCTGTGTTTGCTGCCGATGGGGGCGTGGTGACCATGGCTCAGGGTGGCTGGAACTACGGTTATGGCAATGTCGTCCAGATCGATCACGGCAATGGCTACGCTACCCTGTATGCCCACTTGAGCCAAATTAATGTAGGCGTGTGCCAGAGCGTTGGCGCGGGCCAGCTGATCGCTCTTTCCGGCAATACCGGCAACTCCTTTGGCGCCCACCTGCACTTTGAAGTGCGCCTGAACGGCGGCTTTGTCAACCCCTGGTATGTGCTTCCCTGACACCAAACAGGCGGGTGCTTTCCCCGCCTGTTTTGATTCTACCTAAATGACCACCCACACTGAGAAAGACCTGCGTAAAGCGCTTTCCGGCCTGCCCTTGGGTGGGTTGCAATACTTCCCCAGCACCGGCTCCACCAATGATATTGCCCTGGCTTGGCTGGCGCAGGGCGCAAAGGATTTTTCTCTGGTGGCTGCCGATGAGCAGACCTCCGGGCGAGGACGCATGAATCGCAGATGGTTCACGCCTGCTGGTTCTGCGCTGGCCTTTAGCCTGTTGCTACACCCGGGCAATGGCGAGCAGGCCCGGGTAAGCCTGTTTGCGGGGTTGGGGGCGCTGGCCCTCTGCCAGGCGCTCGATTCGCTTGGCCTTGTTGCACAAATTAAATGGCCGAATGATGTGCTAATCAACGGCAAAAAAGCGGCCGGGATTTTGGTCGAGGCGGTCTGGATGGGGGATGCGGTGGATGGGCTGGTGTTGGGGATGGGCGTGAACGTCACGCCGGAGGCAGTGCCCCCCGCAGCCGTGCTTCAGTTTCCTGCCACTTCCGTCCAGGCGGAGGCGGGATACCCGGTCGAACGGTTTGCCTTGCTGGCCGAAATACTAAGTCGTGTAGCCATAATTCGGGAGCAAATCGATTCCCCGGGTTTCCTGGCTGGCTGGCAGGAGCGGCTGGCATTCCGGGGTGAGCGGGTGCAGGTGATGCAGGAAGATGGGCCGCCGCTGCAAGGCTTGCTTTATGGCCTGGAAGCGGATGGCAGCCTGCGGTTGCTGAAAGACGACGGTGACTTTTGGGTGGTGCGACAGGGTGAGGTCAGCCTGCGGCCTGTGTGATATACTTTTTTGAACGAGGTGTAGCATGTCGAACGAAACATGGAATGATTCATCGGGCGCATACTTCCAGGACGACGGTCCCGACCCGTTTGCCGCGCCGAGGCCAAAGAAAAAAGCCAGCCGCAACCTGCTGGGCTTTAATGCCATGCAACGCATGATCCTGTCCTTTTTGTTGATGATGACGGTCTGTATGCTGGGCATCATGTTCCTGTTTGTGACCGGCAGTTTGAACATCCCGTTGTAGCGCATATTTTAGTTAAGAAGTAAAACGCCTGACAATCAAGTCAGGCGTTTTTTTGTTGTTCGGTGGGTTTTACAGCAATTCCGGTTGGTCCTTCGGCTGGCTGCCATTGTTGTTTTCAACGGCAGCACCGGCTTTTTGCAGGTCGGCATTGGCCATGCGCGCCACAGCCGCCACGCCATCGCCGCTTTGCGCTTTCATCAGTCGTACGCCGCGTGTGGCGCGGCCAGCTTGCTTGATTTCTTTTACCTTCAAGCGCAGGATGATGCCGTTGGTTGAAATCAAGGTGATGTCATCGGATGGCTGGACGACGCGCGCGGCAACTATTTTACCGATGATACCGAGTGATTTCTGGTCGATTGTTGAGATACCGCCCGTGGCACGGCCCTTGGCCGAATATTCCTTGAGCGGGGTGCGCTTGCCGTAGCCATTGGCTGTCACCACCAGTAGCATGCCGTCTTTTTCGACAATCTCCATGCTGGTCAGTTTGTCTCCCTTGGCCAGGCGGATGCCCTGTACGCCCGCCGCAGCGCGCCCCATGGCGCGTACGGCTGTTTCGGCGAAACGCAGGGCCTGCCCGCCCTCGGTGATCAACAGGATTTCATCCTTACCGCTGGTCAGGTGCGCCCAGCCCAATTCGTCGCCATTTTCCAGGGTCATGGCGATTA
Organism: Anaerolineales bacterium; assembly: GCA_024710905.1. Taxonomy (GTDB): domain Bacteria; phylum Chloroflexota; class Anaerolineae; order Anaerolineales; family Villigracilaceae; genus JANJTV01. The sequence goes on along the minus strand of JANJTV010000041.1, from coordinate 31,661 downwards.
AGCCGGAGGGACGCACGGCGGCAAATTCACTTAAATTCACGCGCTTGATTTTGCCCTGGGTGGTGGTCATCACGCAGAAACCGTGAGAACTGAAATCGGCCACCGGTAGCGCGGCGGTGATCTGCTCGCCCGGGCCCATCGAAAGCACGTTGTAAATCGAAACGCCCTTGCCGGTGCGGTCGGCATCGGGGATCTGGTAGACCTTCTCGCTGTACACCTTGCCCTTGGAGGAGAAGAACAGCAGGGTTTGCAGGGTGCGGGCCGGGAACATGTACAGCACGGTGTCTTCTTCCTTGGTGGTGTGCCCGGTCACGCCGCGCCCGCCCAACCCTTGCGAACGGTAGGCGGTGGCACTGGTGCGTTTGATGTACCCGCGCTGGGTCAGGGTAATCAGCACGGCTTCATCCTGAACCAGGTCTTCCTCGCTCAGTTCTTCCCTGGCGTCCCCGGCGATACGGGTGCGGCGGTCATCTCCGTATTTTTCAGCCAGTTCCTGGGTTTCTTCCTTAATTACAGCCAGGATCTTGCCGGGGTTGGCCAGCAGGTCTTCGTAGTAGGCAATCTGATCACGGATTTGCTTGGCTTCTTCTTCGATCTTCCAGCGTTCCAGGGCAGACAGGCGGCGCAACTGCAGGTCGAGGATGGCCTGGGCCTGGATCTCGGTCAGTTTGAAGCGATTCATCAGGTTGTCGCGGGCGGTTTCAGCGTCGGCGGCCTGCCGAATGGTCTGAATCACGTCATCGAGGTTGGCCAGCGCAATCAGATAGCCATCCAGGATGTGGGCGCGGGCGCGGGCCTTGGCCAGTTCATATTCCGTGCGGCGGGTAATGACGTTCTGGCGGTGATCAATAAAAATGTGCAGGCTCCGTTTGAGCGGCAGCATGCGCGGTTCGTTATCCACCAGGGCCAGCATTTGCACGCCAAAGGTGGATTGCAGGGCGGTGTATTTGTAGAGCTGGTTGAGTACTTTCTTGGGTTGCGCACCGCGCTTGAGTTCGATGACGATGCTCATGCCGCGCTGATCGCTTTCGTCGCGCAGGTCGGAGATCTGGTCCAGTTTATCCTCGCGCACAAGTTCGGCGATCCGCTCGATTAACGTGGATTTGTTGACCTGGTAGGGGATCTCGGTGATGACGATCTGGTGGCGGCCGTTTTTGGTTTCTTCAATGTGTGCCACGCCGCGCAGCACCACGCGCCCCTTACCAGTGCTGTAGGCATGCAGGATGCCTTCCTTGCCAACGATCATGCCGCCGGTCGGGAAGTCTGGACCGGGGACGAACTTGAGCAGGTCATCCACGCTGACGTCATCGATGTTGTCGTAGTGGTCAATTAGGTGACAGATGGCGGCGGCCACTTCGCGCAGGTTGTGGGGTGGGATATTGGTGGCCATACCAACCGCAATGCCGGATGTGCCGTTGAGTAACATGTTCGGCAGGCGGGAGGGCAGGACAAGCGGCTCTTTGAGCGATTCGTCAAAATTGGGGCCAAAATCGACCGTGTCTTTCTCGATGTCGGTCAGCATTTCATCGGCCATGCGTTGCAGGCGGGCCTCGGTGTAACGCATGGCCGCCGGGGCATCACCATCTACCGAGCCGAAGTTGCCCTGGCCGTCCACCAACTGGTAGCGCATGGAGAAATCCTGGGCCATGCGGGCCATTGATTCGTAAACAGCGGCATCGCCGTGCGGGTGATATTTGCCGAGCACCTCGCCCACGATACGGGCGGATTTTTTATAGGACGAGCTGGGCCGCAGGCCGAGTTCGTGCATGGCAAACAGGATGCGGCGGTGGACGGGTTTCAGGCCGTCGCGAGCGTCGGGAAGGGCGCGGGCCACAATCACGCTCATGGCGTAATCGAGGTAGGCGTCACGCATCTGCTGGTCAATGTTTACTTGTTGGACAGTACCGATATCCATGGATTTCCTTCTTTCAAGCACAGAGACACAAGGCCAGCGTGGCCCGGTGTCTCTGTGAGAGTGTTGCTGCACAGACCCTAATTATACCAAACGCTTGCCAAAGCTGCCCAAGACATGTATAATGCCCTTCGCAATTCGGGGCGTGGCTCAGCCCGGCTAGAGCGCACGGTTCGGGTCCGTGAGGTCCCCAGTTCAAATCTGGGCGCCCCGACAAAAAAGGATGGCAGAAGCCATCCTTTTTTTCTATATTAATTTACCGAGGCCCGGTTTATAGCTGGGCTGGAGGGCAAAGAAGTCCTCCATGATGCTTTCCAGCCCCCAGTGGTGTACCAGCCGCTGGGAGAAATGCGCATCGTAGCGGAAATCGCGGGTTTCCATTTCATAAAATGACAGTACGTTAATCACATAATTGTCGCCCGGCAGGCTGCGGCATAGCTCGAGGGTTTTCTCGGCAGACTTCAACGAGTCGGGCATGCCGCCCAGCAGGATGTAAACGGTCAGGTTAATCCCGTAGCTTTTTACGAGTTCCGCCGCCCTGGTGATTTTTTCCACAGTCTGGTTCTTGGTCCAGGCGCTCAATTGCTCTTCGTCCCCGCTTTCCACGCCCATTTTTACGGATTTAACCCCCAAATCTTTCATGATATCGAGTACGTTCGGGGTGGCGCGACTGACGCTGATCTCACTGGTGTAGGTTTTTTGAAGCGGTTTTACCCGCATCGACAGTTCTTGCAGTCGTTTGATGTCAATCGAAAGGATCGCATCGCCAAAATAGATCTGCTCGGTATGTCGCGAAAGAATATCCTGTTCCACCGTGTCAATGGAAATTGGCTTATACGAACTTTTTTGGGCCAGGCAGTAAGAGCAATGATATGCGCAGCCAATGGCTGTCATGACAACATCATCTTTTTCAGCGGATGGATGCACCTCGATCAGCGGGATGGTTGCCAGGTCCATGGGTGCGCCGCGTACAATTGACGCGCTGGGCCGGTTGCGGACGATATCGACAATGGAGGGAGAGGCTGTGCCTGCCAGAAGTGCGTCGAACTGGCCAATAAATTTTTGCGGCACTTTCTCGTAAAAGGGGCCGACACCGATGGTATAAATCCCATTCCTGCGCAGTAATTGAGAGAGATGGGCTGTTGTGTACGGGTTTCCCAGGTCTACCCAGGGGGTTAGGTTATCTGCAGCCGACAGTACGACAATGGTTGGTTCAAAAGATAAGATGCGTTCAAGGGTTTCTTCATACAAGGGGGAGTGACCGTCGGCAGCGGCTTCCAGGTAGATGGAGTTGGCGAACAATTTTTTCCACTGGATGTACCGGCTCGCGCCTGTCCAGTCGGCGTTGAAGACCTGGCTGTCGAATCCCGCTTTGCGTAAGTAGGCATGCAGGTAACAAAGTTCCAGAGGTACCCGGTCGTTATGGGAGCCGAAGAACCTGAGATAGGGCGGTTGTACCAATAAGATATTTTCAGGCTGGCGGCTCATGGTTCCTATTTCCTGGCCTTGCCAATTGCCCAGGCGGCCAACCCGATCACTGTTGCTAGGATGCTCGAAATGGCGAAGGCCCACTTAAGCGGTGTAAAGATGGAGGCCAGGATGGCTGCCAGGTAGGGCGGTGGCGAGACAGAGAGAAGCGTTACAATCGCGGCGTTTTCAAGCAGGTCAAAGAGTACTGCGCCAATAGGTAAAAGATTAATACGTTGCAGGCGGCTTTCGGTCGGGAAAGCGCGCTGAAAAAACCAACTGATCGCCAAGCTGTATGCCAGCCCATAAGCCAGCGGGTAGAGCACATCGGCGGTCAGTTCGATGGTGCGATACACGACCCGTCCGGTTTCCCCGTAGGCATCTACCGCCGCCAGGGCTTGTTCGGGGGTGTAGAAAAACTCAAGATCAAGTGGTCCTGCGCCATTCCCGGCTGCCATCGCCAGGATTGCCCCGGCGTAAGGCATCACGCCCATCATAAAAACCAGGTTCAGGGCAAATGCCCCCAGTGCCAGCCAGCCGCTTTTGCTGATCGTGTGCAGCCATTCTGAAATTCGTTTTAGCATCTATCCTCCATAATCAATTATTTTGGGTACATCGTAGCACAAACTGGGGGTGTTTTTCAATCGGGGAAATTTTCACCGACAAGTTATAATATTCGGGTTGCCGTTTGCCACCGGGCGGAAAATATTAATTTCGGCATCAGGACTATTTATGCAGTCAAATTCACCCCCGGATGTAATGGTGTGGTTGCGTTTATTTCGCCAGCGCATGCTTAATATATTGCTGTCTGTGGTTGTCCTGCTTGGCGGTGCGGCAATCGTCATTACCTTCCTGCCGATTGTCCTTGCGGGACGTTTCCGGGTCAACTTCTTGTTTGTTTATTATCTCTCCAGCTTCCTGATTGCCCTGGTGCTATTGCTCTGGAGGAATTTACCTGACCGCTGGCGGGCGGCGGGTTTTCTCTCGTTACTTTATGTTTTTTCGGTGCTGGCCCTGGTTTCGGGCTGGCTGGGTGGGGGTGGGCGCTCGTTCCTGCTGGCGATGATTGTGCTGGCAGCTGTCCTGATTGGCCCGTGGGCGGGAATTATTGCGGTGGGATTGAGTATCCTGACCATGATAGTTTTCGGCTGGCTGTACTGGCAGGGTCTGCTGTTTTATTCGCTTGCGCCACAATATTCTAATCCGGTGATTATTATCCCGGAGATACTGGGATTCGCAATGGCGGCGGGCATGCTCAGTATTGCCCTATGGTTCTTCAAAGCGGGACTGGAGGCTGCAACAACGGCCATGGAGCAAGCCCAGCGCTCACGTCAATTGCTGGATGACCGCGCCCGCCAGTTGGATACCGCCAACCGTGAGTTGGAAGCTTTTTCATATTCAGTTTCTCATGACTTGCGCGCGCCACTGCGGGCAATTAACGGGTATTCCAACATCCTGCGCGATGACCATGCTGGCGTTTTGGGTGATGAAGCAACAGCCTTGCTGGAAAAAATCTCCACGTCAGGGCAGAAAATGGGCTTGCTGATTGATAACCTGCTGGATTTCTCCCGTTTGAGCCGCAAGCCGCTCCAGAAGAGCAACGTCAACCTGAACGATGTGGTGCTGGATGTGCTGGATTTAATGTCATTTGCTGTGGAAGGACGGGACGTGTTTTTTGACCTTCATCCCTTGCCTGACGCCAATGCTGACCGTGAATTAATCATGCAGGTGTATTCCAACCTGGTAGGGAATGCTGTTAAATATACACGCAACCAGCCAAAAGCAATTATTGAAATTGGATCGTACAACAGTGATGCCGGTCTGGTGTACTTTGTACGAGATAACGGGGTGGGGTTTGATATGCATTACATCGACAAATTGTTCGGTGTTTTCCAACGCCTGCACTCTGATGCCGAATTCGAAGGGACAGGCATTGGCCTGGCAACTGTCCGGCGGATTGTGGAGCGCCACGGCGGGCGGGTTTGGGCAGAGTCGTTTCCCGGGGGTGGGGCCAGTTTTTATTTCACGCTGCCGTAGGTCTGTATTACATTTTATTCATCTGAGCCGGGGTCAGCAGCCATTCTAGTGTGGCGCAACGGCCATAGGCGAGTTTTTCTACGGATAATTTACATATCCCCGATTTTTTCATCGTGATGTAGAGACCCGGTTCGCCAACAGTCAGCGTGGAAATCAACTGGCTAAGATAGGGTTCGTGCCCGACGCCCAAAATGTTCCCTGCCGGGGAAAGGTCATTAATCTGCTCAATGAGCCGGTCGGCAAAACTAAGCGGGGCCAGGTGTTCACTGACAACAATTTCTTTTTTCGATATGCTAAATGCCTCAGCAGCCAATTCTGCTGTTTGCTGCGCACGCAGGTAGGGGCTGGTGAGTATCAGGTCTACCTTCAATTCAAGGCTGGCCAGGCCGTGCAGGGCTCGCTGGCATTTTTGGCGGCCTTTGGGGGTCAGGCCGCGCTCATTGTCTGGCTGGTTTTCGGCGGGTTCTTCGGCGATGGCATGTCGTAACAGGTACAGGTTCATGGTTTTTCCTCTTGCCAGGGGAATGGCTCTTCTGGCGTTTCGCGCCAGAATACATTGATTTCGTTGCGATTTTCCATGTAGGCGGCAATGGCCTGGGTCAGACGCTGTTCTGCATAACGGTGGATCGCATCGGGTGAGCCTGCCGCCAGACTTTCTTCCCCAAATTCACGCAGGGCTTGCAGGAGCACCTCCGCATCCTGGATCTCACCCATCAGCGTCTGGTAATCGTGCATACGTGGGAGCAGTTCTGCAGGGTAGCCCGGCAGAGTGGGATGGATGATTTCGATCATGTAGCGGAATTTTTTAAAGGCGACCCGCACGCGGTGGATGCTGGCGGGCTGTTCGGGGCGGACCACCCCATGCCGCTGGCAAGCCGTTGCATAGGCGTCATCCACCCCCCCAAGCAGGGTGACTGTGAAAGCCTGTTCATCGGTGGGACGTTGCAGGCGGGCGGTGATTTTGTTAATGCGGTGGGTGATGCCAGGGATTTTTAATTTCGCAACCCGGTGGGCGGCCTGTTTGAGCAGGCGGCGCTCCTGTTTTTGCAGGTGGGTTTGCAGGGCGGCCAGACCTGGCAGGTTTTGGATGTTTTCAGAGATTCCTACCAGCATGACCTGGGTGTCGCGCAGGTCGTCAAAATAGTCAAGCTGTTCTTTCAGGTTTCTGCGCAATTTTTTCAGGGATGGGTGCGGGTCGGCCTGCTTCAATACCTCCGCCAACGCCAGCAAGCGGCGGATGGACACACGCAGATCGTGTACAGCTTCTTCAGAAAATTCCGCTTTGCAACGGCGAAGTTCCTCGAAATATTTGCGGCTGCGTTTCTCCAGGGCGCCGGGCAGCAGGGAGAGGGTTTGGCTTTCGGACATTTAGTGAATTTCCAAGTTTACATTAAAAGTATCTTCAAAAAGTGATTTTCGTTTGCGCAAGGACCATTTTTCAAGCATCAGTTCACCGTCACCAACCAGGTGTAAGCGCCAGGTGTTATTGGTAGCCTGCTCAAGGATAACGTCGCGCATGCGACTGGTGTGGCTGATGTTCAGGCCGTCGGCCAGGCGCAGCATGGCGCACAGTTTTGTGACGATGACGCGATCTTTTTGTGGCAAGGCTTTGAAATTTTCATCATTCAGGCTGGGGTTTTCCTTGCGGTGAAAACGGACGATGTTGGCAACCATCTCCTGCTCGGCGGCCGTCAGGCCGATCAATGTATGGTGGCGCAGCAGGTAGTAACCATGTTTGTCGTGGTTAATCGTATTGATGAAGTGGCCGATGTCGTGCAACATGCAGGCAATCTCCAGCAGCAGGCGCTCGTTTTCGGTCAGGTGGTGCAGGGAAAGGGACTGGTTGAACAGGCGCGCGGCCATGCGGGCGGTCTGGATGGCGTGTTCGCCGTCGTAGGAATATTTTTCTCCCATGCGCTGGGCGGAGGCAATAGCCTGGTCGCGACGGGGCAGGCTGGGGCCAAGCGCCAGCGGGGCCATATCCAGCAGCAAGCCGTCTTTCAGCCCCACACCGGGGATGAGTACTTCCTTGGCGCCGGTTTCGCGGGCGATCATATGCAGGACAACCGTGGCGGGCAGGATGACATCGGCCCGGTCTGGGCGCAGGTCAAGTTTTTTCATGCGCTCCTGCACGCTCATCTCCCCCAGCTTGTCGGCCAGTTTTTCCAGCTCATCCATGCTGATGCGGTCTGATAGGTCGCGTTTAAACAGCCGCTTGCGCAGTACCCCCATTTCTTCAATGTTGCCACCTGTACCGAGGCAGACGTCCACTTTTTGTTTGCCCAGTTCGCGTTCCATGCGTTTGCGTGCGGCCTGGACGTACTCTCGCACCAGTTTGTTGAATGGTAGTTTTGGTGCTTCCTGGCTTTCAAACTTCTGGAGCAGGCGAACGGTTCCCATGCCGTAGCTCTCTGTTGAAAGGATATTCTCACCGTCTGACAGGGTCACCTCCACGCTGCCGCCGCCGATATCAATCAGCACGGCGTTCTTGCCTTTGATGTCGACGGCGTGGGTGACGGCCATGTGAATCAGGCGCGCTTCTTCTTCGCCGCTGATGATTTCAATGTTAAAACCCGTTTCGCGGCTGATGCGGTCGAGCAGTAATTCGCTGTTGGCGGTGTCGCGCATGGCACTGGTGGCCACTGCGCGGCTTTCCTGCACCTGGAACAATTCGGCGATCTTCCTGAAGCGCAGGAAGGCATCCACGGCCATGTGCATGGTTTGTTCGCTAAAAAATCCGCTGGTGAAGGCATCCTGTCCCAGGCGCACGGGCAGGCGCAGGCTTTCAAGGGTTTCCAGTTTTCCATCCGGATTCAGGCGGCTGACCAGCATGCGGATGGCGTTGGAGCCTACATCAATGGCGGCAATATTTGGCATGGGCAGTATCCTTTCTCCTGCTACCAGTGTACGCCAAAATTATTCGTTTTGGTTGTATTACCAACCCCAGTCTCCGATGGTCGGGATGGCAGAGTACATGGTCAGGTCGAGTTGGATGGGGGTGATGGAAACATATCCATTAATCAACGCGCCGACATCGGTACCTTCTTCGGCTGTGCCGGTAGGCGAGTCGCCACCGATCCAGTAATAGGGTTTGCCGCGCGGGTCTACGCGTTTATCGAGCCGATCGCGGTATACGCGTAGGCCCTGGCGGGTGATGCGAATGCCATTTAGTTCTTCATGAGGCAGGTAGGGAATATTGACATTCAGGAGCATGCCCGGCCCAAATTTATGCTGCAAGGCGCGGGTGACAACTGTTTCGGCCACCTTTGCTGCGGCCGTGTAATCCAATGCGCCGAGGTGGTTATCCACTGAGCCGAGCGAGAAGGCAATCCCCGGGGTATCCCAGATGACAGCCTCCATGGCGGCAGTTACTGTGCCGGAATAGGTAACATCGTGCCCGAGATTGGGCATTGGGTTAATGCCCGAAACGACCAGGTCTATTTTTTCTTCAAAGAAGCCCAGCAAGGCCAGCGCCACACAGTCTGACGGTGCGCCGTCACTGGTATATGCGGAGGAGCCATCGGCCAGGGTTACTTCCCGCACTCGCAGGGGGCGTTCCAGGGTCTTGACATGCCCGCCGCCCGACCAGTTGCGGTCTGGTGCAAGGATGCTGACCTTAACGTCCGGCAAACCGCGCACAGCTTCGGCAAGGGCCAGCAAGCCTGGGGCGGTTACACCATCATCATTGGTAACGAGAATATGGGTTTTCATGTTTTTCCTTATAGGATATGGCGACCCGGATGATCTTTAAAATAATACTCGAAAACCAGCCCGGGGAAAGGTTATTCTTTATGTTCCATCTGTGGGATCGAGTTATATCCAACAATGTAAAGTTTTCCCCTGCTGGCGGGGTGACCAAGACCATCCCATTCAACCCTGACCGGTCTTTGCGATTCCCGGGCGGCGACCTGGGGAGGTGCCAGTAAGACGTCTTGAATCCGCTGGGAGAATGCCAGGCAATTAAGTTTCTCTTCCTGGGTGAAATGGCGCAACACATTGCGGCTCATTGAAAGCAGGCCGATCAATTCTTTCTCTCTCAGAATTGGCACACCCAGCCAGGCGGCGGGTAAGCCGAGCGGTTGCCATGACTCCCAGGTCGAAATTAAGCCTGTTTTTTCGATCTGGATTGGCTGGCGGTGGGTCGTTAGCGCTTCGATAATTGGATTTTTCTGGATGGGGATTTTGATATCAAGATGATCATATCCGACGGTCTGGGTAGCCTCGAGTTGGTTTCCATTGCGAATCAGGATGGCGCCCTGGTGATAGGGCACAGATTGACGCAACACATGCAAGATATTCTGAAAAATCTCACCCGGATCACTTTCCAGAACAATCATGCGATCTATACTTTCCAGCTTACCAACCACATCGCTTAAGTTGAGTACGGTACGCGACTGGTGAATAAGCATTACCTTCATGTCAACGAGCCTGAATTTATCTTTCTCATACTCGATGACAATTGGGTCGTAGGTATCTTCCTCGTGCCGCGCCATGGCTTGTTGGATGGCATCTTCTATTCGTATCTGCGCATCCAGTGCCCGGGCATTGGTGCGCATGGATTCCATTAATTCCCGGATGGGTTTTCGCAAGAATAATTCAATACCATACCGGTGACCAAGCCGTTCAAACAACTTCTGTCGGGTGATGACTCCAAACAATTTCCCTTGCAATACGATCATGACCCCCGGTGCATTTGGATTGTTATCCAGGTAGCGAACAACTTCTTCTGTAAGGATATCTGGCCCTACACTAAAAGAATCTGCGGGAAGATCGGCAACGCTTACAGGGGGAATGAAATTGTCGATAGTGTTCATCTGGGTACGGATTTAAAACCGTGAATAATACAAGTGTAAAGCAGCTCGGTTAACGGATGGGCAAAATCAGGTTAACAGCCTGAAAAAAGTACCAATCACTTGTTTACCATTTCTTAAACCATAGTTTGGCTGTCATTAATAAGCCCTGGATAGAATCCCAGAAAAAGGCTGCCATGAAAGAAAAAATACTTTTTATTTGTGGATCGCTTAACCAAACCACCCAGATGCACCAGATCGCCTGTCACCTGATGGGCGATTATGATTGTAGCTTTACACCATATTATGCCGATGGCCTGGAAGACCTGGCTGCGCGCTCCGGGTTGGTCAATTTCACCGTGTTGGGCGGGCGGCACCAGCAAGATACGATCACCTATCTGCAACAAAACGATCTTCCGGTGGACAACCGTGGTGAGGGAAATGACTACGATCTTGTGGTAACCTGCTCGGATCTGATTGTGCAAAATAACATCCGTGGAAAACGCATGGTTCTGGTGCAGGAAGGTATCACTGAGCCGGAAGGCCGCTTGTACCAGCTGTACAAGTCGTTCCCTTTTTTGCCGAGATACATTGCCAACACGGCCACCAACGGCCTGTCGGATGCTTATGACATTTTCTGTGTAGCGTCGCAGGGCTACTCGCACCATTTCATTCGTAAAGGTGTCCGACCAGAAAAGATAGCCGTGACAGGCATTCCAAATTTTGATGATTTGCAAGCCAACCTGCAAAACGACTTCCCGGAGAGGGATTTTGTTCTGGTCGCAACCACACCATATCGCGAAACCTTCCGAGGGGATGACCGCCAGGCTTTCCTGCGTCGCTGCGAAGAGATTGCTGCCGGGCGGCCTACGATTTTTAAGTTGCATCCGACTGAAAATGCTCGTCGTGCTACTGATGAAATTGAAACCATTTTCCCGAAGGCGCGAGTCCTGACATCCGGTAACGTTAATCACATGATCGCCAACGCCAGCGTTGTTATTACCCAGCAATCCACCTGTACTTTTGTAGCAGTGGCACTGCGCAAAGAAACCTACACCTACCTGGATAAAAATTCCCTCCGTGACCTGATGCCAATCCAAAATGGCGGTGCGTCAGCCCGGCAGATTGCAAGCATTACCCGCCACGTTCTACATACCCCCATGCCTGTCCTTGAGCATGTTCGCCGGGGCTATCGCGCCCGGCCACGTTGGGAGCAGGCTGAGTTGTAACCATCACCCCGGCATGCTATACTTTTCACAAAGGAGATTACGCATGACCGGCAAAGCCTTCCAGGACACCTACCCCGAACCCCTTTCCCATTGTTATGGCTGCGGCAGCAACAACGAACACGGCCACCAGATTAAAACCCATTGGGACGGCGAAGAGTCGCTGACTGTTTTCCATCCAGAACCCTACCACACCGCAATTCCAGGTTTTGTATATGGTGGATTGATTGCTTCGTTGGTGGATTGCCACTCGACGGGAACCGCCTCGGCGGCCATGTACCGCGCAGAAGGCCGCGAACCAGACTCCCCGGGGCCGGCCTACCGTTTTGTGACCGCTTCCCTGCATGTGGATTACCTCAAACCCACCCCGCTGGAGGGTGAACTAACTCTGCGGGGCCAGGTGAAAGAAATCAGCGGGCGGAAGGTGGTCATCACCTGCCAGGTCTATGCCGGGGATGTGATGACGGCGCGCGGCGAGGTGGTGGCTGTGCAAATGCCCGATTCTTTTTTGCAGGGCAAGTGATTTCCTCATGGAACAAATTCCTGCGGCCCGATTGGCTCATCACCGCGCCGGCACATTTTGCCTGTCGCCAAACCCGGCTATTTCAAGCCCGCAGCAGGCGCTCTCCTGGGTGAATGAACGCGGCTTTGTCTATTTCTGGCCGATCAAGGGCGTCACCATGCCCAGCCTGTGGGCGGCGGTGGCGGGGGACCGTCCTGTGGCAGATGCGCACGACGACCCAGGGCACATCACCTGGGGTTGGAAAGATTCAGCCCTGGGTAAGAAACAATGGTATTACGCAAAAGTGCTTCGGCGCAAAGCGACCATGATCTCGGTTGCGGTCGCACCGTATTTTTATGCCCTGTCTGAAAACTATGGTTCGATGGAAGAAGATTACCTGATTGCGTATCGGGCTGGCCGCCTGACCCAGGCATCCAGGCAGGTTTACGAAGCGCTGCTCGATAACGGCGCGATGAACACCATTGACTTGCGGCGTGAAGCCAAACTGGCCAGCAAGGGAAGCGACTCAGACTTTAATCGCGCGCTGGAGCAGCTGCAGGCTGATTTTAAGATCTTGCCGGTTGGGGTGGCAGAAGCGGGCGCCTGGCGGTATTCATTTATTTACGATGTCGTGGCGCGGTACTGGCCTGAAATCCCAGACCGGGCGCGCGAGATTGGCGAATCGGCAGCCCGTGAGACCCTGCTTGGGCTGTATTTTTCTTCGCTTGGCACAGCTCGCCTGGCGGATGCCGCACGCCTGTTTGGTTGGGGCTTGCCGGTCACTGCCAGGGCGGTAAAACGCCTGGAGGCGGCAGGCAGGCTGCGGGGTGGCCTGCAACTCGAAGGCCAGGACGGGGAGTGGCTGGCTGTCCCTGAGCTGCTTTCGGCGGAGGAGTAAGTGGTAAGTTGTGAAACTTTCTGCAAGTCGGTTCGTATGTTGTAATGGCACTTTTTGAATTAAGTATTCTGCCTATTGAAAATATCAAAGTTGATATATAATAAATTAAGTATTATCTGGCATATTTTCAATATTCCAAAAAGGAGAATGTTATGAAAACAAATCGTGGTCAACTGGCGCTGGGAATCATCCTGATTCTGCTTGGTGCCTGGTTCGTGCTCCAGCGGCAGGTACCTGCCTTCAGCGAGTTGCTTGGCCCCTACATGGAATGGCCGTACAGCCTGGTGTTGGCGGGCGCGGTCATCCTGGTGGTGGGTTTGCTGCTTGGCGCAACCGGCCTGGCCGTGCCCGCGGCTGTGGTGGCTGGCATTGGCGGCATTTTGGTGTACCAGCAGCAAACCGGCAGTTATGACTCGTGGTCCTACATGTGGGCGCTCATCCCCGGGTTTGTCGGGGTGGGCAATGTCATTGCCGGCCTGTTGGGCGGAGGGCGCCACCAGCTGCGATCGGGGTTGAATCTGGTGGTGGTCAGTGCTGTCTTGTTCCTGGTCTTTGCATCCATCTTCGGGGAGTTAACCTTTCTCGGCGCTTTTGGCCCGGCTGTGCTGCTGATTTTGTTGGGTATCTGGCTGGTAGCGCGCGGCTTAATCCGCCGCTCTTCAGATTAGGAGGCTGTGATGAAACGCGGAACGTTGTTCTGGGGTATTGCCCTGATATTGCTGGGCGGATTGTTCTTGTTGCAGGCCTTGGGTCTGGTAAAGGACGTGCTGGGCTTTTTCTGGCCATTGCTGATCATGCTGGTCGGGTTATGGATTTTGCTCGGCGCATTCTGGCCACGGCGTAGCGGCGGCAAGTTTGAGATCGTTGCGGAGGACGACCCGTTTGAGGTCGACTTGCAGGGCGCACAAAAGGTCGAGATAGATTTTGATACTGGCGGTGGTTCGGTACGCTTTTCCGGCGGTGCGCCAGTCGATAAGGCGGTTGTCGGTGTGCAGGGTACAGCCATGTCTTATTCCGGCAAGTTGAGCGGCGATACCCTTTATGTTGATATGGATGCCGGGCCAAGCATTTTGCCTTTTATTGGACCGGATGGCGGTGAGTGGCGCTTCAAGCTAAACCAGGATGTACCTGTTCATATGAAAATGGATGCAGGTGCCGCCACCTTGGATTGTGACTTTACAGATGTAAAGCTGGCTTCGCTGGAGGTTGATTGCGGTGCCAGTACGTTAAATATTCACCTGCCTGCGAATGCCGGCAAAACCTTTTTGTCTGTAGAATCGGGTGCGGCTTCGATCAATATTCATGTGCCTGAGGGTGTGGCGGCGCGCATCGAAATGGAGCAGGGTGTCTCGACTGTGCAGGTCAATGAGAGTCGTTTCCCGCGCCAGGCTGGCAGTTTGTACCAGTCTGCGGATTATGACAGTGCTGCCAACAAGGTTGAAATGAAACTTGAGGGCGGCGCGAACACGGTGAATGTGGTGTAGGAGTGGCAACCATGATGAAGATCAATTTTCGAGTCTTAATCGGTTCTGTCTTGTTGTTATTTGGCGGGCTGCTCTTTATTGAACAGCTGGGTTTCCTGAAAGGCGCTTCCTCCCTGTTTTGGAATATTATCTTCCTGGGTGTGAGTGCAGCCTTCTTCTATGCCTTTGCGCAGGATATGCGCAACCGCTGGTGGGCGGTGATCCCGGGGTTTGTCTTCCTGGGGATCGGCGCGGATGCATTTCTGCCGGTCCAGTATGAAGAGATTTCAGGGGCGATTTTCCTGGGGTCACTGGCCCTTGCTTTTTTCGCTGTGTATCTCACAGACCAATCCCGTTGGTGGGGAATCATACCGGGCGGGGTGTTGGCTACCCTGGCTGTGCTTTCGGTTACCTCCGATCTTCAGGCACTGTCTGATGTCGCCAATGGCAGCATCTTTTTCATTGGCCTGGGAATTACCTTTCTGCTGGTCGCCCTGTTGCCAAACCCTGTGACGCGGATGAACTGGGCATACATCCCGGCAGTGGTGCTTGTGCTGCTTGGCGTGTTCCTGGGCAATACCGAAGTATTGGGTATGACTTCCTACTTGTTACCAGCCGCGCTGGTGTTGCTTGGCCTGGGCCTGGTGGTTGGCTTCTTCCTGCAAAAGGATTAAGCTCAATGACTTAACAAAACTGCCCCCGATGAAAGTCGGGGGCAGTTTGTTGAGTGGGGTTTATTCAACCGCTTCAACGTTGCGGATTTCCGGGAAGAACTGGCGAACAGTTCCCTCCACCCATCCGTGCAGCGTAGATGGGGAAAGTGGGCAACCCAGGCAGGCCCCGCCCAGCCGCACCCGCAGGGTTTCGCCATCGAAGGCCACAAACTCAACTGATCCACCGTGGTATTGTTCAATATATGCACTGACCTGCTCCAACAGGCTTTTTAACTGTTCTTCTTTCGCGCTGGAGATGTTCCGGTTGTTCATCATTTTGGCTCCCTTCCTTTCGGTGGGGGTGTCTAAATTTGTCTTTCCCGATCGTAACATCGATTTAACTTGCTGCTGCGCATCACGCCAGCGTTTTGACACGGCCATGGCCAGCGAGTCCATCAGGACGCGGCCGGTCTGCGGGTGGGTATTAAGCAATTTGCGCAGGTCATCACCGCGTGCCAGCAGTACTTCGCAATCATCTGTACAGACGGCGCTGGCGCTGTAGGTTTTATTTCCCAGCACCGCTGACCAGCCAAACACACCACCTTTGTGAATGCGGCTGATGACAATTTCGTCGCCATCATAGGGCTTAAATTTTAATGCCACTTCCCCGGCGGTCACAAGGTAGATGCAAGTAGCCCGCTCACCCTGCCTGATAATCAGTGATTCGCTGGCATAGGTGCGTGGCGAAAATAGCGGGGCGATAATCTTAAGATCCGCCGCGCTTAAATCCCTGAATAATGGAAAATGAGTCAACTCTTGCATAATGATTGTCTAGATAATATCCCCCGCGCCGGCCTTCACGATAGTGGCAAACTTCATATAGACTGCATACATTTATCAGGTTCTTATGTTACAAAGCCTCAGGTATACTTTTTGGTGCAACTTTTCATGGAGGTTTACATCAAAATGACAGAGATGGAGTTCACCCTGGAAGCGCTTCAGGCAGGCGATCGAATGGCGTTTGCCCGTTTCGTGGATGCTTATTCCAACCAAATTTACAGGCTGGCGCTGAAAATGACTGGCAACCCTTCGGATGCAGAGGATGCCATGCAGGCCACCTTCCTCAAGGCATTCCAGCACCTGCCAGCCTTTGAAGGCCGTTCCAGCCTTTCGACCTGGTTGTACCGAATTGCTGTGAATGAAGTGCTGATGATGGTACGCAAGCAGCGGCCGGAAGTTCCCCTGGACGGCGGGGAAGACAAAGGCCAGGAAGAACTGCCCATGCCCCAACAGTTTTCGGATTGGTGCTGCCTGCCGGAAAGCGACCTGATGGACGGGGAAGCCCGCCGCCAGCTCGAGGGGGCCATCCAGCGCCTGCCGGAGAACCTGCGCGTGGTATTCATCCTGCGCGACCTGGAAGGCCTGTCTATTAAAGAGACATCTGAAGCACTTCACCTGTCCGAAACCAATGTTAAGACCCGCCTGTTGCGGGCACGCCTGAATTTGCGTGAGCAGCTCTCGGCTTATTTTGCCGAACGATTGCCACAGGAGGGGCTGCAATGAGCCACGAACACAAAAATTGCCATGAATTGCTCGGCCAATTGTCCGATTATGTTGACGGTTCGCTCGAGCAACAACTCTGTACGGAGCTGGAAAAACACCTGTCTGGCTGTGAGAATTGCCGGGTGGTGGTCGATACGTTGAAGATGACCATCAGCCTGTACCAGACTACAGGTATGGAGGAAACACTTCCGGGTGCGGCCCGCGAGCGTCTCTTCCATAGCCTCAATCTGGATGACCTGCTAAAGCCGCGTGACGCGGATGTGTAACAAAATCCATCATGGCGCATCCAAAGAGTGAACAAACACCTCAGCCGGTCGCAGTGCCTGTTTTGCAGCCTGTGCCCATGATGCTGAAGAAAGGTTCCCCCTGCCCAAAGTGCCAGCAAGGGAAGCTGGATTACAATGGTGTGTTGGATTTGGAATGCCCTGCTTGCGGTTATGTGGCTGGCGGCGGCGGTGGTTGTAGTTGATAATAAAATTGCCGCCCCGTGTGGGTGGCCAAGGAGATTGAATGGAACCCTTATTGAATGACTCGATTCGGAAGCAACTTGGCGATGTTTTCCAGCAATTGGAGCACCCGGTCTCGTTGATTTTATTTACCAGCCTGGAAGATTGCGAATATTGCAGCCAGGTGCAGCAGTTGTTGGAGGAAATGACTCCGCTCTCAACATTGCTGGACCTGCGCGTGTATGATCTGCGCACGGATGCCGACGTGGCCGCGCATTACCGGATCGATAAAGCCCCTGCGCTGGTCATTGCAGCCCGTGAAGGTGACCAGTTGACTGATTTTGGCATTCGTTACCTGGGCATTCCGTCCGGGCATGAATTCTCCACCCTGGTTCAGGGAATTGTGCTGGTTTCACGGCGTGACTCCGGGCTGAGCCAGCCGACCCGCCAGTACCTGCGGGAGTTGACGAAACCTGTTCACATGCAGGTCTTTGTCACCCCGACCTGCCCGTATTGTCCGCGAGCTGTGTTGTTGGCTTACCAGATGGCGATGGAGAATCCAAAACTGGTCCTGGCGGAGGGGGTGGAGGCGATGGAGTTCTCTGAGCTGGCGAACAAGTATCATATCAGCGGCGTGCCGGATACGATCATCAATGACGACGCGAGCCGTGTGGTGGGCGCTGTCCCAGAAGCCAACCTGTTGCAGGAAATTCGCCGCGCGCTGGGCGACTGAGCAGGCAGGAAAACATGCCGTCCCGTCGCAGAAATCGCTATGATCCAAAAACGCTCCTCCTGCTTGTGATTGGGGCAGGCTTTATCTTGCTTTCTCTGGCTGCTTTCCTGATGCTGCCGGATGCTGTTGAATCGATAGAGCAACAACAATATGCAGTGATCCCGGCTGAGGTGAATTACCCGGCCCCGGAGGTGCGCCTGAGCGACCTGGAGGGTAGGACCGTTTCACTTTCTGATTACCGTGGCCAGGTAGTGTTGTACAATGCCTGGGCAACCTGGTGCCCGCCTTGTCGTGAAGAAATGCCCACCCTGCAAGCCTATTATGAAGCCTATCAGCACGAAGGGTTTGTCGTGATTGCGATTGAGGATGGCCAGCCGGTGGATGAAGTGGCTGCATTTGTACAGGACTATGGATTGACCTTCCCGGTTTGGCCGGACGCCCGCTTTGTTGCCACGACAGCCTTTCGCACCAAGAACCTTCCCAGTTCATTTGTCATTGACCGGGAAGGGATTGTACGACTAACCTGGATCGGCGCAATCACCCGCGATGCGTTGGAGGAATATGTCACCCCGCTGATTCGGGAAAATCAATAAGGATTTAAGGAGTTATTCAAGATGGATGCAAAAGTAACCTGGAAAGATGGCATGACCTTTGCCGCTACGGCGGATACTGGTTTTACCCTGCCGCTCGGCGCTGACCCGTCTGTGGGCGGTGCAAACGACGGCTTCAGGCCGCTGGAATTGATGGCTATCAGCCTGGCTGGCTGTACTGGAATGGATGTCATTTCCATATTGCGGAAGAAACAACAGCAGGTAACCGGCTTTGATGTGAAAGTGCATGCCGATCAACAGGATAACCACCCGCATGTGTTTACCCGGATTGTGATTGAATATCATGTCACGGGAAGCAGTATCGACGAAGCAGCGTTGACTCGTGCGATCGAGCTTTCCGCCACCAAGTATTGCCCGGCCCAGGCCATGCTCGGCAAGGTCGTGCCCATCGAGATGAAGTATTTCATATATGCAGCAGGCGGCGTACTGGAAAAATCGGGCACATGGCAGATGCCAGAAGCTTAAGGGTTGCGAGACGCGGCCAGAAAACACGGCAGTCATCCTATGACCGCCGTGTTTTTATTCCTCCGAGCGGATCTGGCTTTTGGCTTCTGAAACCAATGAGGAGAGAATAATCTGTGAAAAGCGGCTCATCGAACCGTCGTAGGCTTGGCGGCCATTTTGGACAACCCAGCCTTCCATGTTGAAAGCCAACGGGCCATCGGCCAGAACCCATTCCCCGTTGTATTTCCGTGCCACATGGACATGCGTTCCGGTGGATTCGCCACCCTCGCAGGAGGGATGCCCGATTTTATCTCCCCGCAATACCATTTGCCCGGCCTGGGCGCGATTTTCATTGGAAAGATGCAGGTAAAAAATGATCCAGCCGGTTTGTTCCAGTCCGTCCATATCCAGGTCGAGGACAACCGTTCCCGGTTCCGAGCGTACCACCAGCCCATCAGCCATGGCTGTCACCCACTCTTCGGTTGTGTTGCAAGATGATACCCCGGACGGCGCAAAATCCACTGCGGCAAATGGTTCGCCGCGCCCCCAACCGGCATGCGGACCGCCTGTGTAGTTCCAGGTCTTGCCTTTTTCAAAGGGTAGCTTCAGGCTGGGCTGCTGCAGGCTGCCGGGCAGGTGAGGCTCGGTTGTCCAGGGGTCGCCAAACAGGCTGGCATAGGTTTGTGCCAATCCGGCAGGGCCGACCATCTGATCATATTCCGGACTGGAATAGTTGCGCGAAAAATAGTAATGTAGCCCAATGCTGGCGGCATTTTGCCAGGGGTCAGGCCGCTCCAGGCGTCCATCCGGGTGTTCGAACTCCAATAAACCGCCGCGCCGGTGGGTGTAGTAGCCATTGTTGAGCGTATTGGCCGCCCAGACCAGTTGCAGGTAAAGCCCAGGGTAGCCCTGGTTCTGGTAGCCCAGTACATAACGACTGACAGGCGGAGTCGGGTTGGTGACACCTCCGGCGTGGAATTCCACCAGTGCCAGGAGCAGGCGCGGGCTGATGCTGAAATTGGTCGCCACCAGCTCGATGATCTCGGCTCCGGTACGCGGCCCGTCGGTAATCTGCTCCACATGAGTTTTCAACCAACCGTTGTGTTGGTTCAAGAATCCCTGGACCTCAAACCCGACCTGGGCCGGGCCGTTGACATACAGGCTATCCGGAATGATCTGGTAAGAGCTTCCCCATAAGGCCTTGTAATAAATGGGAATTTGCATGGGAAAGCCGGGCGGCAGGGTGGTGACCTGTTCGGGGATGACCGGATTGGCGGCGCGAATTTCTGCTTCGCTCGTGTTAAAGCGGGAGACCAGCGCAGGCAGCGTGTCGCCAGTCTGGGCAATGTACTCCACCAGTTCTCCCGGGGCGAATGTTCGTCGGGTTGGCACCGGGGTGAAGGAAGCTTCCGGGGTGCTGGTTTCGGTGACCAGGAATGGGTTTTCTTCACCACCAGCAGGGGCGGCTGCAGGGGAGCAGGCTGTCAGGGTTGCAAGAAGCGCCAGGGCAATGTGTGCCAGTCTCATGGTTCCATGTCCCGGCGGATGTGTGTTTTGGATGAGCCGCAGGTGCAGGCTTCGAGCACTTTTTCCCCGCGCACCAGGTAACCCAGATAGGGCTCATCGCCATTCAGGGCCATCCAGCCTTCCAGGTTGAACCCCAGTGGCCCTTCGGCTAGAATCCATTCGCCGTTATATTTGCGGGCAATGTGGACGTGTGTTCCCGTAGAGACGCCGCCCTCGCAGGATGGGTGTCCGATCCGGTCTCCCAGCTTTAGTTCGGCGCCGAGGGTAACTCTTTCTTCCGCGCTGATGTGCAGGAAAAGGATGTTCCAGCCGGTTTGTTCAATGCCATCCATGTCCAGATCGAGCACCACCACGCCATTCCCTACCCGAACCACTTTTCCGGCTGCCGGGGCAACCACCCACTCGCTGGAGATGTTGCACCCGCGCACATCGGCAGGAGGGGAGAAATCCAGCGCGACGGGCACACTGTCCCGCTCCCAGGCGCCGTGCGGACCACCAGTAAAACTCCAGGTTTTGCCTCGTTCAAAGGGCAGGATCAGTGGCGGCTGGGTTAGCCCGCCGGGCAGCAGGGCTAGGTTTGCATCCCGTTCCCAGGGGTCGCCAAACATGGCGTTGAACAGGTTTGTAAATTGCCCAACGGCAATGATCCAATCGTCCCGGTTGCGGGTGAGCGCCAGGGTATACAGTACAGCCACGCTCCCGGCATTCAGGCTGGGGTTTAAGCGCAAGGTGCTGCCATCCTTAAAGGTCAGATGGCTGAGTGTGCCTGCGCGCCAGCCATAATATCCGTGCGACAGAGATTGTACAGCCCATGACATCTGGCGATACAGCCCACGATATTGAAAATCAACATACCCTAAAGGGTATTCTTCCTGGGCAATATTGCTGGGCTGTCCGCTTACCCAACCGCTTTCCAGCTCGATTAAGGCAAGTAAAACACGCGGGTTGATCGAATTATCGGTGGCGATGCGTATAACTTCACCTGCGCCGTTTGTCCAGCCATTGGATTGTAAATATTCGCGGTATTGATTCAGGTAGCCGTTTTTCGCGAGGACAAAATTCTGCACATCAAATTCGGCAGCCGTCACAGAGAAGACTACATCGCTATCTGGAAGGATGCGTTCATCCGATGTCATGTCTGCTACGAGCATATTCGGGATGAGCAATATCTGCCCAGGGTTGAGCAATTCACCTGCCGGGGGGAGGATGGTATCTGAGATTATCTCTGGCTGGCTCACCCCAAATCTTTTTGCGACCAAATTCAAGGTATCCCCGCTCTGGGTGCGGTAGACGAGCATCGGCCCGGCTGTATTGACAGGTGGCAGGGTAGGGGTAGGCGCAAGATTTGGCCCGCCAGGTGTATTTGTCCCTGGCAAGGGCAAGACAGCCAGAGGGGTAATGGTTGGCGTTGATGTGATGGTTGGGATCAACGCATCGGCTGGCAGGGGGGTATTTCCAACAGCTACTGAAGCCAGGGCCGGAGTTGGGCTGGGAACCTGTCCCCAAAGCGAAGCGTCTTGTTCGGTGCATGCCGAAAGGAAGATCGCGATTGCCAACCAGGTAGTTAATAACCGTTTTCCCATTTTGCCAATTATCGTCGAATCTCATTGATTGGGTTCAGGCCATCCCAGGCTTCGACAACCTGGTCGCCACGGATTAATCTGCCGTCGTATTCTTGTGTTCCTCGGTGCGCCTGCCATCCGTCCATGACAAAAGGCAGGTTGGGGTCAACCGCAGCAATCCACATGCCGTTATAACGCCGGGCAATATGCAGGTGGGCGGCACTGGAAAAACCACCTTCGCAGGACGGGCGGCCGATGCGTTCCCCGGCGCGCACGTACGTCCCGGCGCTTACGCGGTCCACCGCTGCAATGTGCATGTACAGGATCGTCCACCCGGTTTGTTCTATGCCATCACCATCCAGGTCTTGGATGACGGCGCCATCCCCGGCCCGCGTGATTAGTCCATCTGCTGCGGCCAGCACCCAGGCAGTGGAAATGGCACAGCCGATTGGGTCGCCTGGCGGGGCAAAATCGAGCGCGGCCCAGGCCGATCCGCTATCCCAGCCGCCATGCGGGCCACCGGTGAAACTCCAGGTCTCGCCAATGGCGAAAGGCAGGTTGAGTGTGGGTTGAGATAGTCCGGCTGGCAGGTAAGGCTCGATGGCCCAGTCGAAGGGATAGCCAAACATGGCCGAGTAGGTGGCGTACAGGCCATTGGGGCCGGTGTTCATTTCCCAGGTGGCGCGGTCGTCCAGGTTCGAGAAAAAAAACTGCACCCCGGCTGTTCCGGCATTGATGCCCGGCGATGGTGTGGTCACAGTCCCGTCAATTAATGTCCAGCTATCCTTGGTGCCTGCCTGCCAGTTGTAAAACCCTTCATTGAGCCGATCTGCTGTCCAGGTTAGCTGGCGGTACAGGCCGAAGTGAAAATCGGTGATGTAACCAATTGGTAATTCAAGTGTGGAGGGTGCAGGATTCGGGTTGCTGACCCACTGGCTACGATACTCCAGAATGGCCAACAAGATGCGAGGGTTGACGGAATAATTCTGTGCCACGCGTTGCACGATTTGTGCGCCAGTCAGGATTTGACCATCCACGTTTTGCGTGTAGTAAGCTAGATATCCGCCTCGCTGCTGGACGTATGTTTCCACATCCAGAAGGGTTGCCAGCGGACTGTAGACCAACTCTGAGTCTGGGATAATTTTGAAGTAATTGCTGGAGTCAAACTGGGCAGCTGCTGCCGGGGCCGGGTTGGCGGCCAGGGTTACGGCAGCCTGGCCTTCGGGAGTCGGGATGATTAATACCTCGCCTGGATAAAGAATGACGGAGTAAAAATCTATGTTGTTGGCGGCAGATAATTCTTCCACGGTGATATTAAACTGGTTGGCAATCAGGGCCGGGTAATCGCCTGGCTGGACGATATAAGTCAGCGGGCCGCCAGGGGTTTGGGTATCCACTGCTTGCTGCGCCAGTGGGGTGAAAGTGGGCAGGAAAACGAGCGGTTCGTCTGGCGTGGGGCTGACAGCGGGC
Organism: Anaerolineales bacterium; assembly: GCA_024710905.1. Taxonomy (GTDB): domain Bacteria; phylum Chloroflexota; class Anaerolineae; order Anaerolineales; family Villigracilaceae; genus JANJTV01. The sequence continues at coordinate 8,357 of JANJTV010000041.1, read as the reverse complement.
GTGCCGGGGACTCGTGTGGGAGGCAGGTATGTCAGCACCGTGGAATTGGTTGGCAGGCTGGCCGGGGCAGCGGGCGTCCATTGGTTGGCAGGGTTGGCGGCGCGGGTGCAGGCGGTTATGCTTGTGGCAAGCATCAATAAGGCGGCGAGGCGGACATTATGCATGGCGGTGATTGTACCAATAATCCATGAGCGGGATGTTAAAAATGCCGCCCGTTCAACCGGACGGCATTTTATGATATTGATTTATTACACCAGCTCCACCTGAACCGCACAGACTTTGAAGGATGGTATTTTTGAAACCGGGTCGAGTTCGGCGATGGTCAGTTCGTTGGCTGAAGCTTCGGGAAAGTGGAAATTGGCATACACCATGCCTGGAGGCACCCGTTCGGTCACCCAGGCTTCGGCTTCGATGCTTCCGCGCCGTGAAGTAACACGGATGGTTTTATTTCCGTTAATGCCCAGTTTTTCGGCATCCTGTGGGTTAAGTTCAACCAGGCTGTTGTTGTAAACGTCCAGCAGGCCTTGTGAGCGGCGGGTCATCTCCCCGCCGTGCCAGTGGTACAACACCCGACCGGTGGAAAGGATGAACGGATATTGGTCGTCGGGCAGCTCCGGAGACGGGACGTGGTCAATGGGCATGAACTTCCCTTTGCCGCGGGTAAAGGCTTTGGTATGCAGGATTGGCGTACCGGGGTGGTCTTTCGCCGGGACAGGCCATTGCAGGCGTTCTCCGTTTTGCAGGCGCGGGTAAGTGATGCCTGTGTAAGACGGCGCAAGCGCGTTGATTTCGTCCATAATCTCAGTTACAGATTGATAATCCCACGATGCCCAGGATGCTTCCGGGTTGATTTTTCTTGCAGACTTTTTCGTGGCAGAAGGTTCTGTCGTAATGATTCGTTTGGCAATTTCGGCGGTAATCCACCAATCCTGACGGGCATCACCAAGCGGTTCGATGGCCTTTCGTACCAATTGTACGCGCCGCTCGGTATTGGTGACCGTACCATCTTTTTCGGCAAAACTGACACCGGGCAGCAGGATATCTGCATAAGCGGCAGTCTCGCTGGGGAAGATCTCCTGCAAAATCATCAGGGGTAGGTTCTCCAGGCAGTGACGAATGTGGCTGGTATCCGGGTCTGACATAATCGGGTTCTCGCCGAGGATGTACATAGCCCGAACTTTGCCGGCCAGGATGCCCGGCATCATTTCAGTAACAGTTAATCCGATAGTCCCGGCAAGGTGCTCTTTTTCCACTCCCCAGGCGGATGCAAATTTATGGCGGGCATCCTCGCTGGTTACGGGCTGGTAAGCCGGGAAAACGTTTGGCAGCCCGCCCATATCGCAGGCACCCTGCACGTTGTTTTGGCCGCGCAACGGGTTTACGCCACCACCCGCTTTGCCCATATTTCCGAGCAGCATTTGCAGGTTTGCGAGTGTCATGACATTGCGCACACCAACAATGTGCTGGGTGATGCCCATGGCCCACATGACCGCCATTGGCCGGGTCGTGCCCATAATTTCGGCGGCTTCAAAGAGTTGCTCCACTGGCACACCTGTGATCTGGCTTGCCCGCTCGGGCGGGTATTGCATCACCGTTTGCCGGAAGGTTTCAAAATCTTCGCAGCGCTCCTCAATAAAGGCTTTGTCTTCCCATCCTTTTTCAAGGATGATGTACATCAACCCGTTCAGCAGGGCAATGTCTGTGCCGGGTTTTTGGCGAAGGTGCAGGGTGGCAAAATCCACCATGTCAATGCGACGCGGGTCGGCAACGATTAACTTCACACCGCGTTTGCGGATTGCCCGCCGCAGCATCGTCCCGAAAACAGGGTGCTGCTCGCTAGTATTGGAGCCAATGATAAAAAGCGCCTGGGCAAAATTTGCCACGTCATCCATGCTGTTGGACATAGCCCCGGAGCCGAAGGAGGCCGCCAGACCGGCGACCGTGCTGGAGTGTCAGAGACGGGCGCAATGGTCAATATTATTGGTGCCAATGACCTGCCGCGCCAGCTTATTCATCAGGTAATTTTCTTCGTTAGTACATTTGGCGGAGGTAAGCACGCCGACGGACTCAGCCCCAAATTTGTCCATCGTTTCGCGAAGTTTTCCCGCCGCCAGGTTGAGGGCCGTTTCCCAGTCCGTTTCAACCCATTCCCAGCCCGGCCCGCCAACTTTTTTCTTCATTCCCTTTTTTATCAAATATTCTCTGACCATCGGTTTTTTCAACCGCTCCGGGTGATGCACATAGTCATATCCGTAGCGGCCTTTGACGCACAGGGCCATGCCATTGACCGGGGCATCCGGGCTGGAAGCTACCCCAATCACTTTGCCTTTTTTCACCAAAAGGTCAAACTGGCAACCGACGCCACAATAACTGCAGGTCGTTGTTACCCGTTGTACCTGGTGGGCGCGGGCAACACCATAACTCATCTTGTTTGAGAGCGCTCCGGTCGGGCAGTAGGCCACGCATTGGCCGCAGGACTCACAGCGCGCTTCCATCATGGTGGTTCCTGCCCCGGCAACAATCTGTTCTTCAATACCACGATTGGCAATGCCCCAGACATCCCGTACCTGGATTTCACCACAAGCCAGCACACACCGGCGGCACAGGATACAGCGATTCATGTCCACACGGATAAACGGGTTGGGGTCGCTGTTGACGGGGTAACGTGTGCCCTTGCTGCCCCACTCGGGGGCACGGGCCTGGTACTCATACGCCAGGTCTTGTAGTTCGCATTCGCCACTCGCGTCACAGGTAATACAATCCTGCGGGTGGTTGGCAAGCATCATTTCGAGTGTCATCTTGCGGTCATGGACGACCTTTGAGCTGTGAGTCTGGATGTCCATCCCCTCCCAGACCGGGGTAACGCAGGCCGCCTGCAAGAAACGCCCACCCTTGACCTCCACCATGCACATCCGGCAATTGCCGGTCGGCGACAGGTCTTTGTGATAACACAGGGTCGGGATGTCCAGGTCGTGCTGGCGGGCAACCTCCAGGATGGTCTGCCCGGGTTCGGCCTCGAACGGTTTCCCGTTGATGGTGAGGTGGATAGTCATGGCTGTTTCTCCGTTTTAGCAAATTCCGCTTCGAAATGGGTTAAAGCTGACAGCATGGGGATGCCCACTGACTGGCCCAACCCGCAGAAAGATGAGTCGCGCATGAGCCCTGCCAGGCGGTTTAATTCATCTGTGTCACCAGGCTGACCGTTGCCGCTGGTCATCCTGTTCAATATCTCAAGCGCCCGCCAGGTTCCTATGCGGCAGGGGGTACACTTGCCACAACTTTCAGCGGCGAAAAATGACAGCAGTTCACGCAGCAAGGCAACGGGTGAGACAGTCTGGTCACAGATCAGGAATGCGCCAGCGCCCATGGAAATGACTTGCGTCCAGCGTTTTTCCATGGCCGGGATATCCCTGGTGACTCCCTTCAGCGGGCCAGAGTTGTAATCGATGTGGTTTTCGAGCAATGCGGGTGGAACAATTGTGCCTGCCGCACCGCCGCACAGGGCAAAGTTGAAGTGTGAGCCGGGCAGCATGCCACCGCCAAATTCCTCGATAACCTGCCGCAACGTAATGCCAAATGGCGCTTCGAACAGGCCCGGGTTGCGGACATGGCCCAACACCATATAAATTTTGGTGCCTGGGGTGGGATCGTTGGTCAGGCTGCGCCACCTTTCAGCGCCAATTTTGATGATATGGGGCACCGCGCAAAAGGATTCGACATTATTTACGGCCGTTGGCTGGCCGCGAAAACCGAACTGGGGCGGGTAGGGCGGGCGCAGGCGAGGTTCACCTCGTTTGCCTTCCAGGCTTTCCAGCAGGGCCGTCTCCTCGCCGCAGATGTAAGCGCCTGCGCCGCGATGGACGTGGATGTCGAAGGAAAAGCCACTCCCGAGGATGTTTTCCCCGAGCAGGCTTTTGGCGCGGGCTTGTTCAATCGCTTTTTCCAATCGGCGGGCCTGGAATTCATATTCACCGCGAATGTAGATCCAGGCTTCGCGAGCCTGGCAGGCATACCCACCGATGACCATCCCTTCAAGCATTTGATGCGGGTTGCTGTCGATCAGTACGCGATCTTTGAAGATTAACGGTTCACTTTCGTCAGCATTGCAGACCAGGTACCTTGGCTGGTTGGCCTGTGTTGCAACGAATCGCCATTTTCGTCCAACCGGGAAGCCCGCCCCACCCCGGCCTTGCAGGCCGCTTTTTTCGACTTCACTTAGTACTTCACCAGGCTGCAGGCTCAAGGCTTTCTTGAGGCCATCGTAAACGCCATGCAAGATGGCCGATTCGATCGAGTCAGGATTGATCTTCCCGGCCAACGACATCATCAACCTGGTTTCACCTGTGCGTTCTTCTGAGTAAGAAGTAGGAACGCCTTGCCAGCCTTCACAGAGTCTCCATGCTTCGGCAATGGTAACTGGCCCAGCCTGTTCATTTTCTATCAATACAGCTGGGGCTCGATCGCACAGCCCGAGGCAGGATGTTCGTTCTATGGTGAGTTCTTTCAGTGCCGGGTTTTCAGACCACTCCTTGAGCAGTGGCTGTGTGCTTGCCCGTTTGAGCCAGCAGACGGGGCCATCGCATACCCGCAACACCTTTTTCCTTTGCTCCAGGGAGAGCATTGAATAGAAGGTTGCCATGCCATATGCCTGGTGGGCCGGGATACCCAAAACACGGGCTGTGTCTGTAATGCTAGCCTGGTTTAGCTTGTTTTCTGCGCATAGATCTTTTAGCACTTCCAGAGCGGCTTCTGGTGTATGGCCATGATCTCTTGCCAGTTGTTCAACCTGGGGGTCGATGGGTCTGTATGCGATCTTTTTGTTACTCATAGCCAGCCTCTTCAATTGGTTTCCTACTTGCATCATCCCATTGAATGGCGCTGGCAACAAGTTGCTTTCATCCCCTCTGGGAAGGGAAGGATGTCATATATTGTGAAAAATATCACAAATAAGAAAACAAGCCTGTTTGTGTTTTGGGCTAAGGAAGGATTCTTTCCGGGTGGGTGTAAACGTTAAATCGATGTCGCCGGGCATAGCCAACCAGGGTGATGCCGTTTCGTTCCGCCATCTGGATGGAAAGAGAACTTGGCGAGGTGCGCGAGATGAGCATACCAGCTCCTATGCGCCCGGCCTTTTGCAACATCTCTGATGAGATTCGCCCGGTTGTAATAATGGCAGCCGGGATATATGGTTTCCCCTGCGCCAGCCACAGGCCGGCCAGCTTGTCGAATGTATTGTGGCGGCCAATATCCTCAGCGGACAATAAAATGCTTTCCCCGTTGCTGAATGCCGAAGTATGCACACCGCCGGTTTCTTTGTACAAAGATTGTGACTCAAAAAGCTGATCCACCAGTCTGCAGATTTGTTCCGGGTGGGCGGGCTGCCCCAAAAACGGAATCGCGGCTTCGGGGGCGTCTGCCTCCACTGATGTGATTCCGCCGGTGCAACCTGAGGTGCGAGTCCATTTTGCTGGTTGTTCCACCTGGCGGCTTGTCCAAATATCCACATTATCACCATGCTCGCAGACCCGTACATCGGCGATATCTTCCATGGTTTCAATAATTCTTTCGTTGTACAAAAAACCAACCATCAAGGCTTCAAGCTGGTTGGGTGTACACATAAACCTTGCCCAGCCCTGGCCGTTTACCGTGAGAGAAACAGGCGTTTCGACGATCGTCTCGGCAGAAATGGTCTGCCACTTGCCGGATTCGAATTTTTGATATGTAAGCGAATGGGATGTATTCATGGCTTTTGCCCTGATTTCGGAGTGTGATGCGCCTGGTAAAACCGGTCGGGGTCGGCGCGATAAGCGTCCAGGCAAAACTCGGTGCAAAAATACACCTTTTGCCCGCGATGATTGGCCGGGTAATAATTTTCCGGGCCAGTGGTCATCATCCGCCTGCAGACCAGCGGTCCAGGGGTGCGCGAATGATCTTGCCTTGTTTGTTGGTCACCAGGTGTTGTGCTTATGAACGACGGCTTACGGTATAATTTTGCGATTATCATCTATGACACCTAACTTTTCTGTTTTGCATGTTGCGGCCTGCCCGTTTCCTGCGTCCCGGGGGACCCCGGTGCGAATTCTTCGTCTGGCTGAAGCAATCCATTCATTGGGGCACCGGGTGGAAGTGGTAACTTATCATCTGGGGGATAGTGAGCAAGGGCTTCCATTTCCCGTTCATCGGATCGCCCCGATTGCTTTTTACAATAAAATGAACCCTGGTCCAACTTATGCGAAGTTGCTGGTTGTGGACTTTATGCTCATGTTGAAAGTCTTCGATCTTGCGCGCCAGAATCGCTACGATGTAATCCATGCCCACCACTACGAGGGTTTGCTGGCAGCATTACCAGCCCATTTTTTGCTTAACATCCCGGTGGTATTCGACTCGCACACCCTGCTTCAAACGGAGTTGCCCTATTACAAGTTGTTCTTGCCAGACTGGTTCAAACGCAAAGTCGGTGAGCTTTTTGACAGGATCTTTCCTGTTTTCGCGGACCACATTATATGTGTGTCTGATCAGCAACACCTGGTATACAGTTCTTACTTGGGCACGAATTCATCCCGGTTTTCTATGGTGCCGAACGGCGTCGAGGTGGAGCATTTTGCCGCAGGTCGGGCAGAGCCTGTGCCTGCCGGCCAGCTGACGCTTGGTTACGCCGGTAACCTGGCGTCTTTCCAGGGGATTGATTTAATGCTGGATGCTACCTCGCGCCTGGTGGATGAATTCCCGAACTTAATGCTGAATATTTACACGAATGATGCGCCAGATGCTTATCAATCCTGGTTGTCGCTTCCGGCGCTTGCCGGGAAGGTGCATTTTTTTCCGTCTGATTTTATGACTCTGCCACACCAGCTAGCCCAGGCGGATTTGCTGCTCAGCCCCCGCCCTAAAGGGGATGGCTACCCTATAAAATTGATGAATTATATGGCGGCGTCCAAACCGATTGTCTGTTTTTCGGCTGCATCACACGATCTAGTGCATGGTGAATCGGGCTGGTTGGTAGAAAATATTACGCCGGAAGAATATGCGCAGGCGATACGTCACTTGTTGCTCAATCCAGGTTTGCGGGAGGAAATTGGCCGGAATGCCCGCGAGTTGGTTGAGCAGGAATTTAGCTGGGAGCGTCGCGCTCGCCAGGTGGATCAAATTTATCAAAAACAGGTTAAAACATGAATCGCATAAGAGTAAGCGTTATCATTGTTAATTATAACAGTGGGGATAACTTAGCCAAGTGTGTGCAGGCAGTACTGGCTCAAACCTATCCACCTGAAGAAATTCTGGTTGTTGATAATGCATCGACAGATGGTAGCCAGATGGAATTGCCTGATGTGGTTCGACTCATCCAAATGGATGAGAATCTTGGCCTGACCAAGGCCAGGAACATTGGCATCCGCGCGGCCAGTTCGCCGCTTGTCATGACGCTTGACGATGATGTTTATCCGACCCCGGATTGCCTGGAAAAACTGGTTGAATACTGTAAAAATCACCCTGGCGTAGTATTATGTCCAAGTATTGTCTATGACCAAACCAATATTCTCCAGGCACAATCTGCGGCAATACACTTTGTTGGTATGCTGGTTTTGAAAAATAAAGGATTGGAGATTCAGTCTGGCTACACTGAGCCCGTTAATTCTACCGGATTTATAGGAGCTTGCATATTTGCGGAGCGGGATTTGTTGCTTGGAGACGGGAAATTTGAGGAGTTATTCTTTTTTTATTTCGAAGATATGGAGCTTAGTTTACGCCTGGCAAGTTTTGGTGTTTCAATTTTCTTAATTCCAGATGCAATCGTTTGCCATGACCTTGGTCAGGGAACGGCGGGCCTCTCTTTTCGCGGTCAGGGCACCTACCCGGCCCGGCGGGTTTTCAATAATTTGAAAAATCGCTGGGTTACTATTCTTTTTTATTATCAGTTAAGGACATTAATCCTTTTGTTCCCTGCTTTATTGATGTATGAGATCGCGACCCTGGCTATTTGTGTCTGGCGAGGCTGGCAGGGAATATGGTTTCGGGCGATGCAGGATGTTTTATTGAATCGTAAGGAAATCATTCGCAAACGAGCATCTTACCGTCTTTTGCGAAAGGTGAACGATGGTTCAGTTCTCTCAGGCGGGCCACTGCCGTTTTCAAGCGGTTTTATTGTCAGTCCCTTCCAGCAGGCTATGGTCAGGTTTTTGGAAATACTTATTAACTTTAACTGGTACTTGGTGAAGTCGTTCTTGCAATGAAAATCCCGGTTTCACTGATTATCCCATGTTCAGGCCGGCCAGATTGGTTGGAATTGTGCCTGCAAGGTGTTGTCCAATTGAACCCTGCGCCCAGCGAAATATTTGTCGTTGACAGTGCCGACCGCGAGG
>JANJTV010000040.1 GCA_024710905.1 Anaerolineales bacterium | reverse complement strand
CCAGCCCATGCCGATGGGCCTGTGGGCGGCGGATGCCGTGGTGGCTGTTTCGCCCTCCTATGCGCTGGAAATCCAGACCCCGGAATATGGCTACGGGCTGGAACCCTACCTGATGGCCAACAATCAAAAGGTCAGCGGCATCGTCAATGGCATTGATACCGCCCTGTGGAACCCCGCTGCCGACAAGGCTTTGAAAGCCAGCTTTGATGCAGCCCATCTCGCGAAACGGGCCGCAAACAAGGCAGAGCTCTTGGCCCAGTTCGGCCTTGCGTCCCAGGTCGAGGCGCCATTATTCATCATGGTCACACGCATGGATCAGCAAAAAGGGGTGGATATTGCCCTGGAAGCCTTGCGGTTGACGACAGACTTGGCCTGGAGCGTGATCCTGCTTGGCACCGGCAACGCCGCCCTGGAGGAGTCCGCCCGGCGGCTGGAGGCGGACTTCCCCGAGCGGGTGGCGGCCGCCATCCGCTTTGACGGCAAGTTATCCCGGCTGATGTACGGCGCGGGCGACCTGCTGCTGATGCCCTCGCGTTACGAGCCGTGTGGCCTGACCCAGATGATCGCCATGCGTTACGGCTGCCTGCCGCTGGCGCGCGCCACCGGCGGCCTGCGTGACACCATCGCCGACGGTCGCACCGGTTTCCTGTTTGCCGAACCGTCGCCGACCGTCATGGCCGCCACGCTGCGGCGCGCCCTGCAAACGTACGCTGACCGCAAGAAATGGACCGCCATGCAAAAGGCGGCCATGGCCGAAAACTTCTCCTGGCAGGCCTCCGCCGAACAGTACGCTCTGTTGTATAATTCATTGATTCCAAACCCTTAGGCGGCCCTTCATGGCATTCCAGCGCGCATCCGGTATTCTCGTTCATCCCACCAGCTTCCCCGGCCCGTACGGCATCGGCGATCTCGGCCCTGCGGCTTACCAATTTATCGATTTCCTGGCTGAAACCAATTCCAAACTCTGGCAGGTTCTGCCGCTTGGCCCGACCGGCTTTGGCGACTCTCCCTACCAGTGTTTTTCCGCGTTTGCGGGCAACCCCTACCTGGTCAGCCCGGATTTTCTGTTAAGAGACGGCCTGCTGGCGCCGGAGGACCTGGCGGATATGCCCGCGTGGCCCGACAACCGGGTGGATTTTGGCATGATCTACCACTGGAAACCGGGATTGCTCAACCGGGCCTATGACCGTTTCACCGGCCTGGCCCGCGGCGGGCTGCACGAGGAGTTTGATACGTTTTGCCGGCAGCAGGCCTCCTGGCTGGAGGATTATGCCCTGTTCATGGCCCTCAAGGATGCCAACGGCGGTGTGTCCTGGAATGAATGGCCTGTTGCACAGCGTAAACGCGATAAGAAAGTACTGACAGAAGCCCGCAGGCAATATGCCGAAGCCATCCTGCGCCAGCAATTTGTCCAATTCCTGTTCTTCCGCCAGTGGAACGCGCTCAAAGCGTATGCCAATGGCAAGGGCATCCAGGTGATTGGTGACATCCCGATCTTTGTCGCAATGGATTCCTCCGATGCCTGGGCCAACCCGGAATTGTTCTACCTGGACGAAGAAGGCCAGCCCACCGTGGTGGCGGGTGTCCCGCCGGATTATTTCTCGCCGACCGGCCAGCTGTGGGGCAATCCGCTTTACCGTTGGGACGTGCACAAAAAGAATGGCTACCAGTGGTGGATCGAACGCATCCGCGTCACACTCGCCACGGTGGATATTGTCCGAATTGACCACTTCCGCGGGTTTGCCGGCTACTGGGAAATCCCTGGCAAGGCCGAGACCGCCCAGCACGGGCGATGGGTTCCCGGCCCCGGCGTAGATTTCTTCCATGCGATCCGCAAGGCGCTGGGCGACCTGCCCATTATTGCCGAGGACCTGGGGGAGATCACCCCGGATGTGATCGAACTGCGGGACACCTTTGGCCTGCCGGGGATGAAGATCTACCAGTTCGCCTTCTCCGGCCCGGACAACCCCTTCCTGCCGCATCATTACAATGCCAATACGGTAGTCTATTCCGGGACCCATGATAATGACACCGCCCTGGGCTGGTATCGTACCTGCCCGCCCCACGAACGGGACTTTTATCACCGCTATACCCAGCGAGACAACGCCGATGTGCCTGGCGATATGATTCGCGCCATCTGGGCCTCGGTTTCGGTCTTTGCCCTGGCGCCGTTGCAGGATTTCATGCGACTGGGCACGGAAGGCCGCATGAACTTCCCCGGCAAGGTGGGCGGTTACTGGGCCTGGCGCTTCCCCGAAGGTGCTTTGAATGATCAATTAAAAGGTTGGATGCAGGAGCTGAACTACCTGTACCAGCGATGACGACCAGCAGGGCGGGAAATTCCCCGCCCTGTTTTCTTCTTATTCCAGCGCTTGATTATTTTGCTGGATCGCTTTGCGAAGCAGCAAGGATGCCTGCCAGGATGAACACCCCGCCGACCAGTTCTAGCAGGCTGGGGCTTTCCTGCAAAATGATGAAAGCCAGGATGGTCGAGCCGATCGGTTCGCCCATCAGTGTGACCGAAACGAACGAGGCGGGCAGGTAGCCCAGTGCCCAGTTGAACGAGGAATGCCCCAGCAATTGCGGCACCAACGCCAGCGCCAGGATCCACAGGTAGGTCAGCGGGGAGAAGCCCAGCGGACTGCTGCCCGTTGAAATCATGATCACGAGCAGCACGATGGCGGCCATGCCATACACCACAAAAATATAGGGGATTAACGACATTTTGGCGCGTAACCTGCGCCCGATCAGGATGTACCCGGCCGCCATCCAGGCCCCGGTCAGGGCCAGGAAATTCCCCCAGATGGAATCGCCTTGCAGGAAACCGGAAAGCGGCGGGCAGGCCAGCCCGCTCCCGCTCCACTGGCAGCCCTCGCTCAGCCCGACGATTGCCCCGCCAACCAGCGCCAGCAGCAGCCCGAGTCCGGTCATCCGTGAGATGGGTTCACGCAGCACCAGCGGGGAAGCCAGTGCCACCCAGAGCGGCGTGGTGGTCACCAGGACCACCGAGCTGGCTACGCTGGTATATTCCAGCGAGGTGATCCAGGTGGCGAAGTGCAGGGCCAGGAAAAATCCCGAGGCCAGCCCGAGCAGCAGGTCTGCGCGGCCCAGCCCGGTCAGTTCACTGCGATGGCGAGCCAGCGCAAGCGGGGCCAGGACAATGGCGGCGATGCCCAACCGCAGCGCGGCAATCACCAGGGAGGGGGCTTCCTGCTGGGCATAACGGATGAAAATGGAGGCTGTGGAAACGGCCAGGATGCCGAGGGTGATCACAAACGGGATCAGGATGCGGATTTTCGGGCTGGTCATGTCGGCTCCGGTCAAGGGGATGTAAGAAATATACTAGAAAAAAACCATAAATATTGACAACTCGGACAATCAACGGCTACAATGAAAAGGTTCGTTAATATCAACCATTTTCCCACACTAGCGGAGGACCCCATGGCTTTTGAACTACCGAAACTGGCATATGCCTATGATGCTCTCGAGCCGCACATTGATGCGCGCACGATGGAAATCCATCACACCAAGCACCACCAGGCCTACATCACCAACCTGAACGGCGCCCTCGACAAGCACCCCGAACTGGCAGGAAAGTCCCTCGAAGACCTGGTGGCCGGGCTGAACACCCTCGTCCCGGAGGACATTCGCGGCGTGGTGCGCAATCACGGTGGCGGCACCCTCAATCATAATATCTTTTGGGAAATCATGGGGCCCAACGCAGGCGGTGCCCCGACCGGCGCCCTGGCCGAGGCGATCAACAAGGCTTTTGGCTCCTTCGACGCTTTCAAGGAAGAATTTGGCAAGGCCGCCATGGGACGGTTTGGCTCCGGCTGGGCCTGGCTGGTGAAAAAATCAGACGGGTCGGTGGCAATCGTCACCACTGCCAACCAGGACAACCCCCTGACCGACGGCCAGACCCCCCTGCTCGGTATCGATGTCTGGGAGCACGCTTACTACCTGAACTACCAGAACCGCCGCGCCGATTACGTCGCCGCCTGGTGGAATGTGGTCAACTGGCAGGCAGTTGCCGCCCGATTTGGCAAATAACGCCCGCTACCGGTTGCGAATTTTTGAAAGCCAGATATAATATTTATATCTGGCTTTTAGATTCCATACTCCAAGGAGAAAATCATGACCCACATTATTACCAGTCTTTGCTTGCGAGATAGCGGGTGCGTCGAAGTCTGCCCCGTGGAATGCATTGTCCCCGGCAAGCCGGTGGAAGAATGGCCCTGGTTCTACATTGACCCTGACACCTGCATCGACTGCGGCGCCTGTGTGCCAGAGTGCCCCTATTCCGCCATCTTCCCCGAGGATGAAGTACCTGCCGCTTACACGGCCAAGGGCGGCGAATTCATCAGCAAGATTGGCCTGGTTGGTCATTATGAGGGCACCAACCATCACGGCGACGCTGTGGTGCTCGAAACCGCCAAGCAGCTTGCTGCTGGTGAAACAGTGGACCTGACCGCCGACATCAAGCCCAATTACGATTTCTTCCAGAAGGGCCCCGGCTACAACGCCAAGGATTAGATTTTTTCTAAGAGTAAAACCTCCCGCGAGAGCGGGAGGTTTTGGTTTAAGGGGAAGGTTGCAGCAGGCTCACCCCGACCTGTTCCGCTGTGCGAAGCAGCTGGTTCAGGCTGGTGGCGTCTGCCAGCTCCAGGACGACCACCACGGCCAACGGCGAGTTACTGCTCCCGGGCATGCTGCCGCCCAGGAAGATCACTGCGTCGCTGCTTTGTTGCGGGCTGATATTGGTCGGCGTGACAAACCCCCACAGGGCAGTCCCTGCCAGCTGGTATTGTGGGAGGATGGCCTGGATCCGCTCGTCGGGTAGGGCGGCGGCGGAAGCGATTTGCGGTGAGTCTAAGATCACCCAGCCGGACTGGGGTGTGTTCACAGCGGAAGCAAAAACTGGTGATGGAAGCAGACCGTTGTTGCTGAGCGCGGCAGCCGCCAGCGCCATTTGCAATGGTGTGGCGGTTTGCTCCAGCGGGCTGGCTGCCTGGCGGACCGGGCTGTGGGCCAGAGGGATGTCAGGTGCCTGGTAGATGCCAAGTGCCATGAAAATTTGTTGGACAGCCTGCAGGTCTGGCGCGGAAAGCGGGGCAGTGGAGGCCACCTGTCGGAAGGGCTGCGAGGCCCGCCAGAAGGAGTACTGTCCCTGGGTGGCGCGGTTGAGCAGGGAGATATTGCTCTGGCCTGCCAGGACCTCGCTGGCGATTTCATCCAGTTGATTGGGATCAAAGGTGGGGTGGGAGGCCATGGCCAGCACTTCCCCTGTATTGGCGTTTAACAACACAATCGCGCCGGGGCTTGCCCCAAGCAGGGCATCGGCTTGCTGTTGCAGGGCCAGGTCGATCGTGAGCCTGACATCCAGGCCAGGCGGCGGGTGGCCGTACAGCATGCGGTTCCACCAGACCCGCAGGGCCGGGTTGCCATCCTCACCGCGCAGGTAGTTGTCCAGCCCGGCCTCCAAACCACTTTGTCCGTAAATGGGATGCGTATAGCCAGTAATTGGGCCAAGTGCGGGATACAGGTACTGGCGCTGATAGCCATCCTGCCCGTTGGATGAAAGGGTGATGGGCTGGTTGTTACGGTCCAGCAGGCTGCCGCGCTGTACGATGGTGTCAGCAATGGCGCGGCGGGCGTTGTCGGTACGGTTAAGCAGGTCGGTGTTGCGGGCCAAGGCCCACCAACCATGCACGCCTGCCAGCGCAAGCAGGCTGATTTGCAGCAGGGCGGGCAGGATCAGGTAGGGAGAGGCAGTCCTCAGGCGGCGTGGTTCGCCGCTCTTGTTGTTGTGGCTGATCAACAATAGCATGGCCAGCCCGATGAAGGATGTGACCAGTGATGAGCCACCATAGGAGACAAATGGCAGGGTCACGCCGGTCAGGGGCAGGGCGCGCAGATTGCCGCCAATGATGATGATGCCCTGGATGCCAAAATAGCTGCTGATGCCCGCCGCCAGCAGGCGGTCGTAATGGCTGGTGGCTTCCAGCGCGACCAGGTATCCGCGGCTGATGATCAGGGCAAGCGTTACCAGCAGGGCGATGCTGCCCAGTAGGCCGGTTTCCTCTGCGATCGAGGTGAAGATGAAATCGGAGTGGGCGACCGGAACCAATGTGGGTGAGCCAAGCCCAGGCCCTCGCCCGAACAGGCCGCCATTGGCGATGGCCATCAGCGATTGGATGATCTGGTAAGACCTGCCACTTGGGTCTGCCCAGGGGTTGAGCCAGCTGTCGATTCGGACGCGGATGATGTCAATAAAAAAATAGCCAGCGCTTCCGATCAGCCCCAATCCTGCCAGGCTGGTGACCAGGACACGTTTGTATCCGCTGGCAAGGTAGAGCATGGCTGCATAAATAAAAATAAAGATCGAGGCCGTGCCCAGGTCCCGCTGGGCGACCAGGATGGCCAGCGCCAGTCCGGTGATGAACAGGGTCGGCAGGATCAGCGGCAGAAAGCGTGAATGGATCGGAATGCGGTCTGCGAAATAGGCCGCCAGGTAGGTAATCAGTAATAGTTTCAGCGGCTCAGACGGCTGGAGGTAAATACCACAGCAGCCCAGCCACAGGCGCGGCCCCAGGTTGCCGGGGTTGGTCCCAAAAATGAAGGTGGCGGCCGTCAAAAGCAGCCCTGCCGTCAGCCAAAGGTATTTGTATTTGCGCAGCACGCCCGGCCAGTGCGGGTGGCGCAGGCTGAGTTCAAGCAGCAGGGTCACCCCGGCCAGCCAGGCTGTCTGGCGCAGGCCGAACTCCGGGGTCAGCCGCCAGATGCTCAGCAAACCCCAGCCGGTCAGCAGGGCGGCGGCAGGAAAGAGATACGGGTCGGCATCCGGCAGGATCTTCTGGATGCGCCGGTGCAGGTAAAGGGCAAAAGCCACCCAGCCGATTGTGCCCAGCCAGTGTGACCAGCGAAACTCCACCTGCCAGCTTTGGGCGCGGGCAGCGGGTGAGAGGCTGAGGGCAAGCGAGAAGGTCAGCAGGAAGAATATCCCGGCGGCAAGCAGCCAGGCCTGGTTGTTTTGGCCGGGAAGCCAGTATTTTTTCACGGTTCCAGGTATTTATCCACCAGCAGGGAAAGGTTCTTGCGTGTGTCCGCGGGGACGATGGTGGGATTGGTGATCAATGCGCTGGCCAGGGCATTTTCGCAATCACAGGTTTTGCTTTCGCCAAGGGTTTTTGCCAGGCGCACCAAGGCCTGCTGGGCAATCGAAGTGTTCTTATGTAGCGTCTGGATGACCATCTCGACCGTCACCGGTGATTCGCTGGTGTGCCAGACATCATAATCGGTGACATGTGCCATGGTGGCGTAGCAAAGTTCCGCTTCGCGGGCCAGGAAGGCCTCCGGCGCGGCGGTCATGCCGATGATGGACATGCCCCAGGCCCGGTAGGTTTCTGATTCTGCCTTGGTGGAGAAACGCGGCCCTTCAATGGTGATCAGGGTGCCGGCGGAATGCACAACCGCCTGTGTACTGCGGCTGGCCTCCAGCACCTGTTTGGAGAGTTCGGGGCAGAAGGGGTCGGCCACGCTGATATGGGCCACCATGCCCTCGCCAAAAAATGAGCGTTTCCGGTCACGGGTGAAATCAAAGATCTGGTCAGGGATGACGATATGGCCGGGAGCGTAGTCTTCGCGCAGAGAACCGCAGGCACTGATGCTGACCAGCCGGGTCACGCCGATGGCTTTCATGGCATAGACATTGGCGCGATAATTAACTTCGGTCGGGGTGATGAAGTGCCCGATGCCGTGCCGGGCCAGGAAGGCTACTTTTACGCCTGCCAGTTCCCCGGTCACAATCGGCGAACTGGGTTTCCCAAAAGGAGTATCCAGCTCGTGGTGCTGGATGTTTGCCAGGCCTTCCATGGCATACAGGCCTGAGCCGCCGATTACACCAAAAGCAAATGAATCACTCATAACTATCTCCTTGACTTAAACAACCATAATGCGCGCCTGGCCGCAGGCGATGACATCCCCGCCGGTGATGACGGCCGGTACAACCAGTACTTCCTCGTTTAGGCGGGTGCCATTGGTTGAATTCCAATCCTCCACCCACCATTGACCCTGCCGGTGGGAGATGCGCGCATGCCTGGCCGATACTGTTCCATCGGCCAGGATCAGGTCGCACTCCGGGTCGCGCCCGACCAGGATCTCCGGCGAGTTGAACTCGATGGTTTTTTGCTCGTTATCCTCCAGCATGATGGCCAGGCTCAACTTTACCATCTGCTGCCGGTGCAGGGCTTCGGTCTGCTGGCGCAGGGTTTGCCATAGCAAAAAAAGCGCCCCTGCCAAAAAAGCATAGAGCGCTAATGCGGCGAGAATTCGCAGCCCGAGTAAGACGGGACCACTCATTCCTGAATATTATCTGCTTTTGGCTGATTTTTCAAGACGGCGGTGCTGCGTTCGCTGGCTGCCGGAGAAAGCGGCATGGTGTCGCCCGAGGCGATGCTTTGCGGTGGGTTGTCCTGCCCGAAGATAATGGGCAGACCGGCCAGCGAAATCACATCCCCCGGGTAGAGCACGCTTTGTGAAACACGCTGGCCGTTCACGTAGGTGCCACCAGTCGAGTTCAGGTCAAAGATTAAAAAACGTCCGCGCATATAGCGAATCTGGGAATGATAACGGGAAACACGCGGGTCATCGATCACCAGGTGGTTATCCAACCTGCGGCCGATATTGGTAATTGCGGTTTGCAGTGTATGCACTTTGGTCCCGCCAACAATCAGGAAAGCGGTCTTCCCGGAGGGGGTTTCGTCGGTGGAACCCGGTTCGCCCGAATTCTGGGTTTCCTCCACTGTGCTGAGCGAACGGCGAACCTTTACCTTGATGTCATCGATCCCAATACTGGAGTCGGACTCAAACTGAAAGACCGGTGCAGCATCAAAGTTAATCTGTGCTTCGCTGGTCGCAAGGCGGAAAATCTTGGTCAACCCATCCAGCAGGCGAGGTTCCTTTTCCCAGGTTGCAATGGTGGATGGATGCAGGCGCAGGATAAAGTTGTGCGGTAGTGGCTCAAGGCTCTGGGTGCCGATATTGGCGCGCAAGGCTTCCGTTAAACGCTCGGCGACCCGCTTTTGGGTCAGCGGGCCAGTTAAATAACGAATGAGATGTACTTCGATCAGGGCTTCAAGGCGTTGTTCAATTTTTTCAAGTGGTGTACTCATAAAACCCCAGCATGTGAATGTTTAATCCATTATAGGGGATAATTGTATTGGCTGCAAGCGATATTTAGATGTTGAAATGATTTTGCCCCGCTGTGTTTGGGTTGACCCGTGGTAAACAGGTGTACAGGCTGTCACGATGTTTTTGCGCCGCAATTCGGGCATACCGGTTCGTTTTTATGCAGCACAAACCCGCAGCGCGAACAAGTAACCGGCTGCGAATCGCCCATGGGGGCGCCGCACGAAACGCAATTGGGTTGGCCGACCGGGTTGGCGGTACCACAATAGGAACACCCGGTCCGCTGATACCGTTCCGAGAGCTGCTTGGAGACCCCCGCGCTGCGAGCCGCCTTCTCTACAATTTTCCAGGCCGAGCTTTCCATTTGCAGGTTCTCGATATCCTGGGCAATGTCATCCAGCCGTCCCAGCAGGTTCCAGGGATTGATGAACGTTGCAATGGCCGATTGGCCAAGGCTGGCGGCAACCCCCAGCCAGGCCTGTTGCCCGATCTGCACCATGACCCCATCCGGAGCTTCGCGGATGAACACCGTCAGGGCAGTCTCCCCGCCGGTGTTTGCGCCGGGCCGGGTGGCGATCTGCACCTTCAGGTTGCTTTCATCCCCTCCGATCTGGGGGCGCCAGTTGCCCCGGTTGAAGTGTGCGACCATGGCGTTGGCGACATCCCTTGGTTTAATATTCCCGTGATAAATTCTCTGTTCCATAGCCTATCGATTATAATCACCTTTCTAATAAATTCAGGAAACAGGTGTCAAAAATGAAGTCCATTTACCGGTGGGGCTTAACCGCCCTGGTTGTCATGTTGGTTCTTATTCCCCTCTACGTACAAGCGCCTGCACCCGTTGCAGCCCAGCAACCGACAGGCTCCATCCCGACGGTGACGGGGACGGTCTCCGGCCCATTCATTACGGTGGTGTACCTTGAGCAAATCAATGTGCGCAGCGGACCAAGTTCTTATTTATACCCTCCGATTGGCGTGATGCTGCCACAGGAGACCGCCCCGGCGCTTGGTCGTTCTCCCGGCGGAGACTGGGTGATGATTACTTACCCTGGCGTACCGGGAAATGTTGGTTGGGTCTATGCGCCGCTGATTCGCATTTCGGCCAATGCCAACCTGCCAATTGTCGAGCCGCCTCCCACCCCCACACCGCTGACCACGCCGACCATCGATCCCACGCTGGCGGCGGCATTCATCCCGCAGGAGACTGCTACCCGCCTGCCGACCTTCACGCCGCCCGGGCCATTGAACATCCCTACGTACGAGGCAGGCACAAGCGCAGTTGCTGGTATCCCGATGGGCCTTGTCATCACCATCCTGGCCCTGGTGGGCGGCTTTGGCTCCCTGATTACGTTCCT
>JANJTV010000037.1 GCA_024710905.1 Anaerolineales bacterium | reverse complement strand
CTCGAGCAGGCCCATGTCCTGCACGATCAGGGCGTCGACGCCGGCGTCAAAGAGTTGCCAGATCAGCTTGCGCGCGGGCTCGAGCTCGTGGTCGAAGAGGATGGTGTTGGTGGCGACGAAGATCTGCGCGTGGTAGCGGTGTGCGTGCCGCACCAGGCGGGCGATGTCCTCGACCGAGTTGTCCGCGGACGAGCGCGCGCCGAAGGCCGGGCCGCCGATGTAGACCGCATCCGCGCCGTGGTTGATGGCCTCGATGCCGAAGTCGGCGGTCTTGGCCGGGGCGAGGAGTTCGAGGGTGTGGCGGGACGGGTTCATGGGCGCACGCATCGCAGATGCTTGACCAAAAAGGTCGTAATCATAGCAAGGCAGGCGCGTTCAGGATGAGGGGGCTTTAATGTCTGCGGTCGGCAGACGTCTAATCAAGTCGCGCGGCATCGTGCAGGCTGCTGGTGCCAACACGCAGCGCGTGGAGGGCATCGCGCGCCCGCTCGAGGACATGCTCCATCTCCTTCGGGTCGAAGTTGCTTCCGTAGCGTTTCTTGATCCCGTACTCGTTGAGCAACAGATGGGCTGTGGCCTGCACACCGCGCTCGCCCAGGCTCTTGCGGGTGCATTCGAGCGCGCAACCGTCCAGGGCGAGGATGGGGCGGCCCGAGCGCGCGATCCTGACGAGCTGCGGCACGTTGCCACCCACTCCGGCGATGCACGACATCGCGGCCGCGCCCTCGCGGTCGAGATGCAAGGCGACCGCGTTGGCGAGCTGTGCGGCGCTCGAGCAACCCGAGCAGGAATACACGAGGGGGAGGTGTTTCTTGCGGCCGCTCATGAATGCTCCTTGTGTTCGGAGTGTGGTCCGTGGATCGATTGTGGCGCGGGCTCATGCATCCCCGGGGCTGCGGAGGTCCTTCGAGCCGGGGATACGCAAGGACTTGCCGGAGGTCGTGGATCCGGCCTGCGACACGCTGCCAGGGAGCGCTCGAGTGCCATGAGCGACTCAGCCCAGGCTGATGCGACGGAAGTCGTCAATTAGCTTCGCCAGCTGCACCAGAAAACGTGCGGCGAGTGCGCCGTCGATGACGCGATGGTCCCACGACAGGCACAACGGCATGATCAGGCGCGGGACGAACTCCTTGCCGTTCCATACGGGTTTGGTCTGGCTGCGCGTGACACCCAGGATCGCTACCTCGGGCGCGTTGATGATCGGTGTGAAGCCAGTGCCACCGATGCCGCCCAGGCTGCTTACCGTGAAGCAGGCACCGCTCATGTCGGCCGGGCCGAGCTTCCCATCGCGCGCTTTCTTCGCCAGCGCAGCCGACTCCGCCGCGATCTCGTACAGGCCCTTGCGGTCGGCATCCCGGATCACCGGAACGACCAGCCCGTTGGGTGTGTCGGCAGCGAATCCGATGTGGAAGTACTGCTTCAGCACCAGGTTCTCGCCATCGAGGCTGCTGTTGAAGGTCGGGAAGGCCTTCAGCGCGGCGACACTCGCCTTGATCAGGAAGGCCAGCATCGTAAGCTTTGCTGCCTGCGGGTCTTTCGCGTTTTCGGCGTTGACCCGGTTGCGGAAGGCTTCCAGGTCGGTGACGTCGGCCTCGTCGAAATTGGTCACATGCGGGATTATGATCGCATTTCTCGACAGGTTGGCGCCCGAGATCTTCTTGATCCGAGATAGGGGTTCGCTGGTCACCGGGCCGAAGCGGGTGAAGTCGACTTTGGGCCAGGGCAGCAACTCCAGGGGGCTGCCTGGGGGGGCATTCGCGACAGTCTTCCCCGGCACCATCCCGCTCTGCATCGAGGCCTTGATGTGTGCGGTGACGTCCTCGCGGGAGATCCGCCCATTGCGTCCGCTTGGGCGCACCGTCGCGAGATCCACGCCCAGCTCGCGCGCATAGTGGCGAACCGAAGGGCTGGCGTGAACCTTGCCGCCCGCGACCAGGGCCGGGGTTTCGAAGGGGACTGAGGGGGCCGCCGCGGCAGAAGCTTCGGCGGGTTCTTGCCGAGGGCCCTCCGTCGGGGAGGGGGGGGCTGCCGGACCTGCAGGCTGGGGCGCGGGCGCGGAGGCCGCGGGCTTGTCGGCTTGCCCTGCGTCGGACGTCTCGATGCGGATCATCAGACTGCCCGCTGAGACACGGTCACCCACGCCGATCAGTACCTCGCGAACCGTGCCTGCCTGGGGAGCGGGCACGTCCATTGTTGCCTTGTCGGACTCGAGGGTTGCAATGGAGTCGTCGGCCTGAAGGGTGTCGCCCGCCTTCACGAGCACTTCGATCACCGGGACGTTCTGGTAGTCACCGATATCGGGGACGTTCACATCCAGCAAGCGGGTCATTTCGTCTTACCTCGATAGATTGGAACGCCGCCCCGGCCGCAGTTGCGGCAAGTGTCGGGGCGGGCCACAGGGTCGTTCAGATGCCGAGCGGGCTGGGTTTTTCGGTGTCGATGCCCAGGCGGGTCGTCAGCCCGGCGAGCACGGAGGACTCGAGCGTGCCATCGGCCACCAGGCCCTGGAGCGCGGCCAGCGCGATGTAGCGTGCGTCAATCTCGAAGAAGTCGCGCAGCGCGACACGCGTGTCGGAGCGACCGAAACCGTCGGTGCCCAGCACCGTGTAGCGCCGGGGAACCCAGTTGCGAACGAGGTCCGGATAACTGCGCATGAAGTCGGTGGCGGCGACGATCGGCCCGTCGCTCTCGGCCAGTTGCGTCGTGACCCAAGGCTGCCGCCGCGGGGCCTCCGGGTGGAGGAGGTTCCAGCGGTCACAGGCGATCCCGTCCTTGCGCAGCTCGCCGAAACTCGTCGCGCTCCAGACGTCGGCTGCGACGCCGAACTCGCGCTCGAGCAGTGCTGCGGCTTCCAGCACGTGGAGAAGGATGCTGCCGCTGCCGAGCAATTGAACCCGGGGCGCCCCCTCGAGGGTGCTCGCCTGCAGCCGGTAGAGGCCGCGGCGGATACCCTCCTCGGCACCGACGGGCATTGCGGGCTGACGGTAGTTCTCGTTGTACATGGTGATGTAGTAGAACCCGGTGTGGTTCTCGCTCATCATCCGGCGCACGCCGTCCTCGACGATCACTGCGATCTCGTAGCCGAACGCGGGGTCGTAGGCGTGGCAGGTGGGGATCGTGGCCGCGTACACCTGGCTCTGGCCGTCTTCGTGCTGCAAGCCTTCACCGGACAGAGTGGTACGACCGGCGGTGGCGCCGAGGAGGAAGCCGCGTGCCTGGCAGTCGGCGGCGTTCCAGATCAGGTCCGCAACACGCTGGAAGCCGAACATCGAGTAGAAGATGTAGAAAGGCAGCATCGGCTCGCCGCTGTGCGAATAGCTGGTCCCCGCGGCGATCCACGATGCCAGCGAGCCGGCTTCCGAGATGCCTTCCTCGAGGATCTGCCCCTTGACATCCTCGCGGTAGAAGGCGAGCTGCTCGCTGTCCTGCGGCGTGTATTGCTGGCCCCAGGGCGAATAGATGCCGAACTGGCGGAACATGTCCTGCATGCCGAAGGTGCGGGCCTCGTCGGCGACGACAGGAACGATGCGAGAACCGAGCTGGCTGTCGCGCATCAACTTGTTGAGCAGACGCACGAAGCTCATCGTGGTGGAGATCTCGCGCTCGCCCGAATCCGCGTGGAAGGGCGCGTAGAGGTCGGGTTGGGCGAGAGAGATCGCAGCCGCCGTCCGCGAGCGTTCGGGCAGGAAGCCTCCCAGGCTTGCGCGGCGCTCGCGCAGGTAACGCACCTCGGAGCTGTTCTCACCGGGATGAAAGTAGCGCAGCTCGTCGAGATCCTCGTCACTCAGCGGCAGCTCGAAGCGCTCGCGGAAGCGCTCGAGGTCGGCGCGCGCCAGCTTCTTGGTCTGGTGCGAGGTGTTCGCGCCCTGTCCGGAGGCGCCCATTCCGTAGCCCTTGGTGGTCTGCGCGAGGATCACGGTCGGCTGTCCGCGGTGATGCACGGCGGCGCGGTATGCGGCATAGATCTTGATCGGGTCGTGACCGCCGCGCTTGAGCGCATCGATGTCGTGGTCGGACATGTTTGCCACGAGTGCGGCGAGCTCGGGATAGCGCGAGAAGAAGTGGGCGCGGTTGTAGTGACCGTCGGTCGCGGACAGTTTCTGGAACTCGCCATCGACGGCCTCGGCCATGCGCTTCAGGATCCAGCCGTCGCGGTCGCGGGCGAAGAGCACGTCCCAGTTGCTGCCCCACAGGCACTTGATCACGTTCCATCCGGCGCCGGCGAAGAGGGTCTCGAGCTCCTGCACGATATTGCCGTTGCCCCGCACCGGACCATCGAGCCGCTGCAGGTTGCAGTTGACGACCAGGATCATGTTGTCGAGCTGCTCGCGTGCCGCGAGCGAGATGCCGGCAAGCGACTCGGGCTCGTCCATCTCTCCGTCGCCGACGAAGGCCCAGACCTTCCGGTCGCTCGGCGCCTGAATATCCCGGTGCTCGAGATAGCGCTGGAAGCGCGCCTGGTAGATGGCACTGATCAGCCCCAGCCCCATCGAGCCGGTCGGGAACTGCCAGAAGTCCGGCATCAGGGTTGGGTGCGGGTAGGACGAGAGGCCACGACCGATGCCGCCGGAGACCTCTCGCCTGAAGTGGTCGAGGCTATCGGTGCCGAGCCTGCCCTCAAGGTGGGCGCGGGCATAGATGCCAGGCGCCGAGTGCGGCTGGAAATACACCAGGTCGCCCGGATGGTCGGCGCTGCGCCCACGGAAGAAGTGGTGGAAGCCGACCTCGTAGAGATCTGCAATCGAGGCATAGGTCGCGATGTGGCCACCGAGCTCGGGGTGCTTCTTGTTCGCGCGCGAAACCATCGCGAGCGCATTCCAGCGGTGGATGGCGGTGATTCGGGTCTCGAGGTCGAGATCGCCGGGGTAGGGCGGCTGGGCTTCGACGCCGATCGTGTTGCGATAAGGGGTGGTGTGGCGAGTGTGAAAGCGACCTCCAGACCGGCGACCGGCCTCGATCAGGCGATCGACGAGGTACTCTGCGCGTCCCAGTCCGTCGCGTTCGATGACTGCTGACAGGCTGTCCAGCCAGTCACGCGTCTCTTCGTTGTCGGTGTCTGCGCCGAGGTGGATGTTCGTGCCTTGCTGCTTGTTGGTCATGGCCCTCTGCTCCAGTCTGGCGACTGCCTGTTCACTTCCCTGTGCGCTGGCAGTCGCGGGGTATCGGTGTAAAAGCAGTCTATCGGGCCGATTCAATATTCTTTTTGTCCTAGAGCATTACGAAGCCCGCCTGCAGGCGGGCTCCGTGGCCCTTATTTCTTTCGCATCGGCGGCAGGTCGGTGCAGCTGCCGTGCGCCACTTCGGCGGCCATGCCCACCGTCTCGCCCAGGGTGGGGTGGGGGTGGATGGTCTTGCCGATGTCGGTGGCGTCGGCGCCCATCTCGATCGCGAGGCAGACCTCGCCGATCATGTCGCCGGCGGACGGCCCGACGATGGTGCCG
>JANJTV010000033.1 GCA_024710905.1 Anaerolineales bacterium | reverse complement strand
GGCTAATCCTGGCGAACCCGATGACGCCCATTATTGAAGCGTTTCGCCTGGCCTACCTTGGTGCAGGGACGGTGGATACCCTGTATCTGATTTATAGTTTTGGCTTTATGCTGGTGGTCGTCCTGGCAGGGGTTGTGATTTTCAACCGTGTGGAACAAACGTTTATGGATACGGTATGACAAAAAACTTTGCCATCATTGGTGTGGGCGGGTTTGTGGCCCCACGTCACCTGAAAGCGATTCGTGATACAGGAAACCGGTTGGTGGCTGCTGTAGACCCAAAAGATTCAGTTGGCGTATTGGACCAGTTTTCGTACGATGTGAAATTTTTTACCGAAATTGAGCGCTTTGACCGCCACCTCGAAAAACTGCGGCGCGGGCCGGAAGCCGAGCGGGTGCAGGTAGTTTCCATCTGTTCTCCCAATTACCTGCATGATGCGCATTGCCGCCTGGCCATGCGGGTTGGCGCCGATGTGATTTGTGAGAAACCGTTGGTAATCAACCCGTGGAATTTGTATGCCCTGCAGGAAATCGAAAACGAAACCGGCCGTACCGTTCATACGATTCTGCAGTTGCGTGTTCACCCCGAACTGATGAAGTTAAAGGAAACCCTGTTGCAAGAGTCTCCTTCCGTGAGGCACGATGTGGTGTTGACATACATCACCAGCCGCGGCAACTGGTACCATGTTTCTTGGAAAGGCCAGCCGGAAAAATCTGGCGGGTTGGCGACCAATATTGGAATTCATTTCTTTGACCTGCTGGTCTGGTTGTTTGGCCCGGTGCAGGAGGTGCTTGTTCACCAGTCTGACCCGAAGCGTATGGCCGGGGTACTGGAATTGGAATGCGCTCGTGTGCGTTGGCTGCTTTCTGTAGACCGTGACGACCTGCCGGAAGATTCGCGCCTGTCAGGTAAGACAACCTTTCGTTCCATTACGGTGGACGGTGAGCAGGTTGAATTTTCAGAAGGGTTTACCGATTTGCACACTCGTGTGTATGAGCGAACACTGGCCGGGCAGGGGTTTGGTATTGACGACGCACGCCCCTCAATCGAGTTAACCCATCGCATCCGCCAGGCCGGGGTTTCCCCATTGGCCGGTCTGGGGCACCCATTTTTGAAATCAGTATGAGTGCAGACTTTTTTGTTCATCCTTCCAGCTATGTTGACCAGCCCAGTGAGATTGGGGCCGGGACCCGCATCTGGCACTTTTGTCATGTGATGAAAGATGCCCGCATTGGCGAACATTGTTCGCTGGGGCAAAACGTCATGATTGCCAGCGGCGTCAAAATTGGTAACGGCGTGAAGATTCAAAACAATGTTTCGGTTTATACCGGCGTGACCATTGAAGATGAAGTCTTCCTCGGGCCGTCGTGCGTGTTTACGAATGTCATTAATCCACGCTCCGAGATTAATCGTAAGGAAGAATACCTGCCCACGCTTGTGCGCCGCGGCGCAACCATCGGCGCCAATGCAACCCTTGTCTGCGGCGCAACCATTGGCCGGTATGCTTTCATTGGTGCAGGGGCTGTTGTGCGCGGGCAGGTGCCAGATTATGCGCTGATGTTGGGTGTTCCGGCCCGCCAGCGGGGTTGGATGAGCCGCCACGGGTTCCGGCTGCCGGCATTCGACGCCGACGGTCTGGCAATCTGCCCACTTAGTGGCTGGCGTTATCGCCTCACCAATGGCGAACTGCGTTGCCTCGACTGGCCCGAAGAAAAACCCCTGCAAGTTGAAGAATCATGATTGACAACCAACCTCCTATCCCCATGCTCGACCTGAAAGCCCAGTACGCCCCTATCCGTGCTGATGTGGAAGCAGCCATTTCCCGCGTGATGGAGTCCCACCAATTTATCCTTGGCCCCGAAGTGGAAGCCCTGGAAGCAGAAATTGCCCGCTTGAGTCGTTGTTCTTTTGCCATCGGCGTCTCTTCCGGTACCGATGCATTGCTGGTCTCGCTTATGACGCTGGGGATTGGCCCCGGCGACGAAGTAATTACATCGCCCTATTCGTTTTTTGCCACGGCTGGGGCGGTTGTTCGATTGGGCGCGAAACCGGTCTTTGTGGATATTAATCCGTATACCCTGAATATGGATGCCAGCCTGTTGGAGTCCGCGGTGACTCCCCGGACCCGCGCCATTCTTCCCGTTCACCTGGCTGGGCAGGTGGCTGATATGGATGCAATCATGCAGCTTGCCAATCAGCACGGCCTGGCGGTGGTGGAAGATGCCTGCCAGGCGCTCGGTGCTGATTATGGGGGGCGGGCTGCCGGGGCGATTGGTTCACTGGGTTGTTTTTCGTTCTTCCCGTCTAAAAATCTGGGCGGGGCGGGGGATAGCGGCATGGTGATTACCAATGATCCAGCGTTGGCAGACCGAGTGGCTTTGTTGCGCAACCATGGGCATCGCCCGAAATATTACAATCTGGCTGTGGGTGGTAACTTCCGTATGGATGCGTTGCAGGCCGCTATTTTGCGTGCCAAATTACCCCACCTGGAGGGCTGGACGACTGCGCGCCAGCGCAATGCCGCGTTGTACCGTGAATATTTCAGCCAGGCCGGGCTGGTTAACCGGGAGGATGCCCCGGTGAGCCTGCCCCGGGAAACTGATCAGGGGACGCATATTTATCACCTCTACCAGTTGCGGGTGCAAAGCCGAACTGCTTTGATGAATCACCTGAAATCTGCCGGAATTTCCACCGAAATCTATTACCCTGTTCCGTTACATTTACAAGCCTGCTTTGCCGACCTGGGTTACCAGCCCGGTGACTTGCCGCATGCCGAGCGTGCTGCGCAGGAGACCCTGGCCCTGCCCATTTACCCGGAATTGACCCAACAGCAGATTGTGCGGGTGGTGGGCGCAGTAGCTGAGTTTTATCGATGACAACGGTTATTTCTGTTGAGAATCTTTCAAAATCTTACCGCCTGGGCCAGATTGGCACGGGCACGTTTGCCCAGGACCTGGCTGTGTGGTGGGCGCGGATGCGCGGTAAACCCAGCCCATTGCTGAAGATCGGTCAGGTTGATGACGGCAACCATGATGGCGAGGAACTTTGGGCGCTCAGGGATGTTTCCTTCACTGTCCAGCAGGGAGAAGTGTTGGGCATTATTGGCCGCAATGGGGCCGGGAAGAGCACCCTGCTAAAGATTCTTTCGCGGGTCACAGCCCCCACCAGCGGGGTGATTAAGGTCAAGGGTCGCGTGGCCAGCCTGCTGGAAGTTGGAACGGGTTTTCACCCAGAGTTGACAGGGCGTGAGAATGTTTACTTAAACGGTGCCATTTTAGGCATGAGCCGGGAGGAAGTCACTCGCAAGTTTGATGAAATTGTAGATTTTGCCGGGGTGGAGAAGTTTATTGATACCCCGGTTAAACGCTATTCAAGTGGCATGTATGTGCGCCTGGCGTTTGCTGTGGCGGCGCACCTGGAGCCTGAGATTATGGTGGTCGATGAAGTATTAGCGGTTGGTGATGCAGAGTTCCAGAAGAAGTGTCTGGGTAAGATGGGTGAAGTTGCCCAAGGCGGGCGTACAGTGTTGTTTGTCAGTCATAATATGGCTACCATCAACAATTTGTGCAAATCGGCTTGCTGGTTTGACCAAGGGAAAATTCGTCAGACCGGGCCAGCTTTACAAGTGGTTCAAAACTACCTCAGTGGTAAATCCATTTCCAGTTCGCAAAATTTATCTTCACATACCGGACGGCTCAGTGATAAGAACCCGCTTTTAAGTCACGTTTCCATGTTTAAAGATGGTAATGAGACAGATAATTTTTTTGTGAATGATATTTTTGCTTTGAGCGTCGAATGCCGGGCGAATGTGAAAGAATTTCCTAGGCTGGCGCTGGGCTTTGTCGTTTCGGATCGAATGGGCAATAGAATTTTCGCAACAAATACCCTGCAATATGGAACCCCGCAGGCAAACCGAACAGGGCATGTTCGATTTAACGCCAAGATAGACCGGCTCTTTCTTTCCCCTGGCTTTTATAGCGTTTCTCTATATTTACTAGATGGTAACCGTGATGTAGATATTGTGGAGGATGCCATTCGCTTTGAAGTCTTATGGAATCCTACGTTGGCGCTGCGTTTTCCACCATTGGCAAACTGGGGGCCGGCGTTTACTGAGGTTCAATGGAATGCTGAGAATATTTATGATGAAGAGCGGTTATGAATGATTTTGCATCAAACTCACAAATTGCCCAGTCAAATGCGGAATATTACGACCACCGCTGGGAGAGCCATGGCAGGGGCCTTAGCAAGCAGCGCGCGCTTCGCATGAATTTTATCGTCAACGCTTTGTTTGAAGTTTCAGCGCAGCATGCTTTTCGGCCTTTGAAAATTTTGGATATTGGTTGCGGTAATGGGTGGATGGCTCCCTTTTTGCATCCCTTTGGTCCTGTGACAGGTGTGGATTTTGCGCCGTCGGCCATCGAATCTGCCAGGGCGCTCTATGCCTATTGCGGTGATTTCGTGGTTGCTGAGGCTGATTCTCCCCGTTTGGGTATCCCTGACGATGTGCAATTTGATGTGGTGGTTTGCTCTGAAGTAATTGAACATGCGGTAGATCACCAACTGTTTGTGAAGCAGCTCAAATCATTTCTTTTGCCATCCGGCACTTGTATATTAACCACCCCTAATGGCAATTTGTGGAAGTGGTATCAACGCGATAGCCAGCAGCATTTGCAGCCTGTTGAAAACTGGTTAACCCCGCATCAATTGAGGAAGTTGTTTGAGCAGACTGGTTTTAAGGTCGTGAAGCATACTGGTGGTATTTTCCCTGGCTATCGGCGAGGGGTTTGGGGTGGTTTTTTGCAGCACAAAATAGTGATAGGTATTTTTCATTACGCAGGTTTGAAAGATTTTTATGCGCAGGCTTTACTGCAGATGGCTTTTTACCAGCTTATGGTTGTAGAAAAAGGTAACGCAGTGGGGCTATAAAAATGCGAATTTTGTTTATCGCTGCAACTAATGATGTTCAAACCGCTACCTGGATTCAACAATTAAGCGATACAGGATGGGATATTCATGTATTTGACCCCGATCATGGGTTGCTGAACTCGGAGCTTCACCACGTTACGGTTTATGCCGGGTGGCGTAAAAAGAAAGTCCCGCAAAATGTAAAAGTGGTCTACCGTTGGCCTTTTACGCGCGCTCGTCATTTTATGCAGCAAAATTTTCCGGGGGTTTGGAAAAGAATTGTGCCGGAAAGCAAATATTTATTGGCGCAAATCATCCAACAGATTCGGCCAGACTGCATTCATGCCCTGGGGATGCAAATATACGCATATACGCTCCATGAGGCAATGCAGGTTTTGGGTGGCAGTTTCCCTTGCCCCTGGATTTACACATCCAAGGGGAGCGATATGTACTGGTGGGGGCAGTTTCCTGAGCATCGTCAGAAGATTGAGGCAATCCTTCGAGACTGCAATTATTATGCCTGTAATGCAGAGCGCGATGTGCGCCTGGCCCGCGAATATGGGTTTCAGGGTGAGCTATTGGGGTTGTTTCAGGGCATGGGTGGGTATCCATTAAAAAAAATGCAGCATTTAAGGGAGCCTGGTGAGACTTCGCAGCGCCGCTTTATCGCTGTAAAAGGGCTGCAACACCAGGTGGGCATGGGCTTGATCGCGCTTAGGGCGCTTGAGTTATGCACTCCACTGCTTTCAGAATATAAAATCCGTGTTTATCAGGCCCACCCACCGGTTCGAGAAGAAGTTGCGCGTTTATCCAGCCAATATGGCCTCGATGTGGAGGTGTTTGGCGGCGGCCCCCAAGATATGTGGCGTTTGTTTGGGCAATCGCGTATTGCATTGGGAGTGAGTCGCTCAGAATGCATCCCCAAAGCGATGGTTGAAGCCATGATCATGGGGGCTTTCCCAATCCAAACTAACCCTGGGGGCATCACCGCGGAACTGGTTGAAGATGGCGTGAATGGAATCTTGATTCCCGATGATAACCCCGAAATAGTTGCATCGGCGCTGCGGCGCGCCTTGCAGGATGATGACCTCGTGAACAACGCAGCTCCCATTAATGAGCGCATAACTGCGCAACGTTATGATGATGCCATCGTCCGCCCCAAAGTGATTGAGATGTACCAGCGCGTTGTTTCGTCGTGGCAGGTTTCTTCCAAGTGATGAGCATTTTGAAAATTGCTGTTGTTTTTCGATACGATGATTACTCCGGGGTTAGCCCAACGCAGGTCGAAGAGCAAATTATTCACGTGTTTCGTGAGCAGGGCGTTTCGTGTGTTTTTGGAGTGATCCCTTGTGTTTGTTCAGGTAACCAGTTCTCGTTGACAGCGCAGCCTGAGATTCCTGTTCCTCTTGGGAAAATTGAGCTTCTCAAAACAGCTATTCAAGATGGCGTAGTTGAAATCGCTTTACATGGGTATACTCACCAAACAGTTGTGCGAACAGACTTGCGCAGCCCTAGCGAGTTTGCGGGTGATATTCTATTTCAGAGGGAACGCTTATTTCGGGGGAAAAAGTTTTTACAAGATGCACTTGGAATTTCGATTCATTTGTTTATTCCTCCGTGGAATGCGTATGATGCGAATACGTTACATGCCCTGGGAGAACTCAATTTTTCTTGTTTGGCTGCCGGTTTACATTCTGGTCTCTCATTGCCCGACATCAACTTATTATATTTGCCCAACACTTGTGGCTTGACCAACATTAAGCAGGCTATTTCCCAGGCGCGAGCTTATGAACAACCAGTCGTGATTCAGGTGATGTTGCATCCTTATGAGTTTCAGGAAAGCAAGAACAAATTAGCCGTCTATAGCTTGGCTGATTTGCAAGATACTTTGGCATGGTTGGTAACTCAACCCGATGTATATATTACGAGCTTACAAGCGCTTTGTGACAGCAAGACGCCATTAGGGGCGGACCGTTACGAACAGAATCTAAAATTGCACCGTATACATGCGTTGTTGCATCCCGCTTTGAGAAGGTATTGTCGTTTGCCGCTGGTTTATTTATCGCAGATGGATGCAAAGAAAATTGAGATAAAACTGCTCATGGGCTTGCTATGGTTTTATGGAATTGTTCTGTTAAGTATGTCTGGTGCAGGATTTGCTCTGGCTTTTTATCTTCCTGGGTTTGTTTCCTTTATGTTCATTCCTGTGTCATTGGGGGTGTTACTTGTGCTTTTATTGCGAGCATGGCGATTGTGGCCCATTAAATACCGTACGTTGTTCCCCTTATTGGCTGTGTTTGGTTTTTTGGGGGGTTGTTTAATCGCAAGTATCGTATAATTTTGTATCTTGCTTCCTCTTAATGTGATGATGGCTGATGCCGCAGAATCAATTTACTTGTAAACTTTCCAAACTTCTTTTGGAGGCCGTATGAAAAAGACGGAATTTGTTTTGCCTGCTGCGCTTAACCCTGTTGTGCAGGAAAATGTTCAGCGTTTATTATCTGGTGGTGGCTCTGCCATCCCATTGTTCAAAGTATACATGCCCGAATCGGTGCTAGAGCCGCTTTCGCACACTCTGATGAGCGGTTATATTGGACAAGGCCCTCGTGTGGAGGCCTTTGAGAAAGCCCTGGCTCCATGGGTGGAAAACCAGAACGTTCTGACCCTCAACTCTGGCACATCCGCGCTGATGCTGGCTTTGCGCCTGTCGAATGTTGGCTATGGCGATGAAGTGATTTCTACTGCCATGACCTGTACAGCTACCAATGTTCCAATTATGGCGATGGGCGCAAAAATTGTTTGGGCGGATATTAACCCCAGGGATGGCAATATTGATGTTCTTGATGTGGAGCGCAAAATTACCGAAAAAACCAAGGCCATTATTGCCGTGCACTGGGGTGGCTATCCCTGTGATATGGATGAATTGAATCGGATTGGGCGCAAGTACAATATTAAAATCATCGAAGATGCCGCCCATGCTTTTGGCGCATCGTATCATGGCCATGCAATAGGCAGCATCTCTGACTTTTCCAGCTTTTCCTTCCAGGCCATTAAACACATGACTACGGTGGATGGCGGTGCGTTGGTTTGCCGCGATACGGAAGACTACAAGCGTGGCAAGCTGCTGCGGTGGTATGGAATTGACCGTGAAGGCGAGCGAAAAGATTTTCGGTGTGAAGAAGACGTGGCCGAATATGGTTATAAATTCCACATGAACGATGTCAACGCTGTGATTGGCCTCGAGCAGTTAAATCATGTGGGTGAAGTTCTAAGAAAGCACCGCGAAAATGCCTCTTACTACCGGCAGCGCTTCCAGCGGCTTTCCAAACTACAATTGTTGGATTACAAAGATGACAGGGTCAGTTCTTATTGGCTCTTTACTGTGCGGGTTGCCCAGCGCTTGACTTTTATGCAGCGTATGAAGGATGCAGGGATCGTGGTTTCGCAGGTTCATGCCCGCAACGATTCGCATACTATGTTCAAGGAATTTCGCCGCATCCTGCCAGGCGTGGATGAATTTGTAGAAGATCAGGTCTCTATTCCAGTCGGCTGGTGGTTGACCGAAGAACAGCGCGAATATATTGCTGATACGGTGGTTGGTTTGTGTCAGTGATTTACCCTGCTCTTGTGCAAACTGTGGGGCAGGTTTTGCAGGTGCGCAATTTACGAAACACCTGTTGCGGACACCTGACAAACTACCAGCAATCCATTGGCTTTATTCAGCAAATTCGCTGGTTTTTTGTCTCCTATTTGCCTGCTTTGCGCACAGGGAAATATCGAATATACCTGTTTTTTTCTGACGGGCAGGCTATTGGGTATGGTGGGTTAGATTTAAAAGACACGGACTTATATATCACCGAATGTGTGAGTTCTAAATTTCGTGGACAGGGATATGGTCGCCAAATTTTGTCATCCCTGATGCAAATAGCAGCCCAGGAGGGGCGACGCCTGGTAGCCGAAATATGGTCAACCAATATGGCTTCCTTGCGTTTACATGAAAAGGCCGGTTTCTATTGGGTTCAAACCCGTCAGCACAAGGGGATGAATCTTGAAGAGTATCATTGGGAACCTGGAAAAGTATGAAAATCTTACAGGAGGTGCGTGCGTGGCGGGATGAATGGCGAAAAGTCTACCGCTTTCATGGCGGCTGGAAAACCGAATTAAGGTGCATTTTTGGTGCGTGGCGCGTAAAGCAGGGGCAGATTCAAACAATCCCGGTGAAAGGGGAATTGGACGTTGTTACCTTCTCCGTGGTACCGAAAATGACAGCCGTGTGGGCCTACTTCAGCTTACGCATTGCCCGCCAATTGCCGATGCGCATTATGATTGCGGATAGTGCTGGTTCACTCACGCATATTTTGCCGGAGAAGGATGGGATACAAATAATTCCTATGTTTAATTATCATCATGCCGACAAACTGGATATATTCGTGAATAAATTATGCCGAGCACCCTATATCCTTGTTTCGGACGATGATATTTTCTGGCTGGGTAGCGACGCCATTCGATGGGCGCTCGAACAATTTCAGTCCAACCCTAATCTTGCGGTTGTCTCATTGCTGCCCAAGCATGAAACTCCTGAACTTCTCAAGGGCAAAGTCCAGCAACCCATGGGTTCGCTTTTTATACTTCGGCGTTCGATTTGGCTGAATGAAAATGTATCTTTCGCGGTGGACAACAGTCCATTAAGGCAAGGTTTGGGAATTTACGATACAGGCGAAAAAGCTCAAACCCAATTGCTTGAACGCGGTTACGATATCATTTACCTCCCGAAAGTCATGCGAAACAATTTTATTCCCCTTAAAGGGATTAGTATGTGGCTTCTTAAGGCGCAAAAACATGATGGAAATTTGCGTCCGCATATTCAATCGCATGTCGGTTTGCAGGAAAAAGTGTTCCAGATGATTATTTCAGCGAACCGTTTGGGTAAGTTGTTTTCCAAAATTTACCCCCAAAGAGCTGATGGCAACTTGACCTGGCCCATTTTCTTGCAAAATGTAGATGTTTTGTGCCGCGAATTATTACCTGCGGAAAGTATTCATGCGATTGAACTTGAAATCCAACAAAAAATGGATATTTTGGAATCGGCTTTATTTTCTGAACAGGAGGATTTCCATGCCCCGCGCCGGACGCCACCCTCTGAAAAACAAAGAAATTAAACACCAGCCGGTTATTCACCAAAAAGTAACCATTACCACTATCGTTTACATCCCCATTTTGGCGGGCTACTGGCAGGAAAGCCTGAAGGTATTATATCTCTTTTTTGAGAGCCTGTATGCCAACACCGACCAGCCGTTTGACCTGATGGTCTTTGATAATGGCAGTTGCGAAGAAGTCAAAAATTACCTCCTCGATTTGCAGGCAAATGGCAAAATTCAATACTTGGTTTTTTCCACGCAAAACCTAAAAAAACTTGGTGCGCTCAATTACCTGCTTTCTTCAGCGCCTGGTGAGTACATTGCTTATGCCGATAGCGATGTGTATTTCCTGCTCGGTTGGCTGGATGAATCGCTCAAGGTGTTAGGCGCTTTCCCAGAAGCTGGCAAGGTCACGGCCCTGCCAATTGTGGGTGGAGACACTACCGAAATCTCAAAACCCGTTCTCGAACGCGCCCAATCCGATCCTTCAATAAAAATTGAAACAGGTTTATTGGTTCCGCAAGAATATGTGGATGCCCATCGAGTGGGGTTGGGACAATCTCCTGAAGCATATACATCTCGCCTTCTAAATCGTAAAGACACCGTCTTTACCCGAAATGGGATCTCGGCTTTGCTATCCGGTGCGGATTTCCAGTTTGTTATCACCCGCCAGGCTGCCCAATCTGCCCTGCCCTTGCAGGTAGAGCGCCCCGAAGAGTATTTCGACCCGATTTATTCGCCGGTATTAGAATACCGCCTCGATGAAGCAGGTTTTTGGCAATTATCGACGCCCGGATATTACGTTCATCACATGGGTAATAAAGTCCCCGATTTAAGAAAAGAGCTCGGACGATTTACAAATTTTCATTTTGATAAAGAACAAGTTGCTTCGCATAATAATCGCAGTTATCTGCGTCGTTTTTTTATTCGGATTATCCAGATAAACCTGTTTAGAAGGTTATTAAAGTACATTTATGCAAAGTCGTATCAACTGTTGTTCATAGAAACACATGAAAATATTACTAGTTAATCCCAATCTAAATTTAAATACTCCCGGAGGCGATACTGTTCAGTTGCTTGCAACAAAATCCGCATTGGAAAAAATGGGCAATAAAGTTGATATTCTTAAATCGGATTCATCTTACGGTTATTCAAATTATGATATAGTACATTTTTTTAATATTCAAAAAAGCATGGTTTTTGAAACCGTACGTGAAATGCTGCGTATTCGGGCATTTGGTTTGCCCATAGCTCTTTCAACAATTTATTGGAATCCCGTTACTCTTAAGGTGGACGAATCATTACAGCAACAAAAGCACATTTATTTTAGGAAGCGTTTACGTCAGTGGCTTGAAAAGATAACCAAAACATCAATTCTTCCCCTGTCCGAAATGGAATCAAGCCACCAGCGATTTATTTATGAAAATCTATTCTTGGAATATACCCGATTTGGTGTGCACTTATCGGATGTGTTATTACCCAACGGCCATGGAGAATTGACGCAATTGCTTTTCGATCTTTCCGTACCGAAAGATCGAATACATGCTCACATTATTCCCAATGGTGTGTCCAATGGATTATTGCAGATTCAACCCGCTCCTGATGAATTCCGAAAAAAATGGGGCTTGAAAGATTTTGTTCTTTGTGTAGGGCGTGTATCGTTGGTAAAAAATCAACACGCATTAATTCAAGCTATGCACGGCTTGAATTTGCCTCTGGTTTGTATTGGGCAAAATGAAGGTTATTATGCTGATGAATGTCGAAAACTGGCAAGAACTCTAAAAATCGATGTGAAGTTTCTAGGCCATATGCCTCAGGAACATTTGGCTTCTGCTTATGCTGCTGCGAGTGCTCATGTGTTGCCGAGTTGGCGTGAGACACCAGGTCTGGCATCACTTGAGGCCGCTGCGCTAGGTTGTAAGATAGTAGTTACCCCTTACGGTACAACTTTGGAATATTTTGAAAATTATGCTTGGTACTGCCAGCCAGACAATGTTCTATCAATTCGGTGGGCAATTGTTGAAGCATTAAATTCACCTAAAGAAGATGGTCTTAAGGACAGAATCCGACAAAATTACACTTGGGATATTGCTGCGCAAAAGACTCTTGCTGCCTACGAATGTGTTTTGTCCACATCACGTCTTATAAAACATATTCGCTAACAAATGAGATTAGGAAGTAATTGTAGATTGAAATTTAACACAGCAGTTCTTGTACCAATCTATAAATCAGGGTTAAAGCGGGAAGAACAAACCTCCCTTCGTTACTTACGTCATTACTTGAGCGATTTGCCGTTCATTGCTATTCAGCCCGTTGGACTGGGTCTGCGCCTGCCAGGGTTCGCGGTACGTGAGTTTCCTACCCATCACTTTGCCAGCGTCAGCGCTTACAGCAAACTACTGCTCTCCCCGGCTTTTTACGAAGCATTTGCCGATTTTGACTACATCCTGATCTACCAGACCGACTGCCTAGTCTTTTCGCCCGACCTGGTCCGCTTTTGCCAAATGGGATATGACTACCTCGGCGCGCCGCTTTTTGAAAAAAATAGCCTGCCGCCGCGCCTTTCGAGGGTTGGTAATGGCGGCCTATCCCTGCGCCGCGTTCAGGCTTTTCTCAATGTGCTCCATTCGCCGCACATCCCGGCTTGGGGGGATGTAATCCGCGCCCGCTTGCCCGACCTGCACGAATTTCCCCGCCCGGCGCGCTGGCTCAAAAAGATACGCGTTATTCGCGATGCTCGGCGTGGGGCCGGGTGGTATGCTGCTAACTACAGTCTCAACGAAGACCTGTTCTGGTCCGACCGCGCCCGCCTTTTCAAGCCGGATTTTAAGATTGCCCCACTCGAAGCGGCCCTGCAATTCGCCTTCGATGCCCACCCCCGCGCCTGTTTTGCCAAAAACGGCGGAAACATCCCCTTTGGTGCGCACGCTTGGGTTAAATGGGAGCGTAATTTTTGGGAGTCTTATCTATTGCTATGATAGTTGATGATTTCAAAAAGATTCATCCTCTTTTTTTGCTCGGGATTGCCCGTTCTGGCACAACCCTCTTGCAGAGTCTATTGGATGGTCACCCTGAACTTTTGGTGGATGTTGCCGATTCCCATTTTTATGGTTGGTACAAGCGTTATTATCGTTGGACGGAGACCTTTGCCTCGCACGGGGATTCTTTTGATAAACGGATTGAGACTGCAGAAGCAGCGATGGTCAGTTATATTTTTGACGAATCCAGCCTGTATTACCAAGACTTTTTGTCAGACCTTGTTCCGATCGCAGCGTTGAAGCGACGTTTTCGTGACTTAATCAAGGCCTCGGGGGGCCAGCCAAAGGATTTCCTAGAGTCTTATTTCCACGCCCTAGGTTTGGCGTCAGGACATCTGGATGATGGAACCAAGTACTGGGTTGATAAAACATTAAGCTATGAGTATTTGTTTTATCGCTATATTGAGTGGTGGCCTGAAGCTCGTTTTATCCATATGATTCGGGATCCTCGGGATGTATACGCTTCGTATAAGGCGCGGGATATTAAGAACAAGCGTCCGGTTGTTCCTATTGATTCGTTTGCCCTGACCTGGGGTGATTCTGTGCATACCCTGCTCGATTCACAGTGCCTGGTTGCGCCAGACAGGCGCTGTGTTTTGCGTTATGAGGACCTGGTTTCGGATGTGCAGGCAACCATGCAGCAAATTGCCCACTTCTTGGGGATTGAATTCAGCCCCGGTTTACTCTCTCCAACCAAAGGCTTTGGCCGGGTGCCTTGGGGAGGCAATGCTGTGAGTGGCATCAAGCAGAATGTGGTTTTTCATGATGCAACAGATAAATGGTCTCATATCCTTAGCCCGTGCGAGGTGACGTACCTGGAAGGTTTGTTGCACCGGGAGATGTTGGCAGTGGGGTATGAGCTTTCGCGGCCTGTGCAGCGAGACGCGCTGCTTTCTGTAAAATTGCTAGCTCGCCGGGCATTTTTTAGGGTGATTAACTGGGGGTTATGATTGGGCGCTTTTCCGAAGATCAGCATCATAATCCCTTCGTATAACCAGGGTCGCTATTTGGGCCAGGCGATTGAATCTGTGCTGGGGCAGACATACCCGGAGATTGAGTTGATTGTGATTGATGGTGACAGCCAGGATGAAAGCCTTGAGGTGATCCGTCGATATGCCGAGAAGATTGCTTACTGGGTCAGCGAGCCAGACTGCGGCCAATCCCATGCCATCAATAAAGGCTTTGCCCGCGCCACGGGAGAGATTATTACTTTTTTGAGTAGTGATGATTATTACCTGCCAGGCACATTTGCCGATGTGGCGGAAAAATATCGCCAGAATCCCGCCTCAGGAGCAATTACTGGAGCTTTTTGTTTTTGGGATGACAGCCAGCCTGCCCCCGGTGCGCCTATTCCACCATTTTTAGGCCGCCCCTCGCCCTGTGATTTGACCCTCGGTCCGCCAGGTATTTATCGCCTGCACCAGGTGGCGACCTTTTATACGCGTGCCGCACTGGATGCAGTTGGACGGATGGTTTTTGAAGACCTGAAATATGTTATGGATCGCGAACTTCTCTACCGTGTTTGCCGCTATTTCCCGCTAACCCTGTCATCCGTAACTTATGGTGTCTTTCGACGTCACCCGGGGAGCAAAAGCGTGGCTGAAATCCTGCCGTTTGCGTGTGAATTTGCCCATATCTACCGCGAAGCCCTTACAGGTGACTCGGCGCAAGACCGCCAGCGGCACAAAATGGCATCCTACCGGTTGTCACGCGGATATGTTAAATACGCGGGGGTTATTCCATCTGTTAGGGAAGCATTTTTTTCCCTGTTGCGGTCAGCCTGGATTACCCCGGAACTTATACTCTCACGGGGATATTGGAAGCAATTTTCAAAGTTGTTTCTTCCCACTGCTGGAAGCAAACAGTCATGAGTAAATTGCAGCCTGCTCCTCGGCCCCATATTGTCCTGGTGGTTGCCCGTGGTGAAGCGGTAAGAAACTTCTTGTATTCCGATACACTGCCTGCCTTAAGTAGCCGGGCGCGACTGACCCTGTTGACCCTTGTGGATCACGGCGAGGTGATTGAGCGCGTCAGGCCGTATGTCGAGCGGATTATCCCGCTGCACGAATATACTGAGAATCGTCTCGTGACAGCATTTCGATATCTGGTGCATACTGCCCATTACCGCTGGCTTTGGTCTGAGAATGCACGTCACATGTGGGCATTGCATGATGCCCGCGCAAAGACATTTACACAAAAACTTCGGCGGATGGCGCTTAAGATTCTTGCCAGCCTTTTTGCCAATCGCCCCAGCCTCGAAATCCTGACGCTGTTCAATATTTGGCTCACCTGGGCGTTTCGCCCGGGCCGGGAGTGGGAAGAACTCTTCAAAGAACTCCAACCAGACTTGGTGTTCAACAGTTCCCACATCCATGGCCCACAGGCAGACCTGCCTTTATATATTGCCCATCGTATGCAAATTAAAACAGCAACCTTTGTTTTTTCATGGGATAACCTGACCACCCGCAGCCGCATTCTGGTTCCTTATCATGCCTACCTGATGTGGAATGACGGGATGAAATCGCTATTACTCGCTCAATATCCTTACATACAACCTTCGCAAGTCATTGTTACAGGGACTCCTCAGTTTGACTATCACTTTAAGCCCGAATTTGCCCTGTCTCGTGGAGAGTTGTGCAATCGCCTGGGGATTGACCCATCCCGGCCTTTTGTCCTTTATACGACCGGGATGGACACTGACTTTCTGGATGAGCATAAATTCATTCAAGAGGTCATTTCCATATTAACAAATCTCGATATAAAGCCTCGCCCCCAACTGGTTGTTCGCACATACATCAAAGGAACCAGCCCTGAGATACTGGCCCTTTCGTGCCAGAATAACCCCGATGTTGTTTTCCCACCCATTTTATGGGATAAGCAGTGGATCATGCCTTTGCATGAAGACCTGGCGCTTTATTCCAGCCTGCTTCGCCATTGTGCCCTGGGGATTAATGCCGCCTCCACTGTTTCGTTGGAATTAATGATGTTGAATAAACCGGTCATCAATCTGGGCATGGAACCCCCTGGTAGTGCTTTACCTGCCTGGGAACAATTTTCTCGCCACGTTGACTATGAACATTTTCGCCCGGTGGCAGCCAGCGGTGGGGTCATGATTGCTCATTCGGTGAATGATTTACGCACCATGATTTACGGCGGCTTATCTCGGCCTTTGGCCAACAAACCCGCCCAGGACGCGTTTATGCGCAAGATGATGGGCAATACTCTGGATGGGAACAGTGGCTTAAGGGTTGCTGAAGCCCTGCTCGACTTGGCTCAGCAGAATATTGCCAAAACATAAATGAAAGGGCTTTCATTGCACCATTTTCGTCAACTTTATTTGCTGATTACACGGCGTGGCCCAGGTTATATTACTTACCTCCTCATCGGGTACTTGGTTCCATGGCTGGGGTATCTCTTGTTAAACACCGTTCCCCGAAGCTGGCTTCGACGCCTTGTGCTGGGAGGCTTCCTGGCAACAAGCATACTTTTCTTCTCGGTCGTGGGGTGGCTATGGGGTATAGGTGTTGGGCTGTTCGTGACTATCATTACAGGGCTCATTGGCTGGATTGCAATTGTCACTGCAAGGAAAGTTGCACACTTCCAAAAGCGGAAATCCATTCTCTCTCGATTGTCTTCGTTGGAGACTGTATCGAGCCAGTCATTTGTAGCCTGGGAAGGTTACCCGGTTGAAGAGCAAGTGCGTCGGGATGTTGAGAGTACCGTGAGCGATGCTCTTTCAGGTGAGGTTGTGCTGGGAGAAATTGACAACGATGGCCGGGTTTATGGGTTGTTTGGGCCGCTGCCATACGTTGAAAACATCCCCGAGAATGAGTTTATGCCTCGTTATCGCTTTGGGTTGCAAATTGTCCTGCTGGATGGTCTGGTGTTAATTAAGAAAGACTTTCGTGGGCATTGGGAGCATTTTGCCAACGAAAGTCATAACCTGCTCACGCTTCAGGCAAATGCAAACGTGCCGCAGATTTATCGGGCTGACCCGCAGCGTTGCATCCTTTACAAGGGCTTGATTCCTGGCTGTACCGTACGAGATTTGCTGGTGAAGGCCGGGGCCAATATTCTTACCGTAAACGTGGAGAAAGACCCCTCCTTACAAGGGCTTTCTGAAGATGAACGTATTTACACGGTTTGGGCGCGGGGGAGGGAATGCCTGGGGCTGGCCCTGCCCGAAGCCTTTCTTCCGCAACTGGAACAGCAACTCGACCGAATTCATGCCTGCCGAGTTGCAAGGCTCAGCCTGACGTTTGGCAATGTCATGATGGATGCTCGCGATGGCCGTCCCTGGCTAATAGACCTGGAAGGCTCCACACATTATGGCCCCAGGCC
>JANJTV010000012.1 GCA_024710905.1 Anaerolineales bacterium | reverse complement strand
AAGCGGGAATACTTAATGGCCAAACGGTTAAAGTGTGGGAACTGTGGGTATACCTATCAGGCCAGAACAGTGATAAAGAAAACCCAAAATAGCTATTACTATTGCAAGGGCAAAGCTCAAAGGTTTTTGAACCTTTGCGATATGCCATCTTTCAGGGTTGAAACAATAGACGTTGCCATTTGGGAATGGATCCGAGAGCTGATTGAAGATCCCCAATCCCTGGAACAAGGTTTATTGGATGTGCAGGAAGAATCCCGGCATGCCAACCAGGCAATCTACAATCGAATCGATCTTATTGAATCCCAGATCCAAGATACCAAAAGCCAGCTTGAAAGATTGCTTGAATTATTCTTATCTGGGGATTTTGACAAAAGCCTTCTAATCGAACGCAAAAACCGGCTGGATGATAACCTGGACAAATTACAAAAAGAACTTGCCGAAACCCAGGCCCATTTGGATCAGAATGAAATCAGCCCAGATCAGATCATGCAGATCGAAGAATTCTGTTCCACCATCCGGGAAGGATTGGATTTTGCAGATTTTGAAGCCCGGCGAAGGATAATAGAGCTATTAGACGTTAATGGTACACTAGCCGTAGAAAACAACAGGAAAGTGATTTATGCCAAATGTCTACTAACACCGCAACCAGTGTCGCTTGCGCTAACATCGCATTTATTAAGTATTGGGGCAATCGCGACGATCAGAATCGCCTGCCGCTAAATAATTCCATCTCCATGAACCTGGAGGGGCTGCACACCCGCACCACGGTCAGCTTCCAGCCCTCGCTGGCGTTGGATGAACTGGTAATCAATGGCCACGAACTGACCGGCAAAGGATTGGAGCGCGTTTCAGGGATATTGGACATCGTCCGCTCGGCGGCGGGCCTTAATATGAAGGCCGAGGTGATCTCAGAGAACAACTTCCCCACCGGGGCGGGCATTGCCAGTTCCGCGGCCGCCTTTGCCGCCCTAGCCCTGGCCGCCACCAGAGCGGCAGGCCTGACATGGGACGAACCGGCCATCTCACGACTGGCCCGCTTGGGGTCCGGCTCCGCCTCGCGCAGCATCCCTTCCGGCTTTGTCGAGTGGCAAATGGGCTCAGGTGAGCAGGATAGTTACGCCGTCTCAATTGCCCCGCCCGAACACTGGCCGCTGGCCGACTGTGTGGCAGTTGTGGCTGCCGGGCACAAAGCCACAGGCTCCACCGAAGGGCACGCCCTGGCCCCCACCAGCCCGCTCCAAAATGCGCGTGTGAAAGACGCCCCGCGCCGGATTGAAATCTGCCGCAACGCCATCCTGCAAAAAGACTTTGAAGCCTTTGCCCACATCATCGAACTGGACTCAGACATGATGCACGCCGTCATGATGACCAGCCAGCCCGCCCTGTTCTACTGGCAGCCCGCCACCCTGGCCGTCATGCAGGCCGTGCGCGAACGGCGCAAGAACGGCCAGCAGGTGGCTTACACCATAGACGCCGGGCCAAATGTGCATGTCATCTGCCAGAAAAGCGACATGGAAAAAGTGGCCGCAGACCTGGCCGAAATTGAAGGTGTGCAAAAGGTGCTGACCGCCACAGTGGGCGGCCCGGCCCGGCTGGTCTAATAGAACTTTTATCTTTGGGTGCAGCAAACCCGTTTATAATGCGCCAACGCGCCCTTAACGATTCCGCGCATCAAAGGACATATCAAATATGGAAGCCTTCCTGCTCTTCGTTGCCGTGCTGAGCGGCATGATTATCATCCACGAACTGGGCCACTTCCTGGCCGCAAAATACTTCAAAATCCCGGTCGAGGAATTCGGCCTCGGCCTGCCCCCGCGCCTGCTGACCCTGTTCCGCTGGCAGGGCACCGAATTCACCCTCAACGCCCTGCCCCTGGGAGGTTTTGTGCGCCCGCGCGGCGAAAATGACCCGGAGGTAAACGACGGGCTGGCCGCCGCCAACCCCTGGAAGCGCCTGGTGGTGCTGGTGGCCGGGCCGCTGATGAACCTGCTGACCGCCGTGGTGGTCTTCTCGATCCTGGTCGCCCAGGTGGGTGTGGCCATTCCCGGCCAGGTGCTGGTGGGGGATGTGCTGGCGGACTCCCCCGCAGCGCTTTCCGGCATCCAGAACGGTGACCTGATCATCCGCATTGCCGGGCAGGAGATTGCCACCACTGCCGAGGCCGTGGAAATCATCCGCACCTACCGAGACAAACCGGTTGAGATTGTGCTCTTGCGTAACGGCGAGGAGATTACCGTTACACCCACACCGCTTTCCAGCCGCAGCGCCGAAGAAGGCGCGCTGGGCGTCAGCCTGGGGGCGGCCACACGCCCGGCCACCGCGTTAGAAGCCATTGGCTCCGGCATGATGATCACCGCCGGGCAGGCCATTGGCATCCTGTACATCCCGATTGGCCTGATCCAGGGCATGATCGCCCCCGAGGAAGCCCGCCTGGTAGGCCTGCGCGGCATGTATGACTTCTTCGGCGCAGCCGTGGAACGGGACAGTGAAACCCGCGAACAGGCCGCCCAAGCCCAGGCCACCGGGCAGGCCGCCGCGCCGCCTAGCAACTGGGTACTCTCTTTAATTGGCATGCTTTCCATTTCGCTGGGTGTCTTCAACCTGCTGCCCATCCCCGCGCTGGACGGCGGGCGCATCCTGTTCACCTTGCCAGAGATCCTGTTTAAGCGGCGCATCCCAGCCCGCCTGGAGAATGTCATCAACGGCGTGGCCTTTATGCTGCTGATTGGCCTGATGCTGGTCATCAACCTGATGGACTTCATCAACCCGGTCAGTGTTTCTTTGCCCTGATGACGCATGAGTGACAATATTTCTTTTGCGGCCGTGCTGGCCGCGCTAAGTGACGACACCACCGCTTTCCCGGCCAAATACGCCCGGCATCTTTCGGACCTCGGCCCGTCAGAGCTGGCTGGCTTCCAGAAAACCTGGGGCAGCCTGCCCGTAGCCCGCCGCAGGCGCGTTGTCCACTTGCTTGTACAACAATTCCAAAAAGATGACCTGCTTTCCTATGACGAGCTGGCCGCCATCTTGATGAACGACCCGGATGTTGACGTGCGCGCCGGGGCCGTGCAATTGGTCAGTGAAACCCAGAATGTGCATATGGCCCCGCGCCTGCTGGACGTGCTTAACCTGGATAC
This sequence comes from Anaerolineales bacterium, assembly GCA_024710905.1. Classification (GTDB taxonomy): domain Bacteria; phylum Chloroflexota; class Anaerolineae; order Anaerolineales; family Villigracilaceae; genus JANJTV01. Next base: position 194,406 of record JANJTV010000012.1, on the reverse strand, counting down.
AGAAGATGCGCCTCGCATTGCCGCTGCGCAATCGCTGGCACAGTTCGTTGAAATGGGCGAACTGGAGGAATTGCCTGCCGGCCTTTACCAGGAAATACGCGATAGCCTGATGCGCGCCAGCGCCACCAGCAACAATGCCGCCCTGCAGCGTACCGTGATCGAGTCGCTTGGGTTCGCCAATCGCCCGGATGTGGAAGTTTTGCTGGAAAATGCCTACAGGCACCACGACCCGGCCTGGATCGCCAGCGCCCTGGTGGGCATGGGCCGTTCTGCCAACAGCCGCTGGCAGGGGGAAATCATTGAGAGCCTTGCCAGCCTGAACCCGGCGGTGCGCCTGGCCGCTGTCAATGCCACCAGCGAATTACGCCTGGCCACAGCCCGCGAGATCCTGATTAATATGATGGAAGAGGAAGACGATGAGGATGTCTTCCGCGCCATCATCTGGTCACTTTCGTGCATCGGTGGTGAAGATACACGAACCTACCTTGAAACGCTGGCCGACCAGACCGAAGATGACGACCTGCTGGAATACATTGAAGAAGCGCTGGCCAACCTGGCCTTCACCGAAGACCTGGATGCCTTCGAAATGCTTTCGTTTGACCCGGAAGAGGACGAAAACGGGAAGAACGGGTAAAATGAGCGGCGGAAACGCCGCTTTTTCTTTGCAGCCATGAACTTCAATACCCTTGCCGCCACGTTCAGCAACAACCTGCTGCCAATCATGCTGATTGCCGCGGCGGGCTTCCTGCTGGGCAAGTATCTTTCTGTGGAAGCCCGCACGGTTGGGCGGCTTTCCATGTACATTTTTATGCCTGCCCTGGCCTTCAACCTGCTGACTACCAGCCGCCTGAACGCCGGGGAAATTGCCACCACCATGCTACTGGCCTCGGTCATGATCGTCACGATTGCCCTGCTGGCCTGGTTGGCCGCCCGGTTGATGCGCTTTGAACGCCGCGCTACACTCTCGCTGGTGATTGCCGCGATGTTCGCCAACAATGGCAATTATGGCATCCCCCTGGTGACGTTTGCCTTTGGCCCATCCGCCGCCGCGTTTGCAGGGATCTACTTTGTGACTTCCAGCATCCTGTTCAATACACTGGGCGTAGTAATCGCCTCGCTGGGCAGTCTGAACCTGCGCCAGGCCCTGCTGGGCATCTTCAAAATCCCTATGTTATATGGCATCCTGCTGGCGCTACTGGTCAACAACCTGCAGGTCAGCCTGCCTGTCGGGGTGGAAAATGCTGTTAATTACCTTGCCGCCGGGGCGCTGCCGCTCATGCTGGTTTTGCTCGGCATCGAGCTCTCGCGTGTGCAATGGTCGAAAAACCTGCCTGCCATAGGCGTTGGCACAGGGCTGCGGCTGGTAATTGGCCCGGCACTCGGCCTGGCGCTGGTGGCCCTGTTTGGCCTGCCAGACCTGGCCCGCCAGGCGATCATCCCGCAGACGGCCATGCCATCGGCAGTCGCCAATACCGTGCTGGCCAGCGAGTTCGACATCGATTCATCCGTCGTCACAGCCACTGTGTTCATCAGCACCCTGCTCAGCCCGCTCACGCTCACGCCCCTATTGGTATTGCTCGGCAGCGGCCAATAAATGAACTGTTATGAAAAAACCAACCGTCTTCATACTCCTGTTGATCATCCTTTTTTCAGCCCTCCCGGCCGGCGCCCAGGCCAGCATCGAGGTGACCAACCCGCGCGTCAGCTACATTTTTGGCGAGAGCGTCACCTTCACCCTGCAGGTTAATGACCCGGCCCGCATCACCGACAGCATCATCTTTTTCCGCGCCGAGGGTGAGCAAAACACCCGTGTCGAACGGGCCACCCTCAACCCGGATGGCTCTATTGTTTACACGCATAATATTGCTTCTGCACCGCTGCGTCCGTTTGCCACAGTCACCTTCTGGGTGCGGCTGACGCTCAACGACAACACTGTTTACGAAAGCGGGCAGTTTTTCTTCAGCTACAACGATAACCGCTTCAACTGGCAAAGCCTCTCTGGCGACAATCTCAACATCCACTGGGTGGAAGGCGATGCCGCATTTGGCCAGCAAGCTCAGGATACCGCCCGCACCGCGCAGGCTCGTTTAAGCCAGTTGCTGCCTGTCAGCCTGTCACGACCGCTCAATATCTACATCTACCCCACGCCTGCCGACCTGCAAAGCGCCCTCGAGCGCAACGGCCAGGCCTGGGTTGGCGGCCACACCAGCCCGGATCTGCGCGTGGTGCTGGTGTCGATTACGCCGGGGCCGGAACAAGGCCTGCAAATGGATCGGAAGATTCCCCACGAACTGGGGCATGCCGTACTATATGAATACACCGGCGCAGGGTACGACAGCCTGCCAATCTGGCTCAGGGAGGGCCTGTCTTCCGTAATCGAGGCTGCCCCCAGCCCGGACTACCCGCTGGCAATCGAAAGCGCCGCCGCGAGCAATGCGCTCATCCCCATGGCGGAGCTGTGCAACAGTTTCCCGCCAGATGCCGGGCGGGCCTTCCTGGCCTATGCCCAGTCTGCTTCATTTACACGTTACATTGTGGATACTTACGGAGCCACCGGCCTGCAATCATTGATAACGGCCTACAGCCGCGGTTTCGACTGCCAGCAAGGCGCACAACAATCGTTGGGTAAATCCCTGATCGAACTGGAAAATGGCTGGCGCGCCCGTGAACTGGGGCAGGACTGGCTGGCTGGAGGACTGGCTGGCTTGCTGCCCTACCTGGTTTTGTTCGCTTTTGTGTTGTTCTTCCCGTTTGTGATAGGGCTTTCTTCCCTGTTCCAGAAGAGATAAGCAATGGAAACGATTGAGCGAGTCCACATCATGGTGAAAGGCCGGGTGCAGGGCGTCGGCTTCCGCGCCTATGTGCAGCAACAGGCCGCTTCATTGAAATTAACCGGCTGGGTACGGAATATTGGCTGGAGCCAGGTGGAAAGTGTTGCCGAAGGGCCGCGCGCCAGCCTGGAAAACTTTATCGAGGCGGTACGGCGCGGGCCGAGCATTTCAAGGGTGGAGGAATGTTCCCTGGCGTGGGAGACAGGCTCGGGGGAGTTCGCCAGCTTCGAGATTCGTAGCAGCCGCTAAATCAGGCAAAGCCCAATCCGCGTTCCTTAAGTGAGACAATCCGCCCGTGCCCGATCACAAGGTGTGAAGTAGGCACAAAGCGCCTTATCCGCATTTCTGCGGGTAGGTTTCTTCATGCCTCTTCCCAAACCGGACGTGAGACTTTCGCCTCATCCGGCTTTCCAGTTCTTAGGTAAAGTCTGGCTAGTTTGCGACTTACTTCATTTTGCGGATTGCGAGCTTTGCGGTGGCAACTGGCGCATAGTGCAATCATTCTTTCGCGGTGATGTTCATTGCCCTGTTTGTGTTTGCGGATATGATGGACTTCCACTCTATCCTGGCTTCCACAGAGGGCGCATCGTTCTTCATCCCTGCGGCGTATTTCGTCGCGCTTCTCCGTCCAGTTTTCACCATAGCGGGTGTTGGTTCCGTCCCAATTTCTTTTCCCCGGATGGGGGTCAAGATGGTAGGGTAGGAGCACTTCCTTTGATGGGTCAAGGTACGGATTGGGAAGGTGTGCAAACCGCTTGTATTCAATGGCTGTCATGGCGGTGTGATAGAGGGTTTCTCCATCTGCCGCCCAAGTGAGCCATCTATCTCTGCGGTAGTATTTCTTGCAGACTGCTCGAACCCTCAGCCGTGTTTTCTTGCGCAGCCAGAGTTCCATCCTTTTGAAGGCATAGGAGCCAACATAGTCGAATGTCGCACTGGCTGCCGAGTGACGATAGTAGTTCGACCATCCTCGGAGAAGCAAGTTCAGGGCTGTAATCTTGTCGCGGACGCTTGCAAGCGTGGTGCCACGCTTTGTCATTGACTTGATTTTGTCTTTCAGTTTCATCACACTTTTCTCGGATGGGTAAAATCTCAATTCGTTGTAGCCACGTTGCTTATCGATGTGGCGTTTCATGGTGAAGCCGAGAAAGTCGAAGCCTTCGGTGATGTGTGTGATGTGGGTCTTTTCCTCGGACAGATTTAATCCCAGGTGTTCACTCAGAAATGCACTCAACTCGGCTTTCAGTTTCTGCGCATTTTCTTTCGTGCCATTCCAGGCTATGACGAAGTCGTCGGCGTAGCGGACGTAGAAGGCATTGCCCTCTTTTCGTTTTCTTCGCCTATTCTTCTCGTTGTAGTTCAGCCCGGTGTATTTCTCATCCATCCATTTATCTATCTCATGGAGATAAACATTTGCCAGCAGGGGCGATACGATACCACCTTGGGGAGTGCCTTCCGGCGTTCCTTTGAATAGTTCTCCTTCCATCAGTCCAGCTTTGAGCATTTGCCAGACCAGTGCCAACAATTTCCTATCCTGTATACGCTTCTTGAGGAGGCGCACCAGAATTTTGTGCTGGATATGATCGAAGCATCATACGATGTCGCCCTCAATAATCCAGTTCATCTTTTTCTGCTTGGGAGCAGCTTGCTGATGAAGATAGGACATTGCTGAATGACAACTTCGTCGGGGTCTGAAGCCGTGACTGGATGGGTAGAAGATGCTCTCGTAGATTGGTTCCAGAATGGCTTTCACCATCAGTTGAACCAGCCGGTCTGTCAGAGTGGGAATACCGAGCGGGCGTTGCTTCCCGTTGGGCTTGGGGATGTATACCCGTCGCACTGGAGATGGCGTGAACGTTCCGGACTTGAGAGCGGTTCGCAGATTTGTCAGGATTTCTCCTTTCTTATCCATAGCCGTCCTTTTATCCATTCCATCTATTCCCGCAGTGCGTGAGCCTCTGTTGGTCATGAGCGTGTCGAAAGCCCAAACCATCAGCGGTTCCCATGTGAGCAGGTCATACAAATTGTTGAAACGATGCTCGGGGTTTTCCGTCGCTTTCTTTGCCAGCCTCCCTTGCAGTTCGGAAACCTTTATCCGATACAAATCCATCGGCGTCTCAGTCGTGCGTTCCATACTGTTAGTCTCCTATTTTTCTCAGGAAGCCTTAGAACCTGCCACCCTTCGCCGTGTGCCAGACTTTCTCTGGCTCAGACTACTACGGTGGCTCCGCCAGTCTGTCAGCATATAAGCTTCATGTCAGCCGAACCCTTGCGGGCAGCTAACAGACCTTCCCGTGTTGATGTTGCTATCATCTATGTATGAGCGTAGGCACTCTCTATTCGCCTGTAACCTTCTCCTTGAAGGCTCGGCAATCCCAGCTTGTCTTTTCCTACCAGACAGAGCCGTGCCCCTGGACCAAAAGGGCTATACCATCGTCTCGACCAAGACTTCGGTTGGACTACCTCCTTACCCATAGCTCCACCTTTCGGGGTAAGTTCGATGTATCTAGGCGGTTCAAATAAGAGTTCGCTTTCGCTTGCCATACTCATACTCAGCCTTGCGGTCAGAGGAAGGGTGGTTTTCATCCTTGTTCCCGCTTGTTCCCAGGGCTTCAAACAGCGATTGACATAATTTCCGCTGCCTGCCTGGTCAGGCTCAGACGTGGTAGGCGTCTGGCTCTTTTAGAGCACTACAGCAACACCCTTGCACGGCGCACGGTCAAGCACATCCACATCCAGCATTTTTCCTGCTTGCACCAATTCACGGGTTAATGCTACATCGCCGGGGCTGGGCGTGGGGTCGCCTCTGGGATGGTTGTGAATGACAATAATGGCTGAAGCGTTCTTGCAGATGGCGTCGCGGAAAACCTCGCCCACCCGCACATGCGCCGAACTGACCGAACCGCGATACAGGTTCACCGTCTCGAGCACGCGGTTGCGCCGGACGAGCAGCATCACGCGCAGGTGTTCTTGCTCGAAGGCAGACATTTTGTAAAGCACCAGGTCGGCGGCATCTTTTGGCGCGCTGATGATTGGCCGTTCTTCAGGCGACTCGACTGCCAGCCGCCGCCCCAACTCGATGGCGGCTTTAATCTGGGCGGCCTTGGCCTCGTCAGTGCCATGCTGGCAGGTCAGTTGGGCAAACGGCGCGCGGTGGATACCGCCAATGCCGTTAAAGTGTTGCAACAGGCGTTGGCCGACCTGCACGGCATTTTCGCCGGGCACACCCACCCGCAGCAATATGGCGATGAGTTCCGCATTGGAAAGGGCCTGCGGGCCAAGCGAGGCCAGGCGTTCGCACGGGCGGTCATCATCTTGCAGGTCAGTGATGCGGTAGGCGGCTTTCGGGGCAGGCGTTTCGCTCATGGCTTGCACCTGGGAACGGATATTTTTTGTACAGGGATTCGGCGCCAAATCAAGCCTTGCTTGACATCCACCCGCCCGTCAGGTAGAATTCCTGCGCCCGATTAAATGGGCCTGTAGCGCAGTTGGGAGCGCGCCTCAATCGCACTGAGGAGGTCAGGGGTTCGAATCCCCTCAGGTCCACTGGCCGTAGAAAGCGATGCGGAATAATGCCGGGAGAGCAATTCCCCGGCGTTGGTTGACGAATTGGTGGTTTGGTTGTAAAATCGCCGTCGCCTTGTAACACGGAATGGGCCCATAGCGCAGTTGGGAGCGCGTCTCAATGGCATTGAGAAGGTCGAGGGTTCGAATCCCTCTGGGTCCACAAAAGGGCGGGTCTGCGACCCGCCTTTCTTATATCAACAAGCCAGGCCTGGAGTAGTAGGTCATCCCGTCAGAGAGTTGGGCCACGCGGTGCAAGCCCAGCACAAGCGCCAAACGGGAGCGCAGACCGAACTCGCCAGGCAGCCAGTGAATGGCAGGCTTCGCCGGTGAATAATCAGTAGCCAGCGACGGGAACGCCCGTTACAGCAATCGAGTGGCGTTGCGCAAGTTGCAACGCAAAGCGGGTGGTACCACGGAGACCTGGCCTGAGTTTACCAAAGGCAACCTTCGTCCCAGTGAGTGGACGGAGGTTTTTTGTTTTAAACCCCACAAGTTGCGGTACAAGGAGGTTAAGATGAAAAATTATTTGCACAACAACCCCGGCATCAAGAATTGCGTGACCGGCTGCCTTCTTCTTAATCCGCCCGCCGCCTTGCTTACCACCCGCTATCTAATGTCTAAAATCTAACGTCTCATGTCTAATATCTGCAAAAGAGGAATGAATGAACAAAGCCTATAACCCGAAAGAACTGGAGCCGCGCTGGCAGGCCAAATGGGAAGCCGATGGCCTGTATCACGCCGATATTGATGAAAGCAAGCCCAAACATTATGCACTGACCATGCTGCCCTACCCCAGCGGCGACCTGCACATTGGTCACTGGTACGCTATGACTCCCTCCGATGCGCGGGCCCGCTATATGCGCATGAAGGGTTACAACGTCCTCTTCCCGATGGGTTTCGACGCCTTCGGCCTGCCCGCCGAGAACGCCGCCATTAAGAGCGGTATCCACCCGATGGTGCGTACCCGCGACAACATTAAACGCATGCGCACACAACTCAAGAGCATGGGCGCCATGTTCGACTGGCGGCGCGAGATTGTCTCCTGTGAGCCGGATTACTATAAATGGACGGAGTGGTTCTTCATCCAGCTCTACAGACACGGCCTGGCCTACCGCAAGAACGCCCCGGTGGACTTCTGCCCGAACTGCAATACCACCCTTGCCCGTGAACAGGTCTGGGGAGATGACCGTCACTGCGAACGTTGCGGTACGCCGGTAATCAAAAAAGACCTGGACCAGTGGTTCTTCAGGGCCACCCAGTATGCCAATGAACTGCTGAATTATGTAGACATTGACTGGCCAGACAGGGTCAAGACCCTGCAAACCAACTGGATTGGCAAGTCTGAAGGCGCGGAGGTTCAGTTCTCAGTTGTCAGCGATCAGTTATCAGCAAATGAATCGAAAGTTACCATCTTCACCACCCGGCCAGACACGCTGTGGGGTGCGACCTTCATGGTTTTCTCACCCGAGCACCCGCTGGTGGATAAAATCACCGCACCGGAACACAAGGCCGAAGTGGCCGCCTACCAGGCCCAGGCCGCCCGCCAGACCGACATCGAACGCGAAGCTACAGACAAAGAGAAAACCGGCGTATTTACCGGCGCGTATGCCATCAACCCGGTCAACGGGGAGCGCATCCCGATCTGGATCGCGGATTATGTGCTAATGTCCTATGGCACCGGAGCGATCATGGCTGTGCCTGCCCACGACGAACGCGATTTTGCCTTTGCCCGGAAGTTTGGGCTGCCCATTGTCCCGGTCATCCAGCCCGTGGGTGAGCCAGCCCTGGCTGGTTCCAGCATGGAAACTTCTTATATCGGCGAGGGCGAAATGATTAACTCTGGCCCGTTCAACGGCACTAAAGTCAATACCGAAAAAGGCCGCAAAAACCCCGCCATCGCCGCCGTCATCGACTGGCTGGAAAAACAGGACATCGGCAAGGAAGCGGTTAACTTCCGTTATCGAGATTGGCTGATCAGCCGCCAGCGCTACTGGGGCTCGCCCATCCCAATGATCTACTGCGAAAAGGACGGCTGGAACCCGGTACCTGAGGACCAGCTGCCCGTCACCCTGCCCGAAGACGTGGAGTGGAAACCGACCGGCGAAAGCCCGCTAAAGCTGCACCCGACCTGGAAAAACACCACCTGCCCGGTATGCGGCGGCCCGGCCACCCGCGAAACCGACACCATGGATACCTTTATGTGCTCATCCTGGTATCACCTGCGCTACCTCAGCCCGTGGTACGACAAAGGCCCCTTTGACGAGCGCGAATACAACTACTGGATGCCCGTCGACACCTACACCGGCGGCATCGAGCACGCCACCATGCACCTGCTTTACACGCGCTTCTTCCACAAGGCCTTGCGCGACATGGGCATTGCCGAAGGCCACGAACCGATGACCCAACTGCGCAACCAGGGCATGGTACTGGGCGAGGACAACGAAAAAATGTCCAAGAGCCGCGGCAACGTAATTGCGCCAGACGTGCTGGTGGATTACTACGGCGCAGACACCGTGCGTGCCTACCTGATGTTCTTTGCGCGTTGGGAGATGGGCGCGCCGTGGGACAGCAAAGGGATCGAAGGCTCCTCCCGCTGGGTGCGCCGCGTGTGGATGATGTTCACCGACGAAACGGCGCGCGGGGCGGCCTCCCCCGAAACCTTGCGCGGCTTGCGAAGGAAAGTTCACCAGACCCTGAAGAAGGTCACCCGTGACTTCGACAACTTCGAGTTCAACACCATCATCTCCGGGCTGATGAGCCTGCTGAACGACATGCAAAAAGCCCGGGAAGACGGCGCGGCGGGCAGCAAGGAATGGCAGGAAGCCGTGAACATTTACGTGCGAATGATGGCCCCGGTCACGCCGCACATCGCCGAAGAACTCTGGACGCAGGTGCTCGGCCAGCCCTACAGCGTGCACCAGCAGCCCTGGCCAAAAGTGGATGAGCAAGCCGCCAAAGACGACGAAATTAACATCCCGGTGCAGATTAACGGCAAAGTGCGCGAACGCATCACCGTCCCGGCGGATGCCAGCGACGAAGAAATTGAAGCCGCCGCCCTGGCCGCCGTGCAAAAGCACCTGGATGGCAAAACGCCCAAAAAGGTGATTGTCGCCAAACGCTCGATTGTCAGTATTGTGATGTAATTTGAGAGTTTGTAAGGTTCCCCGGTGGTCACGTGGCTACCGGGGATTTTTCGTCTGCGTGCAACATTTTGCTCGTCTTTCTTGTATACTCCCTAGAGCATGGATGCGTCTACAGACCAGGAACTTGTTCACCTTGCCCGCACAGGGAACCTTGATGCCTATGGCGCAGTGGTGTTGCGTTACCAGGAAAGTGTATTCAATGTGTGTTATCGAATATTACAAGAGCGCCGTGAAGCCGAGGACCTGGCGCAGGAAACCTTCCTTCGAGCCCATAGCCGCCTGCATTTATATGATGCAGAACGCCCGTTTGGCCCCTGGATCAGACGTGTCGCAGCAAACCTGTGCCTTAATCATCTTGAATCACCGGGAACCAATCTCTTCCCACTGGCTGATGAGGAAAACACCGTCAGCCCAGCACCGACGGTTGAGTCAATTTCTGATAATCGTGAAACAGCCAATCAAATTCAAAAAGCCTTAAACAGCCTACCACCACGATACAGAGTCATTATTGAACTCAGGCACTTCCAAGAGCTCAGTTATGGAGAAATCGCCGAAACCCTAAACTTACCAATCAGCGATGTCAAGAGTCACCTCTTCCGTGCTCGAAAAATCCTGGCGGAGAAATTAAATGAAACATCCAACTGAAGAAACTCTCAACGAATACATCGACCATGCCTTGCCTCCTGCCATCCAGGCAGAGTTGCAAGAGCACCTTACCACCTGCATGGAATGCGCAGCGCACCTCTCTGTGCTTGAAAACCTGTTTGTCAACCTGACCGCCCTGCCTGAAGAACCACTCCGACGCGACCTTGCTGCGCCAGTCATACAAGCTTTGTCTACACCCGTATCCCTGCCACCACTGCTTCAGCGCGCCACATTGCTGCAAATCATACTGGTAATTACCACAATCATTGCCGCATCCCCAACCCTGATGCAGGATCTTCCACCGTTTGATATTGAAATTCCTGCCCTGTCCTCCCAGGCTGACACCTTGCAAGCCCTGTGGATTGAACTATTAAATACCCAATTCACATTGCAAGTCCCCGAATTGCCCGCCTTTTCCATAGTCGAAACAACCACCCTGGCACTAACCCTTGTGCTTGCCAGCGCACTGCTCCTTTGGCTTGTCGGAAATGGCCTATTGCTCAAGGAGCAAAACCCACCTTCAAGGAGAAACCCATGAACGACCTGTATAGATTCGTATTCATTTCCCTTCTGGTAGCAGTAGGCATCACTGCCTATTTACTGGTCATCGGATCGACATTTATCAACCGTGTTGACAAAGCAAAAAATAACCTATCCAAAATGCCGGGGCGGTCATTCCTGTTAGGGTTGGTTAATTTTCTGTTTTTTGGGGTAATTTCGCTTGTGCTGATTCTAATTTCTGAAAATGCCGGGCAAGTTATCAAAGTTATTCTCTTGCTTCCGGCCCTGTTGATCATACTAACCTTCACAGGTTTGCTCAGCCTGGGTTTGGCCGGGCAAACACAAACCATCGGGAAGTATCTCCTCCCCAACCATAGCACTTTCCAGCAAGCCCTTTGGGGCAGCATCATCCTTTGCCTAGGTTGCGCACTACCCATCGCCGGTTGGTTCCTGTTACTACCTTACACTGCACTGGCCAGTTTTGGGGCAATCATCATCAGTTTCTTCCAGAAAACCTCACCAGCCTAACAGGGAATTTCCCCGATATACCAAAACTGGGCGGAGTTTGTACTCCGCCCAGTTTGTTTAATGATGCAACATTTGGCAACCATCCCCTGTAACACCTTTAAACCAATACATAAGGAGTTTAACAATGGCTGATATTACCGCCCTGTTTGGTATTCTTATCGCAATCGGGATTGCCTTCCCCGGCATGCTCAGCGCCTGGTGGCTACTCTTTCCGAACACAGTAGAGCGTGCCCAGGTACGCCTTGAAAGAACCCCTTGGCAGTGTTTCTGGATGGGTAGTATTACAACGATCCTGGGACTTATCCCCATATTCATACTTCTGGCTTTACCTTTTGGCCCAGCCAAATTTGCGGGCGCCAGCCTGATTGTAATATTACTTGGAATCTCCAGTCTAGGCTCTGCTGGCCTGGCTGCTCAGATGGGGAAATACCTAGCCCAAAAATCCAATCTCGAGCCGGCAGCTGCTTTCATACGCAGCAGTGTGGCACTCGAACTGGCAGTGTTTTTCCCGGTCATTGGCTGGTTCCTAGTCTTTCCTCTCATTCTCGTAACAGCCATCGGGGCGACCAGTTTTGCCCTGCTCCGCTGGGCGCCGCAAACAAATCCGACCTCGACGACAGGTCCGGCCCTGGTCACTCAACAATAAGTGCCGTGTCACGAAAATGAACAAAATCTCTCGACGCGACTTCCTAAAGCTGGGAGCAATAACAGCATCAGCCTTGGCACTTTCCGCCTGCCGGCCTATCCGCCAATCCATGTTGCGCAACCGCCAGGGGGAAACTGTTTCAGCCACAGAAGGTGAACTACCCCTTGAAGATTTCCTTGCTTTGCAACGCCTGACCTACGGTCCCAAACTCGATGAACGACGTCATTTCCAGAAGCTGGGGCTGGCCTCCTGGCTTGAGGAACAATTGGCCTACGATGAAATTGACGACTGGCAGTGTAACCTGCGATTGAGAAACTTGCCAACCCTATCCATGGACGCAAATGAACTGGAAGCCATAAGTAACAAACTCTTTGACAATGTAGACCGAAAAACCGTACCGTCTGAGCTGCGACAAGCCACGTTGATCAGGCAAATTTATAGCAAAAAACAATTGTACGAATTAATGGTCGAGTTTTGGAGTGATCATTTCAATATCTATACGGAAAAAGGTGATTGCTACTACTTGAAAACGGTGGATGATCGCGAAGTGATTCGCAAGAACGCCCTGGGCTACTTTAAAGACCTGCTCTGGGCTTCCGCCCATTCCCCGGCCATGCTGGTTTACCTGGACAACCAGGCAAACGTCAAGGGGCGGCCGAACGAAAATTATGCGCGCGAACTGCTCGAGCTCCACAGCCTGGGTATTAATGGCGGTTACAGCCAGCAAGATGTCATGGAATTGGCCCGCTGCCTGACAGGATGGGGCGTTAAGGAGCACTTCTGGAAAGGTGAATTCGAGTTTAAACAAGAGCATCACGATCATGGAGATAAAACCTTGCTCGGAATCCACATCCCGGCACAGGGTATCCAGGAAGCTGAGAAGATCATTGAGCTGCTTGCGATTCATCCGGCCACAGCCAGACACATTTCATCAAAGTTGATTCGCTTTTTTATTGGCGAAACAACCCCGGCAAGCCTGCTCGAAAATTCCACCCAGGTTTTCCTCCAGACCAGAGGACACATCCCCAGTGTCCTCAAAGTTATCCTGCTTGAAGGCCTTTCATCAGTAATCCCAAAATATAAACGACCGGTTCATTACCTTGTTTCTGCGTCGCGTATTCTTGATGCAGAAACAGACACATTGGCATTTCCCGCGATATTACAGCGCATGGGCCAAATTCCCTTTGGCTGGCCCACACCCGATGGCTATCCCGATTCCAGCACATACTGGCAAGGTAACTTAATGCCCCGCTGGCAATTCTCTTTTGAATTCATCAGGGGCAAAATACCTGACACCAAAACCGGGCTTGGCGCATTAGTGGACGATCTTGGAACAACTGAACCAACCCGGATACTGGATTGGATGGCTACATTGTTGCTTGGCGCGCCACTTGTACCAGGCGCACGAGACAGCCTGATCCAAGCCATTCAACAGGCCGGAGCTGATGATAAGGAAATAATCCCGGTTGCTGTTGCAGCCCTGCTCGCCGCTCCCGCCTTTCAATGGAGATAAACTGGAGAATTTATGATTTCCCAACCCAACCCGATTAAGCTCATACCCGGCTGGATGCCCCGCCTGGCCTTCTCCCCAAAAAACAGCGCCCCCCGCGGCGATACCCTGGTGGTCATCTTTTTACGTGGCGCAGCAGATGTATTAAATATGATTGTGCCACACGGTGAACCGGCCTACTATCAGTTACGCCCCACCCTGAACATTCCGCGCCCCGATGACCGGGGCACAAACACGCAAGACCGCGTGATAGACCTGGACGGATTCTTTGGCATTCACCCGGCCCTGGCAGCGTTACAACTTGCCTGGCAGCAGGAACATCTGGCAATCATCCATGCATGTGGCGCGCCGGATGAATCGCGCAGTCATTTTAAGGCCATGGAGCTCATGGAGAGAGGGGTAGATGATGAGCGAGGCCCGGCCTCCGGATGGATAGGACGCCACCTGGCCAGCCTGGATACAGGCAACTACTCACCATTGCGCGCAGTAGGCATAGGATTCAGCCCTCAGCGCAGCCTGGGAGGCAGTGTGCCAGTATCAGCATTACAATCCATAACTGATTTTCACCTAGGAGGTGACCCACGCCAACTGCAACAAATGCGCCAGGCTTTGGAGACCATCCACGCCGGTCACCATGCCGGGTTAGATACCCTGGCGATGATGGACGTACTGCAAAAACTTACCCCAGAGAGCTACGTTCCATCCCGCCAAAGCCAATACCCGGAGAGCGAGTTTGGCATAGCACTGAAACAAACCGCCATGTTAATTAAGGCCGAGGTGGGGCTTGAAGTGGCTGCCATTGATCTGGGTGGTTGGGATACCCATTTTGCACAGGGCGCAAGCACCGGCCTGATGGCCAACCTTCTGCGTGACCTGGCTGAAGGCCTAGCAGCCTTCCACGCAGATATGCACGACCACCTGAACCGGCTGACCATTGTCACAATGTCTGAATTTGGGCGTCGCGCAGCAGAAAATGGCAGCTTCGGCACAGACCACGGGCACGGAAGCATGATGATGGTGCTGGGGGGACATGTCAACGGCGGAAAAATTCATGGCCGTTGGCCGGGCTTGCAGGATGACCAATTGGTTGGCCCTGGAGACCTGGATGTAACCACCGACTACCGCGACGTACTGGCCGAGGTGATAGTTAAACGTTTAAATAATCCAGTGCTGAACGACATCTTCCCCAACTACACCCCGTCCCTGGGAGAGATTCTTCGCATATAAATCGGTTCAATCCACCAGATCCACCGTCCAGTAGCCGCCAAAATCACTGTTCGCCACGTAGATGTATCCAATCCCAAAACGGGTGGCGTTGGGGTCCAGCACGGCCTGCCAGTGCGGGCCATCACCGCGCCACTGATTCATGGCATCCTGCGGCGTGCCAATGGCGATAATTTCGGTGTAGTTATAGGTGTTGACTCCCACCGTTGCCAGTCGGTCACCGATCCACGAGCCGTTTGAGCCGCTGTGGCTGAGGAAGTTATTACAGGCCATATCCAGGCTATGGTTGCGGGCCGCCTTGCTGAGCTGCGAATCAAGCGCCAGGGCAGGCAGACCCGCATCAGCCCGCTCGGCGTTAATCAGCGCCGCCAACTGGTTCAGGTAGGCCGGGTTTTCGCTGAACTGGCAATTTTCGATCCCGCCGCCCGCAGGCCGCGCGGAGGAAGCCGAACCGCCGCTGGCCGGGCTGGTGGCCGCCGGGGCGCTGCCGCTTGAAGCAGGCGGTTGGACGGCCACCACATTGCCGACCCGGATTTTCACCCACATGCTGCTCAACGCGCCGATGGGCACGGGCTGGCCCGCCGGGTTGCGGATGGCAAACAGCCCGCTGTAAAAACCGTCGGCGGGCGGGGCAAGCAATTCAACTGAAATATCAAGTGTGCTGCCGGGGGGCGTTTCGGCCAGGGGAGTTGTGTCCGGTGCAGCCATGCGTTCGCCACCGCTGAACGTCAGCAAGTAACGACTGTTCCAGGTGCAGGTGCCGGTATTCTGCAAGCGCCACGTTTTGACAAACGGCCGGTCCGCCTCCACCTTGCTGTTATCAGCAATGGTCACATCTTCAAGGAACAGGGCAGCATCCCGGCAGGCGGGCTGGTCGGTGGGCGTGGGCGGGATTTGCGTCGAGGTGGCAGTTGGGGTTGGCGGGGGAACCGTCAGGGTAGGCGGCGGCAGATCGGGGGTTGGGGTAAGGTTCGGTTCCGGGGAATCCGCTGCGGGGGAGCCAGCCGGGGAACAGGCTGTATACAGCAATATCAATGTCATCCAGGCAATAAAGTGTTTTCTCAGCATACGCGCATCATATCACAGGCATATTCATACTTTTAATTAACGTTTCAATGATATAACTACACATATGGCTATTATTGAAACCGACATCCTGACGCCCGTCCTGCTGGACGCGCTGACAAAGAAGATTACCTGGCTCGAAGCCTCGAAAAAATTCGAACTGCGAGACCTGGTGGATACCTTCCTGGCAACCCGCGAACGCACTACCCAGGCCCTGGAAGGGATGAGCGATGCCCAGGCGGCGTTTCATTCCCCGGCCCACCCGTACTGGAGCATCAGCGAATCGATCACGCACCTGATTCACTCACAGAACTTTTATTACAACATGTTGCTCGAGCTTTCGACCAGCCAGCTGCCCCACATGGTGGAAGCCGCCCGCGGGCAGGGCGAAGGCGCGCAGGCGAACATCCCCGCCGAAACCCTGCGTCAGAACCTGGCCAAGGCCAGCTACCAGATCCGCTCTGCCGTCGATGACACCCGCCATAAACACGACAGCGAGAAAACGGTCAACAACCCGCTTTTTGGCGTGTGCAACTACCAAACATGGATGCTGCTACTGTTGGGTCACGAAGTGGACCACCTGCGGCAGATTATGATTACTCGCCGCCTGGCCCGCGCCGAAGTGAAGTAAATAAACATAATTAACCCCGAATCTCAGGAAACGGGGGAGTAGAAAATAAACAGACCTTCTGGTACAGTTTTGTGTAACGAGCACAAACGAACCAGGAGGTCTGTTCATGAATAAGGGTACAAGCAAACCAGAAAAAAAGCAAGTAAGTCGGCAGATGGAAACCGGATGCTGGAATTATCTAAAGCCCTTGCTGTATGAACTACATAAGCGGCTGGATCGGCGTCTGGTAAAGACAGTTCTGGATCTGGTGTTGGTGATCGTGATGCATCGACATCGGAATAATGGGTTGCTAATGAGTGAATTGGGGGAGCATCTGATGGGGAGCGATCGTGGTCCGGCTGGGGTGAAGCGGATAGTGAGCGTTCTGCACTCGTCGCGCTGGCAAAGCCAGATCATCCTGAAGTATTTGTGGGAACAAGCCCATGCCAGAGTGCAGGAACTCAAGCAGCGCAACCAAACCGCCTATGTGATCTGGGATGAGAGTGTTCTGGAAAAGAGTGAAAGCCTGAAAGCGGAGGGCTTATGTGCGGTGCGCTCGAGCAAAGCTGCGCGGTTGAAACGGATCAAACCGGGCTATTTCAACCCGCCCACAGACCGCCCTGTTTTTGTGCCAGGCTTCAACTGGCTGCAGATCTTGGTAACGGGTATGCAGGGCGTACCCGTGCTGGCACACCTGTGCTGGTGGACGACCCGTGGTGAAAATGCCAGCAAAAAGCGGGTGGAAGAGGGCAAGATCCTCAAAAAAGTCGCCAAACTCTGGGGGAAGAAGGTCATCCACCTCTGGGATCGCGGTTTTGCAGGCGCACCCTGGACGACACTGGCACTTGATCATGGACTGCGCTTCATTGTGCGCTGGAATAACAAGTACCATGTCATCGGAGCAGATGGTCGCAAGCACGAAGCATGGAAGGTGGTGCGCGGCAAGCGATCTTGGAATTACCGCATGATTTGGGATGCCCGCAGGCGCTGCCAACGTAAAACAGGCATCATCGCCGCTCCTATTCACCTGCCTGATGATCAGCGCCAACTCTTCCTGGTGGTTTCGCGCCCTGGGGTTGGGCGCAAACCCTGGTATCTCATCACCACCGAACCCGTTCACAATGCCGAGCAAGCCTGGCAGATTATCTTTGCCTATGCCAAACGCTGGCAGATCGAAATGTCCCTGCGCTTCACCAAATCCGAACTGGCCTTTGAGTCGCCACGCTTGCAGGCCTGGGAGGCTCGCCTCAAGTTCTTATTGATCGCCACCCTGGCTTTTGCCTTTCTGCTTTCTTTGCTCGCCCACACCGATTTCCTCTTCACTTTCCTTGCCCGCTTCTGCCATAGAACTGGAAAGTGGAGCCGAGATGTCTCAGCTCCACTTTATCGCCTGCGTCTTGCTCTTTCTTCACTTTGGCTTGAAAATCGCCCTCATTCCCTGCCTTCCTTAAATTCGGGGTGAGTCATGTTTTCTTTTGCTGTTTTGGCTTTTCGTGACTACATCCAACCACGCGGGTAATGGTTCTTGACCACGCCCTGCACGCGCTTGCCCCAGCCAATCGGCCAGCCTTCCACCGTCACCACCAGCCAGCCAGGCAGGCCATCGGAGGGCAGGGTTTCGCCGCGCAGGTAGGCCACCAGTTCGCGGCTGTCAGCAGCCAGGTCCAGCGTATTATTTGCCTGGCCGGGCCTGAGAAACAGCGCCAGCGGGTGGGCGGGTTCAAATCGATCTTTCTTTAAGAAACCGAGCCAGATGCCGGGCATCGGCACACGCAAACGTCCCAGGGATGGAGTCAATTGAGGGAGGTAAATCAGTCGCTCCCCGGCCACCCGCAACCTTTCTTCCATTAAATTGGCGTTTAACAGCTTCCCGGCGAATTCCCGCCAAAATCCAAGCTGCTGGCGGGTGGGTACAGGCAGGCGGGTTTCACCTGGCAAGTTTGATTCATTCTCCGCATCCACACGTTGCAACAGGCAGGCAAAATGCCCCTCACCCGGCAGGCGATGTGGGAAAAGACGCACCGCGCCAGACAGTTCCATGGCCGTGTCCGGCAAGCCGAGCCAGTCTGGCCGCCCGACCATAAACCCCGGCTTTTTGGGCAATTCCACCACCCTAAAGTGGCCAGTTTCATCCATCAATTGTTGCAATACAGCTTCATCTTCTTCCGGCGCAAACGTGCAGGTGGAATACAATAAATAGCCACCCGGCTTCACCAGCTTGGCTGCCACGCGCAGGATGTTCCCCTGTCGCACAGCGCAGCCCTGCACCATGTCTTCGGACCAGTCGGCGCGCGCACCCATATCCTTACGGAACATGCCTTCGCCAGAACAGGGCGCATCCACCAACACACGGTCGAAGAATGCGCTGAAATGATCGGCCAGTCGTTCAGGCGTTTCATTGGTAACGACTACATTTTCCGCGCCCCAGCGCTCCAGGTTCTGGATGAGATGCCCGACACGCTTGTCTTTAATCTCGTTGGCCACCAGCAGGCCGCGGCCATTCATCAGGGCGGCCAGGTGGGTAGTCTTCCCGCCCGGTGCTGCGGCCAGGTCCAAGACGGTTTCATCGCCACGCATCGGCACAGAGAACAACATCTCCGCCGGTGACATCGCCGAAGGGTCTTGTAGGTAATACAGCCCGGCCTGGTGAAAGGGGTGCCCGCCAAACCGAAAGTCGCTATCCGGCAATACAAATGCAGACTCACACCAGGATACAGGCTGCCCCAGTGGCGCCGGGGTCATGGCTGTAAATTGTTCCACCGATAGCTTCAAGGTATTAACCCGCAACCCGCTCACCGGCGCTTGCTGCATGGCCTGCTCAAAAGAATCAAACTCCTCCCCCAGCAGGGGTTTCATCCGCGCCAGGAAACCGGGCGGGAGCGGTACGGCGGGCGGGTTGGGCATAAAACAATTATACGGGGTAAAATCAGCCGCATGAGACTGGAAGACCTGAACTGGATGGATGTGGAAGCCTACCTGCAACAGGATGACCGCTTGATGCTGGTGCTGGGCGCTACCGAGCAGCATGCCTACCTCTCGTTGCTGACGGATGTGCGCATCCCGATGGCGCTGGCCGATGCCGCCAGCCAGCAGACCAAAGTGCTGGTGGCCCCGCCGCTCAACTTTGGTAGTTCGCCTTATTTCATGGCCTACCCCGGCACGTTCAGCCTGCGGGTGAGCACCCTGCTCAGTGTGGTGGAGGATCTCCTCCGTTCAGCCTACCAGGGCGGGTTCCGCCGAGTGTTGGTGCTGAACGGCCACGGAGGGAACGTTCCCGCGAAAACCCAGTTGTCCGAGGTTGCTTCCAGCCTGCCCGACCTGCAAGTCCGCTGGTATGACTGGTGGCTTTCGCATTCCATTGAAAATATTGCCTTAAAACACAGCCTGAAGCCTGGCCATGCCAACTGGCTGGAGGCCTTCCCGTTCACTATTGTCAGCGACCTTCCGCAGAAGCCAAAAACGCCGCCACATGTACCGGGCATCCTCAGCGCAGAACAGGCCCGTAAAGTGTACGGCGACGGCTCATTTGGCGGGGCTTACCAGGCCAGCCCACAAGTGATGGATGAAATGTTTGCCGCGGCCTTGCAAGATGTGCTACAATTATTGAAGTTCGATTAGTTCACAACGTAAACTTTAACGGGGGAGCCAAAAAACCACTTGACTCAAGCTGGCGAATCTCGTATAATCTACCGATTGAAATATTGTCAAAACCAAACCGCACCAGCAAGCGCTTGAGATAATCTCTCTTGCGCTTGCGTTTGTTCGTCTCAAGGCGAATGAGCGGCCTGCTATTTTGTCAGTTTATTTTATTCCCCAGGAGGAAGTACCAGTGGAAACCAAAGGTCTCACCGCCCTGCGTATCAGCCTCGCATCACCTGAAACCATCCGCAGTTGGTCTTATGGTGAAGTGCTGAAGCCGGAGACGATTAACTATCGCCGCCTGCGCCCCGAAAAAGACGGCCTGTTTTGCGAAGCCATTTTTGGCCCCACCCGTGACTGGCAATGCTATTGCGGTAAATATAAAAACCCGCGCTATAAAGGGATTACCTGTGACAAGTGTGGTGTGGAAGTCACCCGCGCCTCCGTGCGCCGCGAACGCATGGGGCATATCGGGCTGGCGACCCCGGTGGCGCACATCTGGTATACCCGCCGCATTCCCTCCTATTTGGGCCTGTTACTCGACATCTCCCGCCGCAACTTGGACCGGGTACTGTACTTTGCGCAGTACATCATCACTTACGTGGATGATGATGCCCGCCAGAAGGCACTCAAACGCCTGGAAGATGAAATTTCCGTCTCTGAACGCGAACAGGCCGGGCAGATCAACGCCCAGATTGCCGAAATCAAGATTAAGCGCGACCAGTCGGTTGCTGAACTGAACCAGCGTAAGAGCGAGTTGGAAAAATCCTACGATGAGCAGGTGGCCGCCAAGCTGGAGCCGGTCATCCAGGAAGGCCAGCGGCTCGAACAGGACATGCAAGAAAAATCCGGTGCGGCTGCCGCCAAGGCAATCATCTTTAAGGCAACCGGCGAAACCATTGTAGCCGCCGGGGAAGTCATTGGCGCCCAGCACATTGCCAAGATTCAGAGCAATGTCAAAGAACGCCTGGAAGCCATCGAAAACGAACTGAAAGACCAGAAAAACCGCGAAATCGAACACATCAAGCTGGATATTGAACGCATCAAAGCAGAAGCCAGCGAAGAGATGGAAACCCTGCGCAACCAGCTTGAAGACCAAACCAGCAGCAGCAAGGGTCAGTCTTCCCGCACCCGAGACGAGCTGATGGAACTGCGTCCGTTCACTTTCCTCAGCGAAACCCGTTACCGCGAGTTGAAATCCCGCTGGGGTCAGGTCTTCCGTGCCGACATGGGTGCCGAGGCCTTCTATGACATCCTTAAGCGACTCGACCTCGACCGCCTGTCTGAAGAACTGTGGCACGAAGCCCGCACAACAAAGTCCAAGCAGAAGCGCAAGAAAGCCACCATCCGCCTTAAGGTTGTAGAAGCTTTCCGCCGCTCGGGCAACCGCCCCGAATGGATGATCCTGACCATCCTGCCGGTCATCCCGCCCGACCTGCGCCCGATGGTACAGCTGGATGGCGGCCGCTTTGCCACCTCCGACCTGAACGACCTGTACCGCCGCGTCATCAACCGCAACAACCGCCTCAAGCGCCTGCTCGAGCTCGGCGCGCCAGACGTAATCGTCCGCAATGAGAAGCGCATGTTGCAGGAAGCCGTGGACAGCCTGATCGACAACAGCCAGCGCGGCAAGGCGCTCAGCCGCCGCGGCCGCCGTGAACTGAAGTCCCTGAGCGACATGCTCAAAGGGAAGAAGGGGCGCTTCCGCCGCAACCTGCTCGGTAAGCGTGTGGATTACTCCGGCCGTTCGGTGATTGTGGTCGGCCCCAAGCTAAAACTGAACCAATGCGGCCTGCCCAAGGTCATGGCGTTGGAACTGTTCCGCCCATTTGTCATTTCCCGCCTTGTGGAACATGGCTTTGCCGCCAATGTGAAAGGCGCTCGCCGCCTGATCGAACGCAACCGCCCCGAAGTCTGGGAAGTACTGGAGGAAGTCATCAAGGAGCGGCCTGTCCTGCTTAACCGCGCCCCCACCCTGCACCGCCTGGGCATCCAGGCCTTTGAGCCGCAACTGATCGAAGGCTCCGCCATTCAACTCCACCCGCTTGTCACCACCGCCTTCAACGCAGACTTCGATGGCGACCAGATGGCCGTGCATGTCCCGCTTTCGAAAAAGGCCGTCAACGAAGCCCGCAAACTGATGTTGGCTTCCAAGAACCTGCTCAAACCTGCCGACGGCGAACCGATTGTTTCCCCGTCCAAGGACATGGTGCTGGGCGTGTTCTACCTGACCATGAACAGTGATCGCCCGCACAAAGGTGATGGGCGTGCCTTTGCTGACATAAACGAAGTGCTGATGGCCTACCAGCTCAACCAGGTGGAAGTCCATAGCAAGATCAAGCTCCTTACTGAAACCCACTACGATGACGAAGGCAGCCGCATAGAAACCCCGGTCACCCGGCTGGTGGATACA
The DNA here is from genome assembly GCA_024710905.1 of Anaerolineales bacterium. Classification (GTDB taxonomy): domain Bacteria; phylum Chloroflexota; class Anaerolineae; order Anaerolineales; family Villigracilaceae; genus JANJTV01. The sequence continues at coordinate 172,084 of JANJTV010000012.1, read as the reverse complement.
ACGGTTGGCCGCGCGATCCTGAATGACATTCTGCCGGATGAAATTCGGTTCATCAACGAACCGCTCGAAAAAGGTGGGGTGAAAGACCTGATCGCGGATGTATACGAAATCTGTGGCCAGGAAACCACCACGCATGTGGCCGATGAAGTCAAACGCCTAGGCTTTGAATATGCCATGCGTTCCGGCATAACACTGGCCGTCTCCGACATTTCCGTGCCTTCTAACAAGGAAGAATTTATTTCCGAAGCACTCAAGGAAGTGGAAGAAGTGGAACGTTCCTTCCGCCGCGGCCTGCTGACCGAGCAGGAAAAGAACGAACGCGTCATTAACATCTGGCAAAAAACCACCGAACTGGTAGCCAAGGCTGTTCGCAGCCACATGGATCCGGCTGGCAATCTTTCCACCATGGCCTACTCCGGTGCAACCAAAGGCGGGTTCGGCCCAATCTCGCAGTTGGCAGGCATGCGCGGCCTGATGGCCGACCCATCCGGTCGTATCATTCCACGCCCAATCCTTTCCAACTTCCGCGAAGGCCTGACTGCGCAGGAATACTTCATCTCAACCCACGGCGCTCGCAAGGGTCTGGCCGATACCGCCCTGCGTACGGCAGATGCCGGTTACCTGACCCGCCGCCTGGTGGACATTGCTCAGGACGTCATCATTAATGAAATCGACTGCGGCACCCACGAAGGCACCTGGATTCGCGCCACGGACGATGTGGCTGGCCAGAGCATGAGCAGCCGCATTTACAGCCGCCTGGTGGCCCAACAAGTAATTGATCCGAAAACTGGTGAAGTGCTCGCTGAATATAACGATACGATCGACCACGAACTGGCCCGTCGCATTACCAGTGCTGGCGTACAGGAAATCAAAGTCCGCTCGCCAATGACCTGCGAACTAAACCATGGTATTTGCGCCCACTGCTATGGTATTGATCTGGGGCGCGGCACAGTGGTCGAAATGGGTTCTGCGGTCGGCGTGGTTGCCGCCCAGTCCATTGGTGAGCCAGGTACACAGCTCACGCTGCGTACCTTCCACACCGGCGGTGTTGCCTCCAGTGGCGACATCACTACGGGTTTGCCCCGCGTGGAAGAACTCTTTGAAGCCCGCAAGACCCCCAAGGGTGAAGCTTTCGTGGCTGATATTGACGGCGTGGCGCGCATCATCCAATCTGAAAAATACGCCGACCTGCGCGTTGTTCGGATTGAACATGCTGAAATGGTCTCTGATGTCTACGACATCCCTGAAGAGTGGACCATCCTGGCCAAGGATGAGAACGAAGTAAAGGCCTTGGATGTGCTTGCAACCCTCGGCGAATCCAGCATTGCCGCCCAAAAAGGTGGCCGGGTTCGTGTGGAAGGCCGCCAGGTAATCGTCTCCTACGAACAGCGCGAAGAAGTGGAATATGAAATTCCCACGACCATGCGCTTGCTGATCAAGGAAGGCGACCATATCACCTCCGGCCAGGCCCTGACAGAAGGTTCCCTCAACCCGCACCGAGTTCTGAAACTGCAAGGCCGCGACGCCTGCCAGATGTACCTGATGACCGACATCCAGAAAGTGTATCGCTCCCAGGGCCAGAACATCCATGACAAGCACTTTGAAGTGATTATTCGCAAGATGCTCAGCAAGGTGCAGATCAGCCGCCCCGGCGACACGAAATACCTGCCCGGCGACACGGTAGATCGCCTGGAAATCAAACGCATCAACGAGAATATGCTGGCCGAAGGGAAGCAGCCTGCCCGCTTCAGCGAAATTTTGCTGGGTGTTACAAAAGCATCACTCTCCACCGATTCGTTCCTGTCAGCCTCCTCCTTCCAGCACACAATTAAGGTGCTGGCTGGCGCAGCGATTGCGTCCACCACCGATCCGCTCTTTGGCCTGAAAGAGAATGTGATCATCGGCAAGCTCATCCCCGCGGGTACAGGCTTTATCCATGGGCGTTTTGCCGAAGACCAGAAGTTGCTCGGTTCTTCACAATGGACGGAAATTTCCGACAGTACAGCCGGGGATTAACCTCCCACAAACAGGCAGGGCAGCCAGATATTGGCTGCCCTTTTTTATTCCCCAGTTTTCTCTCCCTCGCTTTTTTGGAACAAATATTCGTGGTAAGATAGCCGCACACCGCCGGGAAAAACCCGGTTTTTTAAGGAGTCAGTATGGAACTCGGCCTCGTCCGTAAGATCGATATCGACCACGAGATGCAGCAAGCCTATCTCGATTATGCTATGTCAACCATCGTCGCGCGCGCCTTGCCCGACGCCCGCGATGGATTGAAACCTGTTCATCGGCGCATTTTGTATGCAATGTACGACATGGGCTTGCGCGCTGACAGCGCTTATAAAAAATCAGCTCGAATCGTTGGCGAAGTGCTTGGGAAATACCATCCGCATGGAGATGCTGCGGTGTACGAGGCCATGGCCCGCATGGCGCAAGACTTTTCTTTGCGTACCTTGCTGGTGGACGGCCAAGGCAACTTTGGATCCATTGATGGCGACCCCCCTGCGGCCATGCGTTACACCGAGGCCCGCCTGACTGCCGCCGCCATTGACATGCTCACAGACATCAATAAAAACACGGTTGATTTTGCCAGCAACTTTGACGACTCTCTCGAAGAACCCCTTGTGCTACCAGCCGCCATTCCCAACCTGTTGGTCAACGGCGCAACCGGTATTGCCGTCGGCATGGCAACCTCCATCCCGCCGCACAACCTAGCCGAGATCAGCGATGCCCTGATTTACATGCTCGATAACTGGGAAAAGCTGGATGATATTTCGGTCGAGCACCTGATGGCCTTTGTCCATGGGCCGGACTTCCCCACCGGGGGCGTCATCCTGCATGAGGAAGGTGAAGGCAGCTTGGAAAGCGCCTACGGCTCCGGGCGCGGCAAGGTTACCATCCAGGCCCGCGTGCATATTGAAGAAATGGAACGCGGTAAGAACCGCATTATTATTACAGAACTGCCCTATGCCACCAACAAATCCAGCCTGATCGAGCGGATTGCCGAACTGGCCCGTGAAGGCGTGATTGACGGCATCAGCGACCTACGTGACGAAAGTGACCGCCAGGGGATGCGTGTGGTGATTGAGCTAACCAAGAATGTTGCCCCCGAGGGCGTACTGCGTGAACTCTACCGCCGCACTCCCATGCAATCCACGTTCAGCATCATCCTGCTCGCCCTTGTGGATGGCGAACCACGCATGCTCAGCCTGAAACAGGCTCTGCGCGTCTTCATCGAACACCGCCTTGTGGTAATTAAGCGCCGCGCCGAATTCGACCTGGAAAAAGCCCGCCAACGCGCCCACATCCTTGAAGGCTACCTGGTTGCGCTCAAGAACCTCGATGAGATCATCCACCTGATTCGCAACGCCGCCGACGTGGACACCGCCCGTGAACGGCTGATGAAACGCTACAAACTGACCGAACTCCAGGCCAATGCCATCCTCGAAATGCAGTTGCGCCGCCTGGCTGCCCTTGAACGAAAGAAGATCGAAACCGAATACAAAGAAACCCTGGCACAAATCAAATCACTGCAAGAGCTGCTCGAGAACCCAAAAAAGATGCGGGCCGTCATGACCGAAGAAATTTCGCGCGTCAAAACCGCCTTTGGCGACCGCCGCCGCACCCAGATCGTCGGCTTGAAAGAAGGTACCGACAAGAAAGCCCTGCTCACCGCCAGCCAGCTGTTGGATGACCGGGAAGTATGGGTTGGCGTTACGGCAGATGGCACACTGGCGCGCACCCATGATGACAAAGCCCCACGCCCAAGCGGAACGGAAGCCCCACGCTGGCTCACCCGGAGCCGTACCACCGATACCCTGTACCTGGTCTCAGAAACGGGAAAAGCCGCCGCTGTGGCCGTCCATACCCTCCCCGAGGCTGAAAAACTGGCTGAAGGCGCGCCGTGGCACAAGGTATCGGCGCTTAAGCCAGCCGATAAACTGGCAGCTATTTTCTCGCTGCCTGCCCAAAAGAGCAGCCTGGGTGAGGAAACCTGTGTACTGACTGTTACCAAAGGCGGCATGCTAAAAAAGAGCCTGGTCAGTGAACTACCCGGCCCATCCGCACAGCCGTTTGCCCTGGCAAAAGTAAACGATGGCGATGCCCTCGGCTGGGTGGCGCTGACGGACAGCAAGAAAGAAATCCTGATGATCACTGCCCTGGGCATGGCCATTCGCTTCACGGAAGAAGACATTCGCCCGATGGGCCTGGTGGCAGCAGGCGTAAATGGCATCAAGCTAGGGATTGGTGATTATGTCAGCGGCATGGAAATCCTGCCCGCCGAAGGGGATGTACTATTGCTCGGCTCTGATGGGCGGGGCAAACGCATCAGCGTGAAGGAATTCCCCGTGCAGGGGCGCTACGGCAAGGGTGTGATTGCCTGGGAACTGCCGCTGGGTGTCAGCCTGACCGGGCTGGCCATCGGCAAAGGCACGACCAGCATCACCATTCACCTGCTTAAAGCAGCTTCCAAATCGGCCCGTTTGGATGAAGCCGGGTTAAAGAAACGCGCCGCCACCCGGGGTGATGTGATGGTGGAAGTCAAGCCAGGCGATGCAGTAACAGGAATCACCACCTGCTGGGATGCCAACCGGTATGTTGAAGTGAAAACACTAGAAACCCCGCCAGCCATAAAACCGGTCGCGCACAAATCGGCAAGTAAAACCAAACCGGCAACTGGAAAAACGAAAACTGCCAGTAAACCGGCCGCAAAGAAAAAACCAGTCGCAAAGAAGAAATAAACAAGACCCCCGTGAGAAAGTCTGCACGGGGGTCTTGTTTGGATGAGTATAGATACTCATACAAACAACCAGGATAACATAATAGCCACCCCTACAAGGAAGGAGAGTGCCAATAACAGGGCGATCAGGTTGGCAGCTCGCCCCTCGCGGCGGATGGAGTCTGCTACAGTGATGGCGCGACGGAATTTTTGAGAGGAGGTACGCCCAAGGGTTGGCTTCGGGGCGGGCTGCTCAAAGATGGGCGCGGGAACAGATGGTCCCACCGAAACGGGAGGCGGCTCGGGGGAGCCAATCGTAACCGTTGGCGCCGGAAAGGAGAACATGGGCTCATCCGGCGGGGCATCCATCTCTTGCAGGGATAATTTCGCAAAGGAGTTGCCGGGGTCAAATTCCAACACTTTCTGGTAGCAAAAGCGTTTTCGATCCGGGTCATCCACCAGGCTGGCAATCCCCAGCCAGGCCTGCGAGTTGCGCGAGTCTTGTTGGAGTGCCTGCTTGAAATACTCGAGCGCCTGTAAATTGCGCCCGGCTTGCATGGCTTCGATACCTTTTTGGAGTGGGCTGAGGTCGTCGTTGAACAAAATGAGTGTTCTCCTGAACACCCTTATTATAGAACTATTGCTGGAAGTTGCCTACCAGCCCGAGGTCTGGCGCGGCACGGCGCATAGCAGTGATGACATTGCCAACATGTTCCCAGATGTCGATGCCAAATTCTTCGGCAGAACGTTCAATGTCTTCACGACTAGCCCCGGCGGCAAAGGCACGGTCCTTCCATTTTTTCCTGGCCGAGGAGACCTCTAGGTCGAGGATGGATCGGGAGGGACGCACCAGGGCCACGGCTGTCAGGAAACCAGTAATTTCGTCGCAGGCATACAAGGCTTTTTCCATATGAGTCTGGCGCGGGGTGTTAGTATGGTCGGCATGGGATAGGATGGCACGCAGGATAGTTTCATCCACACCGCGCTCACGCAGGTAAGCGATGCCTGCCTGGGGATGTTCTTCGAGTGTGGGATGGATTTCCCAATCGTAATCGTGCAGCAAGCCAACCACACGCCAGGTTTCAACATCCTCGCCGAGTTTTTCGGCATAAAAGGCCATGGCGGCCTCGACCGCCAGCATATGGCGCACCAGACCTTCATTCTTGACGTGTTCACGGACAATGGCAAGAGCTTCTTCGCGGGTCATAAGTCTCCTATTGCGTTTTTGTTGCCGGGATGTTCTCAGTGAAAATAGGCTCAGGCTGGCCTAAGATGGGAACCGGGCGGGTGATGTGAACATCAACCAGGGCTGCCACAGTGGCAGCCAATTCACGGATGTTCCAAAAAAACAGGGACGAGCGCCGGTAATTATAATTCTCGGCAACAACGCCTACAGCATCAATTCCCATGGAATTGCACAGGTATACAGCGCGCGGCATATGGAACGATTGGGTAATCAGGACCGCCTCCTGCACACCAAAGATTTCCCTGGCACGATAGCAGGTGTCGTAGGTGCGCTGGCCTGCATAATCTAGGACAATATCATCAGCAGGCACACCCAATGAGATGGCATATTCCTTCATGGCGGCCGGTTCATTGTAGTTTTCGAACCGGTTATCGCCACTCATAAGCAATTTTTGAACCTTCCCCGCAAAATACAGGTCAGCTGCAGTTTGTACACGATCGCGTAATACAGCCGAGGCGCCGCCACTACGTGTCAGCCCAGCGCCAAAAATAATTGCCACAGGGCGCTCAGGCACATCACTGGCAGGGTAGACTCGCACCCAACTGTTTAGGCCTGTCACAGAGCGTGAAACAATCACCACCGCGACCCCGCCCAACATCAGATACCAGAGAACTTTGGAAAGTATTTGTAAAATTTTCTTAAGCATGAAAAGAATTGTATCAAAAAATCAGCGCCGGGTTTTCCGGCGCTGATAAAACTCTAATGCAACAACAAATGGTTATACAACGCGTTCACGCATCTCTGAACTGATGTAATCCATCAGGGAAACGACAACCGCGATGGCAAGCATTTGGGTGCTGGCCGCAGTGTAGTTAAGTAAATTGATATTCTGCTGGAGCAGAAAACCGATGCCACCACCACCCACAAAACCAATGATGGTCGACATACGGACATTGATATCCCAGCGATACATTGTGTATGAGATATAAGGCGGAACAATTTGTGGAATGACCGCATAGATGATGGTCTGCAGGCGATTGGCGCCGGTCGCTTCGATGGCTTCCAGCGGGCCGGATGCAATGCTTTCCACCTGTTCCGAGTAGAGTTTTGCCAGGCTGACAATGGTATGTAGCCCCAATGCCATGACACCAGCAAACGGGCCAATCCCCACCGCAATGACGAACACAATCGCCATGACCAATGCTTCGACAGAGCGTAAACCGTTAAGCAGTGTACGGGTAACCGTATAAATCACCAGGCCAATTGGCAGTGACTCTTTAGGACTGGTAAACAGTGCCAGCAGCAATCCCAGGGCAGCGCCTACACCAGCAGGGAGCCACAAGGTGTAAACCTGGTCACCAATTACGTAAAGCCACTCCACTGCCTGCCCCAACAAACCGAGGATTAACGCACCGGCCAGGGGTGTTAAGATCAGATTCAACCCCTTAAGGGCAGCAAGAGCCAACTTCTCAGAGGCGAACTGACCAATGCGGCCAAAGAAATTCCCCACCGTACCGCCTGCAGCCAGCGCACCTAACACGGGAGTTATCACCAGAACAATATCGCCCAGTTGAAACAGGAAATATCCCAGGAAACCGAAAGAACCCAGGGAGGATTGCAAATAAGTCCCGACGCTCATCGCAAGGTTGGCAAGCTGAAACAGGCCAAAGAAGCCAAGCAGGACAGAAACAAACACCGCAACCATGCGGGCAAATTGCACGCCCAGGCTTGGATGTGGTCTTTCCTCCTGTGGCAAAGCCCAGCGCAACCCATAAGAGATCGCCACCGGGGAAACAATAACGCTAACCAGATTAAGCCATGTGGCTGATGCATAGGTCGTACTAAATGTGCCTATCCAATTGACAATCACATAACCGAGGACAATGCCTATTGGCCAGCCCAAAACAGATAAGGCAATACTTGCCAACGGACTTTTAACCGATTTCATCAGGTTGCGCGCAGCGATAAAACTCAGCGGAATGGCCAGGATTGTTCCAATAATAGTGGCCAACAATGCCAGGAATACTGTTTCAACGATCTTATCCCAGGTTTCGAGCGCTGTGCGGCTAAAATACACAGCGCCCACGTTGCGGCGCAATAACACGCGAATGTATTGAACATCATCACTTGGGCGGTCAGGCATCTGCAAGCTCAAAACAAAATACCCGTCAGCATCTGTTGTGGCGTTCTCGCGTCCTAATGTAACGATATTGTTAGGGTCGCTACCAGGCACAAAACGCACCGGTCCGGTTGTAAATGGCGCAAAATTGAATCCTTCCACCTGGACCGTTTCGCCAGGCGCAGCACAACCCGGCGTCAGAACAACATAGGGTTGGGAAGAATCCTGTGCCACGACAGGTGTTTCGCTCCCGGGCTGGCAAGGAACATAAATGGGATGATTAACAATTTCTTCAACCTGGTCATATGCAAAAATTTCCGGGCTGGCCAGGGCGCGCATAACACGTACCAGGCTTTGCTGTCGATTCTCGCTGCGGAGTTCTTCCAGATCTACCCGGGTGACCTGGAAACCGTAGGCAAGGATCGCCAGCCCGAGGAACGTGACCAGGCCAACGCCAAGGGATCTCCAGATGGATGGTTTGTTGTGATTATTCATTGTGACCTACCCTACCCGCTCGGCATCACGGCCATAAATATCTTTGAATTTCTTGTCATCAATATCCTTGGGCAACCCCTCAAAGACCACCTTACCTTCGTTGAGGGCAATCACACGATCTGCATAACGATGTACCAGATCAAGGAAGTGCAGGCTGCACAAAACTGTAACCCCGTCTTTTTTATTAATATCTTCCAGGTGAGACATAATGCTGTGAGCCAGTACCGGGTCAAGGCTGGCGACCGGTTCATCGGCCAATATCATCTTTGGATCCTGCATCAAGGCCCGGGCAATCCCCACACGTTGTTGCTGCCCGCCGCTGAGTTCGTCGGCACGCTGGAAGGCTTTTTCAGCAATGCCTACCCGCTCCAATTGATGAATGGCTTTTTCAACATCTGCCCCGGGGAAACGGTCAATTAAACTCCAGGCCGGGTTAACGTACCCCAGCCTCCCGGCCAACACATTGGTGATTACCTTGGAACGGTGCACAAGGTTAAAATGCTGGAAGACCATACCAATCTGCCGCCGGATGCGACGCATCTCCTCCTGCGAGGCGGAAGTAACATCCTGCCCGTTCCAGAGAATTTTCCCTTCGGTTGGTTCAATCAGCCGATTAATGCAACGCAACAAAGTAGATTTCCCCGAACCACTCAGGCCAATCACCGCAAGGAATTGCCCATCCGGCACGTCAAAACTGACATTGTCCAGCGCCTTCACGCCGCCATCATAAATCTTGGTCAGGTTTTTTATTTGCAACATAGTTTAATTTCCCGTCAACCAGTTTTCCAGCACGAATTAATTCCCAGCTGGCTCGACCAACTTTCAATTAGTAAGAAGTGGGGCAGGGTTGTTGACCAACCCTGCCCCGGGAACGTACCAGGTAATTATTCGACTTCGTAGCCGGTGGCAGCAACCATCGCACGAATCACATCGTATTCGGCATCGGTGGCAGGCAAAATGCCAGACCAGCCGTAGAAATCGGCATTACCAATCGAGGCTTCCCAGGCATCGGTTTCAGCAAACGCGAGCAGGGCAGCTTCAATCTGGGCGCGCAATTCAGCCGGGAACTCAGCACTGAAGGACAGGGTGTCATTCGGCACAGCCTGGGAGATGGCCAGGATGCGAACCTTCTGGACTACATCCGGGGCTTCGGCGCGGACATTTGCGCGGGCATCCAGGATGCGGTAACCATCACAGAACAGGCGGTTTCCCTCAGCATTCGGGGCGCAGTTTTCAATCGTCTCGGCAGGGACTTCATACTGGGAGAGATCCGTGATTTCACCCGCCACATACTGCTCATAAGTGAAGACAGGAGCGCCTTCCGGGTTGAGCGGCACACTATAGAAAGTGGTACCGAAATCAACCTCGCCGTTGTAAACAGCCAGGATGGTCTGGTTGTGGCCGCCGGTCTGAACCTGCTCGCCAGTAGTAATACCTGCTTCTGCCAGTTCAAGGAAAGGAACCATATAACCAGAAGTGGAAGTGGCTTCGCCATAACCCCATGTGGCACCTTCGAGGTCGGCCAGGGTCTGGTATTCGCTGTCGCGGGCAACGACGTACTGAGCCCAGTACACCGGGTAACCAAAGCGGACAGCCTTAAAGGCAACATCTACGCCACATTGCTCACTGGCGATGGCGTAGCCCAAGCCAGGAATAAAGGCCATCGTATCAGTCGGGGATGCGCACATTTCCTCAATGGTAGCAGCGTAGGAAGTCGGCACCACCACTTCAAAGGTCAGGCCAGTGGCTTCGTTGAGGGCAGCAGCCATTACTTCGCCACCGGTCACAATGACATTCGCATCAACAGATGGAACGAACAACACCTTGATGGGATGCTCAGGGGAACCGATGGCGGGGGCCGGTTCTTCAGTGGGCTCCGGAGCGGCAGAGGATGACTCTTCCACCGCCGAAGACGGTGCAGCTTCTTCGGTCGCAGCCGGGGCAGCCGGGGCGCATGCCGCCAGCACCATGCTGGTCATTACCAGCAAGCCAAACAAAATGTACAACGTTTTCTTCATGGTCTCTTCTCCTGTTGAAAATGAAGAACTAGGTTATGCCACGGCATGTATCACCGAAAGTATTCCTACCATTCTGTGATAGTATCCAGGCATGGAAAGCGATCGCTTTCCACTTTTTATCATAAACCGATGTTAACAATACAGCAAGGATATTCTTCCTTAAAATTAAGTTATTGTTCTGTAAAATGAAGGATAATCTTGCCCTGTTCGTCTTAGAGCGAGTAAGGAGAAATAAATGAACAAATTTGCCACTTTCCTGTTGCTGATCCTCATCCTGGTCATCGTTGGCGCAGCATATTACATGGTCCAGTCGGTTCAGCAAAGCGCCCAGGCCGCCATCGATGGTGCGGTTTCCCCGTTCCGTGAAAGTAACGCCGCATTACAAACCCAGGTATCCGTGTTAATGAACCCCACCCCCACCATCATCCCCGACCCGGTCACCTACATCAACGAAATTCGTGCCCTGGCGCGCCTTGAAACGATCCAGTACAGTATCGAGAAAGTCATCACTGCCGAGATCGGTCAGGGGAGCTTTTCCTTCCTGTTCGGCGACAAACTACTCTTTGTTGCCCATGGCACAGTGATCGCCGGAATCGACATGGAAAAAATCCAGCCCGGCGACATGCAGGTCATCAACGGCGTACTCACTGTGCGCTTGCCCGCCGCCGAAGTGTTTGTTGCCACCCTCGACAATAACAAATCCTACGTCTATGACCGTGACACAGGTCTGCTGACCAAAGGAATCAATGACCTGGAAACCCTGGCCCGCCAGAGTGCCGAGCAGGAAATTCTCAAAGCCGCCCTCGAAGACGGCATCCTGGAGCAAGCGCAAAATAACGCCGAGTTGTTCCTGTACAAGTTCTTCCAGTCACTTGGTTATGCGCAGGTTACGTTTATAAAATGACTCCACTTAGATAGACAGGGCGGGGTTTTACCCCGCCCTGTTTTTGTTAAACACGCTTGTTCCAATCGTCATGCTCATATTTTTGAAACACTAAGTCCCTGGCTCGGGCTGCCTCCGAAGCAGAAAGCACCCCATCTTCAAATCTGATACCCAGCGCCTCCCGGAACGCGCGTACGAAAGCCTGTGCCGCCGTTTCCCAGCCAACCCTGGTCCCGCCGAGGGCGGTTTCAACAGTGGTTGCGCGGCCCAACAGGTGCTCAGCCACATCGGCACGGGTTGCCTCGCTATCAAAAACCAATGCCCGGGTAATGCGGGTCAGGTCACCATACAATGGGAGTGACCCGTGCTGCAAGACCCCCTCCTTGCGGCGGGATTGAGCCGAGCCGATTAGTTTTTTCCCGTGCACAGTGATTTCATAGGCAGACGGCACTTCAAAACAGACCGGGCCGTTGTCTGCCAGCCCGGCTCCGGGCACATGCGCCTGCACCTGAACTGGCAGCCCCAGGCTGGAGACAGCCGCCAGCAGGGCCTTTGCCAGCCGATTGTAGCTTTCCAGCACGCCGCCCGAAAGGATTTCATTCTCGGATGGGCCGGTGACAGAATAGGTCAGTTCATCAGTATGCAAAATAGCCTTGCCACCTGTCGGACGGCGTACCACCTGCCAGCCATGGTCAACCAGTTTGGCGGTATCCACATCCGCAAAATGTTGGGCATATCCCAGCGAGAGACAGGCCGGGGTCCAGGCATACAGGCGCAAGGTGGGTCTGCTCTCGCCCCGCCCGGCGTGCTCCAAAATGGCTTCATCCACCGCCATGTTCCACGGGCCATTGGCCGCATCATCCATTATAAGACGCCAGGTTTGGGTCATAAGGCTCCTCCCGGCAATGCACGGAGTTCGGCCAGCGCTTTCTCTACAATCTCCGTTTCGGCCGGAGCCAGGGGCGGCATCACCGGCCAATGTGCAAAACCATGCAGACGTGATAACAACGCCTTGAGGATGGGCGGGAAGGGCAGGTAACGATCCAGCACGTCGCGGCGTTGAGTCAGGGCATGCTGGGCTTCTAGGGCATCGCACCCCTGCCTGTGGATATCCCACACTTGTCGCAACACCGGGGAATACAGATTGGCAACAGCAGTAATGGCGCCGGCGGCGTGATGTTCCAGCGCGTGCAAAGCCAGGCCATCGTTTCCGTTCAGCACCAGCAGGTCAGCCCCAAATCGGGCACCCAGGGTAACGGCATGCTGCGGGTCACCGGATGAATCTTTGATGCCGGCAAACTTCTCCGGATGGGCTTCCTTAAGGCGGGCCAGCAAACCAGGCGTCAGTCCAATGCCCGCCTGAACAGGGATGTGGTAACCAAGCAGGAATGCGCCAGCAGGAACCGCTTTATTGATGAGCGTGTCGTACCAGGTGAACAGGCCGTCGTCGCTGGCCTTACGAAAATAAAACGGCGGAAGGGTTACCACGCCATCGAAACCAAGGTCAAACGCCATGCGGGTCAGCCGAATGCTCTCATCCAGGCTGGGCGTGCCGGTGCCAGCCAGCAAGCGGAATTGCGGGTGCACCTGGCGCACCGCCAAAGCGGCGGTAAGCATGCCTTGCCGCTGTTCTGCAGAGAAGGAAGGACCTTCGCCAGTGGTGCCAAACAATAATGCCCCATGGCAACCGCGCCCGGCCAGGAAATTAAGGTAGCCTGGCAGGCTTTCAATGTCAGGCGAGAAATCTTCACGCAGGGGGGTCAACGCGGCAGCATAGATGCCTGCCAACGAGTGTGGGTGGCTCATATCAGCCAGCAATGGGGATATTCATGACACGGAATGGGTAGACATTAATCACGTCTGTCTGGTGGTAGCGGGTGACATAATCTTGCAGGTTTTGGCGATAGAAAAACGTGTGGCCGTGCAGCATGTAACGTGGTTTTGCCAGCCTTAAGAGCAGGTTGATGGCTCGCAGACCCTGGTGGGCCGGGTCGTTGTCGTCATGAATGCCGGCCGGGGGGGAATGTGTAACCAAGATATCAATGGGGTGGCCCAGCACGGCCCGCAACCACAGGCGGGGCAAGATTTTATAAACACGCAGGTACATCTCAGACTGGGTATACTGGTTTGGCGCACCGGGATGATACATCACGCTGCCACCCAGACCGGACATCCAAATATTTTTGTGACGGTGAATTTCAAGGTCCAGATTGGTGCCGCCCTGTACATATTCATTTACCAGGTGTCCGTGCTGAGGATCATGATTCCCCGGTACATAGAATAATGGCACGTTTAAGATCGAAACAAGGAATTCAAGATACTCATAAGGCAAGTCGCCGCAGCCAATAATTGCCTGAACACCCGAATAGGTTTCCTTCACCATGGCAGAGTACAAACGATCTATTACCTGGTCACTCACTGCTAAAATGCGCATATCAGGCAAGATTGTATGACAATTCAGGTTATCCTGCAATGCCACTGTAAAGCAACGATGTTTGTGATTCACTTAAATGATGGGCTATAATGTATTAATTACATTGTTAGCACGGATTAATCTATCCTTCTATGGAAACTCATCTCATCAGCGAACCGCAAGACGAAAACAAACGCCCAACAACCGGACAACTCTCTCAGGGGACAACGCTTTCAAACCGTTATCTCATCCAGGAGGTGATCGGCGTGGGTGGCATGGGTTCGGTGTACCGCGCCCGCGACTTGCACTTCCCCAATGTCGTCAAGTTGGTGGCTGTAAAAGAGATGATCAACTCAGCCCCGGATCCACTGGTGCGCCAGACGATTGTGCAAAACTTTGAGCGCGAGGCCAACATCCTGGCCACACTCAGCCATGCATCAATCCCACGAATTTACGATTATTTTACCCACGACAACCGTTCATACCTGGTACTTGAATTTGTCAACGGCAAAGACCTTGAAGCCATTGTCAGCCAGGTGGATGGTTTCATCCCTGAAGAACAGGTGCTGGCCTGGGCGATTGAACTTTGCGATGTGTTAGATTTCTTGCACAGCCACAAACCCGACCCGATCATTTTCCGTGACATGAAACCATCCAACGTGATGATCAACCAGCACAATCACGTCATGCTGGTTGATTTTGGCATCGCTAAGTCCTTCCAATCCGGCCAGCGCGGCACAATGATTGGCACGGAGGGCTACTCACCCCCGGAGCAATACCGGGGCGAGGCCAGCACCCAGGCTGACATTTATGCCTTGGGCGCCACATTGCATCACCTACTCACCAAGCGAGATCCGCGCCTCGAGCCGCCATTCTCATTTGCCGAGCGCCCAATTCGTAAGATTAACCCGGCTGTCTCTACGGAAATGGAAGCCGTGATTAATAGCGCATTGCAATACAACCCGGAAGATCGTTATAAAAGCATCCGCGATTTTAAAGAAGCCTTGCTGGGCGCAGGCAAAAAAACCGGCCTGCTGGGGCGCATTGGGGTAGGCACACCGGTCACCACGGGGATTAACAGTACATCCATTAAACCTATCTGGTCTTTCCAGTGCGAAGATGAAATCCGGAGCACGCCGCTATACTACAATGGCACGTTGTACACCGGTTGTTACGACAACAACCTGTATGCCCTGAATGCCGCCAACGGCGAGTTCTTATGGAAATATGCCGCCGAGGGCAGCATCTCCAACCGACCGGCTGTATTTGAGGACAATATCCTGTTCGGCTCACAGGACAAACGCCTGTACGCCATCAGCGCCCGCTCGGGCAAAATCACCTGGTCACATTACACCGAAGGGCCAATCTGGTCCTCCCCACGGGTGGCCGAAAACCACGTCTTCATTGGCTCCGATGATAAATGCCTTCACGCCATCAATCTTTCAACCGGACGCCCTGCCTGGAAGGTTGATACCGGAGCTGAAATCCGCTCATCGCCTTTTATTGCCAACGACCTGATTTATGTCGGCAATGAAGCAGGGGAATTTTTCTGTATGGATTTCACCGGAACCAACAAATGGAAGTTCAAGGCCAAACGATCCATCACATCATCGCCCTGGGTACAGGATGGTGTTGTGTATTTCAACTCCGTAGATGGTCATCTCTACGCGCTGGATGCAAAAAGCGGCTGGCTGATCTGGCGCTTCCGCATGGAAAAACCATCCATTGTTTCTCCTTATGTTGCTGACGGTCTGGTCTTCAACGGCTCGGCCGATGGCAACATCTATGCAATCGAAACAAAATCAGCCAAAGAGGCCTGGCGCTACAAAACTGAACACCAGGTCAACGGGTCTCCGGCCATTTTCAAAGATGCCATCTATTGTGGCTCAGTCGATGGCATGATGTACTGCCTAGAATATAAAACCGGGCGGTTACGCTGGAAGTTTGAAACAAAAGGCCCCATTACGGGTTCGCCAACTGTTTTTGATGAAGTTGTTTATGTCGGTTCAGCAGATCATTTCATTTATGCCCTCCTGGCATAAACAAGGAGCACACCGTGTTAGATTTCTTCCGCAACTTATTCTCGCGCAAGAACCACAAGCGGGTCAGCAGCAGTGAAAATGTAGTCACTGCCCCACTTTCGGATGTACAACTGCAGTCCATCCATGCAGCAGTGCAACACCGTGTAGAGCCGCCCCAGTTGGCTGTCAGCGTGGGTCAATCTGTCGGCCGCCAGCGAGAACTCAACGAAGACAGCCTGTTTACCATCACCAACACCATCGCAGGCAACAGCAGCAACCCACCTTTTGGCCTGTTCATCATCGCCGATGGGATGGGCGGCCACCAGTATGGCGAGGTTGCCAGCAACACCACCATCCGCACTATTGCCGGGTATGTGATGAAAAAATTCCACAATACCCTGTTCAGCAGCCCAAGCGTAAATGTGGATGAGTCTTTGCAAGAAATATTACAGGGCGCCGTC
This sequence comes from Anaerolineales bacterium, assembly GCA_024710905.1. Lineage (GTDB taxonomy): Bacteria > Chloroflexota > Anaerolineae > Anaerolineales > Villigracilaceae > JANJTV01. Next base: position 155,768 of record JANJTV010000012.1, on the reverse strand, counting down.
ATGGAAGCCCAGAAAAATGTATTGAAAGAAGCACCTGGCTCAGGGACAACGGTTACCGCGGCCCTGGTGGTGGGCCAGCAGTTGACAATTGCCCACGTTGGCGACAGCCGCGCCTACCTGATTTACCCGGACAAGCGCATGGAAGCTATCACCCGCGACCATTCCCTCGTCCGCAGGCTGGAGGAACTCGGGCAAATCACTTCCGCTGAAGCTGCCGTACACCCCCAGCGCAATGTTCTCTACCGCGCACTCGGCCAGGGAGAAGCCCTCGAAGCCGACATGATTACCCTACCTTTCCCGGTCGGCGGCTACTTAATGCTATGCTCTGATGGCCTGTGGGGGGTAGTTGATGAAGATGAACTTAAACGCGCCGTACTTGACGCATCCAGCCTGCAGCAGGCCTGCCAGAAGATGGTGAATATGGCCAATGGCGCTGGCGGGCCGGATAATATTAGCGTCATCTTAATCCAATTGTTGAGCTAATCTGCAGGGATGAATTCCAAGCCCAGTTTTTATGCGTTATTGGGGGTTCTGCGCAGCGCCACACAGGATGAAATTCGCCGCGCATACTTAAAGCTTGCGAAACGCCTGCATCCCGATACAAATAACGTTGCAGGGGAAACTGAGTTATTCCTCGGTGTACAGCAGGCTTACCAGGTGCTCTCCAACCCTGAAGAACGCAAGAACTACGACCAGACCCTGCCCTATGAAGAAGAACCCAGCCAGCCGATCATCAATAAAGTTTTGGTAAGCCGCAAGGAAATGGGGATTCCACATGAGCCCCAACTTGTGTACGCTTTGCTCGAAATCAGCCTGAGCGATAAAGAGAAAAAGGCAACCGCCGCCCCTCCGCAGAATATTTGCCTGGCATTGGACTGTTCAACATCCATGAAAGGCGAAAAACTGGATATTGTGAAAACAACTGCCATTCAGTTGTTACGGCGAACCCGCCCGCAGGATACATTTTCTGTGGTTACTTTTAGTGACCGGGCCGAAGTACTCATCCCGGCATCGCGCCAGATTAACATCCAAAAATCCGAGATTAAAATCCAGATGTTGCAAACGTCTGGAGGCACAGAACTGCTCAATGGCCTGAATGCCGCCCTGGAGGAAGTCCGCCGGTTTGCCAGCCCAGGCAGCATCAACCACATCATCATCCTTACTGATGGACGCACTTATGGTGACGAAGATGGCTGCCTGCAAGTTGCCCAACAGGCATCCGAACTGGGTATTGGTATCAGCGGCCTAGGTATCGGGCATGAGTGGAATGATACCTTCCTGGATAAGCTCGCCAACCTGACGGGTGGGACTTCTTTCTTTGTGTCAAATGCCCGGGAAATTGGCAAACTGCTTAATGAAAAGTTTGATAACCTTGCCCAAGTTGTGGCGGACAACGTTACCCTTGAATATTCCATGCCCCCTGGCTGTTACCTGTCTTATGCCTTCCGCATCCAGCCGGAACCGAATCCGCTGCTTGTAAACGATACAATCAGCCTGGGACCCATCCTGCGAGATTGGTCGCTAATGGTCCTGATCGAGATGCATATTAATCCGCAGGCTGCCAAGCCTGGCAGCAATGCTTTTCTTACAGGGGTACTGGATGGTTTTTCAACCTATGCAGCCAGCCCTTTCCCGGCAATCTCATTTGATGTTAATATTCGCGTATCTGAGCAACCGAACGTAGAGACACCACCCTGGGCAATCGTGCAAGCGCTCTCAAAAGTCACCCTGTACCGTATGCAGGAAAAAGCCCGCCAGGAAGTGGAAGCCGGGAACTTTAGCGCCGCATCAGGCCACCTGAAAAAGATGGCCACCCACCTGCTCTCCCAGGGGCAGCAAGGCCTTGCAAAAACGGTATTGCTGGAAGCAGAACATATAGAACAACAAAGGGCATTTTCAGAAACCGGTGAAAAGCGCATAAAATATGGTACACGTGCACTGGTTAACTTGATGGAAGAATAACGGTATGATTATTTGCCCAAACTGTAATCACCAGGAAGTAGACGGCGCAATCTTTTGCAGCGATTGCGGAGCACAACTGGTGCAAAAGGATAAATCCTCGACGCAAAAAATCCAGGGAGATGTAGACCTGGATAGCCGCTCAACTGCGCCAATCCAAGGTGATACGTCAATTTTTAAGGGGAATACCTGGCTTTCGTTGCACTTACTGGAAAGTGGCCAGATTCTGCCACTCTCAGACAAAACCGAGTTCACCATTGGGCGGGTAAGCCCCAACCAACCGATTATGCCGGATATAGATCTGACGCCGTATAATGCGTTTGAAAACGGGGTATCCCGTATCCATGCCGTGATTCGCATCAACCAGGGGCAAGTCCAGTTGATGGACCTGGGCTCATCCAATGGCACTTTTCTCAACAGTGAACGAATGATGCCAAATACAGAACGTGCCATCCGGCATGGAGATATCGTTTCGCTGGGTAAATTAAGACTTCAAATTGTAATGACCTAACAGAGGTGAAGAATGCCAACCGTACTTGTACATCTTGCCAATGAAGACCCTGTACTTGGGGAGATAGACCAACTGCCCAATGTCACTGACACAATCATCACGATCAAGAACCCGCGTCGCCGTGACGGGAAAGACCTGCACTACCTGCTGGCAAATGTCACCGAGGTAATCTGGCCAATTTCGCGCATTGCTTTTATCGAAATTGTGCCCGGCGATCAGGAAGAAGAGATTATCGGCTTTGTGAGGGAATAGACCCATGCCAGAAGAATTTGACCGCCGTAGAATCCTTGTCGTTGACGATGAAGAACGCATGGTGCGATTTATCCGCCTGAACCTGGAGCATGATGGTTTCCAGGTCTCAGAAGCCTTTAATGGGAAGCAGGCCGTCCAAAAACTACGGGATGTCACCCCGGATCTAATCCTCCTGGATGTGATGATGCCTGACCTGGATGGATTTGAAGTATTGGAGATGATACGGGAGATCAGCAACGTTCCGGTGATTATGCTGACAGCCAAAGGCGAGGAAGATGATCGTGTTCGAGGGCTGGAGTTGGGGGCCGACGATTATGTTACCAAGCCCTTCAGCCCGCGCGAACTTTCCAGCCGGGTGAAAGCCGTCTTGCGACGAACGGAAGGCGCCAGCGGCTCGATGCATGGCTTGATCGAGATCGATGAACGGCTTAAGATCGATTTCGACCGCCGAGAAATCTGGCTGGAAGGGAAGATCGTCAAGCTTCGCCCAACCGAATACCGCCTGCTTTTCCACCTTGTTCAGAACGCTGGCTGGGTAGTTTCTCATGACCAGTTGCTTGCCAAGGTATGGGGCTACGAGTATCGCGATGAACCCCACTATGTCCGCCTGTATATCAACTACCTGCGGCAAAAACTGGAAAAAGACCCCGCAAACCCCAAATATATCCTGACAGAACGCGGCGTTGGGTATCGTTTCCTCGACTTCCGCAGGCAAAACAAAGAAGAGTGAGCAAGAGGCTTGCCGAGTGGCAGGCCTTTTTTATTCAACTGGTTGAAAGCCCGCCCTTGCCACCTACCCCCCACTCGACTATACTTTTACTTTCACGGAGGCAAGAAGACTCATGGCAAAGCAAAGAATTTTGTTGGTAGACGACCACGAAGTTGTGCGGCTGGGGTTGAAATCCCTGTTGGAGCGGCATCCAAATTTTGATGTTGTAGGTGAAGCTGGTTCAGCCCGTGAAGCCATTGAAAAGGTCGGCACCCTGCAACCCGCTGTGGTTGTGATGGATATTCGCCTGCCGGGTACATCTGGCATTGAAGCCTGCGAAGAAATTATCCAGCGTTACCCTGAGACCAAAGTGATTATGCTCACCTCGTATGCAGAAGATGAGATGCTTTTCTCCGCCATTCGGGCAGGAGCTTCAGGATACATCCTCAAGCAAATCGGCGGCGAAGAACTGGTCCGGGCCCTCGAAACCATCGGACGCGGCGAAGCCTTACTGGACCCGGCTGTCACCCAGCGTGTCTTCCAGGAAGTGCGGAAAGCGGTGAAAGACGAAGAAGCCTCTGCTTTTGCGCACTTGAGCCAGCAGGAAAAGCACGTCCTTTTGCTGGTTTCCGAGGGGAAAACCAACCGGGAAATTGCTAAAGCCCTGTTCCTCGGGGAAGGCACAGTACGCAACTATGTTAGCAGCATCCTTTCCAAGTTGAGTGTTAATAACCGAGCAGAAGCAGCGGCTTATGCTGTGGAACATAACCTGCGAGACTATATTCAAAATTAATTTATCGCGTTTTTTGCAATGAAAACTTTTTTTGCCCGGCATAGCACAATCCACAATATCATCACAATTACAGCAGCCATCCTTTCAGGGTGGCTGCTGGCATCTATAAACAATAGCTCCTACCCTGAGGCCGGTTCAGATTACCGTTATTACCTGCCCCACATCACCGACACTTATCTCCATTATGCTGTCAATGGGCTTACCATACAGTGGTATACGCCCAGTTTTGGCGGAGGGTTGCCAGCGTACCCGAATCCCCAGCAGTTACAATTTTCGATCACATTGCTCTTTACTCTGTTCACGGATCCCTGGACAGCTGTCCTGACATCCATATTTACTTACGGGGTGCTGGGCTTTGTGGGGATATACCTGGTTTGCCGGCGCATCATGGCACTTCCTTGGTCAGCCAGCCTGTTAGCCGCCTGCCTCTATACAATTAATGGTTTTTACATCCAGCACAATGGCATTGGCCATGCAAATATTTTTCCATTCCCACTGGGGCCACTATTATTATTTTTCATGCTTAACCCAAGCAAGGGGTGGATCTGGAATAGTGCAGCCATCGGCATAACCGCTGCTGCAATTGTCTACGCCGCAGGGTTTTACCCAATCTTCTTCATTCTTCTATCACTACTCGCCTGCCTGCCTTTTGTTTATCTTGTCACCCAAGCTGGCTTTTCCCTGACCGAACTGTTCAAGCGTATCTCATTCGGCAGTCTGATTGCCCTGGGGCTTTCAGCATCTAAACTTTATGCAATTTATTCTTATATGCGGTTTTTCCCACGCGAAGTAGAAACGTCACCGCTCGTCAGTGTTTCTGTAGGCCTCCGCGGTCTGTTCTATCAACTCCTTGGAAGTATGAACATCTCTCCTGTTGCTACATGGATGGGGATGAAGCCCAGGTTTATCTGGGATTGGCTGCAAGCCTGGACAGGCTCAGGAGCTGGTGTTTGGGAGCTGGACACCAGTCTCTCTCCTGTCTTATGGATTGTACTGCTGGTCGGTGGAATGATATGGGCTGTTGATTTATTAAAAAAACCAAGCACCATCCTGGTTTCACCGAAAAAATGGGCTGCCCTTTTACTATTCCTGCTGGCAATAGAATTGATTGTTGAATTTTCACTGGCCGGAGGGGTATTTTATCCAGCTCTCAGTAAATTGCCTGTCCTTAAGTCATTGCATATCAATACACGTTTTGCATCGGCTTTCATTATGCCATTGGCCCTGATGGCCGGGCTATTTTTTCATAAAATTGCAGCCAAATTGCCCCAAAAACCGGGAGATTTCCTGACGGTTTCCCTGGTGGGTCTCACAATCGTATCGGGGCTAATCTACTTCACGCTTCCAATGGACCGGCTGCAAAATCGTTTTTACTATGCCAAGGGCATGGTGGATGTCTACGAAAAACACAAAACAACCGGCACCATCTTCCCGGTGCAAAGAATCATTGCCGAGCTTGAACACCCGCGTGTATTCGATGAAGAAGCCAGCAACCTGAATATCTATGAGCCGCTCTTTGGTTACACTGCCGCCCAGTTCAAACCGCAACTTGTGGATGGGTCGGTGTGGTTGGAACAGGATGGGTATTTCAATATGACCAATCCTTCCAGCATGGTCTACCCTGAAGTAAACGATAATATCTTATTTGAGCGCATCCCGGTCAACCAACGCCAGCAACTGGAAGATTTCATCAATCGCAGGCAGCCAGATTGGAACCTGCCATCTGCCCAGATCGCGGCCAATATCCTTTCGATAATAACCGCGCTCGCCCTACCAGTTTTGTTCATCTGGCCCAACAACAAGAAAGCCCGGCAATAAGCCGGGCTTTGCTTTTCAAGGTCCATCAGTTTACATTTCCTGCCAGGTTTTCTTCATCAGCAGGGCATCTTCTTCCATAATGGGGCTTTCGCACAGGATGCGTCCCGCAGCATGATAAGCCTTCATCGCCCGGAACAGATCATTCATGTTCAGGTCCGATTCCGCTACCGGTAGGTGATTTTTCTCACCCTTCGGACCGTACTCAATCCCAGAAAGATGGATGTGTAGTTTTTGCAAGGCGGAATCGCCCATCGTCTTGCCCACTTTTCCCAAAATGGCCGACCATTCATCGTAGGTATTAATGGACCCATCGCCAGGGCGGGCATGCAAGTGGGCGAAATCTAGGCACGGCATGACACCGGCAATCTCACGACTCATCAGCAGCGTATCTTCCAACGACCCAAGCATGGCGCTTTTCCCCATCGTCTCCGGCCGGAGGAGCACCGGGTTGCCCGCCGCTCGCAGTTCATCCAAACAACCTTGCAGGCGCGGGATAGCCACTTTAAGCACGTCAACGGGTGGTTGCTCAAAATACGACCCGGGATGGAAAATAACATCTGTTGCCCCGGCCAGGTTTCCATAATAGGCGGCATCCATCAGGCGCTGGCGACTCTTGGGCCATTCTTCGTCATTGGCATTCAAGTTAATATAGTATGGTGCATGCACACTCAGGGCAACATCCTGTTCTTCAGCCGCCGCGCGGATGGCTGCACAAGTTTCGACAGAAACGCGCACAGACTGCACCCAGCCCAACTCTAGAGTATCCAAACCAATCGATTTGCTGAATTGGATCGCACCGACTGAGCCGCCTGGTTTTTTGGGTGTACCAATTGGGGAACCAACTGTGCCGAAACGAAATGACAGACTGCTCATTTTTATTATCCTTTTTTAGAATAAGACCAGGATGCGTTCATAGAGCGGTGGGCCCAGTATAAGCAACCCGACCAGCACGGCCGCCCCGGCGGCAATCAGCACCGCCGCAGCGCCAACGTCTTTACCAACTTTTGCCAGCGGATGACGCACCGGGCTGGCCAGGTCCACCACTGCCTCGATGGATGTGTTAAAGAATTCCGCCGCCCAGACCATGGCGATAACGAGCACCAGGACCGCCCAATCCCTGGAGGGCAAGCCCAGCCACAGACCAAGGGATAAAACCGCCAGCGATGCCAGTGAGTGAATCCAGGCATTTTTTTGTGTACGGAGCACGTACCACCAACCATGAAAAGCATGGGAAAACGATCGGATGCGGGATGCAACAAAAGCTTTCAAATCAATCATCACGAACCTGGATGTGAGTTAACCCCAGGGTCTCCAGAATCTCAGCCTGGGCCGCCCACATGACGGTTTTCTCATCTGTATCAGCATGATCGTGGCCAAGCAGGTGCAGTACGCCATGCACAACCAGCAGTTGAGACTCGGCTTCCAGCGAGTGGCCCGCCTGTTCAGCCTGGAGCGCGGCCCGGGGGAGGGAGAGCAGGATATCCCCCAGGTAGCGCAACCCGGTTTCAGGATCGGTTTCATCCGAAGGGAAGGAAAGAACATCCGTAGGGGAATCCATACCCAGATAATCCCGATTTAATTTGTGCAATTGGGCATCATCGGTCAGGACAAGTGTGATTTCATAGTCGCCCGAAAAACCTTGCTGCGCCAATGCCGCCTGAACGGCTTGCTCCAGCAGAGCAATTTCAGGAAAGGATATATTTTTGGCCTGTTCGATAAAGATCATTTTGACGTGGTTTTCTTAAGCGGGAGGGTATTGGGCTCTGCCGAGGGATAACGCACGCGTGGATGGTAGACACCGCGTAGGGTGGAGACAAATGACTCGGTAATAATGGTCAGGTCTTTAATGGTAAACCGTGTTTCTGCCAACTGCCCCTCCTGCTGGAGGTACTGGAAGGCTTCGTTGACGAGTGCGCGAATCTGTTCCTCGCTGCGAGGGCGTTCCGAACGGGCGCGGGCTTCCACATTGTCAGAGAGCATCAACAGGGCGGTTTCACGCGAGCGCGGGCGCGGGCCTGGGTAGCGGAACTTTTCAATATCCACTTTGGATGCATCGCTACCTGCCTGCTGGACAGCTTGGGTATATTGGTATGTCGTCACCAGGGTACCATGATGCTCAAGGATGAAATCAATCATACGGCGAGGCAAGCGGTGTTTTTTTGCCAGCATCACACCATCGGTCACATGACGAATGATGGCCGCCGAGGCATCTTCCGGCGACATGTCTTCATGGGTATCCAGGTTATCCGGGAATTGGTTTTCAATAAAAAAGGACGGGTTGGTAGCCTTGCCTATATCATGATACAGCGTCCCGACTCGCACAAGCAATGTATCCATACCCAGCTTTTCTGCAGCCTGCTCAGCCAGGTTGGAGACCATCAGGCTGTGCTGGTAGGTGCCGGGGGCATTACGCAGGAAATATTGCAATAGCGGGGCATCTGGTCGGGAAATATCCAGCAGGCGTAAGGGGGTTGTCAGGCCCAGGAATTCAGCCAGTACATATTGGGTCATGATCGTCAGGCTGGCCGAGGCGATGTTATTCAGGAGTGCAGCACCCAATAGTGTCAGGAACCCGATTGAATCGAGCGTTCCACTGGGAATGCGGTAGGCAATTACGATCGCGCCGCCCACCAGCGACGCCACCAAAGCAGCCCAGAAATAATCACTAAAGCGTTGGGCACTGCCCAGGGCCAGGACGCCGGTGACAGACATCATCATGTAATAGATGCTCAGGTCAAGCGCGTTGGGCAAGCCATAAGCGGCAAAAATACTGATCACCACCGAAAGGATTAAACCCCCGCCGGGGCCAAACAGGGTTGCCACCAGCAAACTAAACGCAGGCAATGGATATAAGTATGGGAAAACGATACGGTCTTGTACCAGGAAACGAGCCGGGGTCAGGAATAGCAGGAAAAGCACTGCCACAACCAAAAGGCTGCGCCCATCGTTGTAATACATGGGTCGGCGGCGGTGATAGTACAGCGCAAGGAAGGTCGCCATGGCTGCCACCAATGCTGCTGCCGACATGTATTCCGTAAACGGGTCACGGGGACGAATCAGGCCCAGGGTTTGCAGGGCTTCCAGGTCTGCCGGAGAAAGTACCTGACCCCGCGGAACAATCAATTCACCGGAAACATAGGCCTGTGTAATCGGCTTAACCGATTGACGCGCCTGCTGACGGGCTGCGTCTGTCAGTTCCTGACTGAAAAAGGAATTCGCCACCACATAAGGGCGCACCAACTGCACCACCAGGCTGACCGAATCTTCTGTCAGTGTCAGCGAAACCGTAGATGGAAGCGAATTTCGCACTGTCTCAAGATTGCTCTCACGCACCGACCCGCGCATCACACGATCCAGTGTCACTAATGCTTCCGTTTTGACCAATTGCCAGCGTGAATCGGACATGGATAAAAGGACATCCACCGCTTCAGGCGAAAGTGGCAGGTCACTGATAGAACCCAGGACGGCCCGGCGCTCAGTAATGGTCGCCTGCTCATCCACGCGAATCAGGTCGATATATTGCAACACCACCCTTAGCCGGTCCACCTGCCGCCGGGAAATGGAAGGGTCGGGCGTTGTATAAACATCCGACACACTGCGCTCAGCAGTCAGGCGCGCTTCTTCAGTGCGCACATCACTAATGTATTCCACACTTCTTGGCGCCTGGTAATCTTGCGGGGCAACGCCGCCAACCGCCAGCGGGACATTGTCCGCGCGCAAAATCACCGGCGCAACCAATGCCAAAAATGCTGCCACCCCCGTAAATAGCAACAGCAAAAAAGATAGGAAATCGTGGCGGTTAACCTTTTGCCACCACAGTACAGGAATGGCGTTCACAATTATTTGGGGAGTAGTTCCTTGACAACCCGGCTGACCATATCTCCAGGCGCACGGCCAGACACCTTGGGCATCAGGGCTTTCATTACCTTGCCCATATCGGCAGGCCCGACCGCGCCAGTTTCGGCAATTGCTGCGGCAACCAACCCCCGCAATTCGCCTTCATCCATGGCTTGTGGCATAAACATTGCAACCACGGCCAGCTCGGCTTCCAGTTCGGCAACCATGCTGGCACGCCCGGCCTGGCTGGCTTCTTCCAGAGACTCGCGGCGGGTCTTTACTTCCTTCTGTAAAATCGTCAGGATGGCGGCATCATCAAGTTCGATGCGGCGGTCTACTTCCACCTGTTTTACGGCTGCCAGCACCAGCCGGATGGTGCGCTTGCGCACTTCATCGCCAGATTTCATGGCGTCTTTCAAAGAATCGTTAAGTTTCGTTTTCAGTTCCATTTGGTCATTATACCTTACCAAAATTAATGGTTCGTAAAAATAACCTTGGACGGCTCATCCAACTCATCAGCCAGCGCTACGTAGAACTGGCGCGTACGCTTCACTGCTGCCCAGTATGCAAACTCAAAGCCGGGCCGTCCCGGATAATCTTTGTTCATCAGGGCATGGCTGTCACAGGGCAGGAGCCGCAGCACAAGCGGTTCTGTGAGTGGGATAAAGGAGAATATTTCAAGCGGGTAATATAACTTCCCTGAAATGAGTTGGTCGCTGGCGAGAAGGTCCTCCACCTGCGGATCGATCTCCTGAGAGCCTGCCTGGGGGTTCCCTAGCTGCCACAGGCTGACGTAATTGCTGTGCGCATAAAAGTCCTGCAAGGCATGTATGGCGCGTCCAAACGCCGCCCGGGCCCGGCCCGGCTCGGCATGACGGAGGGCAGCCAGGGTGAGCCCCCGTTGTTCATCCACGTAGGCAAACCCTTCTTTGAAGGCGCTTTCATCAAAATGGAAGTGGGGGTGATTAATCTGGTATTGGAGCGCATCCTGCCCGGAATTGGCATGAATGATCTCTTTAAGTGCATCTTTTGAAAAGATATCCTGCAAGGCTTGGATGGTAATTTCAGCATGGTATTGTGGTTTCATGGCCGGAATTATAAGCGATGCAATTTAACAAGCCTGCACGCAGAGTGGGTATAATTGCGCCCATGTCCCCTTTTTATACCCGTACTGGCGATGAAGGAAATACCGGGCTGCTTGGCGAAGGCCGGGTGCCCAAATTTGATTTGCGAATCGAAGCGCTTGGCGCAGTGGATGAAGCCACCGCGGCACTCGGGATGGCGCGGTCTGCCTGCCAGGCTGAACAAACTGCCCCCCTGCTATTACAGACACAGCAAGACCTGTACCTGCTGATGGCAGAAGTCGGGGCAACGCCGGAAAACGCAGGGAAATTTCGCAAAATTGACGATAAGAAAGTAACCTGGCTTGAAGAGCAAACTGACCTGCTGGAAAAACAGGTCGGCGTGCCCAGCGAATTCATTCTGCCGGGTGAAAACCCTGGTAGCGCCGCCCTGGCCCTGGCGCGAACAGTTGTCCGGCGTGCCGAACGTCGCGCAGTGGAACTACATCACAACGGTGGGCTGGAAAACCCGCACCTGCTGGCCTACCTGAACCGGCTTTCTTCGTTATGTTTTGTACTGGAGTTGCTGGAAAACCAACATGCCGGGCAGCACACCCGACTGGCGAAAAACAAATGATCGGGACCATCATCAATATCGCCGCTGTGCTGGTCGGTGGGACCATTGGTCTGGTGTTTGGTGCGCGACTGTCCGAGCACCTGAAGAATACTGTCATAGCAGGTATGGGACTATTCACAACCGCTGTAGGGATGAAAATGTTCCTCGGCGTCCAGAATGAATTGCTGGTACTTGGCGCGTTGATTTTTGGGGCATTGCTGGGAGAATGGTGGCGTATTGAAGACCGGCTTCAAGCGCTGGGATCCTGGTTGGAGGAACGGTTTGCATCTGGCAGCGAGCAGGGCGCTTCAAGCAAATTCGTAAAAGGTTTCCTGACCGCTTCCTTGTTGTATTGCATCGGCCCAATGGCCATCCTGGGTTCGATACAGGATGGGTTGTACGGAGATTACAACCTGCTGGCAATCAAATCTGTCCTGGATGGCTTTGCGTCCATCGCATTTGCATCCACCCTGGGGGTGGGTGTATTGTTTTCTTCTTTTGTATTGCTGGTCTACCAGGGAGGTATCAGCCTATTGGCCGGGGCTTTGAACAGCCTGTTAACCGACGCGATGATTGCCGAAATGACAGCTACTGGTGGGGTCTTGCTGATGGGCGTCGGGGTCAGCAGCCTGCTTGAGATTAAAAAAATCCGTGTAGGGAATTTCCTGCCCGCCCTGATGGTTGCACCTTTGCTGGTCTGGCTGGTGACGTTCTTTGCTTAAAGGTCCACAATGAAAGTCCCTATAAAACAATAGTCCCCGCAAGTTTTTGCGGGGACTATTGTTATTCATTGAACTTGCTTATTGGCCAATATCAGCCAGCGCGGCTTCAATTTCCTGCTGGAAGAATTCGAAAGGCTGGGCACCTTCGATCATCTTGGAAACAACTTCTCCCTGCGAGTTGGTGTAGGTCATAATGAACGAAGGCGTGGCGCGGATATTGGCAGCGCGTCCATCTAGTTGATCCTGATCTACACGGTCACGATATTTGCCGCTGTCAAAACAATCGTTAAAAGCGGCCATGTCCAGGCCAATGGTTTCAGCAAAAGCAACCAAGCGGCGATCTTCGAAAGCGCCCTGATTCTCGCCACTCCAGTTGACAAAAATGGTATCGTGCATTTCCCAGAACTTGTCCTGGTCACCGGCACAATAGGCTGCTTCAGCAGAACGGCCTGATTCCTGTCCAATGAAATAACCAAAGGAACGATAAATAAAACGAACCTGCCCAGTGGCGATATAACTCTCGACAAGTTGCTTTTCGGTGTTCAGGTAAAACCGCTGGCAGAACGGGCACTGGAAGTCGGAGTACTCCGTGATGGTAATAGGCGCTGTTGGCGACCCCATAGCGTTGAAGTCAGCCTGCGGGCGAGGCAGCGACTCGGCAGTGATAACTTCACCTACCGGCTGGAGCGTCGGATAGATGAGCGCAAAGGCGATCAACAAGGCCCCCAAAGAGACAAGTGCGATCAAAACAATGCGTTGAACCTGGGACTGCTTTTTTCGTTTTTCGCGAATTTCCTGGCGTTTACCCATACTTTTTACATTCTCCTTCTTTTCAAATGTCAGGGGATTTTGCCATGTAAGAAGGGTTTTGTAAAGTATGGCAACAAAAGACTTATTGAAATCTTATTAATCTCCCCTGGAAAAGCTATATCTTCAGGAAACCATTATTTTAAATTCACAGGTTTCATGCCCGGTGGCACAACAATGGATTTCATCCACATCTTGCTCCCTGCCAATCGCCCAGAACAAGGCTTCTTGCAAGAATCCCAGGGTAATAAAGCACATGGCATACTGTTCGGTCTGGCCTTTTGCCCCAGGGCTGGCATAATCCACGACCAGAAGGTCCAGGTCAAGGGTATGGACGGTAACATCTCCGGGGCGAGCGCCCAAAAAACTGGCTGCCAGTTCCAGGGCCTGCCTGCGACGCAAGACCAGCGGCAGGGCTTTTACCAGGCTGGCGCGAACCTTCCCTGGAAGACCGGCTGTCTGGAGCATATGAACGAAAAGAAGGCGGCCCACCCGCAAGAGGATGCCACGAATGCCGCGTCCATAATAAGCCCGCAGAGCACGCTGGATGGCTGCGTAGTCCCGGGCGGCAGTTTCACCATCGAAACGGGAAGCAGGCCCCGGCTGGGCTAGATCCGGAGAGAGCGCTGCTTTTTCAAGAAGGAGTTTCAGGGTCTCCAGGCCAACCTCGCTGGCCAGGATATCGACAAATCCATTATAAAAACGCTGCTGCCGGGATGTCATATCGTTAACAATCGATGGCGTAGACAGGGTATTCTTCGCCGGTGAGTTGGAAACCTGTCCGGCGATAGAGGGCGAGCGAAGCCTGGTTGGTCTTCTGGGTATTGACGGTGATGTTCTGTTTGCCTGCCGCCTGGGCCTGCCGGATAAGATGGTGTACAAGGCTGCGCCCCAAACCGCGCCCCTGGTGGTCAGGATGCACCGCCAAGCGGGCAAGGTGCACGCCAAAGTGGGTATCTGTGCTGAGTTGGTAACCAACCACTTGCCCGTTGTGTTCAATGGTGTCCGCAAAGCGGGCAATGGGGGTAGCCGCCATCAGCGAACGTACGGAATTACGCCAAAGTGGGTCGAAGGACCGGGCATCCAGTTCGGCAACGGCGGGCAAATCATCAGGGATCATGGCACGCAGGGTGTAACCAGCGGGCAGTTCCGCACCAGGCTGGGCGTTGGAAAGTGTATTTTGGAGCATAACCACCATTTCACGCAGGTCAAAACCGCTTGTGGACAGCAGTGGAGGAAATGCCGGGTTGAGCACGATGGCCGCAGCAAGACCGCCTTGGCGGGAAATATACGCATGGGCCGTATCCCACAGGATCTGCCAGGCGGGTTCCAACGGGGTCTCGCCAGTAGCAACGAACAGGCGCAGCCAGTAGACGCCAGGGGGGTCGGGTGGCAAAGCCAAGGAGGCCATCACATCTTGATTTTGTTCCAAGACCCAAAACTCTGGCGCGCCAAGCCATTCCAGCGGCCCGAACCAATCCAAATGGCGGTGGACGCGCTGCCCAAAATAGAGCATGTTGCCAAGGCTTCCCCGATCTTCTTGAACGGCATGCCGGACAGTCATTTTGACATTAATCATGGGCGAAAGCGTAACAGGGCCTTCATTAACTTTTGTTTAATGGATGGTTTCTCGACGCCCGCCAGGCCGTTTTGCATGCTGGCGACAGCATCGATGTATTTCCCGGTTTTTAACTGTAAGGCAGAGATGGAGTGCATGACGGTGGCGCGCATCTGGTCTTCGCCAGCCTGTTCGAGCAGGTCAGCAGATTGGTGATAGAGAGTCAGGGCTTCATCGAACCGCTCCAATGCTTGCAGAGCCGCTGCTTCATTCCCAAGGGCAAACCCGGCTCGGCGGATATCCCCGGCATCTTTGAAAAGCGCAGAAGTACCCCGGACAACCGCTAATGCATTGGCTGCGTCACCAGCCTGCAACAGCGCCACTGATTGGTTATTTTGCATTTCTACAGCATCCAGGTCATTCCCGAGCCGGGCATGACTCTCGGCAGCCTGGGCAAACAACCCGGCAGCGATTGCGTACTCGCCGTCGTTGTAGGCCGTGGTAGCCTGTTTGGACAGCTCCTGCGGGGGTAGGGGTTCACTCATAGGGTGATATCCAGCAAGCCTTCGGCCACTGAACGAAGTTTATCGGTTGAGAGACCACTCAGGTTCCTGGCCAACTCCAGGTAAGGGCGATTGACAGGCATGCAAACGAAAGCGCGTATCTCTGGCGGGAGTTGCAGGAACTCCTGGATGGACTGCTGCTCATTCATCCACTGGCCAATGGGACCATTTTGATCGAAGAAAGATTCGATGCGTCCGCCCAGGACAGACAGAATGGATTCGAGTTCTGGCAACGGGATGGGACGTTCTCCTACTTCGAAGCCTTTCAAGCGCGCCCCGGAGATTCCCGTTTCGAGTGACAGGGCCTTCAGGGAGATGCCCGATTGCTGGCGTTTTTGGCGCAGTAACGCGCCAATGATACGATGCCGCAGGGAAGCCAGCATTACCAGATCGAGAGGTTCCGTACGAGGAGCATCATCCGAAAGCACATCCGTGCTCCAAAAATGTTGGATGGGCAGGTTCAGGTAGTACGCCAACGCCTCCAATTCAGGCAGGGATGGCGCCCGGCGGCCATCTTCATAGGCACGTAAGTTGGAACCGGTTATGCCAATGGCTTTGGCCGTTTCGAAAATGGTCTTGCGTGAAGTCATGCGGGCATCCCGTATCAATACACCCAGCTTACGGGTTCGGATTGCAATTTGCGTCTGAAGTGTCATCGTTCACCTTTTGGAGGCAGGAGTGTTTTGATTATACACGACAGGAAGCCTCCGAATATCGGCTAGCGGCGGCGTAGCATATCGCCCAAGTTCGCGCCAAAAATCTCCGGCGGCAATTTGAACCCGCCCGCTTCAAGACGCGGCGTGAATAACGGGCGAATACCTGTCGGTTTAAGTTGGCCAATGACCTTGCCATCCGTTTCAAGGCCAGTCTGCTCAAACCTGAAAATGTCCGTCAATACAATGGTATCCCCTTCCATACCGGCTACTTCAGTAATGGCTGTCACTTTTCGGCTGCCATCTTTCAGGCGGGTTTGCTGGATGATCAAGTCAACAGCCGACGAAATCTGCTGGCGGATGACTTTAACCGGCAGATCCATGCCTGCCATAAGCACCAGGGTTTCGATACGCGCCAGGGCATCACGTGGTGTATTCGCGTGAACAGTGGTCAGCGAGCCATCATGGCCAGTGTTCATGGCCTGCAGCATATCCAGAGCTTCGCCGCCGCGACATTCCCCCACCACAATTCGATCCGGGCGCATGCGCAGGGAATTCCTTACCAGGTCGCGGATGCTTACAGACCCACGCCCATCCAGCCCGGCAGATTTTGTCTCGAGGCGTACGATGTGTTCTTGCTGTAATTGCAATTCAGCAGCGTCTTCGATTGTGACAATCCGCTCATCTTCGGGGATTAACCCGGACAGCACATTGAGCAGGGTGGTCTTGCCAGAGCCGGTGCCACCCGAAATAATGATATTCAGCCGGGAAACCACGCAGGCTTTCAGAAATTCAGCCATTTGCGGGGTCAGCGAGCCATAATCGATCAATTGCTGCATGCCGAGTTTATCTTTTTTAAATTTACGAATGGTGATAGAGGGGCCGTCCAGGGCAACGGGAGGAATAACCGCATTGACACGCGAACCGTCCGGCAGGCGGGCATCCACTGTCGGTGTATCAGGGTCTACCCGGCGGCCCAATGGAAGGACAATACGCTCGATGACCCGCATAACATGGTCATCATTTTCAAAGGTCACACCCGTTTTGGTCAGGATGCCCTTCTTTTCGACATATACTTTGCGCGGGCCATTCACCATCACTTCGCTGACATCGGGGTCGTTTAATAATGGCTGGATTGGCCCATAGCCTAGGACTTCATCCAGCACTTCGCGGGTGATTTGCTCTCGAATGGCATCAGGAATACTGGCTTTGATACGCGTAAAGACCTCAGCCAGTTTTTGGCGCACCATGGCATCGCGCTGGTCAGCAGGAGGGTTTTCCACCTCCAGGTCGCGGGTCAGGTTGTCAATGACAAAATGTTTAAGCTTGACCAGGTCAGCAGAAGACAGCCCGGCTGCCTGCTGGCCTGCAGCATTACCCAAAAGTGATGAATTCATTATTTATCTCCCCCATAGGCTGTGTCATCCCTGGGAATCAGCCAGATAATCTGGGCACGTGCTACGGTCATAAAGTGAGCTTCATAGAGCAAGTCGCCACCCAACGAAAACACCTTTGCGTCGGTAACAGCTAGGAAAAGTTCCGGGCGGTCGAGCTCATCCTTCACCCGTCCCTCCAGCCGCACATGGATTTGTCCTTCAATAAGATGCGTAGTAGTCTGAATCTTTGCCGGAATAGCCACTTTTGAAATAATGTCCGTGAAGTATTTTCCCTTGTCGTTAAAATCCATCGTCATCTCGCACCTCCGTTAAGTTTGCATTGCGCGTGACTGGCGGGCAATCTCAAGGATTTGCCGTGCAGCCTGGTCCACCATCAGGGCGGCTGTATCATTCGGGAATTTCTTCAACACCGGCAGGTGCTGATTGTTAGCCAGGGTGAAGTTCCCGCCCATGTAGGGGATCGTCGCCTGTACTTGCAGGCCAATGATACGTTCAACATCACTTTTGCTCAGGCCTTCCAGGCCTACAGCACGATTCATGATAATGTAGGTTCGCTGTACTTGCAGGCCTTTTAATTGCAGGTAATCGAGGATGGTCTTGGTCATTTCCACAGTATTCAGGTCAGCGCTGACCACCACAACCACCGCATCAGCTTCCTGGATGATCGGCAGGCTAATCCGGGAGAGCGAACGTCCTAAGTCAATGGCAGTATAGTCAAAGGCTAGACGGACAGACCGAATCAACTCGGGGATTTTGCGCGGGTCCAGATTGTTGGCCAGTTCCGGATCGGGGGAGCCAGCCAGCAGGTGGAAATTCCAGTTCTCCGGCCTGACCATCAAATTCGATATTTCACTGGCGCTCGGCGTCTGGGTGGATTCGGATGCCACCGATACAATGTTATGCTTGGTTTGCGAACCTGTAATGGCCGCAATGGAACCAATCGGCAGCACCAGGTCCATTACCGCCATGCGCATGCCTGTTTGTTGGTTAGCAATGCTCTGAGACAGGTTGGCACACAGAGATGATGTACCCGTGCCACCTTTGGCGCTCAGGAATACAGAAAGCAGGCCCCCCTGGTTCTTTGCTTGGGTG
The DNA here is from genome assembly GCA_024710905.1 of Anaerolineales bacterium. GTDB lineage: Bacteria > Chloroflexota > Anaerolineae > Anaerolineales > Villigracilaceae > JANJTV01. Next base: position 137,420 of record JANJTV010000012.1, on the reverse strand, counting down.
CGTTCTTCTGACATGCCAGCCACCTGGTTAATCAGGTTGCCCAGGTTCTGGGCTGTGTCGGCAGTCTTGAGCAGGTATTCATTACATCCAGCCGCAAGCAACTGCGATCGCAATGCATCATCCTGACGGGCTGCCAGGGCAATGCAATACACCTGGGCGGTGCGTTTGTCTGCACGCAATTTTTGAATTAATTCGACAGAAGGCATGTCCTGTACATGCGGGTCAAAAATCAGGATGTTCGGCCGGTTACGCAATGAAGAAATATAACCTTCCTTGGCCAGGGCTGTGGATTCCATTTCATGGCCAAGTTTTGCCAGTAATGCGCCTAGGAAATTGCGCGTGCGGACGTCAGAGTCAATTACCAGTACAGAGAGCATTTAGTATCCTTTACAGGGTTTATTCTTCTTCGGTGGGCGGCATCAGGTAGCCCAGACCTGAGCGAGTAACAATATGTTTCGGCGTATGGGGTTCATCTTCCAGCTTTTGGCGCAGCCGGGCAATGCTGACCCACAGGATTTCTTTATCATCTTTATATTCAGGCCCCCACACGCTGGTAAGCAGTTCCTCCGCGCTGAGCACCCGCCCGACATGATGGACAAATTGCAGCAACAGGCGATATTCAGTTGCAGAAAGGAACACCGCCTGTTCACCACGCCAGACCTCGGCACGGGCAAAATCGATGCGCAGGTTGCTATGTTCAAAGAACCGACTCTGGGTGACTTCCTTTGAGAACTGGGAGCGGCGCAATACCGCCCTTACACGCGCCAGCAATTCAGTAGCGGAGAAAGGTTTGACAAGGTAGTCATCCGCGCCGAGGTCCAGGCCGCGTACCCGGTCACCTTCCTCGCCCTTGGCGGTCAGGATAATGATCGGCACATTCGAAAACTGGCGGATGCGCTGGCAAGCGGAGAAGCCATCCAGGTTGGGCATCATCACATCCATCAGGATCAAATCAACCGGGGTTGCAGAAAATGTTTCCACAGCCTGTGCACCATCCTGGGCAGTCAGCACATCAAACCCTTCGGTTTTTAGATTGGCTTCCAGCAAGCGGACGTAACGGGGTTCATCGTCAACAACCAGAATTTTTGTCGTCATTGTTTCATCCTTTCGCTTCTGTACCTGCTTGTGCAAGCGGTAATTTGATGGTGAAATGCGCCCCCTGGCCCGCCGGCGACTCGGCCTGAATGCTACCCCCATGCGCTTCAATAATCTTCCGGCAAATAAACAGCCCCAGCCCTGAACCTGAACTGCTATTTACCTGGGCACGATAAAACCGCTCAAAAATGTGCGGCAAATGTTCCGGCGGAATGCCCGGCCCGTCATCGTATACATTAATCTGCTGATGAAGCGCATCGTTGGTGAGTTTTACATGCACCGGCGCACCGGGGGCGTATTTTGCCGCATTTGAAAACAAGTTTTCAAGCACCTGCGCCAGCCGAACTGAATCAGCCAGAACCGGTGGGCAAGCCGAAGCCTCAATGTCGATCTTCAAATCGCGATAGCGGGCCTGGGCGCGTATCACCGTATCCCGAATCAGGGCATCCAACCGCACCGGCTGGAAGTTAATCGGCAGGGTCTCGCTTTGTAGACGCGCCGACTCAAGGATGTTTTGCAGCAGGGTATTCAGGCGGTCTGCTTCTTCGTCGATAATTGTCAGGAATTCACTGCGCGTCTCATCATCCCAGTCAATGTCCTGGCGGAGCAGAGTCGTGCTGTATCCTTTGATAAAGCCCAGCGGGGTGCGCATCTCATGAGAAATGGTCGCTATAAAATCTTCCTGCAAGGCCACAACCCGGCTGGCATCCTGCATTCGTTCCACCTGCTCTTGCAGGTGTTTTCGGTCAAATAGGCTGCTAAACTGGGTCGCAACCATCTGGGCGCACATCACCTGATCTGGGGTGTAGGCAGGCCCCCCGAAACGGATAAAAATAACGGCTCCGACCAGCCCGTAGGAAGTCCGCAAAGGCAAACCCAGCACAAATGGAAAATGAACCCGGTTGGCAGAATCAACCTGTTTCGGCTCCTGGACGATCATACTATTCTCACCCACCACCTGCGCGGCAACCTTTTCGCCCCAGGCAGCGTCGGCCTCGGCCGATTTTCCACGCCCGACAGCGCGAGCAAAAACAATTTCATCCAGAATATGTTTTTGCTCGTTAATCAGGTAAAGGGCCAGGTTGTCAAAGACCAGCACCGAGCGCACCAACGGGATGCTGGCATCCAGGGCTTCCTTCCAATTTTGTTTCTGGGTCACCATTTCGGCCAGGCGCAGGTACTCAGGCAGTTTTTCCATCATGTACGTCCTCCGTGAAGAACATCAACGGGAAAGAAACCGTTGTGCCATCGCCTGGCTCACTGTTGAGGCTAACGATCGACCCGTGCGCTTCGATGATTTGGCGCACAAGTGCCAGCCCCAGTCCAGTGCCACCGTAACGGCGGGTGGATGAACCATCGAGCTGGTGGAAGGGTTCAAACACTTCAGCCATCCGCTCGGGTTTAATCCCAATGCCCGTATCACGAACTGTCACGCGCGCGATTTCATTTTCAACATCCATCACCAGCATTACCGAGCCGCCCGGCTCAGTAAACTTAATCGCATTATCCAGCAATTGTGAGATAACCCATCGTAATTTTTCAAAATCACCGCGCACCAGTTGCAAGGTGGGCGCAACCCGGAACGCCAGGGTAATTTCGCGCTCATTGGCCTTTGACTGGGCATGGTCAATGGCCAGCCCGGCCAGTTGGTTAAGATTCACCGGACCAAGTTGCAATGACATTTCACCCTGTGCCGCCTGTGAAAACAGGATCAGGTCATCGATCAGGTTTTGCAGGCGGTGCACCGAACGCAGGGAAACCTGTAACGCCCGTTTTTGTTCTTCGGTCAACGGCCCAAGCGATTCGCTGGTCATTAACTCAACATAACCGCGTACATGCGTCAATGGCGTGCGTAATTCGTGGGAGACATTGGCCATAAAATTGGCCTTCAATTCACTTAATTCAGAAAGCTTCCGCAGCGCTTCCTGTAATTCGGCTGTGCGTTGCTTTACACGGGCTTCCAGGTGGCGGTTGGCATCTTCCAATGCAGAGCGCAGCTGGATGATTTGTTCGGTAACCGCCCGATCAAGGGTAGGGCGATCGAGAAAGCCCAGTTCCACCAATGTTTGACCCAACAGGGAGGCGGGCTTCCCCTCAGCTGCCTGCCGTTGCTGGTGCTTTAACGCCTGCTCAAGCTGGGAAGCCGTCAACAAACCCATGTTGACCAATTGCTCCCCCAAACGAGGGACAAGTACTTCGGGTGTGATGACGGGCTGTTCGCTCATGGTCATCCTGCGGTTCAGGCCTGGTAAACCCAATCCCCTGCCAGCATGGTCGCAAGCGGTTTTAAGGTATGCAACTGATCACCATCCATCTTGAATGGGTCCTGCCCAAGCACAATCAAATCGGCGTAATATCCCGGCGCCAACTGTCCGAGACGGTCTTCCATCCCGGCTGCAAAAGCCGCCCCGATGGTAAACCCGGCCAGGGCTTCCTGTAAGGTCAGGCGTTCCTGCGGGAACCAACCTTCCGGCCCGGGCAAGCCGTCGGCACGGCGGCGGGTCACAGCAGCATGCAGCCCGAGGAATGGGTTGGGCGATTCCACTGGCGCATCGGAGCCAAACGCCAGCGTTGCGCCCTGCTGCAACTGTGTGCGCCAGGCATATGAAAACCGCGCCCGGTCTACGCCCCAGTATTTTTCAGCGGCGTACATATCAGATGTAGCATGAATGGGTTGCATGGAAGCAATCACATTCATTGCAGCCAAGCGGGCAACATCCTGCGGGTGGATAACCTGTACATGCTCCACACGGTGACGCAGGTGCGGTAGGTTTTTTTGGGTTTCGTAATCACGCAATTGCTGGTAGGCATTCAGCACTTCGTGCACGGCCAGGTCGCCAATCGCATGGACGGTCATCCCCAGGCCACCATCGGCAGCCCGGCGGGCATATTCAAACAATTGCTCCCCGTCCATATTCAGAATACCACGATTTCCAGGCTCATTCAAATAGGGCTGGAACATGGCCGCTGTGCGTGGGCCAAGCGCCCCATCCATAAAAACTTTCACCATGCCAATCCGCAAAATATCGTCGCCAAAGCCTGTCCGCAGGCCTATGGCCGCGGCTTCGGGCAGCAACTCTACCGGGATGGTTTTGGTTACTCGCAGGCCCAACTCGCCGTTTTGGTGCAGTATTTGCAGGGCCATGAAACAATCGCGGCGGTCGAAATCGTGCACACCGGTCAGGCCCATGCGCCAGAGCACCGGCTGGGCTGCCCGGATGGCATCAACAACCATGTTGGTGCTCACTGGCGGCAAGGCTTTTTGCACCAATTCCATGGCGGTTTCGAGCAAAACACCGGTCGGGTTGCCCGCTTCGTCGCGCAGGATGCGCCCATCGGCCGGGTCGAGTGTATTGGCAGTGATGCCCGCCAGACGCAGGGCGGCTGTATTGGCCCAGCCTGCATGCAGGGATTTGGCTGTCAGGTAAACCGGGTGATTCGGCGCAGCCCCGTCCAGTTCGGCAGCAGTGCCAAACTCGCCGCCCCAGTCGTTTTGCTGCCAGCCATGGCCCAGGATCCAGGTTCCGGGAGACAGGCTTTGGGCCCGGTCCGCCACCCGCCGCAGGCATTCCTCCCGCGTGGACGTTTCAACATCCACTTTTTGCAGGCCGAGCGAGTAATACTGTAAGTGCACATGCGCGTCGGTCAGGCCGGGCAGGATAACCCGCCCGGCCATATCTTCACGCGAGGCACGACTGCCAAATTGCTCCAATAGTTCCGCACCGCCCACCGCCAGCACACGCCCCCGGTCAATCACCAGCGCAGAAGCAGGCAGCTGGCCGGGCTGGTTGGTGTGGATGACGGCGTTGTGCAGGATACGCATGCTTATTCCTCATCCACCAGGCGGGACAACAGGGCATTTAATTCTTCGTCTGAGTAAAAATAAAGCGTCAGGGCGCTTTTACCGTTTCGGGCAACCTTCAGGCTGACCTCAGTGCCGAGCGCCGATTGCAGACGGTCCTGCAGGGCTTTGATGTCGGCGGAGGGGCCAACAGGCGCTTTGGGCGAGGCCTTTTCTCCACCCAGTTTGCGCACAAGTTCCTCTGTTTCGCGGACGGTGATGGTGCGGGCCAGCACAGTTTTGAGCGCGGCAGACTGGGCCTGGGCGGTGGGCAGGCCAAGCAGGGCACGGGCGTGGCCCTCGCTAATACGCCGTTCGAGCAGGGCTTTGAGCACATCCTGTGGCAGTTTTAGCAGGCGCAGGGTATTGGTAACGGCCACACGGCTTTTCCCCACGCGGGCGGCAATCTCTTCGTGAGACAGGTTAAATTCATCCGAAAGATGCTGATAGGCCTGGGCTTCTTCTAGCGGGTTCAGGTCGGCGCGCTGGATGTTTTCGATCAGGGCCAGTTCCAGGCGCTGCTGATCGGTGGTCTGGCGCACGACTACGGGAACTTGCTCCAGCCCAGCTTTTTTGGAGGCCTGCCAGCGGCGCTCCCCGGCAATCAGGGTGTAACCGCCACCTTCGTTACGGGTGACGATTAGTGGTTGGATGATGCCGTGCTCACGAATCGAATCGGCCAGTTCCTGCAGAGCTTCTTCATCAAAATGGGAACGCGGCTGGCGCGGGTTGGGGACAATCTCCCCAATCGGCACGGTCAGCACACCATTTTCGCCTGCCTGGGCAGGTTGGTTTTCAACGGGCGATTCCTGCGGTTGGAAACCGCCAGGAATGAGGGCATCAAGGCCTTTGCCAAGTCCAGATCGCGCCATCAGGCCTCCTTGACGGCCACGCCGTCCGATATCAATAATTCACGGGCCAGCGCTTCATAAGCCTGGGCGCCGCTGGAATTGGGGGAATAGGCCGCAATCGGCACACCATACGACGGCGCTTCAGCCAGGCGGATGCTGCGCGGGACAATGGCACTGAATACCTGCCCCGGCAGGTATTTACGTACCTCATTAACAACATCGGTTGAGAGGTGGGTACGGTTGTCGAACATGGTCATCACCACGCCGCGCACCTTCAGGTTGGGGAACATGGAAACGCGAATACGTTGCAAGGTCTGCATGAGCTGGCTGAGGCCTTCGAGGGCCAGGTATTCACATTGCACGGGGATGAGCACGCCGTCGCGGGCGGCAATCAGGCCATTGATGGTAAGCAGGCTCAGGGAAGGCGGGCAGTCAATCAGGATGTAATCATAACGGCCGGTAATTGGTTCCAGCGCTTTGTGCAGTAGGCTTTCGCGGCCCGGCTGGTCCACCAGCTCCACTTCTGCGCCCGCCAGGGACGGGGAAGATGGCAGCAGGGCAATCCCCAGCTTGGGATTAACCAACACATGCCCGGCAGCAGGTGAAATCCCGAGCAGGGACTCATACGTACCGCCTTTCACTTCGTACTTGTTAATTCCCAGGCAGGATGTCGCATTGGCCTGCGGATCAAGATCAACGATTAATACCCGTTGCCCGAGGCGGGCCAGGTATGCCCCCAGGTTAATGGCAGTGGTGGTTTTACCCACCCCGCCCTTCTGGTTTACCAAAGTATAAATACGCGCCATTAGTGCAAAACCTCCATTAAGCTAATATCAATTTCCTCACGGGTGGGAATTCCGCCCAGCCCACGCCGCCGCACCGAGTGGGTGGCCATTTGCACGGCAAAGCGGGCCGATTCCCATGGGTCACGGGTGTTCAACAAACGCACAAAAAAGGATGCGGCAAAAATATCCCCGGCCCCGGTGGCATCCACTTCTTCCACCTGCGGGGCGCGGAAGCGGCGGCTGTCGCCATGCCAGAACAGCCGCGCCCCTGCCGGGCCATCCGTCACCGCCAACAGGCGTGAGTGATGTGCCAGGTGTTCTATTTTCTCTTCGTGATGTTCCACATCTTCAACGCTCAAGACTACAGCACTGGCCTGTTGTGCGGCCGTTTCAGCATCGGGCCAGTCGCAGGCGTGTACGCGGCCTTCGGCATCTTTCGTCCGCAGCCAGCCTTGCGGGGTCAGACCAAGCAATGCAGGCTGGAATCCCTTTGGCAGGACGGCAGCCACCTCCCCGGCAACCGGCGCAAGGTGCAGGATGCGGGCAGTACGCCAGGATGGCGGCACCATTTCCAGATCGATGAGCGGAGCCCGGTGATGCAAATACTGGATGCGCCCCTGTTCAGTGCGGATGTTCTCAAAAGTGGTGCTTGTTTCGGCATCCACTTGGACCACCTGGATGCCCTCCCAGGCAGGGAGTGGAACCTCGTTACCACGCACAGTAACAATACCCACGCGCAAGCCAAGCGCGCGCGCCGTCAGCCCGGCATACAACACCGAGCCACCGAGGGCAGGCCCATCGGGAGTCAAGTCAACGGTGATATGACCGACCGCCAGGTAATCTACCGGTTCCTGTGAAACAACGTGAAACATAGACGAATTATACCCGCCCCGCCAGGCATACAATGCACTTAATACGAAAACGGGATGCACCAATTTATGGTGCATCCCGTTCATTTGGCGAAAATCAGGCTTGTTTTAGCGAAATGGTCACCTTGCGGTTCGGTTCTTCGCCGATACTTTCAGAGATAACCTGTTCGTGGTCACGTAATTCAAGGTGGATGATGCGCCGCTCGGCAGAGCTCATTGGCTCGAGCACCTGGCGTTTGCCGGAACGGATAGCTTGGTCGGCCATGCGATGAGCCAACTGGCGGAGTTGTTTTTCGCGCCGCTCACGGTAACCTTCCACGTCCACCACGACCTGCACAAAATGACCGGCTTCCTTGCTGACGATCAGGCCAATAATGTACTGGAATGCTGAAAGGGTCTCTGCTCGGCGGCCAATTAAGACACTCAGGTCATTGCCACGGATATCCACTAGGATGGGTTTTTCGCCATGCAAATCGGCTTCACCATAACGGGCGCTGATACGACCCTGCACTTTCATGCGAGTGATTAATTCATACGTGACACGCTCGGCATAATCGATCAACTCATCCGAGTCATCTTCACTGGATGCACGGCGAACCGGGGCAGCAGGCTCAGAAGCAGATTCTTCGCCTTCTTCGCGCACGGTCAGGCGCACACGCACCTGACGACCACCGAGGCCCAGGAAACCCTTGGAGCCTTCATCCAGCACTTCCACATCCACCAATTCGCGGGGTACGCTCAGTTGCTGCAGGCCATTTTCCAACGCTTCTTCAACAGATGGGGCTATCACTTCCAATGTGGTTCGTTCCATGTCGCCTCCCGTGGTTTTATCCGGAACGCTTGCTTGATTTTTTCGGCTTGGCGGCAGTGTCAGGAGTGGGGACAGCCGAGGAGAAACTAAGCAGGTTACGCCAGTTGACTTTGCCCAGCATGGCATATTGCAGGATACCCGCCAGGTTGCTAGTAATGAAGTAAACCGCCAGACCGGAGGCAAAGTTCAATGAGAAGTAAAACAGCATCAGCGGCATGTACAGTGACATCATCTTGGCCATCTGGGCAGACTGGTCATTGGGGTTTGCCGAGGGCATGACTGTCAACTTGGATTGAATGTAGGTGGTCAGACCGACGATAATCGCCAGAGTCGGGATGCCGCCGAACGGCAATACATCCGCCAGGATACGTTCCGGCTGGCCGAGGTTCATCCACAGGAACTGGTTATGCAGGGGCAGCAGGTTGGCCACACTTGCGCCAGGGAGGATGTTCTCCAGCCAAGGGTACACGGCGCGCACCAGGTAAAGCATTTGGAGCGGCGAACCGCCCGCAGCATGGGTAATGCTCTGGTAAAGGCCGATGATAATCGGGAATTGTAGCAGGGTCGGCAGGCAGGAACCAAAGGGATTAATCCCCTTTTCCTGGTAAATACGCATCTGCTCCTGGGCCAGTTTCTCGCGATCATCCTTGTGTTTGGCCTGGATTTTTTGCCACTCATCAGACTGCATCAATTCTTGCATGGCCGCACTGGACTTAATCTGGGAGGCCATAAATGGATGGGTGATCAAACGAATCAGCACTGTGAACAGGATGATGGCCAGGCCAAAATTACCACCAATCAGCGCAGTGATCAGCAGCAGGGCATTGGTCATCGGGTAAACAACAAGTAAATCCCACATGTTTCTTCCCTATCCTATGGATTGAATACCCATTGCTGGGCGCCGTTCAGGTTATATGCAGCCAGCAAAAAGTTGCCTTGCATCGGGGCCACCAAGACCAAGTCACCGGCCAGTGCGGGGGCGGCATACAGCTTGCCTTCCAGGGTATCCTGCCAGAGGCTGCCACCTTCCTTATTACGGGACTGCACCAAGCCGATCTCAGTGACATACACCACCTGGTCTTCCAGCACCAATGCCCCGGCAACAATCGCGCCGGTTTCAGGCTGGCTCCAGATGATTGACCCATCGGCGCTGTTTACAGCGTAGAAAGTACCGGCTTCGCCATCCACCGTACCAACAAACAGCTGGTCACCATCCAGTACCGGGGAGCCCCAGATACCGCCCTGTAATTCCTTACGCCAGGCCACTTTACCGTCTTCAGCGTCAAGCGCATACAATGCGCCGGAAACAGAACCAATGTACAACCGGCCATCTTCGCCAACCGCCGGGGCAGACATGAGCAGGTTATCCAACTCGGCCTGCCAGATTACTTTGCCTGTCTCGGGCTCAATTGCAAGGACAAAATGGTCCAGTGTGGAAATATAAATTTTCTCGCCGTCAGTCACCGGGTGGCTCCACAGGCCATGCTCAGAAGCCTTCAGGCTCCACAGCACCTGACCGGAGTTAGAAAGTGCATACAGCACGCCCTCGCCATCCGGAGCAAAAATTCCATCTTCGGTAGCCAGTGCACCAGCAATCCACGTGCCTTTGGAGCCATCAAAACTCCAGTTTACATTGCCATTCTCTGGATTAATACTGTAAAACGAATGCTGGTTGGGGCTGGAGTTGGGGAAGACCATTTGCCCATCCGGGGTAAGGGCCGGGGGCGCAAAAAAGGTCATCGTATTGGCGTCAGATTGATTGGGAAACCGTAACGGGATGGGGTCATCCTGCGGGCTGGCTGCCGGGATGGTTACCAAATTACCATCGGCTGCATTCAGGGTATAGATGTGAATGCCATCAGCCAGGTAAATGCGCTCGCCATCCACCAGGATACCAGCCCAGTTGGAAACAACCGGCGCACAAGCCCCTAAAAGGGTGGAGAGCACAACGACAAGCGCAATAAACAAAATTTTCTTCTGCTTCATTCAATCTCCTACGGAACCGGATCGTAACCACCCGGATTAAATGGATTGCATCGTAACACCCGCCAGGTCGCCATCAGTGCGCCCTTCAGCGCGCCATGCTTATAAATAGCCTGGTAACCATAGTGCGAGCAGGAGGGGTAAAACCGACAGGTTCCCTCGGGCAGGCCTTTAGAAATCGTTGCCTGGTACAGGCGGATTGGCCCCAGCAGGGCCAGGCGTGGCCAATTCCCCGGCCTGCGTGGCAGGTCACGCAGGCGCGGTTCGTTGGGGTACTCATTGTGCTGGTGAGGTGTTTCAGGCTGCATCGGCTTGGGGGTACAGTTTTGCACGCGATAAAAGTTGCTGCACTGCGCTTTGAACTTGCTGGAAATCAGCATCCACAATCGGCTTGCGGGCCACCAGAACCAGTTCCCAACCAGCCGATATCCTTGACATCATCGGGCGCATACATTCACGCAAACGGCGTTTGACTTTATTTCGTTGCACCGCGCCGCCAACATTGCGCCCAGCAGAAAAACCCACCCGGGTTTGTTCAGTGTCGTGTTCGGCGCGGGCAGCAACTAACACGATAAGCGGGTGCGCGAAAGATTTTCCTAAACCCCGCACCCGCTTGAAATCACTGGATCGGCTCAATCGAAACTGGCGCTTCACCCAGACCTCACAAACGCTCAGGAGGCAAGGCCGGGGGCTGCGCGGCCCCCGCAATGGGAGCCTACCAACGAACCCGTTTAACGTGATTGTTGGAAGAAACCGTCAGTTTGTTTCGGCCACGCTGGCGGCGGCGGCGCAACACTTCACGGCCATCAGCAGTGGCCATGCGCGCGCGAAAGCCGTGCACACGAACGCGGCGGCGAATTTTCGGTTGATACGTACGTTTTGTTGCCATTATTTTCCTCGCTCATAAAAAGATAATAACAAAATTGGGCCGTCCGTGCGCCCAATAGGCACGGTATTATACCGTAAGGAGTCCTTCTCGCATAGGGCAAAATTCAGGCAGTCGGCTGGCGCAGCGGCACTTGCAAGGTAAACATGCTGCCCTTGCCCACCTGGCTTTTCAGAGCCACCCGTCCGCCATGCCGTTCTGCAATGGATTTGACAATCGCCAGCCCCAGCCCACTGCCTTTTTGCTCACGCGCTTCACGCTGGCTGCCACGGTAAAACTTCTCAAACAGGCGCTCCTGATCAGCCGGGGCAATCCCAATACCGTTATCTTGCACATCAAACCAGAACGAATCCTGCGCCAACCGGGCACGCACTTCCACACGACCATCACGCGGGGTGTATTTGATTGCATTTTCCACGAGGTTATACATGGCCTGCTGGAGCAGGGCCGAATCGGCTTCGATGCTGGCCTGGCCAATCCCGGCCGAATCCACTACCAGGGTAATATTCTTCTCCCCGGCCTGCAGTTGCAGGCTCCCCGTAGCCTGCTCCACCAACCCGAGGATGCTCAGCCGCTCAAGCTGTAACCCCACCCCCACCTCGATGCGGCCAAGGTCCAGCAAGTTGTTCACCAGGCGAGACATATTCTCCACACCAATAATAATCTTCTGCACATACCCCTGCTGCTGTTCATTCAATGCGCCGACCATCTCGAGCATGGTGGCATACCCGCGCATGAGCGTCAGCGGCGAGCGCAAGTCGTGGCTTACCGTGTTGACGAACTCAGTCTTCATCGTATCCAATTCCTTGAAGTGGGTAACATCCCGCAGGATGCACACCCGCCCCACCAGGCGTCCTTCGGCCACCACTGGCGAGGCGGTCGCCAGGTAGATCCGCCCGCCCTCTGTAACGACCTCAGCGGAAAGCTTATCGGAAGAGTCAGTCTGCAATATATCCAGCAGGGGTTTCTGGGCAATTAACTCCTGGATTGGTTTGCCCTCACCGCTGCCAACCGCCGAACCGAGGGTTTGCCAGGCAGCCGGGTTGGCCAGCAATAAGCGGTTGGCCTGGTCGGTTACCAGCACCGGGTCTGGTGTAGATGCAAGGATGGCCGCCAGGCGCTGCCGACCAACCTCCGCAGAACGGAAAAGCAGGTTATTAGCTGCCGCCAGGGCCGCCTGGCCTGCCAGTGTGCTAAAAAAACGGATGTCGCTCTCTGAAAACAACCGGTTGCTTTCGTAGCCAGCCCATAAAACACCGTAAAAACGGTTTTCGTGCTTCAGGGCCACTGCCATTAAGGAAGCCGGGACACGTCCATTCTTTTCATCCAGGATTTTCAAACGCTGGGTATTACTGAGCACCAGCCGGTCTTGTTGGCGAGCCAGTTGGCTGATATGTTCATCCAGCCCGGCATATTCTACCTGTGTACCAAGCCCAAATACCGGCGCGGTCCGGTCCATTTCATCGGTCATGACATCTGGCGACATCACCACACGCACCACATAAGCGCCAGTGGCAATCACCGCATCCAGCACAGGTTGAACAGCATCGCGCAATTCAAGTGTAGAAGCCACACCCTGGCTGACTAAGAGCAAGCGGTTCAGTTCTTCCAGGCGGGCCTGCAGGCTGATACGCATTTGCTCAAAAGCGCTGCGTAATTGTCCGACTTCATCCACACCGCTGACCTGCAATGAATGATCCAATTGCCCCTGGGCAATACGCCCGGCTTCGCTTGCCAGGTTCTGCAGCGAACTGGAAACTGTCTTCAAACCAAAGCGGAGTGACACCAGCGCCAGCAATGCCATCAAAATAATCATCACAGAAAGCGGGGCGGCAATCTCAAGTGCCAGTTGTTGGGCCTGCTGAGCCGGGATGGCCAGCACCACCGACCAGGAACGCCCCTGTGAAGGTTGGAAATACACCAAGTTACGAGTGCCATCCGGCGCTGTTTCATCAAAGAAAGCCGCTTCGGTGTAGACCTGGCCCACATACTCATTCATGATCAAAGCAGGGGATGGGTGGTACAGGATTCGCCGGTTTTCATCCACTAAAATCCCACTACCGCCCAGCTCTGTCATACTCTGCAGGCCAGTGATCAGAGGTTGTGCAAACGGGTTGGTGGAAAGGTTGCTCCGGGCAACCAGCACACGCTGAACCTGCCCATTGGCAGGGCCAGCCAGCCCGATGATAAAAGAAATCCGCGCAGGCTGCCCCTGCTGGTAGGGCGGGATGGTGTACACTTGGCTGAGTATTCCGTTAAACGCGAGGGGCAATCCAGCGCTTTCTTCAGGGAAGAGCGCCTGGGAGGAATCAACCGCATCGGGGTAGGCTGCCAACAACTTCGAAGAGCGATCATAGACCATCAATTGGTCAAAATAGGGCATCACCCGAATCTCTTGCTGGAGTGTCAATTGCAATTCATTGTCAGACTGGTGCAACAAGGCAGGGTTGGCTGCAATCTGCCCGGCTGCGGTCTGGCCTGTTTCGAGGAAAAACGGCACACCTTGCGAAACCATCTGGGCTGTACCACGCAGGCGATTTTCGAGCATTTCACGCGCTGCAGAACCGGCTACCAGCCAATCCCCTGCCAGCACTGCAAACAAGAGCAGGAACACCAGCGTGCCCGCGCCAGACAGGAAGCGCATCTCCAGGCTGCGTTCGGCAGGGGATGGTTCAAGCGGCTGCCTGCGTCCCCATGGGCCGGGGAAGGTCAGGGCAATCACCTGGGCAAAGATACCAGCCACCAGCAACTCCCCGCCGATGGCCAGGGTCGCAAACGTGGCGCGAATAATGGCATAATCCAGCCGGGCTGCCATGGAGCCGGAGGCCGATAGAAACGATGACAGGATAAAAACAGGGAGATAAACCATTGCTACAGCAATTACCGCCACAAACGGTTCACGCAAGATGCGGAACGGCAAGGTTCGGTAACGCTGGCGCACGAATACACTAAACAACCCGCCCAGTAGGGCAAACTCAAGCGGAGTAAAGACACTATGGGTATCCCATAGGAAACGCAACAGGCCAGACAAAAAAGCCAGTCCTGCGGCAGCCCAAGGCCCCAGAATCCCACCGGCCAGAAGCCAGGGCAGCGCGCCCAGCAACATCAGGGCCGGGCCGCGAGGCTCTTGCGGAATACCCGGTAAAGGCAAGGCGGCCCCGGCGGGAAGCCTTAGACCAATAAACAGGTTGGTGAGTGGTATCAACAGGGCCAGGCCAACCAGCAAGCCAACATGCTGACTCTCCTGGACCGGCACATACGCCCGCCAAACCCACAGCAGCCAGACCAGCATGCCCAGGAATGCAAACCAGCCCGCCCAACCAACCAGGGAGGTTGGCCAGAGCGGGGCTGGGATTGAATCAAGGAGGCTGAAAAGGATACTCATGTCACCAAAAGGCCTATTGTTGGCCGATTATAGCATGAGCAAAGAACAGGCTTGCTACACGCTTACGACACAGATAAGCGGGCCGCAGCCTCGGCATAATAACCGCGATAATCAGGGGGCAACAGGCTGGCGATATGCGCCATGACCAGATCGGTGTTTTGCTGTCGTGATTCGCGGCGCTCATCCCCTTTGCCGGTCACAGCAGGCAGGAGTATGGGTTTGCCGATGTGCATCTCAAGGCGCGGACGCTGAAAACGAATGGCGCGGTCGAAAAAATCCATGGTGGTGCCAACGATACCCACCGGGATAACCGGTACGCCGGTCATTTCGATGATAAATGACAGCCCGGGTTTGGCGCGTCGCATGGCAGTCACACGGGTGCGCCCTCCTTCCGGAGCAATCAGCAGGGGATACCCTGATTGGAGAACCCCTGCTACAGTTTCAAGCGCCTTACGGTCATATTCACCACGATGAACAGGTGTACCACCATGCAAGCGCACCAGCAGGTTCTGGCCAAACCCAGTGCGATTCCAGACATCTGATGCGCCAATAATTTCGATCATCTCAGGCCAAAAGGTAAGGAAAAAAGGAGGGTCAAATGTGGAAACGTGGTTCATAGCCGCCACATAGGGTGTGCCAAGCGGTACATTTTCACGCCCGTAAATATTGACGTCTGCCAGGATGTGGAACAAGCTGCGGAAAAAAGGCTTAAAGACAGCCCTGAATAAACGGTTATGGAACGGCACATGGTAAAACGCTTTTACTTGCGACATAGGGCAATCACCTGTTGGTAAACCTGCTCGGCAGAGAGTTTATCGGAATCCAGGATCAGGGCGTCGGGAGCTGGCTTTAACGGGGCAACGGCACGGGTGGTGTCGATCCGGTCGCGCTCGATCACTTTTGCCAGGATTTCATCGAAATCAGATTGTTGCCCTCGTGAGAGATTCTCCTCGTGGCGGCGGCGAGCGCGTTCATCCGAGGATGCATCAAGGTAAACTTTTAGGTCGGCTTCGGGCAATACCACTGTGCCAATATCGCGTCCCACCATGACCACCCGGCCGCGCATACCGATGCGACGCTGCTGCTCGCTGAGAGCCTGGCGCACACCGGGATAGGCCGAAACAGCCGAGACATTGGCGTCCACTTCCGGACGGCGGATTTCCCAGGTGATGTCATGCCCATCCACGACCACGTCACAAGCACGACCATCTTCCAGGGATGGAGGCGTGACTTCGATGGGGACACCATGTGCCAGGTCTGTGACGGCCGCTTCGTCCTTGAGATTTACATTGCGTTGAAGGGCAAGCCAAGTGACAGCGCGGTACATCAGGCCGGTATCAAAAAACAAATAGCCTAGTGTTTCGGCCAGCTTAAAACCCAGGGTGGATTTGCCGGAAGCCGCCGGACCGTCGATGGCAATAATGGAAGGATGTGTCATTGGGTGTCCTGAGGGTTATTTTGCGAATCGACAAATATATCTGTGCGGACCCACAAGATAACCTGTTCATCCACCTGCGGCAATTCACGGAGGGCAAACCAGCGCAGCCAGTCGATTGGCAGGGCTGCCTCCCAGGAAGCGTAGCGCCGCCAGACCAAGTCTGTGCCGCGGTAGCCTGCTTCCAGTTCGAGGGTCGGGTAATTGACCGGTGTAATCACAAACGCTGGGGATGAATCCGTACTTGGTGCGCTGGATTCGGTTACATCCCAGTCTCGTAAAGCCCAGCGCATGGCCGGAGAATTGACTGCCACCATGCGGACATCCAAGCCGCCTGGCACGCCAACCTTCCAGCGCGCCAGTTCACCCAGGTGCTGCTCCAACAGGCGAGGTTGCACCACCTGCGGGCCGCGCGGCCACATGGAAACCGTTGTGTGGGTGCGTAGTTGCGCCGCACCTGTGCCCACTGCAAGGGTGTATACAAGCAAAACGACCAGGAAGCCCCAGGCTGTACCCTGTACAGCAATCTGAATCGACCAGCCACCCGCCACCAGCACAGCACTGATAAGCAGCAAGGCAATGGCCCCGAAAAAAGCCAGCCAGCGCAGGGTCAGGGAAGTATCATCCAACGGAATATTGGCAATGGTCATAAAATTCAGCCCGGCAAAAAAGAGCATGGCGGTTGACAGAGCAAACATGCCCATCGTCTCCCAGAAACCATCTTGCGCGGGGCGGATATATTTTTCAATCTCAATGGCTGCCAGCGCCCACAACGGGAGCAGCACCCAGGCCAGGTCGCCCACCTGGCGGGAGGGATATCCGAGCGTCACCACCAGGGCAGACAGCAGGAAGATTGACACAGCAGTAACAACTTTATCTTGCACCAACAGGCCACGTACCATGCCGATCAGCCCGAAAACCAGGGCCAGCATGGCATAGGCGGGTAGGGCAGCCAACAAGGTCATCATGGAGACATCGGAAAAAGAAACCCAACCCACCAGGTAAGATGGCAATGCCAGCAAACCAGCGCCCAAACCGCCGGGAGCGAACAGGAACAAGCTCCCCAGGAACAGATAGGTTGCCACAAGCGCGATGCCAAATGGCTGCCAGGACTCTCGATCTGTCCTGATGCGGAACGAACGCCCCTGTACCAGGTTAGACAGTAACACCGCCAGCAGGCCAATCAGCAAGCCCGCCCACAGGAATGGACCAGAAAGCAACGCCAGGCCAGTCAACGCGCCAGCCCACTCCCGGCGGCCAGCTTTCCAAAATCCCAGGGCAAAGACCGCGGTGGTCAGCGCCAGCATCAGACCGCCTGCCTGCCGAGAGAGTGCCAACAAACCCGGCTCTACGGCCAGTAAAAATGCCAGGACAACCGCCGCGCGGCGCCCCAGTTGGTCTGTAAAGAAAAGCGGGGCTAGCACCAGCAGGCTGCCTGCCAAAGCAGGGATGAGCCGGGCAGTGAAATCACTGGCCTGAAAAAAGAAAAATGCCAGCGCCGTCAATAATACATAGGCGGGGTTATGGCCAATTTCAGGCCGCAATCCCTGGCTGACATCCAATGCCTGCAAAGCCCAGCCTGCTTCTTCATCAGAAAGTGGCATTTCGCCCAGGCGCAGCAATCGCAAGGCCAGCGCCAGGCCAAAGGCCAGCGCCAGCAGTATCCGTTCATTCGAAAATTGTGTAGTCGATGTTTTTTCCGGCATTTGTGTATTGTACCTGCCTTTTTACACACCCTTTGCCCTTATGGGACTTCATATATGACAACCTGCCCCTGGCGGAAAATTTCCCGCAGATTGCTGGCAAACTTTTCTTCCTGCACCTGGTACGTAAAGCGCTCATTCGAGCCAATCACTACATAACGAATATCATACTGACGCAAAATCGCCTGGGCAGTTACCCAGTCTGGTGTGTTATAGAGCAATTCCATGTCCTGCATGCGGCTGCCCATTTCCTCGCCGCCACCGCGCCACTGACCTTCATGGCCCGGCCAGCCAAGCACATTGGGCTGCCCGCTAAAGGTTGCCATACGGGCATATTCCGTATAACTACCGCCAACCGCCTCGGCAACCACGCCTTTCGGCAGGCGACGCAGGTACTGAATGGCCAGGTAATCATCCGGGACGTAGCGCGTCAAGAACTGGGCGCCATCCAACGAAAGGCCACTGGATGGGTTAAACCCATTGGTCTTGTTGGGCAGGCTCAAAACCGGGTAGAACAGGCCCATCAGCACCCCGGCCACCACCAGTAAGCGCACCAATTGCCAGGGCAACCCGCGTCGTTCACCAAATAAAACCGCCACGCCAAACGCCGCAGCCAACGACCACAGGATCCAGGCCTGGTAATAGAACTTAAAGACCGTATTCATACGTGTGCCAAACTGGTCACGCAGGTAAACAAACTCGGGCGCCAGCACCAGAAGGGCGCCAAACAGGATGAACAACATCATCATTGGGAGGGGGCTGCGCCCCTGACGGGCAGGCTCACCCGAAGCCAGGGTTACCGTACCATACGCCAGCGCCAAGCTGATGAGCACCCCCAACGTCAACAGGGTGGGCAGCGTAACGAGACGCTGCATGGCAGAACGGCCCAACAACGCCCAGATATCTCCCACTCCCTGCGATGCAAGCAGGCCCTGCCCGGTGGGTGTTCCCGAGGCCAGCAAGGCCAGCAAGAATGAAACCAACCACAGCAACAACACAAACCCAAACCCGGCCAGCCAGCCAAAGCGATGATTGGCAGCCTGCCGGTAATTCAGTGCAAAGAATGCAAACAGGGCCACTAACAACGGGCCAAACATAATCCAAAGGTATACCGTGCGGGTCGGGAACAATATATTGGGCAAGATGCCGCCCGCCTGCGATGAAAAGCCGATATAAAACGGCAGGTACATCAAAATGGAAACCAGCCCCAAAGGAATCGCCACCAGCAGGACTTCCTCGGCCAGGTGCCAGCCCCACCCATGTTTCCGAACCCGCGCCAGCAACAAAGCGCCGAGCGCCAACGCCAGGTAAATGGGGAAATCCCAAGTGTTCAGGAAGGCCAACCCTCCCAACGCCAAGCCATACACAGTGAAATCGGCCAGCGAAAATGGAATTGAAAAACGAAACAAGCGGGTTTCAGCATCCGTATCACGGAGGAACAAATGCAGGGCCAACGCAGCAGCCAAAAGGGCGAACGGGATGGCCAGTACATGCGGGTGCAGGTCACCCAGCAGGAAAGAGAAAAACGGGAATTCATCGATAACCTCGGCAAAGTTCCCGGCAAAATCGTAATCCTGTAAAACGCGCGAGGCGCGCCACCACCACCAGTAACGGTCAGGGATCCAACCCAACGGCTGGGCTGGCGGCGAATTCAGGTCACGGATGCCAAGCCAGGTCCAGAAAGCCGATTGTGCCGAGCCGTCACTTGCAAACGACCAAAATAGGCCGCGCCGGTGTAACACTTCGAGGAAACCCTGCCAGTTGCTCAGAACGAGCAAAAAAAGCGGCGCCAGCAGCCCAAGCCAGGCCGGCCGCCCGGGCGGGGTTTTTCCCGGCCAGTGCGCAGAGAGCAAGTTATACAGCACGCCATACGACCCAATCGCGGCCAGGCCAAAGACCAGGGCCAGCATCAGGTTAAACGCGACCTCCCCCGGGGTTGCCGTCAGCCCGGCCAGCATGGCTGTCATGACATAACCGAAGTAGTAATACGAAATGGCATACCCGGCCAGCCAGGGATCATGCGGCGGGAAGGTGGCCGAACGCATGATGGCATTAATAAATGCCAGTTCCATGGGTTTTTCAGTTCCAGCAATTTCAGGGTTGGCAGCACGTACAAACGCCCAGAAAGCAAAGGCCAGTAGGAATAAGACTTCGACAATCAGCACTATGCGCCGGTTGGCCTGTAGCCAGGCTTTCGGCTGGCTGAAATCGCCACGGCTGGCCCAGACTCCCAGCCCAAGCACCACAAACAGTGAAAGCAACAACCCACCCGGGTTATTGTTGATAAACCCCAGCGAGGCCAACATCCAGAAAACATAGCCCCAGAGTAGCAGCCCAAATGCGCGACTGAGGGCATAACCCCGGTCTGCAAAGGCCGGCAACAGGCGATAGGCCAAAGGGAACGTGACAATTCCCAGCAGGCTGACAAGCAAATACCAGAGCAGGAACTGAAGCATTATTATCTCAATTCTTCGGGCAACTCAAAACGACCGTGCTCACCGGGCGGGAAGTTTATCACCGCTACAACGGCGGGCAGGTTCAGCGGACCGTACAGGTGCGGGAAAAGCTGCTGGTCAGTCGCCCCGCCTGGGGGAGGCAGCCCGATGGGTGGCTCCCATTTTAGCGGGGCGGTTATTTTCCCTGTATCCACGCTTAAGAGCACCAAATCCACCTGACCCATATAAAACGAGTTGGCCACCGCGATTACCTGTTCGACTGTCGACAGATGGATGAATCCCTCACTTCGCAGGCTGGGCGCAGTGTACTGACCGGCAGCCTGTGCGGCGGCCCAATCGGCGCGGCCGGTGATGTGAAAGATGCGGCTCATGGCAATACCTGATAAATGGTGGTCCGGCCATCCTGGTAAACCTGCTCCCAGAGCCTGCCTTCCTGGGCAGGGAACTTTAGCAGGCCATCGCCCGGATAGTAGTTCATTTCCAATTGTCCAACAACAATGTAGCGTACGTTGTATTTCTCAAGGAATGCCCGCGCCGCAGTGACATCGGTTGTCGCGTAGAAATCGTTAATTTCGTTGACACGCTCAAAAACGATCGTATCCGGCAGAACTGCACGCTGCTGGCGCTGGTGCCAGTTCCAACCGACCACCCCGGGCAGGCCGGTATAAATGGTGTAGCGGCTACCCCAGCGGTATTCGGGAGTGTGGGCTTCAACAATGACAGATGTACCAGGGATATTCTCCTGCATCCAGCGGATGGCACGGAAATCCTCCACCAGATCAAGGTCGCCACCATCCCAATGACGGGTGTATTCCATGTAACTGAGCGAATCCAGGCCAATCGGCGCTTCGGGGGTAATACGATCACGAATCTTTGCCATACTGGCTGTAAATGTGAAAAGCAATGCACAGCCAATCAAGACAGTTGTTACCGAGGAGTAGAAATTGCGCCAACCGGGGGTAAAAGAGGGCATCGCATCCAGCAGCCAGGCAAAAGCCGCCGCAGCAACAATGGCGAACATGACCCAGACCTGCAGGTAGAACTTAAAGACGGTGTTCATGCGGCCGATATCACCGACCAGCACAATCACTTCCACCACCAGGGTGAGCAGCAAGCCGGTACCAACCATAAAGAGCGCCAGGCGTTTGGCATCCGGCTGGCCGGGGCGCAGGATGAGCACCAGTGCCAACAAAGCCAACGGCAAGACCAGCCAGGCAACCTGTACTGAGAAGAAGAATTGCAACACTGCCCAGACAACAATTGCCAGCAAGCCGGCCAGTTGCAGGAAAGCAGTGTACGGGCGCAGTTTGCTGACGGATGAGAGCGGCGTTTTGGCCATCCAGTCAATCGCTTCCCAGACCATCCAGGTTACGATGATGAACAGGAATAAGCCCCAATGGGTCACATAGGACGCAAAGGGCGTCTTGGTCCCCGTCCACTGCGCAATGGAACTGTACCCCAGCCCATACCAGCGGACATATGGTTCATAGAAGAGCAGGGCAAAACCCGCCAGGGCAGCCATACCTGCCAGTGCCAGGCCAGCACGCTGCAACAGGTGCGGCAGGCCAAAGCGGTCTGCCGCACCCACCTCGGCGTAGCGGAAGATGGCATACCCGGCCACCACCATCCCCAGGATCAGGTAGGTTGGGAAGTCCCAGGTGTTCACCGGGCGCAATGCGCCAATCACCAGGCCGCCAAAAGCCAGGCTGAGCAGCCACTCCCAGATCTGCAGGCGGCGGGCAAACAGGGTGGAAACCGCCCAAGCAACTGCCAACGCCGTCAACGGCAGGGAAATCATATGGGCGTGCAAATCGCTGTACAGGAAGGTAAAGAGCGGGAATTCCGTAATCGGCTCGACTTCACCCGGCGCAGGGATAACGCGACTGGGCAGCCAGTACCAATCACCCCAGCCAAAAGGCAGGTTTTCGCCAATTAACAGGCGCAAGGCTCCCTGCCCGGCCCAAGCCAGACGTTCAAAGAACCAGGCATCCGGGTTGGCAAAGGCTTCTTGCCCGACGGCCATCTTTTGCAGGCCGTGGAATATCATGCGAATCGTCCCGAGGTTGCCGACCAGCACCAACCCCAGCGAGGCAGCCAACCCGCCCCAAATGGGCAGGTCGCTGGGCCCTTCCTCCGCCGGTCGGGCAAGCAAGTTCCAGGCTACTGAGAAACCCGCCAGCGCTAGCATGGCAAACAGGGTCGGTAGGATGAAGTTATACGCAATCGACGGAACAATGCCGAGCAGTTTTACCGGCGTGCCAACCAGCACAAAACCCCAGTAGTAATAGTTGATGTACCCGCCTGCAAACCACGGGTCATACGGCGGGAAAGTCTCGCTTTTGAGAATAGCATTGAAATACGAGAAATCCATTGGCCGCTCCCCGCCTTTGGATGGATGCCACAGGTCCGGATTGCCAATACGGATGACCAGGTCGATCAGGAAGATGACCAGGAAAACCGCTTCTACAAGCCCGAAATATTTCATTCGGGTGGCGAGCTCACCCTTAATCTCCTTCCGTTTCCACCAACCGACCGCCAGCCCGGAGATGCCGATCAGGCCGTACGCCAGCGCAATCGTGAGCCGGGAATACGTCCCGCCCAATGAGCCAACCGCCCAACTGATGTAAGCCAGCAGCAACAGGCCAGCCAGCCGCGCCAGCGGGTAACCTTTGTCTGGCAGACCGGGCAGGAATAATCGCAGCAACGGGTAGGCCAGCCAGCCCAACACAGTAATGGCCAGGTACCAAAGCAGGAGACCGACAACCGGATACTTGTTTTGCAGGTTCTCATAAGAGAACAATTCAGACCAGGTACCCGCTTCCTGCTGGGCCTGCCAGGTGGCATCAGGAAGCATCAGGTCGCCGGTGAAGAGCGAGGCAGCCTTGCGCGGCGTTACACGGATGACCCGGCTCAAGTCCACACTTTCGAGCACCGCGCGCACTTTTTCAGGGTCGTACTGTTCAGTCTTTTGGAAGATTAATACTTTGGGGTGGTCATAAACTGAAAAGGCTTCTTCCGCAAACTGGGTGTTAGCCTCCCAATGGAAGTCGCCCAGCTGAATATTTGGGTAAGATTCAAAGACTTGCACCAGTTCGTAGCCCAGCTGGCCGTTAAACATGCCAGGCCGGGCCACGTTGTAACACCAGATGATATCCTGGTCTTCCGGGCAGCCAAGCAGGGCGCGGTAGTAGGCCGTGGTGAGCGGGTAACGTTCCGGCACACGGGTGGTGGTCGCCCACTGGCGGTTGCTGGAAATAAAGATGTAATCGCCGTTGTCGAGGTTGGTCTGGAAGCGGGTGACTTTGTCAATATTGTCATCCCAGTACAACTCCAGGTTCAGGCCTCCCTGGTACAGACCCCCATAACCATCGTAACCATCAATTCGCAGGGGCAGGCCGTCATCCCAGGAGCTTTCGTTGATCGGGGCAGTACCCAGAAGGTTGACCGCGCCGGTTGATTCGATGCGGAAGTACAGGGTCTGGTCTTTTATAACCGGGATGGCATTATCGAGGCGGACAGTGAACGGGCCACTGGCTGTCAGGAAGTCAGCTTCCACACTGCCACGCGCCAGTAAGGACTCCCCTGAATACCCCGGGTTGTCAAAGATTGAAACATAAATGGTCTGGGCACCACCGGGCTGGGTGTCAATCACCTTGCCAAAAGTCAGCGACTCAAGACTGCCATCACGGAAAATCCGCAGGGCGGCATCCAGAGGCACACTTGGCTGGATAGTGTAGCCGGGGATGATGGCGATGGGTTGGTGATAGACAGAACCATCAGCCTGGGTAATAAACAGGTTAACCGGGCCGGGCAGGTTCTGGTAGATCCAGCGGGTGGCCTCCACACGGGTATGCGGTACGTTATAAATTCGCGTGAAGGCATATGCCCAGGTTGCAGTGGCCAGCGTGACCAGTAGGGCCACCGTCAGCGTGGCGAATTTAATAAGTTTTTGCAAGGCAGGCCGGGGGGAGCCAGGTACGTTCAAGATCAGCCAGCCGGCCATCAACGCCAGCAGCGGATAAATCGGCAGCTGGTAACGCATGGTCGGATTCCACTGAATGGATTGCCAGGTGAAATAGATGGCTGTCCAACCCCACAATAAAATGTGTGTTCGCCACTCGCCTTTTAAGATTCGCCAACCCATGAAAAGGAAACCGGCAATGGAAAGCAGGCCCAGCGGCAGGCCCAACCCCCAGACAAACAGGTTATAGCCAGAAAAGGTTACCGAGCGGCGCGCCCATTGCAATGCGGGTGGGAAGTCCACATCGCCGCCAGCTTGCAGGCGCTGCTCTTGCATGTTTTGCACCCACTGATCATTGGGCAATACGCCAAAGAAACCCGGCCCGTTGAAGGCATACGGCTGGAAGATTCGAAACGCCAGCACGGTGAAGAAAGCGCCAACCACCACCAGGCTCACCAGGCTGACCATGTACTCCTCGCGGCGGGTTTGATCAAAACCAGTGCCAACCCGGAAGAAGTGAATCGCCAAGGCAGCCGGAAGCAGGATGGCAAGCGGCGCGGCGTTGATCTTGGAAGCCATGGCCATGCCCAGTGCCAGGCCGAACAACAGGCTGAAGATGAATATCGGCTGTGAAATCGCTTTGCGCGCATCCTCCGCCAGACGAATGTATCGATTCTCATCCTGCGAGGCTTCAATGCCAAACGGACGCTCATCCAGCATGATCTCAACAGCAAAAGCCGCCGCCAGGGTCATGAAAAAGGTGGCAAAGTTATCCACCGTGTAGTAATGTGACTGCTGGATTTGCGTGACTGCCAGCCCAGAAAAAAGCGCTGCCAGCAGGCCCACGCGGGCATTATAAATACGTGTGCCAATCCAGAACAAAACAAGAATCGTCAGCAGGTCTACAATGGCTGAAATTTGACGCCCAAGCAGGGTAATTTCATCGTACCCAGTCTGGCCCAGGGCTTCGCCAATGTAACGCACGAGGATAATCGGCAGCGTACCATACACATAAAAACCAAAACCACGATTATGCGGATTCAGCGTACTTTCAGCAGTGTTAAAGTAATTGGCGTCATCTGGTTGGATGGCAGTCGTTACCATGGTCAGGAAGCGTTCATCCGGATGCAGGTGGGCATTGTCATCCCAATTGACACCCGTAAACCTGAAATAGGCCGCCACAGCCAGGATTATGACCAGCAAGACCGCCACAACAACCTTTCGAAAGATGGCGGTATAGTCGGGCTTCGCTTCTTGTGGGGTAATCGTCTCTTCCATAATAAATTAAATCCCTTTCGCTATGGCAGGGCCGGGACACCGGCTGGCGGCACAAACACGATCCAGAAATTTTTACCCGGCGTCCTTGAATTATAAAGACTATAAGAACCGTTTGGGTATAAGGCGCGCAAGACATCCAATGTCTCGGTGTCGTCTTCCTTTACCAGGAACATCTTTCCGCCGGGCAGGTTTTGCACCATGCCCAGTTGTTCCCGCCACAGGGCAAAATCGCGGGTCGGGTAACCTGCCCACACCCCCACCAGGCGCGTATCCACCCAGTGCGGGTACGGCACTACAAAAGCATTCTCCAGGCTGTTGCCCGCCGCTTCAAAGGCCGTAATCACACGGCCCATTTCAGATGTATTCCACGCGCTGTAACGAAAAATGGAACTGTATTGATTTAGGACGAGGTCGTAATTCTGGTAGCCGGACCAGACCAGCAGGAATCCCACCAGTCCAAACGCCATACCCCTGCCCCAGCGGGAAGCGGACTCACGAAGTGCGGAATACAGGCCATCCAGCGCCAGCGCGGCGATGAGAAAGACAACAATTGCTGCTCCGCCAGAACGGTTGAGCGAGGGATTCTCTTCAGGGAAGGCCAGCGAAAGCGAAGAAGACAGCATCAACATGGGGACGGCCAATAACAGAAACAGATCCAACCAATCCCGTTTTCGCAGGTAGCGAACAAACAACATCAGGTAACCAAACGCAAAAAACACACCCGAAACGACATCCAATGCCGGGCGGAGTGGTACGGAATGAACCCAGATGATACCGTTGTCTACATTCATCATCAGCATCGATTTGCCGATGTTTTCAAGCAAAATCTGCCAGGCCGGGCCAGGCAAGGGTCTTTCCGTCTCAGCAATGCGGGTCATGGCACGGTAAAGAACCATGTCCGGCATCTCGATCATCACCCGCAGCAATGGCAGGAAAACCAGGAAGGCCGCCAATGCAACCACAGCCAGCAGCAACACGGCCTGGCGACGCTGTATCACCGAATGGGTATGGATCAGGTAAAGCAGGATGGCTGCTGCTACAACAAACGGCACAATACGGAAAGAACTGTAACCATGCAGGCCGAGCCCTAAAAACAAGCCGGCCCAGATGAAATCATTGCGATTCTGGTTACGCAGGCCGCGCAAGATGAAGAATAAAACCGGGGCAGTAAAGGCCGGGAATAGCGGAAAGCGTAACCCCACCCGGCTGGTGACATTCAGCCAGTAGGCCATGCCCGAGAGCAACAGGGCAAACAAACCCACCCGGCGGTTGAACAGGTCTCGCCCGAGCATATAGATGAATGGCAGGGCAAAGAAGCCAAGCAGGGCGGTACCCAGCTTCAGGCTCATGAAAGAAATGCCTGTTCCGGAAGCCCAACCCACAAAAGCCGTCCAGTACATCTGGAGGAATTCGCGGCCAGTATTGCGAACAAAAAAGATATTGCTCTGCCCCTGCGTGACGTTATAGACATCCAACAGTTTCTCAGCGTGGTCGCTAAACGGTTCGGCCGGCGTACCAGTCAGGTCGTAAAAACGGAAAAATGCCGCCACGGCAAAAACCGCCAGGAGCAGCACTCCCCAGCGTGTAACCGGGAGGCTCCAGTACGGGCGGGTGAAGAATGCGCCTGCTGCAGCGAGGTTGGCACGCCAATCTGTTATTGTCAATGAAATCACCAGGCAGGTGATGGCTGCCAGCCACAGACTGACATTTAGTGTGCTGAACAGATTGTTGGTAAAAAACACAAAGGCCAGCACTGAAAACAGCATGGCAGCAATAAACCAGTTGCGGCGCAGGGTTAGCGGGTCTTCGGCTTCGCTTTGTTCCACAGTATCGGGCAGGCGCAGTTCCCTGGCAGCAAGAGCCCACCCTAGCACAATGACTGCCAGCAGGTAATAGCCTGCCGGGACGAAATAACTCTCCACAGGCGGTTCGAGCAAACGCTGGCCAAACAGGGCCAGGGCAAAGGCAAAAATTGTTCGCCAGGGCAGGTCTTTCAGCGAGCTGTATTTGGAGAGAACGGAAGCCGGCCGGGGAGAGCCAGCCGGTTCTTCTTCCACTATATCCGGAAGGTCTAGTTCTTCCGTCTGCCAGGGGGATAATTTTGATTTCAGGTAGTCTAAAAGGCTGGGTTCATTCATGACGGGCGTGATTTTATCAGATGCGGCGGACCACGTAGAATGTGTACGCCCCGTTGGGGTCGGGAATCGGCTCGTTGTAGTACTTTTGGAGCAAGGCCAACAGGGGGGCAAAATTCCAGTGCGCTGAAACCAGATTCCAGCGCCGGGTAACGACATGGATCAGCAGGGAGGGCAGGCCAAAGTAGTGGCCCCACTCCAGCATGGCCAGCGCGGCAGGCGAGAAGTAGTCGCGGGCGCTTTGCACTGTGAAACCAGCTTTTTCAAGTCTGCTGGCCCATTGCTCCTGGTCTTCGCAAGTGACGTGACGAGAGATGGTATTGAAGAAGTTGCGGTAGGCGCGAGCCAGGGGTTTCAGGCCAATGGCATCGAAGAAACGCGCCACAGACAGGTTGGGCAGGAAGTTCTGGTTAGGCACACAGAATATAAACGGCGCCCCCGGCTTGAGCACACGGGCAGTTTCGGCCAGCACAGCATCCAGGTGGGGGATGTGTTCGAGCACAGAGTTACTGATGGCGCTGGCAAAGTGGGCATCAGGGTAGGGCATGTGCGCGCCGTCGGCTTCGGTGAGCAGGTAGTAGACCTGGCGCTTCCCGGCTTCGTGGATGGGTCCCGTCCACGGGTCGAGGCCGACCTCGAGGTTGCGATCAAAAGTTAGTTGGGCAAAATGGCCATCGCCGCAACCCAGGTCAAGGGTCGGCGAGGGAATTTCAAGGTCCTGATAAAAACGGGACTCGACGGCCCGTAACAGGGCGCGGAAATAAGGCAAATCGCGCGTATGGAGATAGAGGAAATCCTTCATGGCGTCTTTTACGACAGGGTTTCAACCCTGCAGCATCATCCTTTTAATTTTGCGAATAATTCTTCGTAGCGGGCTGCCACTGAGTCGGGATCGTAGGGCCGGGCGATTTCAGCCGGGTCGCGCCGATACTTGGCCGGGTTGCCCAACACTTCAAGGATACCCTGCGCCAGGGCAGTCGCATCACCGATCGGGGTGACCTGCCCCATGCCGGTCATCTGCACCGGGCGGCGTACGCCCGGCAAGGCCGAAGCCACACAGGGCACATTATTAATCATTGCTTCGATCTGTACCAACCCGAAGGCCTCAGTGGAGTTCAGGCTGGAGACAACCAGCACATTCAGGTTCGGGTAATAAGCTGCCATTTGCTGTGGGTTAAGCGTACCGAGGAAGACCCACTGGCCGCGTGCTTCATATTCGCGAATCCGCGGGGCCAGGCGCTCGAAATAGGCCTGCTCGCCCATTACATCTTTATGCTGGCCTGCAAACAAGACCTGCGCATTGGGATATTTCTTGAATACGGCGGGCAGGGCATCCAACAGGATTTCCACGCCTTTTTCAGAGGCAAAACGGGTGGCCATGCCAATCGTTGGGCTTTTGTCGCCGACATTTTGGCGGGCGAAAGCCTCGACTGCGCCAGGCAAGGGTGGCGGTAAAACCACTGGCGGCAGGATAGGGGTCAATTTATGCATAAAACGCGAAAGATAGGGCGAGTGATCGGCGTAATCCTGGGTATAGGTCACAATATGGCTGGCCAACCGCCCCGCCATGTCATTCTGGAAATCCACCACAGAATTGACTATCTTGTTTAAGAAACCCTGCGGTAATTGCAGGTCGCAGTGATAGGTCAACACAGAGGGCTTGCCCAGCATCCGCGCGCGGAAGGAAAAACCCGGCGCATCAAATTGCGGCAGGTGCAGTTGCACTACATCGGCCCAAGCCACATATTTCCAAGCATACAGGCCAAAAGTGGGCATAATCACGCCCTTGCTGACCCGGAAAGCCACCGGCGCGCGGACAATCCGCACGCCATGCACGGTTTCCTCGCGCGGCGTGGACGGGTCAAAATGGCTGGTCAACACCACCACTTCGTGGCCGCGTACGGCAAAGGCCTCGGCCAGCCGCTCGGCATAAATCGTCAACCCGGAGGTATGCGGGCGATAGTAGGTAAGGACAGTCAAGATTTTCATGATAAAGACTCGAAATACTCGTTTTCTTGTTTCTCAGCATGGTTGGCTGAAACAACCGCCCAGATTCCGCCACCCAGCAGGCCGGCCAGCCCCAACAGGCCAATCGCCAGCCCGATTCCAAACACAGCAAACGTCAGGGTATCTTCTTCCGTCCACAGGTAACCCTGTTCCAGGGCCACAGAACCCCCGGCAAGAACCACCAACCCGGAAAGACAGGCCAGCGGAAGGCAGCATAATAGAGATACTGCAATAGCAACACTGCCAAGAATGCGCTTGTCACGATGCATTAGAACAGGTCCTTGTTGGCGTTCACCCAATCGAACAACTGGCGGATGCCTTTTTCCACGTCATAATTCGGCCGCCAGCCAAAGGTTTCGTGCGCCTTGCGGATGTCTGCTACAAAAACTTTCTGGTCACCAGGCCGCCAATCGCCAAATGTCACAGGGATGGGTTTGCCCAGCATCTTCTCAAGCAACGGTCCAAATTCCGTCCATACCGAGAGGGTATTTTGCGGCCCGCCGCCCAGGTTGAAGACATCACCCTGCACCCGGTCAATGTTTTGGATAGCCAGATCATAGCCGTCGAGCAGGTCATAAACGTGCAGCAAATCCCGAACCTGCTTGCCATCCCCAAAAATGGAGAGCGGACGACCCGTCACCGCAGCAATCACAAACCAGGCTACCCAACCTTGGTCTTCAATCCCGAACTGGCGCGGGCCATAGATACAACTCTGGCGCAACACTACCGTCGGTAGGCCATAAATGCGATGATAGTCGCGCACATACTGGTCGCCCGCTCCTTTTGAACAGCCATACGGCGAATGAAAGTCCAGCGGCTGGTCTTCGGGACAGCCATTTGGCAGGCTTTCATATTCCCAGCGGCTGCCGCGTTGAACAACTTTTACATCATCCATGCCGCCATAAACTTTATTGGTGGAGGAATACAATACAATCGGGTTGCGGCCATTCAGGCGGGCAGCCTCGAGCACGTTAAATGTGCCCAGGGCATTGATCTCAAAATCCTCGCGCGGATGAACCACAGAGGTGGTGACAGCCACCTGCCCGGCCAGGTGTACGATTACATCTGCAGTACGGGCGCTGGCCGTCAGCAGGCTGGCATCGCGAATATCTCCGGAGACCAGTTCAAATGCATCCCGGCCAAAGGTTTCTTGCAGCCATTTCAGGTTGCGTGGCGCGCCAGCCCGGCTCAGGTTGTCGTACACGGTTACTTTTTCGCCGCGTTTTAATAAGCGATGTACATAATTGGAACCAATGAAACCTGCCCCGCCAGTGACAAAATAATGTTTCGACATCCTCTATCCTTCCTCCGGGGTTTCCTTGCGCGCTTGGAGCGCCATTAATTGCTGGTAGATCCCTGAGAGCGTCTGCCCTTCACGAGAGAGTGCAAACATACCCATCGAAATACTGTACAGGTAGTTCAGTGCGCGGCCAGTCAGGGCCACTGCCAGCGCAGTGGATTGGTCACCAGAAAGCAGAGTCAGCGCCCCGGCAAAAGCGCCCTCCAATGTGCCTACACCACCCGGCAGGGAGGGGATGGCCCCGCCGAAAGCCGCCGCGCCTAGAACGAACATGCCCCAGACCGGCTCGGCTTGCGGGAAGAACGCCAGTGACAACAAGTAATATTGCACGACAGCCATGCCCCAGTTCAACGCCATCAGACCAAAAAATCGGGCCGAACGCCAGCCATCGGCCAGCACTTCCAGCCCGGCCAGGAACGATTCAAGGATGCCGCCGCCAAAACGCTGCAGGGAAGGCCAGCGCTGGCTTATATTATGAAAGATGCCCAGCGCCCATTGGCGGTTGCGGGCCAGGATCATCATGGCAACCAAGCCGAGCAATACAATCCCGCCAATGACAAAACCAACCTGCGCAGCCCCCTGTGCGCCGACGACAAACGGCACCGCCGTCACAAGAATCGCAGCGGAAAAGGCCAGGTCGGTGACCCGTTCAATAATGATGGTCGAAAGTATTTCAGCAAACTTTAATTCGGATTTGCGACTAAGCAGGAAGGCGCGACCCAGTTCCCCCAGGCGGAACGGCAGGAAGTTGTTCAACAGGTAGCCTTCCATCAGGGTCAGGAAGACGTCTTTATAAGATGCCTTCTCGCGCAGCAATGTACGCCAGACCAAAGCCCGAACCAGGAGCCATGAAAACCCTAAAAGAAGCGCAACCAGCAATATCGTGTAATTCGCCGACTGGATGGCCAGCCACATGGCCTGCAAATCAACAAAGTACAGGATGACAGCAATCAGCAAAAAGCTGATCACCAAACCGGGCAGCATGCGGCGAAATTCTTTCATCGGTCTCGTAGTTTCCTAACCTGTGATTTTCTCCAGGGGCACAGCCTTTTCTATTGTGTCCCTGGCTGGCTTATTCCGATTCCAGTTTCAGGATTGCCATGAAAGCATCCTGGGGAATTTCAACATTCCCGACCATTTTGAGACGCCGCTTGCCTTTCTTTTGTTTCTCCAGCAGTTTTTTCTTACGGGTAATGTCGCCACCATAACACTTGGCCAGAACATCCTTACGCATTGCCTTGACGGTTGCCCGGCTGATGATGCGCCCGCCCGAAGCAGCCTGGATGGCAACATCGAACATCTGGCGCGGAATCAGGTCTTTCAGTTTGGTAATCAAGGCCTGGCCTTTGTGGTAAGCATCCTTGTTATGCACAATTGTCGCCAGCGCATCCACCGATTCCATATTGACCAGCACTTCCAGTTTCTGCAATTTGTCGGGCCGGTATTCTGCAAACTGGTAATCCAGTGAGGCGTAGCCCTTGGTGCGCGACTTCAATTCATCGAAGAAATCCACAATCAACTCGGCCAGCGGAATCTGGAAATCCAACTGCACACGATGCGGGGCCGGGTACTCCTGCTGTTTGAAAATACCACGCCGCTTGGTCACCAGTTCCATGATTGGGCCATAATAATCGGTTGGTGTGATGATCTGGATGTTCATCCACGGCTCGCGGATTTCAGCAATCTTGCCCTCATCCGGCAGTTGGGCAGGCGAGTCGATGGTCAGCACTTCACCTGTCACCGTCACGACCTCATATTCCACAGATGGCGCGGTAAACAACACATCCAGGTCATACTCGCGCTCCAAGCGTTCCTGGATAATTTCCATATGGAACAGACCCAGGAACCCGGCACGGAAACCAAACCCAATCGCCTGCGAGGTCTCCGGTTCAAATGTCAGGGAGGCGTCATTGAGCTGCAGTTTATCCAACGCCTCGCGCAAATCCGAGTAATCGTCCGCATCCACCGGGTAAATCCCGGCAAAAACCATTGGTTTGGGATATTGATACCCGGGTAACGGTTCTGTCGCAGGGGAGCTCACCAGGGTGATGGTATCTCCCACGCGGGCATCGTGTACAGTCTTCAACCCCGTAGCGACGTAACCAACCTCCCCGGCACTGAGACGGCTGACGGGTTTCATACCCGGCGCAAAGATGCCCACTTCAATCGGCTTGACATCCACTTTGGTGGAGATCATGCGCAGGGTTTCATTTGCGCCAATGCTGCCCTCCATCACGCGGACGTAACAGATGACGCCTTTGTAAGAGTCATAATGTGAGTCGAAAATTAAAGCCCTTAAGGGTCGTCCAGTTTCACCTCTAGGCGGGGGAACTTTCTGCACTACAGATTCAAGTAATTTATCGATATTAAAGCCTTCTTTGGCCGATATTTGCAGCACATCGGCAGCATCGCCGCCGATTAACGAAGCCACGTCTTCAGCCACTTCGTCGGGTCGGGCCGAGGGTAGGTCAATTTTGTTGATGACCGGGATGATGGCCAAGTCAGCTTCAATCGCCTGGTACAGGTTGGCCAGGGTCTGGGCTTCGATGCCCTGGGTGGCATCCACCACCAACACAGCTCCCTCACAGGCATTTAACGCACGGCTGACCTCGTAACCGAAATCGACGTGGCCAGGGGTATCGATCAGGTTGAGTTCGTAGTCCTTGCCATCACTGGCACGGTAATTCATGCGTACCGCCGAAGCCTTGATGGTCACGCCTTTTTCGCGTTCCAGATCCATGGAATCCAGGAACTGTTCGGTCATGTCACGCGAAGAAATCGTCCCGGTGCTTTGCAGCAAGCGGTCCGCCAAGGTGGACTTGCCATGATCGACATGGGCAATAATACAGAAGTTACGGATATGTTCAGACATAGGATTTAAGCGGATAAAGTATACCCGATTCTACCCATCCGCCCGGCCGCATGAGCCGTTCATAAAAAAAACCAGCCCGGCCTGGGCTGGTATGAAAATCACCCCGTCAATGCCCAATTTAGGGCGAAGGGCAGGAAAATTCACTGGCGGCAACCACATACGCCTGCCGGTATGCGGCGGATGAATCCATTTCCCCAGCCACCTGCCATAACCGGCACAGGCCCGGGCGGGTGCGTAGCAGGGAACGGGCTGCTTCAGCAGAAATGTCGAACGCCAGGTCGTACTCTTTTGCGGCAAGGGCAGCTTCAACAAAGGGGAACAACTCATGCGCATTGAGAAAACGCTGCCCGGCGGCATCGGCCTGCTGTTTGAGGGCCAACACCTGCTGGATATCACCCCGTTCCAGTGCCAGTTCCGCTTTTTGGTAGAACATGCACCAGCCAGGTTCAGGCTCGGGGCCAAAGATGCGGGCCGGAGGAAGTCCGCCTCCCTCCGTACTAATCAAGGCAGGATTGTATAAAACCGTCAGGGAATGGAAGGCCTCATCAATATCCTGGTTGAGTTCATCACCCGGCTGCAGCAAAACCAGGCATTGTGAGCGTTCATTGGTATAAAAAATTGGCAGGCTGGTTTGCGGGGTCAGCGGGAACTCAACATTGGCAAAACGATCCACCGGCTGGATGTCGCCGGAGATAAACGCCTGCAAGTTGCTGGAAATCGGTGTGCGAAAGTAGTTTACGTACCAGACTTGCGGCATGTCTGTCCGCGAGGGTGTGTCGTAAACATTATTGAAAGCATAAGCAGCGGCATACGTCACTGCCGTAGTGGAAATGGCAGCGTTGCCAACAAGGACGGTTCCGTCCTGCAGCGCCGGGGCACGCCAATAAAGCTGCCAGTAAATGCGCTGCTGACGTTCCCAGTCCCAACGATAATTATTCACCGCACGCATTTGGTAGCCAACCGCCAGGCCAATCATTACAGCCGCCAGCAGAAAGTGACGCTGGTTGCGCCGGTCTGCCACGAAAGCCAGCAGGGCAACCACCAGCAGGCTGGCGCCGAAAATGCTCGGCAGGGCAAAACGATCACCAAAGTGGCCGGGCTGGGCAATATGGCGCACAACATACCAGCCAGGCAAAAAGCCTGCCAACACCGCCAGGCCACCCAGCAAGGCTGCCTGTTTGGCAAAAGATGCGTCGGCCGGCTCATCAGTAGGCTCGTCAGATGTCAAACGCGTCAGGAGCACAGGCAAAAGCATGGCTAGCAACCCGGCAACCACTAGCGAAACAATATTAAACGGCTGGGTAAATTCGATTACATCAGGGGAGAGTGTGCGCGCCCAGGCTGTAAACAAGATCACCACTACATCCTGCAATCCATTGGCCAACAGGGTCATGCTCGCCAGGCGCGGGTCCTCACGAAAAGCTGTGGTAAACAGGTCGTACTCGTAACTATTGAATCCTGCGCCAAACACACCCAGCCGCCAGGCAAGGAAAACTCCCAACACAAGCAGGTATGGCAGCCAGCCAACCAGACTCTTGCGAATCCGCTGCCAAAACGGACCGGGGAATAGGATGAACAGGATGGCCGGGCGGATAAGTTCCAACCCAAAATAATATTCGCCAATGAACAGGTGAACCTGCCCCAGTAAGGCCAGCAGGCCGGCCCACCCGAAGCGTTTTGGCTCCCGAACAGCAATCACCATGGCAATAAGGGAAAGCAGGAACAAACCATAAGTAAAGAACTGGATGCTGTACACCACAGCAATGGATTGCTGCGTAAAGGCAGGATGGACGGCAAACAACATGGCCGCCAGCAGGGCCGGGCGGCCATGGCTTGGCCATATTAAACTGACCAGCCCCCAGAACGCCAGGGAAACCAGCCAACGCAAGAAAAGACTGTAGATATGCCAGAATAAAGGGGTATCACCTGCAAACAGGAAGCCTGGCGCAAGGGCATATACGCCCAACTGGCGCGTATCGCCGTAAAAAATAGTATTAAGTATCCCCAGGGTCTGGTAGCGATATACAAAAACCCAGTCATCCCAGTAAAAACCCAGGCGGTGAATTTGCAGGCCGTGGGCAAGGATAACTGACAACAAGATTAGTAGAGGGGCAGAAAATCTTTTGAACTGTTTCATCGGAAAAATGCCACCAGATTTCTCAACACTTCCTGCCACTCCGCTTCGGGAGGGCGATTCAGGCTGGCAGAACGGGCGCGCATAATTTCAATCACCCGCTCATCTTCGCCACCATCCAGCCAGAAGCCGTGATGATTTGGGCAGCCATCCAAATGCAGGTCATACAGGCGATAGGTGAATTCATGCAGAGGAGATTCACAATGCGGGCATGGAAATTTCGTCAGGCGGCTTTCATGGATTAAAGACCCCTTGCGGGCATCTTCACTAAACGCTACATCCTCCAGCCGGTCCAATTCGTGAATCTCCAGCCACATGCCACGGCAGGCCGGGCAACTTTCCACTTCCAGCATGCCTTTGTAATACTTGATCACCAATGCTGTTGAACACTTCGGACAGTTCATCGCCGCCAATTATAGCCGTCAAAACTGTCATTAAATATGAGATTCTTCCATTACAACAATGGGTAAACCCTTATACAATCAATTCATGAGCCACGAACGCGACACAAAAAGCCTGTGGGCTGTCAACCTGGGGTTGGGGAGCAACATCCTACTGGCCGGGATTAAAACCGTGGTGGGCATTACCAGCCACAGCCCGGCCCTGCTGGCAGAGGGGATCAATTCCACCTCCGATGTGGCCTATTACATTGTGGCAAGTATTTTCATGCGGCTGGCGAGTAAACCCGCCGACAATGAGCACCCGTATGGCCACAGGCAATTGGAAAGCATCGCCTCGGTTGTCGTCGGGGCTTTTGTAGTAGCAACCGCCGCAGCAGTTTTCTGGGATGCGGTCGATAAAATCTGGGACATGTTGCAGGGCGGGATGGCCGGTTTCAGCGGGGCTTCCCCGCTAGCGTTATGGGTGGCGCTTGGAACCGTGGGCTTGAAAATCGTCTTGACCTGGTATGTACAGCGCCTGGGACGCGAAACACAAAACCCGGTGGTCATGGCACTGGCATTTGACCACCGCAATGACCTGTTCTCGGCCTCGGCTGCCAGCCTGGGGATTTTCCTCGGCCAGCGCGGCCTGCCCTGGGTGGACCCACTGGCGGGCGCCCTGGTGGCGCTGCTCATCCTGAGGACGGGGATTTACATCCTCAGGGAATCATCTGTAGAATTAATGGATGCCATCCCCAGCCGCGAACTGGCCGAACAGGTACGCAGGGTGCTGATGAGCGTGCCTGGAGTCGACCAATTGGAAGAAATGCAGGCCCACCGTTTTGGACCACATGTGGTGATTAACATTACGATTGGGATTAACGGGAATTTCTCGGTTCACAAGGGGGATGCGATTGCCAGCCAGGCCGAAGAAGCGCTGTGCACCCAACTGCCCAATGTACGGCGGGTACATGTTCATTATCATCCGGCTGAAACTCACCGCAAGGATATGAGCATTGATGAAATCCTGGCCGAGTCGCGGCGCATGGTCAGTACCTACGAACAGCAGTTTTACGACAACTAAATTTCGGGGATAATTCTTGCAACCAGCTCAACCGGGTCATTTAGGTTCGGGCGCACATTTAGCCAGGCCAGGAATTCGACATTCCCCTTCGGCCCCAATAACGGGGAACGCTCCAACCCGCACAGGCCAAACCCGCTTTCCATAGCAAAACCGAGCACATCCAGTAGCACCTGCCGGTGCACCAGCGGGTCGCGAATCACACCTTTGTGTTTTGCTGATTCCTTGCGCCCGGCCTCGAATTGCGGTTTGACCAAGACAATTGCCTCACCTGTTGCGTCCAGCCATTTTTGCATCACCGGCAACAAAACCCTTAACGAAATAAAAGATGCATCGCAAACCACCAGTTGGATTGGTTCCGGCAATTGCTCCACAAAGCGGGCGTTGGTTTCTTCCATCACCACCACGCGCGCATCTGTGCGCAACTTCCAGTGCAAGATGCCCTTGCCAACATCAATGGCATAGACCTTTGCCGCGCCATATTGCAGCAGGCAGTCGGTGAAGCCGCCCGTCGAGGCGCCGACATCCACACAGGTTTTGCCCTCCGTGTGGACGGGGAAAACCGCCAGCGCCCCTTCCAGCTTCTCGCCCCCGCGCGAGACATATCGCGGGCCCGCCTCCACCGAAACAGTCGCATCAGCATCCAGCAGGGCGGCCACTTTATCCACCATTTGCCCGTTCACCCGCGCCTGCCCGGCCATGATGATGGCCTGCGCCTTACTGCGACTCTCGGCCAGGCCACGCTCCACCAGCAGAACATCCAGACGAACTTTTGCCATGCGCCCATTGTACCCCGAGGGTTGTACCTGCAGAACATCAGGTAAAATACCCGCATGTTAAGTGCCCTTGTAAAAACCATGCGTCCTCGCCAGTGGACGAAGAACGGTTTTGTCTTCCTGGCGCTGATTTTCGACCAGCAACTCTTCCTGTTCGAGCCGTTTCTGCGCACCCTGGCGGGCTTTGCCCTGTTCTGCCTGGTTTCCAGCACGGTTTACATCATCAACGACATCGCCGATCTGGAAGCCGACCGCCAGCACCCGAACAAGAAAAGCCGTCCGCTGCCGTCAGGCCTACTGCCCGTGAATCTCGCCTGGAGCGCGGCGATTTTCTTGATTCTCGTCAGCCTGCCGCTGGCCTGGTGGCTTTCGCCGTGGTTCTGCGGGGTACTGGCAGCCTACCTGGTCATTAACCTTGCCTACACCAAATGGCTTAAGCACATCCCGATCATTGATGTGCTGGTGATTGCCGCCGGGTTCGTGCTGCGTGTTGAAGCAGGCGTCACACTCATCACTGTGGAACGTTTCTCGCCCTGGCTGCTGGTCGTCACCACCCTGCTCTCGCTTTACCTGGGCTTTGGCAAACGCCGCGCCGAACTGGCCCTGCTGGCCAAAGGTGCAGGCTCACACCGAAAAGTACTCGAAGGCTACACCATCCCCCTGCTCGACCAGTACATCACCATTGTCTCAGCGACCACCATCGTGGCCTATTCGCTTTACACCTTTAGCGCCCCCAACCTGCCCAGCAACCACAGCATGATGCTGACCATTCCATTCGTGGTTTACGGCATCTTCCGCTACCTGTACCTGATTCAGGTCACGCACGAGGCAGGCGCGCCAGAAGAAGTGTTACTCTCAGATCGACCGCTGCAAGCATCGATACTGCTTTGCGGCATCACCGTGCTGATTGTCTTTTACTTCCTGGCATGAGCGCCGCCCCGGGAAAAATCATCCTGTTTGGCGAAC
This sequence comes from Anaerolineales bacterium, assembly GCA_024710905.1. Classification (GTDB taxonomy): domain Bacteria; phylum Chloroflexota; class Anaerolineae; order Anaerolineales; family Villigracilaceae; genus JANJTV01. The sequence goes on along the minus strand of JANJTV010000012.1, from coordinate 98,430 downwards.
ACTCCGTGGTGTATGGCCGTCCGGCCCTGGCCGTGCCTGTCACTCAGGTGCAGGCGAATGTGGAAATTAAAGGGTCATCCCGTGCTGGCATCTGGATTCACGCCCCGGGCATTGACCTGCATGCAGAGCTGGGATCACTGCCGCAGGCCCACCCGCTGCGCGCCACTGTTACCAGTACCCTGATCGCCCTGGGTGTGGATTCAGTCAAAAACATCGAAATCGATGTCCAATCCAGCATCCCGGTTGCCTCCGGTCTGGGCTCCGGCGCAGCGGTCAGCGTGGCCTTGATTCGCGCGCTGGCAGAATACTGCTCACATCCCATCAACAATGAACTAACCAACCAGCTGGCCTATGAGACCGAGAAACTTCTGCACGGAACGCCCTCCGGTATTGACAACACCGTCATCACCTACGCCAGCCCGGTGTATTACCTCAAAGACCAGCCCATCCAGACCTTCCATGTTGCACAGCCATTTACGATTGTGATCGGCAACACCGGCCTGCCCGCGCCGACCAAAGAATCGGTTGGCGACGTACGCAGCCTGTGGCAGGCAGACCCCCAACGCTGGGAGCAGATCTTCAACAAGGTGGGCGAAATCGCCCGGTCCGCGCGCAGCGCCATCGAAACCGGCGACATCCCCGCCCTCGGTCCGCTGATGAACGCCAACCACACCCTGTTGCAGGAAATGACCGTCTCCTGCAACGAACTGGACGTGCTGGTACAGGCCGCGTTGGCAGCAGGCGCAGCCGGGGCCAAACTGAGCGGCGGCGGGCGCGGCGGCAACATGATTGCCCTGGCCGACAATAAAAACGCCCCGGTCATTGCCGGGGCGCTGCGCCTGGCCGGGGCTAGGCATGTGATTGTGACACAGGTGGGATAAGGTTTACGAAGTTAATTGTTTCATAAATTCCCGAAACTTAAGGGCTTGCCCTTCTGCTTCAGACCAACGTTCAATATCTGGAAAATCAACAATCTGATGCTTCGCTACCATGATCGCCTGGTAAAGGCCTTGCATATCATTCCAGTGATAGTAGGCGCTTAAGCGATCTTTCACGCAATCGGTAGCCGAAAGCACTCTCAATACCCCCGTTTCCAGTGGGAATTCTTGCACATTTTCAATTAACTCATTCCCAACCGAAAGCGGCCCCGCAGGAAATTCAATCAGGATTTCTGTCTCAGGATGTCTGAAGTACCTTCCCTCTCTAATAAAACCTTCCTGCTCCATCATTACAATAACTTCCCTTCGGCTGACAATCCCAGGGTCAACAAGGTCAATATCCTTGGAGAGATACCTGTTCTCGCTGTAAAACGAAACCGCACATCCACCTGAAAGAACAACCTTAATACCCACCTGCCATAAAATGATTGAATAAAAGCAGCCATCTCCACAGCGGTCATATTACGTACTGGTTTCATGTTTTCCCCTTGCCCTCGGCCTGCGACGATTCATCAGGAATTTTTCCTGCTCTTCGGGTGGGTAAGCCGATAGAGATTTACCGAGCAAGCTTCTCAACTCAGCCAAAAAATAATAGCGTGGATTAAAGAAATATGGCCGGGTGCGGCCTACAGCGCGACTGACCAGGACGCCCGCTGCTTCAAATTTCTCCAGTTGGTTCTGAATCGGTTTTAAATCCGTGTCATAAAAATACGCAATTTCACGCGCATAGCCTTCTTCGCGCGCAAAAATGTACATCAAGACCCGTTCTGCATTCTTTGAGCCAAAAAGTTGTTCGAGCATATTCTCCTATCCAAAAGACGTATAATATAAGTCTCATGACTTATATTATACGTCTTTCTTTCTAGATTGCAAGCCTCAGGTAGTTACTTCCGCAATGAATATTCAGCGGGGGCAAAAAAGACCAGTACATCCAGGTCTTCTTCGATCTCAATGAATTGATGCGGCGAATGCGCGGCGACAAACAATACCGACCCGGCCTGCACCGGACGGACCTCCCCACCCACATTAATTTTCGCGTGGCCAGCCGTCACATAGTAGACCTCGTCTTCGCTATGCGGCTGCTGGAGGTCCTCACTACCGGCCGTCAGGTGGTACAGCCCCATGCTCATGCCTGGGATACGTAAAAATTCAAGGTACTGCGACCCGGCCCGTGCCCGGACTGCCCGCAGTTCGTCCAATTCATAAGCTTGCATCATGAAAAATCAGCCCTTCCGGACGGGGTTGGTCAATACACCCAATCCTTCAATTTCAACCACCACTTCATCGCCATCCACCAGCGGGCCAACGCCAGCTGGGGTTCCGGTAAAAATCAGGTCGCCAGGTTCGAGTGTCATGATGGAAGAGATATAAGCCACCAGGGTCGGGACGTTGAAGACCATGTCGCGAGTAGAGGCCATCTGGCGCGGCTGGCCGCTCACCCGGCAGGTGACGAGGGAATCGACAGGCTCAAAGTCCGTATCGATGATTGGGCCGAACGGGCAGAAGGTGTCGAAGCCTTTGGCGCGCGTCCATTGACCATCGGTTTTTTGCAGATCGCGGGCGGTGACGTCGTTGCCAATGGTGTAACCAAGGATGTGTTTTCGGGCATCTTCGGTGGTGATGTTGCGCCCGCGCTTACTGATCACGGCCACCAGTTCAGCTTCGTGTTCCACCTGCTGTGATTGCGGCGGCAGTAGGATGGTTTCGCCGGGATTAATGATGGAAGATGGGGGTTTGAAAAAGATAAGCGGCACTTTGGGCACTTCGTTGCCCAGCTCCTTGGCGTGCTCAACATAATTCCGCCCAACACAGATGATTTTGCTCGGTTGGGCCGGGGCAAGGAGTTTGACCGTATTTAGCTGGATAGTGGCTTTCAGGCGGCGATATTCGCCGTACAGGTCGCCCTCGATCGCGCCGACCTTGTCTTCATGGATCCAGCCAATGCACGGCGGGTCGTTATCAATCTGGTATCTGATGATTTGCATGGTTTCCTCACATACAGGTTTGCTGAGAGTGTACTGTATAAATGTTAATCCAACCTTTACAAATCATACCGATTTCCTACTTGACTTCGACCAAAAAATTATGGATGATATACCTAACAATGCAGCATATTCTTGAAACGAATATTCATCGTAGATATGCCGAACATCGCAGGGAACAGTCCTTGACCCCGCGACAACTTAATCACCCCCAGACGCACCGTTCAGCCTGCCTGCCGGTGCGTCTCACTTTTTAACGCTGGAGTGGATTATGTATCGGTTGGAATTTGACGGTTTGTTCCGCAATGCGCACGAAGACGAAGCCCAGAGTTCGGCCGGGTTGATGTGTTATGGCTGGCAGATCCTACGCGGGAAAAAGGTGATTGCACACGGGCATGGCACGTTCACCCGCGGCCGGGATGCCAACTCGAACCTGGCAGAGTACCTGGCCCTGATCGAAGGTCTGGATGCCCTGCACGATATGGGTGTCAAACACGAAAAAGTGGTCATTTGCGGGGACGCCAAGAGTGTCATCCACCAGATGCAAGGGATCGCCGGGGTTTCTTCGCCAACCGTCAAAACCCTGTATGCGCGGGCGCGGCTCATTGCCAAAAAATTCAATAACCTGCAATGGGTCTGGCTACCACGGCGCCACAACCGCGCGGCAGACGCCCTTTCGCGCCACGCCCTGCGCCACCTGAGCAGCAACCGCCAGAAATATGCCGACATCTTAAGAAGTGTGCAGGAAGCAGCAAAATCCCGGTTGGCCTCCAGGCTGGTGGATATTGGCGGCCTTCGGGTGTACCAACCCATACGAGGCTAGGTTTTTGGTGTATAATTCGCGTCCGACTCAGGGCGCTTACCGCTGCGCGACACACCTAGCTCAGCTGGTTTGAGTCCCGTGTGAAGCCCCCCTGACACAGTCAGGGTCAGCGTTAAAAAAGAATAAGATTTGCCCACCCAGGGCGCTTAGCTCAGTTGGTTAGAGCACCTCGTTTACACCGAGGGGGTCGGGGGTTCGAGTCCCTCAGCGCCCACTTTTCCCTACTCAGTACCTGATAATCAATTGGCCTACTTGGGCGCTCGCCGTTCCACGGCACAAGTATCGTTGTACAGCACACGTACCGCTGCGCGGCACACGTAGCTCAGTTGGTTAGAGCACCTCGTTACCACTGAGGGGGTCAGGGGTTCGAGTCCCGTGCGAAGCCCCCCACATACCAGAAGTCTCCAGCATATGGGGATTTTTTTGTTCCCTATTGCCCTTATTTTGAAAGATGTGCCAAATCTCACTTGCCCCAACCCCCATTCCGTTCTACAATCAGGATAGTTTGTATCGCGTATAAATTAACCAACCGGGAAATTCCCGATAGCATTTTGTAATCCATCCTCAGGAGACCCCCATGTCCGATTTCCTTTTCCGCGGCAACCTCGCCAATCTCGACCCGGATGTTTACGAACTCACCCGCCTCGAAGCCGAGCGCCAGGCCCGCAAATTGATTATGATCGCATCCGAAAGCACCGCACCTCTGGCGGTACGTGAGAGCCTTTCCTCGGCCTTCCAGAACATCTACGCAGAAGGCTACCCGGATGAAGAAACCCGCTGGATGAAAGAGGAAGCGATTCTCGACCACCCGGCCCGGCTGGCGGAATACCGCCGCAATTCAGACCCGCGTTACTACAAAGGCGTGGAATACGCTGATAGCATCGAGGCTCTGGCACGCCGCCGCGCCGCCGAAGTGTTTGCGGCCAACGGCTACAGCGCCGACCAGATTTACGTCAACGTGCAGGCGCTTTCGGGTGGCCCGGCCAACAACGCCGTTTATCACGCCCTGATTAACCCCGGCGAAACCGTGATGGGGATGAACTTGCTCTACGGTGGACATCTCAGTCATGGCTCCTCGGTCAATCGCAGCGGCAAGTATTACAGCGCGGTGCATTACACCATTCACCCGGAAACCCAGAAAATTGATTATGACCAGGTGCGTGCCCTGGCGCTGGAACATAAACCCAAACTGTTAATTGCAGGGTTTTCCTCCTACCCCTGGGTGCCAGACTGGAAGAAATTCCGTGAGATTGCCAACGAGGTCGGCGCCTACCTGCTGGCTGATATTTCACACATTGGCGGGCTGGTGGCAGCGGGCGTAGTGACGTCGCCCATCGGGCATGCCCACGTGGTGATGTCCACCACCCACAAAAGCCTTGACGGCCCACGCGGCGCGGTCATCCTGACCACTGACGCCGCCCTGGCCAAGAAAATTGACCGGGCAGTCTTTCCCGGGGAACAGGGCGGCCCGCACGTTAATGTCTTCGCCGGTCTGGCACTGACCTTCAAACTAGCAAAGACCGAGCAGTTCAAAAAATTGCAGACCCAAACCATCAAGAATGCGGTTGCCATGGCCGAGCAGTTTAAAAAACGCGGCCTAACCGTGCCCTTTGGCGGCACAGATACCCACCTGATTAATGTGGACTGCACCCCCATCCAAGGCGCGGATGGCACCTCGCTTTCCGGCGACATGGCCTCCCGAATCCTCGACCTGGCAGGCGTGGTGATTAACCGCAACACCATCCCCGGCGACAAAAGCGCCAAAGACCCCAGCGGCATCCGCCTCGGCACACCCTGGATCACCCAGCGCGGGTTCGACGAGACCAAAAGCCGCCAACTGGCAGACATCCTTGCCGATGTACTGCTGGCCTGCGAGCCGCACTCGGTGGATACACCGCGCCAGGGACGCATCCGCCGCGCAAAACTACCCTTTGAAACGCTCAATGATGCGCGCCTGAAAATCCGCAGCCTAGCTGAAAGCAGCGGCATCGATTACGAGTATAAGAAAAGCGGTTACCCGCACTTCTTCTATATTGATGATGTCTCCGCCACAGGTGTTTTTTCGCTTGCAGGGATTCGCACCCGCCAGTTCCTAGACTATGCAACAGGTGCGGACCTGACCCAGCTCAAGCCGGGCCTGGCCGTTAAAACAACCATTTCCACCCCCAAAGGGGATTTCGCAGCCACCGTTGCCAACCTGGATGGCGCCACCTACCAGCTCAGCGTGGATACCAAAGACGCCGGTTTGGTGGGCACCTGGCTGCGAGACCTTTCAGATGGTTACGTTAAATTTGGCAATGACGCCCTGCGGCGCATGCCAGGCCCAATGATTGTGGCAGATGCCTCCGCTGCAACAGTGAAAACGGCAGACGCCTCGGGCGTGGAGAAGACCTGGTTTATCGGCAAAACGGAAGGGGGCAGCCAGCCCCTGCCGCCCTTTACATGGCAGGAACCGGCCGAAGGGTCCCTCAAACGTACGACCCTGTTCGAGACCCATAAAGCATTGGGCGGGCGGCTGGTTCCCTTCGCTGGTTGGGAAATGCCCGTGCAGTACACCGGCGTGAAGGAAGAACACATGGCCACCCGCCAGGCCGCCGGGTTGTTCGATGTCAGCCACATGGGTGTTTATGATGTAAAAGGCCCGGATGCGGCATCCTTCCTCGACACGGTTTGCAGCAATGACGTTGGCGGGCTACAACCCGGCGAAAGCCTGTACACGCATTTCCTGACCCCGGATGCTGATGTGATTGATGACACCCTGGTTTACCGCCGTGGCTGGGACAACTATCTGGTGGTGGTAAACGCCTCCAACGACGACAAGGATCGCACCTGGCTGGAAAGTGTACGCGACGGCAAAGTGAAGATTGATAACAAGTTCCCCGGTGCGCGGACATACGGCTACGAGGCAGTAATGCGCAATCTGCGTGACCCAAAGTCAGGCAACGATATGCGCGTGGACATCGCCCTGCAAGGCCCCAAAAGCCGTGATGTGTTGCTGGCGATGGGCGTGGACGCCGAAACAAAAGCACGCATTATGAAGCTAAAACGCACGGAACTTTGTGATGCGGTGGTGGGCGGATTCGACCTGATTGTTTCACGCACCGGCTATACCGGCGAGAAAATGGCCTTCGAATTGTTCGTGCACCCGGAGCAGGCAGTAACCTTCTGGAACGCCGTGCTCAAGGCAGGTGAACCATTTGGCTGCAAGCCGGTTGGCCTGGCCGCGCGTGACAGTCTGCGCACTGAAGCCGGACTGCCGCTCTACGGGCACGAGATGGGTCTTGGCTCGGGCAAGTTTGGCGAGCGCGACCTGGGAGTGGCCGAAGGCGGGTTTGGCTCATACGTCAAGCCGTATAAGCCCTATTTCATTGGCCGCGAAGCCTTCCTGGCCCGTGAACAAACGCGCAAAGGCGTGGTGGCCCGCTTTACGTTTGTGGAGCAGGGCATGCGAATGGCCCACAATGGCGACCCGGTGCTGGACAAACGTGGCAGGGTGATTGGCTGGGTTTCATCGTGCTCACTAGACAGCCAGAGTTTCCTGACCGGGCAGGCTTTCGTTGAGATGAAGTCTGCCGAGGAAGGCACGCCGATCTTTATCTTCCAGGGAGCGCCAGACAAAGCAGGCGCCGCCCCGGCCGAGATGAAGTTGGGAGACAAAGGCCTGCTGCCAGGCGAGGCTCGGATTGTCAGCCGGTTTGCGAAGTTGTAAATATAACAATGACTTGAACAATAAGCAGGTGCTATCAAGCACCTGCTTATTGTATTGAGAAAACTTTAAGAATTACACCTATACCATAATTTTACTCACTGTAAAAACTCGAACCAGTAATCAATATACGGAACCCTGCGGCGTTTTATGACCTGCCGATACCGGGCATCCTTGAGCGCCTGGAATAAATTTTCATTGGCCTGCGCCGAATGCACTTCAACTTGCATATAACGAACATGCTTTAACCAACGAACATCACCTGCAAAAACGGCCTGTTCTGCGTTTTCTATATCCATTTTAAGCAGGTCTATTTTTTTTATCTTATGCATTTCCATCAAGTCTGGTATGGTTGTCGCCTGAACAGCGCTTGCATCCTTGCCTGACTCTTGCACGTCAAACTGAAAATTAGAATTTGGCAAACTGGCATCCTGCAAGACCAGGGTGGCCTTTTTATCCCAGATGGCTGCCTGGTGGCAGGTTATATTCTCCAGCACCTGGCAGTTCTTGACCAGCATGCCAAAATTCTCGGTTTCCGGCTCCACCGCCAAAATCCTGGCATATGGATAAAAATGTGAATACCAGATGCTGGCATACCCGACATTCGCCCCGAGATCCATAATCGTTTCAATCCTGGTCGCCGGGGTTTCATACACTCGCAAAGCAAAAATTTCGGAGAGAATAATCGGATCTGATGTCCGCCCCCGCATCAATAATGGCTGGCTTGAAAACGTTGTCTTGAGAGAATGCAAACCGGGTACATATGCAGCTCTTAAAACCTGCACAGCAGGCGCGAATCCCAGCCTCAATGCAAAAACTGAGTGATAAATGGGAAGCAAAAGTTTCTTAATGACCTTATTCATAAATAGCTCCAAAATAAATAATGGGTGATTGATCACTAAACTTTGCGAACGTTGATCCAATTACAGACCAAGAAGGGTATCAATTTCCTGTAATAACGCCTGCGGATTGGCAGTCGTCTCTTCCAATTGGGCGCGGCTTTCAGGCGGCCAGTGAGAGAGGATGCGTTCGATTTCAAGGCGGGTATCTGATTCACAGGCCGGGTGAGCCAACGCCAGCGCGATTAGTTGAATGGCCTGTTCGTGCTGCCCGCGCCTGGCCAAGATGACGGCATAATCTGGCAGCAGGGAGGTAAGGAAGGCTTCGCTGCCAATCTGGCGGGTCAATCGGGTGGCTTCGTGCAAGTGCGCCAACGCGGTCTTTTCATCCCCCCGGCGTATAGCAATCGTCCCCAGTACGTGCAGGGCGGAGGCCGTCATCCACAGGCTTTCAATGGCGCGCGCCAGTTCCAAGGCCTCGCTGGTAAAACGCTGGCAGGCCAGGGTATCGTCGCGTTGCAGGTAAATCATCCCCATATTGGTGCGTATCATCGCCATATCACTGCGATTGCCCACTTTACATGCCAGTTCGTAGGCCTGTTCGTAAAAACCGAGCGCCGGGTCGAATTCACCCACAGCATAGGCATTTTCACCCAGGCTATTGAGGGCCGCCGCGGCCGAATCCAGGTCTTGCTCGTTCTGGGCCAGGCCAAGACTCTCCTCGAGATAGCGTACCGCTTCCTCGTGCTGCCCGCTGGTGATCGAAACATTCCCCAACTGGCGGGAGACGAAAATCCACCCGGCAAGATCGCCTTGCTGCTGGACAATCTCATAGGCTTCCAGCAGTTCCTGTTTTGAAAGTTCGTAGTTGCCCAGCCAATTGTTGATGCGCCCCAGATGGCCAAGCGCCTTGGCAATGGTTTTCTGGTCGCGCACCTGGCGGGCAACCTTCAAACCATCTTCCAGGCAGGTGCGCGCTTCAACATACATGCCGCGCTCGCTGTAGATGTTGCCCTTCTGGACCAGGAGCATACCCAATTGTTGTTTGAACGCTGCCGAAGAGTCAACCAGGCTGATCGCATGATCAACTGTTTCCATGGCACTGGTAAATTCTGCCAGCCTGAAAGCGTGTTCCGCCGCGCGGCTGAGATATTCCGCTGCTTTACCAAATTCGTTGGCCTGCTCAAAATGCGTGGCAATCAGGTCGAGGTACTCAGATGTACGCCCGCTGCGCAGGGTGGCCTGTTCCAGCCATTCAGCCACTCGCAGGTGATATTCACGGCGTTCCCGCCTCAGCACACTTTCGTACGTCACGTCACGCAGGATGGCATGTTTGAAAGCATATTCATGCGCCCCTTCAAAAGCAGAAAGATGTCGCTGGTGGATTAACTCGCGTTGGCTTAAGGCAGAAAGGTGACCTTTGACAGCGGGCGAGGCCATGTCATTGGAAAGCAACTCGACGGTGTCATCCCAGAACATACGCCCCACGACCGAAGCACGCTGGAGCAGAACTTTTTCAACCGGCGGCAGGTTATCGAGGCGTGCCTGCAACACAGCAGTTAAAGTGGATGGGATGCGCAGGCGGGTCAGGCGGGTGGCATCCACCTGCCAGTGTTCCTCACCACGCTGGATGATGTCATCTTCCAGCAAAACCTTAATCAGCTCCTCCACATAGAACGGGTTGCCATCCGCATTTCGGACGATCAGGTCAGACAGGTCAGCAGGCAGGTTTTCAATACGTTGCAGGATCTCCCGCACCAACACATGGCTCTGTTGCGCATCCAGCGGGCGCAGGTCAATGCGTTGCTGGCCGGGGAGGATCTCATCCCAATCCTTTTCGGTTTCATACAAGGCGGGCCGCGCCAGGCAGAGGAACAAGATTGGCAGTTGGGGATAACCTGAAAGCAGGCCACGAATGGCTGCCAGGGAAGGCCGATCTGCCCAGTGAATATCTTCCAGGATAATCAAAACCGGGTTGTGCTGGCCAAGCTTCTGGAAATACTCCCCCATAAAATGCAAAGCCCGCCGCCGGAGCAGTTCCACATCCCCGCAAATCTCGCGGATGAGCGGGCTTTGTGAAAAATCATAGCCCAACACGGTTGCAATCACCTGGGCTTTGAACTGGCTTTCTTCCGTCAGGATGTAACCAAACTCGGATTGCAATTTATGTTTAACCGCTTCAACCGAGTCGCTCTCAAGGATGCCAAACCGGTGGGCAAACAAATCGCGGAGCAGGAAGTATGGCGTGGAGCGCATTTGCAGGGTGGCGCGACCTTTGAAATAATACGTATCAAAAGGGGAAAGATCGAGCCACTTATCAAACTCATACAACAGGCGGCTTTTACCGATCCCGGCTTCGCCGACAACGGTCAACATCTGCGCACCACCGCCGCTTGCAACCAACTCGACAGCCTGCTGGATGCGCGATAATTCCTCGTCACGGCCTATCATGCGTGTTTCGATCCCCTCAATACCACGCGCAGGTAGTCGGAAAATACGTTCGCGGGCCCGTTCAATCACATAGGTTTGAACCGGCTCACTTTTGCCCTTGACTTCGAGCGGTGGCTGGGGAATGACATCAAAAACGCCGCGCACCTGGCGGAAAGTATCATGGGATATCAAAATACTGCCCGGCGCAGCGGCCTTCTCAAGGCGACTGGCCAGGTTAACTGCGTCACCCATCACGGTGCGTTCGCCCATCGTGCCTACCCCGCCCACAATCACAGGGCCGGTATTGATGCCAATTCGCATGCTGAGATCGATCTTGTTCTCGGCACAAAATTGTTTCAGCTCGTTTTGCATAGCCAGCGCAGCCATTACCGCCTGCTCGGGGTTGTCTTCACGGGCCAGGTCTGCACCCCACAGGGCCATGACTCCATCGCCAATATGCTTGTCAATCTGCCCGCCGCCCTCCAGCACCTTTCCATCCAGGCGTTCCCAGATGCGATTCATTGTCTCGGTGACATCTTCGGCATCGTTTTTCTCGGAAAAACTGGTAAACCCGGAAATATCCGCAAACATCACTGTGACAACACGGCGCTGCTCATTGGCAAAGTATTGCTGTTCCAGTTCAGTGATCTGCCCACGCAATGTCGCCAGGATGATGGCAAGCACATCGTCGGCAACCTGACCGCGCAGGCTCTCCTGCACCGTCAGGGCATTCTTCAATTCAGCAATCTGCTCTTCAATGGATTTACCCATAATACAATCATTATACCCAGACAATTTTCCTGCCAACCACAGACCCTGATAGGTTTCGCAAGGCATCTGGTATGAAAATAATGTCCAACCAACCCAACGAACGGAGAAAAAATGAACAAGACGATTTTCCGCCAGACCGCCAACGCCATCTCAGTTGCCCTGGCAATCACCATTAACATCCTCGCCAGCGCCCTGCCACTCAATGGGCAGTTCACCGGCGAGATCTCAGACCGTTTCCTGGTCTATTTTGTCCCTGCCGGGTATGTCTTTGCTATCTGGGGCGTCATTTACCTCGGTTGGATCGCCTTCAGCATCTACCAGTTTCTACCTGCCCAGCGCGAGAATCCGCGCCTCGAGCGGCTGGGCTACTGGTTCGCCATCAGCGGCCTGTTCAACGCCGCCTGGCTGTTTGCCTGGCACTACAACCTGTTCGGCCTGAGCGTCATCATCATGCTCGGCCTGCTGGGCCTGCTCATCACCAGCTACCAAAAACTAAACGTTGGACGCGAACGGGTCAACCCCACCGAAACCTGGAGCGTGGACATCCCCTTTAGTATTTACCTGGGCTGGATCAGTGTGGCGACGATTGCCAATATCACATCCTGGCTGTACTCAATTAACTGGGATGGCTTTGGCATTGCCCCGCAAACCTGGGCCGTGATCATGCTGCTGGTCGCCAGCCTGCTGGGCGTGCTGATGTTCTTCAACCGCCGCGACTCAGCCTACCTGTTGGTCTTTGCCTGGTCGTTTGCGGGCATCGCTGTCAAACAGGCCGCCGAGACGATGGTTGCCAACAGCGCCTGGGCAGCCGCCGGGCTGGCCCTGATTCTGGCTTTCTCAGCCATTGTTTTGCGCCGCCGCAAGGCTTGATCACATTCTCTTTCTTACAAAAACACCCGGATAGTCCCGGGTGTTTTTCATTGCGAATCAGACCAACAAGCTCTGAATAGGCACGATATAATCCTGCCTACCCAAGGAGACCCCTGTGAAAAAAAACCTGTTCCCTAGCCTTGTAATCCTGTTTGTTCTAGTCGCCTGCACCAACCAGCCTGCTGCCACACCTCCGCATACAGAAGAACCAATTGTAGCAACTGAAACCTCGGCGCCCACCCCGGAACCGACAGAACCTGCCGGACCCGAAGCAGTAATCTTGCTCAAGCTGGGCAAACCAGATATTAAGTTTAAAGACCCTTACGGGGTGGCTGTGAATTCACTCGGTCAAATTTATGTCAATGATGCCGGGAACAACCGCGTGCTGGTCTTTGATGCCGCCGGGGTGCAAATTGCCGCCTGGGAAACGAAAGGGGAAGGCCCAGGTGAATTCACATCCCTGGGTTTTGGCAGCCTTGCCATCGACAGCCAGGACAATGTCTTTGTTGTAGATAATGGTAATTTCCGTATCCAAAAGTTCGACAAAGACGGCAATTACATAACCGAGTTTGGTGGGCAGGGCTCGGCCGAGGGAAAATTCCGCCGCGCCATTGGCATTGCCATTGATGCACAGGACAATATCTACGTGACCGATGATGGCAGCGCATACGTCCAGAAATTTGACAACAATGGCCAGTTTATCTTCCGCTTTGGCGGTCTGGGAGATGGGGATGGTAAATTCCTGCATGCCACTGGCATCGCAGTGGACGCAGATGGCAACATTTACGTTTCTGACTATGAGAGAAAGAACGTTCAGAAATTTGACAGCCAAGGGAATTTTCTGCTTGGCTGGACGATCGCCAGCGCAGTAGGTGTTCAAGGCACGCCCGAAGCAATTGCAGTAGATGCCCAGGGGCGGGTATACGTCAGCGACTACCAGCTGGGCCGTGTGCAGGTCTTTGACCAGCAAGGCAATACCCTCTGGGAGTGGAACGTTGATGCGGAAGGCAAGGGGCTTTTCCAACGGCCTACCTGCATCGCCTTTGACGCCAGCGGTAATGTCTATGTCGCAAACCAATCGGGTCAGAGCATGGTCGTACTTGCCGCACCAGTTCTGCCATAAAACCCAAGTAACAAATTACGCCTGGCTGGTTTCATTCAGTCGGGCGTAATGATTTATTGGATGAGAATCCTCATAGCACTTTAAGTAAGATACCATTCCTGAACGGGTCGCGCAGCAGCGGGCTCCCCCCGGCTTCTTCCACCGTTAAACCGGCTTTTACAACCCTGTCGGCGAGTTCTTCCACCTGCCCGGCGGACGGGAGTGCCAGTTCAAAGTATTTCAGGCCAACGGCGTTTTCTGGCGGGGGCGGCGCACCAACCCCATTCCAAGTGTTCAGGCCCAGGTGGTGGTGATATCCACCCGCCGAGACGAACAGCGCCTGCCCGTGCCAGCGTACAACGATATCGAAGCCCAACAGTTCATGGTAAAACGATTCGGCGTCGCGCAGATTGCCTACATTCAGGTGCATATGGCCAATGGTCGTCCCCGGGGCCAGCCCGTCGCCGGAATCATTCTGGCCGCCCAGCTCGCCAACAATCCCATTAATATCCAGCGGTTCGTTGGCCATTTGCAGGCTGCCATCCTCCAGGCGCTGCCATTCCTCGCGCGGACGGTCACGGTAGATTTCTATGCCATTGTCATCCGGGTCGGCCAGGTAAAGCGCTTCACTGACCAGATGATCCGCCCCACCTTGGAGGGGATACTGGCTTTGCGCCAGCCGTACAATGGAACGGGCCAGATCGCGTCGGCTGGGGGTTAGCACTGCATAATGGTACAAACCAGTTGTGCGCCTGGGGCGGGGCGGGGCGGCCGCATCCCCATGCAACACCAGCAATGGTTTAAGACCATCGGCGGTCAGTTGCAACTCGCTGGCATCCCGTTGCAGGGTTTTGAAGCCCATCACCTGGTGGTAAAACTGCTCGGAGCGTTCCAGGTCGTGGACGGTGAGATGCACGGCGCCAATGCCGGTTTCAGGAGGGAGGGTATACGCGGTCATGCAATGCCTTTCTCGAACGATTATAGTTTAAGTACCGGGCTTTTTTAAAATCTCCGGTACTAAAAACCCAGGTTTTCTTTGACGATGATCATGGTGGTGCGATTAGGATTCATTTCGCGGTTGATGACCAGCAGCTTATTCACACTGCTATGCGCGCCATAGGCCTTCTGGGCGCGCTCATCTTCCAACGGCAGGGAATACTCCTCGATGCGATTCAGGCCTTCCTCCAACGTCGGGACAATCTTCTGCGCGCCGACGATCCAGACCACTTTTGCGGCAGTGGAGGCATACGGACCAATCTGGCTGCCGCTGGAGGAGGCAACGATCACGCTGCCGGTTTCGCTCACGGCGTGCACCGAGCCAACAATATATTCCGGCGTGGCACCCAGTTTTTGCATTTCGCGGCCCTGAGTGGCGCGGTCCATTCCATTAAGTTTTACACGCACCGAGTTGTAGCGGCCACCTTCGCGGTCTATTTCATCCAGCAGGTCCAGTTGGATCAGCGTGGTGCTGCTGGAGGTGAACACCTCCGCACCTGCCGGGATGACCTCGACCAATTTGGTTTTGGCTTCCTCAGCCGTTGCAACTACAATCGTTTTGATGCCGTTCAATTCTAGGGCATTGGCTGCGCGGCGAATCTGGTCATCGTTGGCCAGTTGGCTGTAAGCCTGGTTGGGAACCAGCGGCACTTCGGCGGGCTTGCTGAATACCAGTAAATTTGACATTTTGTATTTTCTCCTTTTGATGTTACAATCAATTTGCACAACTATTGTTGCATAAGCAACGCATGTTGCCAAATTTACCTCCCCGCATCGGGAGCGTCAACCATCAAAACCCGATTTTTGTTGCCTAAACAACATTGGAGTAAAAATGTTGCCAAATTCAACTGAAAAACTCGACCCGCGCACCCAGCGCACCCGCCAGTTGCTGCTGGCCGCCTTTAGCGAACTGTTGCCCGAAAAAGGCTTCGGCGGCATCACCGTGAACGATGTAACCGAAAAAGCGGGGGTTAACCGCGCCACCTTTTACGCCCACTTTGCCGATAAATATGCCCTGCTGGATACTTTCATCCGCGAGGAGTTCCAGGGAGAGATTTCACGCCGAACGCTGAATGTCTGCACGTTTAGTATGGATAACCTGCGCCTGCTGGTAATCACCATCTGCGAGTTCATCACACGGACTCACTCGAACTGCGCCAGTCACGAAGGGCATTTTCAATCGCTGATGGAAGCCCAGATCCGTGAGGAAATCTATGGCCTGCTTAACCACTGGTTGGAAGGCATGGATGGCTCATTTGAAAATGAAATCGTCCGCCAGCGCGCGGCCACTGCCGCCAGTTGGGCTCTGTATGGCCTGGCGCATCAATGGACGCACGAAAGGCAAAAAAGCCCGCCAGAGCAATTCGCCAGCGAAATCTTGCCGTTGGTTGCTGCCAACCTGGGGCTTTCACCCATTCACGAGGAGATGCAGCCATGACACAGGGAATCCTTTCACGCGACGGCACACTCAAAGCCATCATCCGCCCGCGCGCGGACGGCCTTTATGAAATTGAGTTCCAGCAGTTTTTCAGGGAACATTCACCTGATTTTGGCGACCATTCCGGCTGGAAGAAACTCCCCGGTCATACCATTGCTGCCAGCCTGACCGAAGCCGTGGAACTGGCCAGCCGCCGTGTGGGCGCTGGAACAGAAGATTATTTTGATGACGAAACGGAATAAGCATATGCCATCCCAGGAAGAAGTGTACGCCAGCCATGCCGATCTGTATGACCGCCTAATCCTACGCGAGGATGTGGACGGGAATATCCTAAAAACCATCCAGCAAATACTCCCCCTGGCCGGGCTGGACGTAGTGGATGTCGGCGCAGGGACAGGCCGCCTGGCACGCCTGCTGGGCCCACAGGTTAAAACCTTACGCGCTTACGATGCCTCCGGGCATATGCTTTCGATAGCAGAAAACCACCTGCACAGGATGGGCCTGACCAACTGGGAAACGGGCGTGGCAGATCATCGTAAACTTCCCGCAGAAACTGCCAGTGCCGACCTGGTTATTTCAGGCTGGAGTTTTAGTTACCTGTCCGTGTGGGGAAGCCTGCAAGATGTGGAGGCAGGTTGGGGAGAGCTTGGTCGCATCCTGCGCCCGAACGGAATGGTCATTTTACTGGAGTCGCTTGGGACAGGGAACACCGAGCCGGTGGAAATCGAACACTTAAAAGAATTCTACGGCTGGCTGGTGACAAAGAATTTCCGGAAAACCGTCATCCGAACCGATTATGAATTTGAAAGTGAAGCCGAGGCGCGTGAACTGGCACTGTTCTTTTTTGGCGATTCGTTGAAGGTGGAAGGTACGCGCCTGCCGGAGTGTACCGGCGTGTACTGGCGCAAAGTTTAGTCGCCGCTGGCGCAACGGAATCCACGCGTAAAGCCCGCCGACCAGGGCACATGCGCCATGCGGGTAAAAATGCGAATCTTGTGCGCGTCATCCATGAAAGCCCCGCCCCGCAGGGCTTTTTTGCTATCCCCGGCGGGCTCTTCGGGCCCCGGCGGATTATCATAGATCCGGTCTGCATAATAGACCTGGTTATACCAATCGGCCACCCACTCGCGGACATTCCCGGCCATGTTCAATGCGCCATACGGACTGGCACCTGCCAGGTAACGGTTTACCGGCAACGGGCCACCCAGCAGGTTGTCATAATTCAGGCGGGAAAAATCGGGCGGTTCATTGCCCCAGGGGTAGGTGCGTCCATCCACGCCGCGGGCAGCTTTTTCCCATTCAGCTTCTGTCGGCAGGCGGCGACCCGCCCAATGACAGTACGCCTGTGCCTCGTCCCAGGTGATGTAGACCGCCGGGTAGTCGGCATAGTCCGGCCCGCCATAATATGCATATTCTTCCGGGTAGGCGGGCTGCCTGCAAACACCATCTTGAACACACAACGCATACATGGCATTGCTCACTTCGGTCTGGTCAATCCAGAAAGCATCTAGGTAGACCGGGTGGCGCGGGTAGCTGACAATCGTATCGCGATCATCTTCACCCATCAGGAATTCACCTGCCGGGACGAACACTTGCACCATGCCATCCACATCAGAAATACGCGTTTCAATTGGCAGTACCACCTGAACGCCAATGCCAAACGACCCTGCCCAGGCCTGCAGTGTGCGTGCCTGTACCAGGCCAGACTTATATACGTTCCTGACGAACTCACGCCCGCCGAGGATGACAAAGGCCAGCAAACCCAGCCCGGTCAGGACAAGCAGGAGCCAGAAATATTGTTTGGGAGGAATTTTCAAATTGCTACCCTGCCATTAAAATGATATTTGGTATTATACCCACTGACCAAAATCGCCATGACCTTTGACCTTTCCAACTGTCGTTTTGCGTTCCTGGATGTTGAAACCACCGGCCTTTCGCCCTGGTTTGGTGACCGTATTTGTGAGATTGCCATCGTCCAAACCGAGGGCAAACGCATCCGCAGCACTTACCAGATGCTAATCAACCCCGGGCGGCCGCTCTCCCCTGGCGCAGCCAGCGTAAATGGCTTGGATGACGACATGCTCAAACAGGCCCTGCAATTCAGCGACCTGGCAGGGAAGATCGAGAGCCTGCTCACCGATTCGGTCATTGTCTGTCACAATGCCCAGTTTGACCTGCAATTTCTTGATAATGAATTCCGCCGTCTTGGCCGCGAAGTTGTCTTCCCCAACATCATCGACACCCTGCACATTGTCCGCGAACATTATGACCTGGCATCCTATTCCCTCAGCAACGTGGCTTCCGAATTCGGCATCCAGAACCCGGAAGCCCACCGCGCCACAGGCGACGCACTGACCACCAAAAACCTTCTTTTTGCCATGCTCGAAGGTCTGCGCGGCATCCGTGAACTGGATGACTGCATCGGTATATACAGCTCCCCGGCCTGGCCACAGGAGACTCCTCAACTCCCCACCCACCTAGATGAAGCTATTCGCGCCAGGAAAGACCTCCAGATTACCTACATTGACCGCGATGGCGAAAAGACCACCCGGCGTATCACCCCAATCCAGGTCACCGGTCTCGCTGACTACATTTACTTGCGCGCCTTCTGTCACCTGCGCCGCGATGAGCGCAGCTTCCGGCTCGACCGCATTGTGGAACTCAAAGCCTGAGATGGGCTACATCCTGTTGCAAGGCGGGGCAGAATTTGATGGGGAAATGCGCGGCTCTGACCTGCAGGCGATTGCCCTGGCTGGCGGGGCCGAAGCTCCTATTTACATCCTGCCCACGGCCGCCGCGCCGGATGCGAACCACGCCCGAGCCGGACGCAACGGAACGGAATGGTTCACCGCCCTGGGGGCAAAAAACGCCCAGGTTGCACCTGTCATTGATTCCGCCAGTGCCAACGACCCGGGAATCACCACATCCCTGCAAAATGCCGGGCTTGTTTACCTGCTGGGAGGTTTCACCCATTACCTTGCCCAAACCCTGGAGAACAGCCTGGCCTGGCAGGCCTGCCTGCAGGCCCATGCAAACGGCGCAGTGATTGCAGGGAGCAGCGCCGGGGCCATGGTCCTGTGCGAATACTATTTTGACCCAAACACCGGGCGCATTGAACAAGGTTTGAATTTGGTGCCCAACTGCATCGTCCTGCCACACCACAACACCTTTGGCAAGCGCTGGGCGGCTCGCATCCAACAGCAAATGCCATCCATCATCCTGATTGGCATCGACGAACAGACCGGCATGCTCAACAGCGGCCCTGACAACAGCTGGATTGTACTCGGGCGCGGAAAGGTGACAATTTATAACCAACAGAAAACTACCACGTATGGCAATAACCAGGAAATCCCATATTTATGACAGGTTTCCTGCCCTGTCGGGACATTCTTCGGTTGCGCAGCAGGCCAGAAACAGGTACTATTATAGCGATTATGCAGTCGATATCGGGTTATCCGCTTTTAGTGAAACTCATTCCTTGCTGACTGGCAGCCGGGCCTGACGGGTACAAACGTACCTGGCAGGCTTTTTTTATCCCTGCCAGAAACCAAACCTAAGGAGAACGAATGCAAACACCCTGGGAATATCGTTATGCCCACCGCGCCAGCAAAATGGGCAGCTCGGTCATTCGAGAATTACTCAAACTGACCGAACAACCAGACGTCATCTCATTTGCCGGAGGGCTGCCCGCCCCGGCCGTCTTCCCCATAGAAAAATTCCGCGAAGCTTGCAACACCGTACTTGAAACACAGGGGCCGCAAGCCCTGCAATACGGCACGACCGAAGGCTATAAACCCCTGCGCGAGATGATTGCCCGCCACACTGCCCGCTACGGCATTGAAGTTTCAGCCGACAATATCATGCTCACTTCCGGTTCACAGCAAGCGCTGGATTTTATCGGCCGACTGTTTATTAACCGGGGAGATTATGTCGTCGTTGAATCGCCCACCTACCTAGGTGCCCTGCAAGCCTGGAATGCCTACGGCGCACAATATATCTCTGTACGCTCCGATGAACACGGCATGGTCGTGGATGAACTTGAAGCCGCCCTGCGCATTGGCCCGAAATTCATCTACATCCTGCCCAACTTCCAGAATCCCAGCGGCGTCACCCTGACACTGGAACGCCGGAAAAAGCTGATCGAACTGGCAGATAAATATGGCGTCCCCCTGATCGAAGATGATCCCTACGGCCAACTGCGTTACGATGGTGAGCACATTCCCTCCGTTGTCAAACTGGATAGCGACTTCCGCGGCCCCAACGGCGGGCACTACAGCGGTAACGTTATTTATATGAGCACTTTCTCGAAACTGCTCGCCCCCGGCCTGCGGCTGGCCTGGGTGATTGCCCCGCCCGAAGTCATCCGCCGCCTGGTAATGACCAAGCAGGCCGCCGACCTGCACACTTCCACGCTCAGCCAGTTTGTAGCCTACGAAGTCGCCAAGGGCGGCTTCTTGAATGAACATGTCAAACTCATCCGCGCCACCTACAAAGAACGGCGGGATGTCATGCTGGAAGTCATGGACGAGGTCTGGCCCCGTGAAGTCCACTGGACACGCCCCGAAGGTGGCATGTTCCTGTGGGGTGTGCTGCCCGAAAAAATGGACGCCGCCGAACTCCTAAAAAAAGCCCTGGAAAGGAAAGTGGCCTTTGTACCTGGAGCAGCCTTCCACCCCACTGGCGGCGGTCACAACACCATGCGCATCAATTTCTCCTACCCGGACCCCGACACCATCCGCGAGGGGATGACCCGCCTCGGATTATTACTCAAAGAAGAAGTGGTGCGGGAGAGCAAACAGAAATTCATGTACGACTAAATGAAAAGGGCGGGCTATGTTGCCCCCCTTCCTTATTCTTCCGCATAAGGCACATAATCGGCCCGCGCAATGCCCTGCTTCATCGCCATCGAAGCCACAGCCCGCGCCACCGCCATATGCACCTGCTTGTCCAACGGATTGGGAACCAACTCACCTGAAGGCGCCATATCAGCAATGGTGTGCGCCGCAGCAGCCAGCATTTCGTGCGAAATACGGAAGGCCTGGGCATCCACCGCGCCCCTGAAAATACCGGGGAACCCCAGTACGTTGTTCACCGATTTGCCATCTGCCGCAAAGATAGCCCCGGCCGCAATGGCCACATCCGGCTCAATCTCGGCATTCGGGTTGGAGAGCGCCAGGATAATCTGTCCCTTGCGCACCATTTCGGGCTTAATCAGCCCGGCCGCGCCAGTCGTTGAGATGATAATGTCACAGGTGGCCATAATCTCCTTGAGCGTGGATGGGCGCCCCCCGGCTGCTTTCAAGCGGTTAAGCGCTTCCTGGCTGAGGTCGGCCCCATAAACCGGATTGCGCGTCAGGCGCATGAGCATATTGGCAGTGGCAAACCCCGCTGCCCCCAAACCAATCTGGCCAATTTTGGATTCGTTAAGCGCCACACCCGTGCGGCGGGCAGCCACCAGCAAAGCAGCCGTCGAAACAACTGCCGTGCCGTGCTGGTCATCATGCATGACAGGGATGTCCAGCATTTGCTGGAGTTTTTCTTCTATATAAAAACAACGCGGCGCAGAAATGTCCTCCAGTTGGATGGCGGCAAAGGTCGGTGCAATATTCGCCACGGTGGCAATAATTTCGTCCGGGTCTTTTGTGTTGAGCAAGATGGGCATGCCTGAAAGACCCACCAATGTTTCCATCAACATGGCTTTACCTTCCATGACTGGCATGCCTGCCAGCGGGCCAATATCGCCCAGCCCAAGCACGGCTGTGCCATCAGTGACAATGGCTACCATGTGACTTGCGCTGGTGTATAAGCGCGCCTGGGAAGGGTCCTTGGCAATCTTCAGGCAAACTTCCGCCACACCGGGCGTATAGACGCGCCGAAGTGTGGAAAGGGAATCAACCGGGTAACGGCTGCGTATGGCAATTTTGCCTTTCTGGTGAAGTTCCAACACCTCATCTCGTACCGTAATGACTTTAGTGCCTTCGTTATTGCTAATTTCTTCAATCAACTGTTCCATATGCTCAAGCGACTCGGCGTACACACTAATATCACGGGTAACCGAGTTCGCAGTTTCTGAGAGCAATTCAATCGTTCCCACAGAACCGCCATGATCAGAGATGGCAGAAAGCAAACGAGCCAGGGTGCCAACTTGTTGTTGATTCCTGACTCGTACCACACGCATGACTTTTCGTTCCCAGGCCATTTTTACATCCTTTGGAGCAATTTGGGTATTTCTTCAATTGATTGTATCACCGGGCAGCCTGGTTCGTCGAAAATCCCTTTCGGGTCGATTAACACAGGTTGCAGGCCAGCGGCGCGTGCACCAACCACATCGGCAAAATAATTGTCGCCCACGTAGAGCGCTTCGTGCGGCTGGATGTCCAATTTTTGTAAGGCGTGCTGGAATATCTCCGGTTCCGGCTTCCAATTGCCAACCAGCCCGGCTGCAAGGGAAAATTCAAAGTACTGGCCAATGCCTTTTTCAACCAGGTAGTCGTCATAGGCCTTCATACGGTTTGAGACAACTGCCAGAGCCAGGCCCTGCTCCCTTAAGCGGGAGAGCACTTCGGGGGTGGCTGCCGGAACCCAATCCTCTGGCTTGTAGTGCTCTTTCATAAAGGTATGCAACGCGGGGGCGTGCGTGGCAGCATCTTCTTCCGCGAGACCAAGCGCCACCAGCTGGCGGCGGCTGTAGTTGAGCCAGAACTCATCTTCGTGCTCGTCCCAGGTTTTCACATCTTGCAACAAATCTGCTGATTGCGCCCAGTAGTAATGTTCCCAGCGGGCGGCGCGCAGGCGGTCTGAGTCGTTAATGGGCAGGCCAATCTCAAGCACCCGGTTGGCAAAAATTTCCGTGCCGGCCGGGCGGCTGAAACGAAGGGTTCCGTCCAGGTCAAACAGGATGGCTTTGATGATTTTGGTCATGAGCTCTGTTCTAACCGCCAATTTCGTTCATAGCGCGGTTGAGGGGAATAACGCCCTGGCTCAGGCCGTGGCCCCAGGGTTTGTGCCAAACAGCGTCGAGGATCATCTGGCGCAGGTCTTCGAGACTGGCCCCGTTACGCAGTGGGGTGAGCAGGTTGATCTCTTTCTCGCGCAACAGGCACATACGCAAAACGCCATCGGCGGTGAGGCGGGCGCGGGTGCAGGCCGAGCAGAACGGCACAGTGACCGAGGAGATAAAACCGATCTGCCCCTGTGCGCCACGAATCTTGAAGATGCGGGCTTCGCCATCATATTCGCCACTGGCTTCCAGCGGGCCAAACTCACTTTCAATTTTTTCCTGTATTTGTGCAGCAGTCACCACTTGTTGGGTTTGGACATCGGTCACACCGGCAAAGGGCATCATTTCGATGTAGCGCATTTGCCAGGGCCGGTCAATGGTCAGGGCAGCCAGGTCGATAACATCATCTTCGTTGTAGCCCTTAACCACCACTGCGTTAAGCTTGACTGGTGTCAGCCCGGCAGCTTCGGCAGCCAGGATGCCCTCCCAGACCTGATCAATTTTTCCCCAGCGTGTCAGGCGGTTGAACTTTTCAGGGTCGAGCGTGTCAATCGAAATATTGACACGCTGCAACCCGGCCTGCCGGAGCGGTTCCGCCAGACGAGCAAGCAGGATGCCATTGGTGGTCATGGAAAGGGAACGTACGCCAGGGGTACTGGCAATGCCACGCACAATTTCAACAATGTTGGCGCGGACGGTCGGTTCCCCGCCCGTCAGGCGGAATTTATCGAAGCCCAGCCCGGCAAACAAACGAGTAAGCAGTAATATCTCATCATCCTGCATTAAATCCGCATTTGGCCTGAAGGTCTGGTCTTCAGGCATGCAATAAATGCATCGCAGGTTGCAGTGGTCTGTCAGGCTGATTCGCAGGTAATGGATGTTGCGGCCAAAACGATCAATCGCCATAAGGATTATCTCCGGATAACATTAAGGGCTGTTATTATACAGTCTGGCAGATTAGACAAGCATAAGAATTTTGTTGTTTACAGCCCCGCCAGTAATTGACGCCAGCATACTGCCGTGCTATCATACATTTAAGTTAAACTTGGATTTATTTCTATTTTTTATTTTTAAGGAGCAATTATCATGAGTTCTGATTTTACCGTCCGCATTGTCGGAATGTTCGTGTTCAGTATCCTGGGTGGGTACTGGGGTTTTTGGTTCAGCCAGGGTTACTCCCAACCGATTGGAACATATACGCTGGCATGGGCGTTGGTAGGTGCATTATTCGGCCTGATAGCAACTCCTTTCTTCACCACCCGACCTGCGCGTGCATTGCGGAGCCTGTTCAGCAGGGTTTCTGCTGAAGCCCTGCTGGCGGGGTTGATGGGGCTTGTTACAGGCCTCATAATTGCTGCGTTACTCACTTTCCCAATCTCGTTGCTACCTGCTCCGTTTGGTGATGTACTGCCCTTTGTCTCTGTCTTACTTTTCAGCTACTTTGGGGTGAGTCTGTTCGTCATGCGCCAGACCGACCTGTGGAATGTGATTGGCTCTATCGGAGGACGCGGTGGGGAAACGCTGGCCGGGGGAACTCACGGCGGGCGCACCATCCTGCTGGACACCAGCGTAATCATTGACGGTCGCGTGGCTGATATTGCACGCACAGGTTTCCTGCCCGGTGCATTACTCATCCCGCGTTTTGTGCTGAATGAATTGCAATATATTGCCGACTCGCCAGACAGTCTGCGCCGCCAACGTGGCCGTCGCGGCATGGAAGTGCTCTCCGCCCTGCAAAAGGAGCCAAACGTCAGCACCCGCATCAGCGATATTGATGTGGAAGGCGTCCGGGAAGTGGATGACAAGCTGGTCATCCTGGCCCGTCAGTTGAAATGTCCCATCCTGACCAATGACTACAACCTGAATCGCGTGGCCGAACTCCAGGGGGTGACCATCCTGAACATCAACGAACTGGCAAATTCCGTTAAATCAGTTGTGTTACCCGGTGAAACCTTGAACGTACAGGTAATCCAGGAAGGCAAGGAAAGCAACCAGGGTGTTGGCTACATGGAAGACGGCACCATGGTCGTTGTTGAGCATGGCAACCGCTACATCAACCAGACTAAGCACGTGGTTGTTACCAAAGTCCTGCAGACTGCTGCCGGGCGCATGGTCTTCGCAAAGATCGAAGAATAATCACCCCTCGCGATTATCCAGGAAGCAACGCGGTTCAGCCAGCCGCGTTGCTTCCTATTTCTATGGGTATAATTCAGAGATTAGGAGAAAGAAATGATTCGCATTTACAATACCTTGACCCGTAAAAAAGAAGAATTCCAACCGCTCGAATCGGGCGTTGTCAAAATGTATGTCTGCGGCCCCACTGTCTATAACGACGCGCATGTCGGGCATGCCATGTCTGCGCTAGTCTTTGATATTGTCCGCCGTTATTTTGAATATCGCGGGTACAACGTTCAGCACGTCATGAACTACACCGACGTGGACGACAAGATTATCCGCCGTGCCAACGAGATGGGCATTGACCCGTTCGAGCTCTCGAATAAATATATCCAGGATTTTGACCAAAATCTGGAAGACTTGAACATCCTGCCGGCCACTGCCAAACCGCAGGTTAGCAAGACCATGCCGCAAATCATCGAATTCATCCAGGGGCTGATCCAGAAAGAAGCCGCCTACGCCGCACCGAATGGCGATGTCTATTTCAGCGTCACCCATGACGAAGACTATGGCAAACTCTCTGGCCGCAAACTGGATGACATGCAGGCCGGGGCACGTATTGAAGTGGAAGAGCAGAAAGACCACCCGATGGATTTTGCCTTGTGGAAAGCCGCCAAGCCCGGGGAACCGTTCTGGGAAAGCCCCTGGGGCAAGGGCCGCCCCGGCTGGCACATCGAGTGCTCGGCCATGAACCTGGCCGAATTAGGTGAACAGATTGACATTCACGGCGGCGGCAACGACCTGATCTTCCCACACCACGAAAACGAAATTGCCCAGACCGAAAGTTACACCGGCAAACCATTTGCCCACTACTGGATGCACAACGGCATGCTGCAACTCGGCGGCGAGAAGATGTCCAAATCATTGGGCAATATCATAAGCATCAAGGAATTCCTCAGCAGGCGCAATGCAGATGTGATGCGCATGCTGGTCTTGAATGGGAATTATCGTAACCCGCTAATGTTCAATGACGAAACACTGGATGCCGCCGAAAAAGGGTTGGAGAGAATCAAATCCGCACTCAAGCCTGCCCAACCAGGCGCCAAAGGCCTCCCTGTGGAGGGTTCTGGCGCACTGGCCTCTGCCATCGAAACCGTTAAAGCGTCTTTTGTCGCCGCCATGGATGATGACTTCAACACTGCCGGGGCGCTGGGCAGCATCTTTGATTTTGTGCGCGCCATCAACAGCGCCCGCGACCAGGGCGCAACCAGCGAACAACTCCAGACTGCCCAGGACACCCTGCGCGAACTGACTCGCGTTTATGGCCTGCGGTTGGAGGAAAAAAGCGGCTCTGGCGACGCAGACAAATTCATCGACCTGCTGCTCGAAGTTCGCAGCGAGGTGCGCCAACAAAAACTCTGGCGGCTTTCAGACCTGATTCGCGACCGGCTCAAGGAACTGGGCGTAACCGTGGAGGACAGCAAGGAAGGCTCCACCTGGCACTGGTAAGTAATTCTACAGGAGACAAAGATGCCAAACGATGACTTCAAAACCATCTTTGAGCGCGTAAAACGCATTTACCAGCCCTTCCAGGGCAAGGGGCTTGAAGCAAGCATCAACACCGAAAACGACTTCATCCTGACCGGGCCGGTCACCTCCGCCACCCGCGGGCGGGAAATGTGGTTCGGCGGCGTGCAGATCAAGAAGAATTACGTCTCCTGCCACCTGATGTCCGTCTATGCCTTCCCAGAAATGCTTGAAAGCGCTTCACCGGCCTTAAGAAAACGCATGCAGGGCAAATCCTGCTTTAACTTCAAAGCGTTGGATGAAGCCCTCTTCGCCGAACTGGAAAACCTGGCAAAAAAAGGCTACGAACGCTTCAAAGCCGAAAAGATGATTGTGTAATCAACCCGGGCTGGCTGGCAACCGAAAGGAACAGCCAGTCTTTTTTAACAGGTAAAATACCCCTGCATGAAAGAATTCATCTATTCTCGCAACGCCGTTTACGAAACCCTGCGCGCCAAACGACGGCAGGTTTTCTCCCTGTTGCTGGCCGAAAACATCCAGGACACAGGCCGCCTGGGAGAGATCGTCAACCTGGCACAGCAACACAAGTGCAAAATTGAGCAGGCATCGCGCCCCCGATTGGATAAAATCCACCCGAATCACCAGGGCGTGGTGCTGGAAGCCAGCGGCTACCCTTACCGGTCGCTGGATGAAATGCTCGGGCTGGCTCACGAACGGGGCGAAGCGCCGTTCATTTTATTGCTCGATACCCTGAACGACCCACAAAACTTCGGCACGCTGATTCGCACAGCGGAGGCTGTCGGCGTGCATGGCATCATCATCCCGCTAGCCCGCACCGTGGAGGTCACCCCGGCAGTCGTCAATGCATCCAGCGGGGCCAGTGAACATTTACTCATCGGCCAGATGAACCTTGCCCAGGCCATTGAGATATTAAAAGAAAACGATGTCTGGATCGCAGGGCTGGACCAGGCCGGGGAAATAGTGAAAAAGACCGGGGGGAAGTCACCCCTGCGCGGTGCCCTGGGACTGGTGGTCGGCTCGGAGGGCGAGGGAATGCGCCCACTGGTACGAAAATCCTGTGATTTCATCCTGAAACTGCCCATGCAGGGCAAAATCGAATCGCTCAACGCCGCTGTAGCTGGCTCGGTGGCGTTGTACCTGGCTTACCTTGAACGAAATTCTTAAATACGGAGCATACATGCCTGCTTATCACTTCCCGAAAGGGTTCCTTTGGGGAACCGCCACCGCCTCTCACCAGGTGGAAGGCAACAACACCAATAACAACTGGCATCGCTGGGAACAGGAAGGCCACACCCTGCACAAGGCCGGGCTGGCCGCCGATTGGTGGGGAGGGCGCTGGCGCGAGGATATGGATCGGGCTGCCGAAACCCACCAGAATACGCACCGTTTTTCCATTGAATGGAGTCGCATCCAGCCCACGCCAGACCGTTGGGATGAAGACGCGCTTGACCGTTACCGAGTAATGGCGCGCGGCATGACGGAACGTGGATTAATGCCAATGGTCACCCTGCACCACTTCACAGACCCGCTCTGGCTGTACGAAAAATGCGGATGGGATGACGTTTCAGTGGTTGGTTTGTTTGAAAAATACGTACGCAAAGTTGTTGAAGCATTAAGAGAATATGTCACCTACTGGATCACAATTAATGAGCCGAACATTTATGCCCTGAGTGGTTATGTGGCCGGGGATTTCCCGACCTGCGCGGGTGGCGACCGTGGCCTGAATGTTGCCATGCGGGTGATGGCAAACATGCTGCGAGGGCATGCCGCCGCGTACAAAGCCATTCATGAAATCCAGCCGGAGGCGCGGGTGGGTTATGCCCTGCATTACCGCCCAATGGTGGCTGCCCGCCCCTGGTTCCCGCTGGATGCAATCATGCGTAACATCCAGTACAACGGCATTAACATGGCCTTCCCCAGCGCCATCAGCACCGGCGTGATGAAATCGCCAGTTGGCAACGTCAGCATCCCTGAAGCCAAAGGACTGCAAGATTATTTGGGCCTGAATTATTACTCGGTAGATACAGTCAAATTTGACCTGTCAAATGCAAAAGAATTATTTGGCAAACGCTACTACCCTGAAAATTCGGATTTTTCGACCACAAAATTCATCGCCAACATCCCCGAGGGCCTGTTCGACAGCATCAAATGGATTAACAAGACCTACCCCGGCACGCCGATACTAATCACTGAAAACGGTGTGGAAGACGACCAGGACGCCATGCGTCCGCGCTACCTGGCCCAGCACCTGCACCAAGTCTGGCGGGCAGTCAATTTCAATTGGCCGGTCAAAGGCTATTATCACTGGTCGCTGGTGGATAACTTTGAATGGGAACGCGGTTGGAGCCAGCGATTTGGCCTGTGGGGGCTGGATATTGACACCCAGGCCCGCACCCGGCGTAAATCGGTGGATTTATATTCCGACATCTGCGAAGAGAACGGCATTTCAGATGAAATGGTCAAAAAATACTGCCCTGAAGTGTACGAGAAAATTTTCCATCCATAACCCTATGGGCAACAAACTCGTTCCCAAGATCATCCTCGAAGGCACTCGCCTGACCTTCAAAACCGACATCGCCTTTGCGCTCAACGAACACCCGCGCATTGTCGGCCCGCGCAAATACCAGTACCATTCCCCGCTCATCTCCGGCGAGTGGTGCGCCTTCACCAACTTCCCCTGGGGGCGCGGGCTGATCAACTTCCAGCCCGAGGAGGAAACCCTGGCCCTGGAAACCTATGCGACCTGGGCGCGCCTGTTCGAACTGCAACGCTACTACTCGTGGATCGTTGACCGATTTCACATCTCCACCCGCGCCTACCAGTTGCAGGAATATGGCCGGGATTACGACTTCGGCTGGCTGGAGGATCGCCTGCTGCCACTCGGCTTCCGGCTGGTCTTCCTCAACCGGACTCCCGAGAGCTTTTTCGATGCGCGCGAAAAGCGGCTCAAAGTCTCGGGCAACCCCGGCCAGTATGACGACCTTTCCCGTTTCGAGCGGGAACAGGAATTAATGACCCGACTGGTGGATGAAAGCAAACTGCCCGTTTTCCGGGTGGATATTTCTGACAACAATATTCCCGCCGCTGTAGAGAAAATCGCCGATTGGATGGAACAAACCGGCGGCCTTTACATGGAAAATTGAGATGGGAAAACTAAGCGGTAAAACCGCCATCATCACCGGGGCCACCAGCGGCATTGGTAAAGCCACCGCCCTGCTGTTTGCCGTCGAAGGCGCAAACCTGATCCTTACTGGCCGCCGCACGGAACTGGGGAAAACTGTCGAAAAGGAATGCCGCAACCGGGGAGCCAGCGCTGTTTTCGTCCAGGCAGACCATACCCGCGCCGAGGATTGCGAATCCGTTGTACAAGTCGCCACCCAGCAGTTTGGAAACATCCACATTCTCTTTAACAATGCAGGAATTGTCACAAAAGGCGGCGCCGAGAGCGTGACCGAACAGGACTGGCACAATACCCTGGCCCTGAACGTGACCGCCGTCTGGCGGATGAGCCGGTTGGTGCTCCCGCACCTGCGGGCGGCGGGAGGCGGCGCGATTGTCAATAACGGTTCAGATTGGGCAGTGGTCGGCGCACGCGATGCCCTGCCCTACGCCGTGAGTAAAGGCGCGGTGGCGCAACTGACGCGCAGCATGGCGCTGGACCATGCCCACGAAAACATCCGTGTGAATGCAGTTTGCCCCGGCGATACGTTTGTGGAACGCTGGCTGGAAAAAGGCTACTTTGAGCACTCCGACCCAGTTACTATGGAAGCAGCCATGCAAGAGTCGGCGGCGTACATCCCGATGAAGCGTTTTGCCCGGCCGGAGGAAATTGCCCGCGTGGTGCTGTTCTTGGCTTCGGATGATTCATCTTTTGTTACCGGTCACCTGCTGCTGACCGATGGCGGTAATACGGCACAATGAAGGTATTATGAATACTCCCTGGCAAAAGTTAATGTGGATGCTGGCCGGGCTCGCCATTTTTGCCGGGCTGGGCCTGCGCGTTTATGCACTGCTTCAACCGGTTTCAAACTATCCATTTCCTTCTTTTTGGTCTGAATCGGGCCGGTTGTACGAAGCGTACCAGGTATATGCCCCTCTGCTGGGAGATGAACGAGCCGCCTGGCCCTGGCTGGACCCCGGCCGGGCCATCTTGGAAGGGCTGGTCTGGCTCATCCCCAATTCGCAGATTTGGATGTATCGCCTGTGGATTGTGATGCTGTCGCTTGCCAGCATTGCTGCAACTGCCGTGGCTTCTGCCTGGGGTGCCGCAAAGTTCACCCCAGCCGACAAACTCCGCTTTTGGCTGTTTGCTGGCTGGGGAATATTATTCCTTAACCAGGGCCCTGTGTATTACCACACCCTGCCTGCCATCCTTCCTGTTTTGTGGTTCTATGACCGCGAGAAACCAATTCGCAACCTGTGGTTGGTCATCATCTGTTCAGCCTGGGCCGGGTTAACCCGCGTGAACTGGTTTGCCATGCCGGCCATCACGGCGACTGTGCTCTACCTGGTTACAGAACCGAAGCAGGCAAAGACGTTCTTCGGGTATACAAAGCATCCATTCATTTGGGGAATTCTGGGCAGCGGCACTGCCGTACTGGTCTATGCCTTTTCCACGGCAGCATCGGGTAATCCATCCATCCTTGCCCCTGAAATGCAGTATGGCTTTTTCCGTTCCAAGCTCTGGCCAAACAATGGTTTCTCTCTGGGCCTTTTGCCAGGGATTGGGCTGGCTACACTAGCGCCGACCTTGTTGAGTGGATGGATGCTGGCGAGGAATACCCGGCATATTCACTGGCTGCGAACAACCGCCCTGCTGGGTATCCTATTGGTGCTTTTTGCAGGAAGCACATACATCAGCCTGAGGGCTGGCGGCGGCTACGACCTGCATAACTACGATACTTTCCTTGTAACACTCCTGCTGGTGACCCACCTGCTCGGCTGGGGAACATTGGCAACCGAACAAGAAACATCCGGTCAGCCTGCAATGTTTTCCTACGCCTGGGTCTTACTGGCGCTGCTCGTCATCCCCCTGTTCTTTGCGATTCGGGGAGTTCCCACCCGCTGGCAACCTCCGGAAGAACAGGCGCAGCAAGCCATTCAGGATTTGAACGCCATCCTCGGAGATTATGAAGATGATCGGGTAGTACTTTATATTGACTACCGGCATTTTGTCCTATACGGCCTGGTTTCCCCCAGCCTGAACCTGCCAGAATATGAAAAAATTGAGTTAATGGAAATGGCAATGGCCAATAACCGGCCTTATTTTGATCAGTTCCGGCTACAGACAGAACAACACGAATTTGGCTTAATCATCACCGCCATTTTGTGGGATGGCTATAAAGAAATTGACTCGGAGCCTTTCTGGTACGAGAATAATGTCTGGTCAGATACTGTTGCCGCAATCCTTCTCAAGGAGTACGAACCAATCTACATCAATCGCGAGGTTAACCTGGCCGTATATGCCCCAAAAGGTGATTAGAGGAATGAGCAGCAAAATTACCCTCCGCCTGGTGCAGGCAACCGACCTGGAGCATTTCTTCCAGCACCAGTTGGATGAAACCGCTAATTACATGGCGGCGTTTACCGCAAAAGACCCGACGGATAAGACTGCCTTCCTGGCGCGCTGGGAGAAAATCCTTGCGGATAAGGGCGTCCTTGCCCGCACAATTCTGGTCGATGGGGACGTGGCGGGGAGCATATCCAGCCACGGCTGGTTCGGTGACCTGGAAGTTGGCTACTGGCTGGGAAGGGGGTTTTGGGGGCAGGGATTTGCCAGCCAGGCCTTACAGGCTTTTTTGGAAGAACAAACCATCCGCCCGTTATTTGCCCGGGTTGTTGCGGATAATTCGGCTTCGCTGCGTGTACTGCAAAAGTGCGGGTTTATCATCTACGACGAAGAAATAAGCTTTGCCGAGGGGCGCAATGCCAGGGTAAAAGAATACCTGTTGCGATTGGATTAACCAGGCAGGTAAAACAGCAATCGCTTATATTTGTTCGAAATGAGTGACTGGCACGACAAAGATGGTCGCCCGCTTGCCCCCATCAGCAGATGGTTGGGTATGGGAACGAATCACCTCGATGGCTTCATCCACCTTGCCATCTTCCACACCCATCATCAGGGTGGTATTTCCCTTGCGGAAAAACCCGCCCGTGGAGGCCACCCGCGTCACGCGGAACTGGGCGGCAGTTAAGCCGTGCACTGTGTTATCCACATCTTCATCTTTGAGGATGGCAAGTACCAGTTTCATGGCGACGCTCCTTAAACCTCTTCAAACCGTTCGACGGGGAAAGTAAAAATTGTGGCCCCGCCCACCGTAACAGGGACGGGGGTAGGCATGGGCAGCGGCGACCCTTCCAACGGCAAGGTCAGGTATTCCACACGCTGGCGGCATGCGCCCTGCAGGATGCCAATAATCTTTTCGGCCATACCATTGGTCAGGGCGATAATCAGGGTGGCGTTACGACGCCCGAGGAAACCGCCCGTGCTGGAAAAATGCCGCACAGGAATCTCCTGCTCACGCAATGCTTTCATGGCTGGCTCCAAGTCTTGCTCCTGGATCACAGCTGTCATGATCGAATGAATGGGAAGGGGTTTTTCCATAATTACTCCTGCTCACCATTGACCGTAACATTGGCCGGGCCATCAAAAACAGCAGATTGCCCGTTGGGGAAAATCACCTCGGTCTGGTGCAATTGACGTGTCACAATCAACCCTCTATATTTTACCGTAACCGGCCAGGGAAATGGATTCTCTCCTGAAAGGCGTACGTGCAATGGTGAAAAAATCTCCACGCCCAGGGTTCTCAGGAATAATCCTACGGGAGCCAAGCCATGCAAGGTGTTGCGCTCGCCAAGCCCCGCGCCGGTTTCGGCATGGTATGTTCGAAAGAAAGCATTTGTACGTTTCAAGCTCTGGATGACTGCGGACATGCCGTGCGCCACCAGGCGGGCGGCTTCCGCTCGATAGCCATAATGCAGCAGCCCTTCCCCTATCAGGGCATTCCAAGGCATGTGTACACTCAGGCAAACCGGGTCAGCCTCGGTGGAAAACACTCGCGGCACTGCCGGAATGCCAAACGGATGATCAAACCGCTCAGCATTTAGGATTGTACGGTAGACGAGGGCACGGGCTTCGGGCGGGTAGGGAATCCCCGCCCAGAGCGGAAGCAGCAACGTATGGTCAGCAGCAGTCAGGTCAACCGTCTGGATGGTCAATCGGTCACGGCGGCCCAGCCCGTCAAATTCAAAATTCCCCAGGCGGGTGAATAATTTCCGGCTGGTGGCCACCGCACCTGTAGCACTGAAATCAAAATCGTGCCGGTCGAGGGTTTCAGTTACCTGCTCGCCAAAAATCTCCCCGGCAATCTTGACACGCGGACGCTTAAGCGCCTCCCCCTCGCCAAAAATGCGGATGAGCAGGCGAACCGGCGCTTTAAATTCTTTGTTCAACTCAAGTTCTGTGGGGGCCTGCCGATCACTGAGCAATTTGCCGGGCTGGCTCAGGTGGGTATCACGGTCTGCATAACGGTAGAACGCCCCATCGCTATCCCAGCTTGATTCCACTTCCTGTTTCAGCGCCGCTGCCTGTTTGCGTAATTCGCTGGCATCGCCCATCTTGCCCAACAATTCCGCCATATGAATCAGGCTGGTCGCTTCTCGATATAAAGCCGCGCCGAGGGCCGGGCTTTGCACCATGGTGATATCCACGCCCTGCGCCCAGGCATGCCAGCCGTCAAACAACGGGTTTTCCTCAAAACCGGTCTGCAAGACATGCTGCCACTCAGGCAGGCCGTTCTGGTCTTGGTCACGGACAGGTGAGAACCAAGCACGGAAGAAAGCCAGCAAGCGCGGGTATGTTTTTTCAACCCAGGCTTTGTCTTTGCCATACCGGGAGAGTTCCCAGGACAGGCTGGACAAATAAGGCGCAGCGATGAAACGGGTACGTTGCCCGGCCAAGCCAGGTTTCGCGTCAATAAAACCGTCCTGCTCCTGAACAGCCAGGAAATTTAGCAGGAAATCCCTGGCATACTGTCCGGCCATTGGCAGCAGCGAAGCCAGGTAAAGCGCCTCCAGGGGCGGCTGGCCGCTCCAGAAACGCTGGTAGTCACTGCCATCACCAGCCTGCGAATAGCCCCGGTCCGGGTCGCGCGCCAGCACAAAACTGGTATGTGGCAATTTCTCGGAGGCAGGCATCAACAAGCTGAATGCCGCCCGTTGGCTGAAAGCCAGGGCTGCATCCCAATCCGGGTCGCCGGTCTGGATATCCACCATCTGGCTATTATTTAATAACTCAATGCGGGTCTTTTCGGCATCAATATGCCGGGCCGCCGTCCGGCGAGCCAGGTCAAAGGAGGCTGCCGGGTCGGGCAGGCTGGCCAATGCCCAGCTAATCTGCCGGGATGTGCCAGGCGCCAGGTCAAGCGGAAGCATCAGGGCCGGGTAAGGTCCCTGCCCGCTGACCGCGCCGCCGGTCATGAACAGGACTGGAGAAAGAGCGCCAACTTTACCTTCCAGGGTGCTGACAGAAAGGCGCTGCATAACAGACATGCTTTCGCCTTCCAGTGGTACCAGCTGGCCGACCAGCTCGAACTGGGTAGCATGCGGGATAACCGATTCGTTGTGGACAGAAAACCGTCCGGCCAGAACGTGCGACTCCGGCACCCAGAATTCAGCTTCCACCTCCAGGCCATCGATTGGAGAAAAAGTTATTTCAATGAAGTTGGGGTACATGCGCCGAACCAGCGGTGGTGCGGCAAACTCAGCTGGGTTCGCATAAGACTTGCCACCTTCGCTGAAGCGTGGAAAAAGGCGCATCAGCCGCGCTCGCAGCCCGTAAGTAGTACGTACATCCAGCGCGGGCGGCTCCCCGCTGGTCATATCCAGCTCCCAGATGTGATCATCCACATAATCCACAACACCCAGGCGGGCATCGGCTGCCAGCACCAGGTGCAATGGATCATTTAATCCCAGATTCCATTCACGCATGGCTACATTGTATAGGCAGTCGCCACACAGGTCAAAGGCAATTAAATAATGGCACAAATTGCTTATTGCATGATGGATGCGAAAGTATTAAAGTGATATGTGTTTATTTTGTGCGCAAATCCTCCGGGCAAGTTCAGCGCAAAAGTCAAAAAGGATTCCTGCAATGAATAAAAAAATCGTGACAATCTTTATTTGTTTTTTTACGTTCGTACTCCTGACCGGGTGTACTATGCCATCTGGGACAGCCACGCCTACACCCTTGCCCATCTGCCCTACCACGGATTTGCAACAGGTGACTTTGACCAGCCCGGCCATGGTAAGCATTATTGATACTCTGAACCCGAGCCTGGAATGGACTTACCCAACCACAGAGTGCACCCCGGAAGGGTACGCCATTACGCTCTGGGAAGGGCCAGTGCTGACGACCAACCTTGGCGGTGGCACCGGCAACCCTTCCACCATCTGGGGGCCGGGATCTCCGCTGCAGCCTGGCAAGCAATACAGGTGGAGGGTCGCTCCGATTAACGGTACAACCCTTGGCCCGGCATCCACCACGGGTATCTTCTTTACCGGCCCGGTTTGCGACCCCGGTGCATTGGTCGCCCCGATCCTGCTGGAACCTGCAGACGGCGCCAGTTTCAACGAAGCCACCGACTTGCTATGGTGGGATTACACAGCCGATTGTACGCCTACAGGATACCGCGTGGACCTTGCAGAAGACCCAGCATTTGCAACGGTGGTCATTAGTGAGGTTGACATTCCCCTGACGCGCATGCTGCCCGAAGCACTGACAGAATGTGAGATTTACTACTGGCGGGTGGCAGCCAAAAGCGGCGCAACGCTTGGACCGTTCTCAGAAACACGAAGCTTTATCCGCGACGCAAGCGGCGTCTGCGCCGGTCCTGGAGGTAGCCCGCCGCCCTCCGCTTCGATTGGCGGCATTGTCTGGCATGACCTGTGCGCCGTTCCCGATGGCCCGGCCCCGGCCATCCCGCCAACCGGTTGTGTAGAGGAAGGTGGCTCCCTGCGCGCCAACGGCATCCGTGAGCCAGGCGAGCCGGGTATCGCCGGGGTGAAGGTAGACCTCCATTTTGGCGGCTGCGCCACAGAACCCGTTGCCAGCGCGCTGACCAATGCAGACGGTCAATATCTATTTGACGGCATCCTGGCCTTCGGGAGTTACTGCGTGGCCGTACGCGCCGCCACCCCGCCCAATGATGCCATCCTGATCCCCGGCGGCTGGACCTACCCGCCCGGCACTTTCGGGGCTGACGCCTTTGCCAACGCGACAGTGGATAGCGGTGATATCCTGAATGACCGTGATTTCGGTTGGGATTACCAGTTCCTGCCGGTTGCCGGCGCAGCGCCAGAAGCCCCCACCACCGTGGCGGCCAGTGAACCACCCCAATTCAAATTCGACAAAAACGCCTTCTGCCGCAAAGGTCCGGGCACGGTATATAGCGAAGTCACCGCCATCCCGGCCGGGGATACTGTAAATGTGCTGGGCGCCAGCAGCGACAACCTGTGGCTATACATCCTGTGGCCCAAGTTCAACGCCCAATGCTGGGTAGCTGCTTCCACCGGGCAGCCTATTGGCAGCCTGGTGAACATCCCCATCTTCACGCCAGGGCCAACCCCGCAGCCAACTGCCGTCCCGGTCAAGCCCAGCCCCACGCCAACCTACCAGCAGGGGAAACCATGATGTATAAAAACACTGGAAGCATTAGATTAAGCCTTTATGGCTATTCCGGCCTTGACCCGCACTCACATATACAGTAAAATCCCCATCCGCAAGTGCCCCCGTAGCTCAGTGGATTAGAGCGCTTGCTTGCGGAGCAATAGGTCGTGCGTTCGAGTCGCACCGGGGGTACTACAAGGCAGGAGGAAACTCCTGCCTTTTTTGTTGTAGAATCGAGCCGAAACGAGGCGACCTTGAAAAAGAAAAAACAAATCTTGCTCACCAACGATGATGGCATCCTCTCCCCCGGTCTGTGGGCTGCCGCCGAAGCATTATCAAAACTTGGCTTTGTCACGGTGGCCGCCCCACGCCTGCAATCTTCCGGCATGGGCCGCAGCCTGCCAGTCACCTCCGACGGGATTATCAAGGAAGAAGCTGTCGAGGTGCATGGCCAGCAATGGAAGGTTTATGCCGTCGGCGGTTCGCCCGCCCAGGCGGTGCAGCACGGCATCCTGGAAATCATGCCCACCCGGCCAGACCTGGTTGTTTCTGGTATCAACTACGGCGAAAACGTCGCCAGCGGCATCACCATCTCCGGCACAGTGGGCGCCGCCATGGAAGCCGCCTCGATGGGCATCCCTGCCCTGGCCGTCTCGCTCGAAACAGACCAATCGCACCACCTTTCTTATTCAAAGGAAGTGGATTTCTCCGCAGCAGCCTACTTTACGCACAAATTTGCCGCCGCGTTGCTCAGCCAATCCCTGCCCGAGGGCACAGACCTGCTCAAGCTGGATGTGCCTTCTGATGCCAGGCCGGATACTGCCTGGCAATGGACTCGCGTCTCGCGCCAGCGCTACTACCTACCCACCAAACCCAAGCGCAATAATTGGAACGAACCCGGCACGGTGGGCTACAAACAGGCCATCGACTGGGAAAACGAAGACCTTGACAGCGATGTTTATGTCTTGCACAAAAAACGCATGGTTTCCGTTTCGCCAGTCACCCTGGATATGACCGCCCAGACCCCCGTATCCATGCTCAACAAGTGGATTGGAGAATAGAAAATATGCCCGGTAAATATTTTGAAGAACTGGAAGTCGGCCAGGTCATCCGGCATGCCAATGGCCGCACCCTGACCGAAATGGACAACGTGCTGTTCTCCATGCTCACCATGAACACCCAGCCGTTGCATACCAACGAACATTTTGCCAGCCAGACCCAGTTTGGCCAACGTATTGTCAATGGCATCTTTACCCTGGGCCTGGTGACCGGCCTGACCGTAGCCGACCTGACCGAAGGCACGATCATCGCCAACCTGGGCTACGACAAAGTCATCCACCCCAACCCGGCCTTCCACGGCGATACAATCTATGCCGAATCCGAAGTACTCGAAAAACGCGAGTCAAAATCCCGGCCCGAGGCAGGCATTGTGCGCCTGAAACACCGCGGCCAAAAACCAGATGGAATCGTTGTCATCGAATTTGAACGAACCGCCTTGTTCCTGAAAAAGCCTGCAGCTTAGGGAGAAACCATGCACCCAAGACGCGCCCTGCTTTATATGCCCGGCGATGACCGCCGCAAAATCGAAAAAGCCACCACCCTCGGCGTGGATTGCATCTGCATGGACCTGGAGGACGGCACCGCCCTGAGAAAAAAAGCCGAAGCTCGGGCCGTCATTGCCCAGGCCCTGCGCGAACTGGATTTTGGCACATCCGAGCGCTGCATCCGCATCAACAGTATTGGCTCCGGTTTCGAGCACGAAGACCTGCCCGCCGCCCTGAACGCCCGGCCAGACACCATCGTCGTGCCTAAAGTGGAAACCGCCGACCAGGTAATCTGGACCAGCCAGCAGATTGAAAAATACGAACTCGAACACGGCCTGCCGCTGGGGGGAGTCCGCCTGCTGATCGGGCTGGAAACCGCCCGCGGGGTGCTCAATCTCAGTGAAATCGCCAGCGCTGACAAACGTCTCGAAGCCATCATCTTCGGCGCGGAAGATTACGCCGCCAGTATTGGCGCCACCCGCACCAAAGACTCGATCGAAGTGCTTTATGCCCGTTCGGCAGTCATCACCGCCTGCGCTGCCAACGACCTGCAGGCCATCGACATGGTTTACATTGACTTCCGCGACACCGAGGGCCTGCAGGTCGAAGCGCAGCAGGGCGCAGCCATGGGCTTTGCGGGCAAACAGGTCATTCACCCGGCGCAGGTGGGGCCGGTGCAGCAGGCCTTTACCCCGTCCGATGACGCAATTGTTTATGCGAAACGCGTGGTTGAAACCTTCCAGGCCAACCAACAGGCGGGGAAGGGCGCGTATGATCTGGATGGCAAGATGATTGACATGCCCCTGCTCAAGAACGCCGAAAAAGTGTTGGAACGCGCTCGCGCGGCAGGCAAAGCCTGATGTTGGCCGTCGTTTACGGGCTGCTCTCCGCCCTGACGTGGGGCGGCGGCGATTTTGCCGGCGGACTTTCCAGCCGCCGCAATGGAGCCTTACGGGCCGTTTTTTACGCCGACTGGGTCGGCATAGTCCTGCTGCTTGGCTGGCTGACCCTCGCCAGGGAAGCCTTTCCTGGCTGGCCGGTGATTCTGCTGGCAGGTTCAGCCGGGCTATTGGGAACGCTGGGGTTGCTGGCACTCTACCAGGCCCTGGCCACCGGGCAGATGAGCATCGCCACGCCCGTGTCAGCCTTGCTGGCGGCAACCATCCCGGTGGGTGTGGCGATAATCACCGAAGGCCTGCCCGGCTGGTTCCAGGTTGCCGGGTTTGTGCTGGCCCTGGCAGCTGTCTGGCTGGTCTCCAGCAGCGAAGGCGGCCTTCCGCAACTCAAAACGCTGGCCGACCTGCGCCTGCCCCTGCTCTCAGGCATTGGCTTTGGGGCATATTTCGTCCTGATCGAAGGGGCCACCCAAACGGCCACCCTCTGGCCGATGATCGCCTCGCGCAGCAGCGGGACAATCTTGATCCTTGCCATCCTTCTGGCGCGACGCGAATCGCTGGGCATTGTGCGCGGCTCCTGGCCGATTGTGCTGCTCAATGCCGGGCTGGATGTGGTCGGCAATACCTTCTATGTGCTGGCAGCCCAGACCGGGCGGCTGGATGTAGCCGCTGTGTTGGCCTCGTTGTACCCCGGCGGGACAGTCATGCTAGCCTGGTGGTTCCTGAAAGAACGCCTTTCCCGCTGGCAATGGCTGGGAATTTTGCTTGCGCTGGGCGCAATCGTATTACTGACCATACAGCCATCTTGACGAGTTTGTCGGAATCGGTATAATCAGCGCATCCGGGAGGAGTAGGCGGCCGGAACGCTGACAGAAAAGGAGGCCGGTGGTTGATTGAGACCCTGGCTGGAAGCCTCCACAGCAACCGATTGTTGAATGTCGCCCGGGAATATTGCCGAAGAAATCGCAAGAGAGTAGAACGGCACGGGAGCGCCCGTTATCGTGCAGGCTGGTGATGGCCAGCCGCAGAGTGCGCCCATTGTGGGCGAACCGAGGTGGTACCGCGGAGCAAGCATGCGCTTCGTCCTCTTGCCAGGACGAAGCGTTTTTGTTTGCCCTTCAAGGAGTACAACATGAAAAATGGCACCTGCCTAAAATGTTCGTCAAGTGAAATTTACCACTCACCAGAGAACGGCTTCTACCCGGCCAGCATGCATTCCTATGGGATGCGCGTGATGGAAGGGGAAGGATTCTGGGAAGAAAAGGTACATGTCATCAACCTTGAACACTATGTCTGTCGGGCCTGCGGATTTTTTGAAACTTACGCCAGCACCAACGATCCGAATTTTGGCCTGCTGGAAAAAGCAAGCAACTGGAAGAAACTGAGCGAGGAGCAAAAATGAGTGAATACGAACTGCCTAAAACTTACGACTTTAAAGCCACCGAGGAACGCATTTACGCCATGTGGGAGGCGGGTGGTTATTTCAAGCCGCATAACGACCCCAACCAGCCCGAATTCGATCCGAATGTCAAGCCTTTTGTCATCTCCATCCCCCCTCCCAACGTGACCGGTGAACTGCATCTCGGCCACGCCATGTTCGTCAGCGTGGAAGACCTGATGATTCGCTACCACCGCATGAAGGGCTTCTCCACACTGTGGGTGCCCGGCACAGACCACGCCGGGATTGCAACCCAATTGATGGTGGAACGCCAGTTGGTGAAAGAAGGTACCAGCCGCGAGCAAGTGGGCCGCGAAAAATTCATCGAACGCGCCTGGCAATGGAAGGAAAAATACGGCAGCCTGATTACCCAACAGATTCGCCGCCTGGGCGCCTCGTGTGACTGGGAACGCGAGCGCTTCACCATGGACGAAGGTCTTTCCCGCGCCGTGCGCGAGGCCTTCGTACGCCTGTACGAAAAGGGGTTGATCTACCGCGGCCCGCGCCTGATTAACTGGAGCCCCGGCCTGAAGACCGCCGTTTCAGACCTGGAAGTGGAATACAGCGAAGAAACCGTCAGCATGTATCACTTCAAATACATGCTGTCCGACGGTTCCGGCGAATACATACCCGTGGCAACAGTTCGTCCCGAAACCATCCTCGGCGATACAGCGGTAGCGGTTCACCCAAAAGATGAACGATACAAAAAATACATCGGCAAACAGGTGCTGGTGCCCATGCTCGGGCGCAAGATTCCTGTCATTGGCGATGAGTACGTCTCCCCTGAGTTCGGGACGGGCGCACTGAAAATCACGCCGGGGCACGACCCCAACGACTATGCCATCGCCCATCGCCATAACCTGCCCATCATCTCCATGCTGGATAAAAGCGCCCGGGTGACCGAGGAAGGCGGCCCCTACAGCGGGATGGACCGTTTTGACGCGCGCAAGAAGCTGTGGGCGGATATGGAAGCGGCTGGCCTGACCCTGAAGACTGAACCGTACCCAACCAAGATTCCACGCTCACAGCGCGGCGGTGAAATTATCGAACCGATGATCTCGGAACAATGGTTCGTGAAAATCGCACCGATGGCCGAAAAAGGCCTGATGGCCGTCAAGAATGGCGACATCAAAATCGTGCCAGATTACTTCGAAAAGGTCTATTTCAACTGGATGGAAAACATCCAGGATTGGTGCATCAGCCGCCAGTTATGGTGGGGGCACCGCATCCCGGTCTGGTATTGCGCCAACTGCGGGGAACAGACCTGCACCCGCGAAGACCCGACCCACTGCGCCCACTGCGGCTCGGCAAATATCCAGCAAGACCCGGACGTGTTGGATACCTGGTTTTCCAGCGGCCTGTGGCCGTTCAGCACCCTGGGCTGGCCCGATGAAACACCGGACCTGAAATATTTCTATCCGACCAGTTACATGGAAACAGGCTACGACATCCTGTTCTTCTGGGTGGCGCGGATGATCATGAGCGGCCTCGAATTTACCGAGGAAGCCCCCTTCCACACCGTGTACCTGCACGGCCTGGTGCGTGACGAACATGGCCAGAAAATGAGCAAGACCAAAGGCAATGTAATTGATCCCCTGACTGTCATGGATGAGTTGGGCACCGACGCGCTGCGTTTCACCCTGCTGGTGGGCGCCACACCGGGCAAAGACATGAATCTTTCGGTCAAAAAAGTAGAATCAAACCGCAATTTTGCCAACAAACTGTGGAACGCCGGGCGGCTGGTCATCACCCTGTTGCAACGCGCCCCCGCTGCGCCGCAGGCAGATCCACAATGGACTCTGGCCGACTCGTACACCAATGCCCGGCTCAAAAAGC
Source organism: Anaerolineales bacterium (assembly GCA_024710905.1). Lineage (GTDB taxonomy): Bacteria > Chloroflexota > Anaerolineae > Anaerolineales > Villigracilaceae > JANJTV01. The sequence continues at coordinate 55,492 of JANJTV010000012.1, read as the reverse complement.
TCACCCGCGACGTCGAGCGCCTGTTCCAGACCTTCCAGTATGGCCAGGCAGGCCAGCAAATTATTGACTTCTTCTGGGACGACTTCGCCGACTGGTATCTTGAAATCGCCAAGCTGCAAATCAACGCAGGCGGCGACCGGGCCTTCTACACCGCCAACCTGCTGGTACGCACCTTCGACACCATCCTGCGCCTGCTGCATCCCTTTACCCCCTTCGTCACCGAGGAAATCTGGGGGCATCTTAAGAAAGCCTCTCAGGGTCACTCCGGCAAACTTCTGCCCGAAGATGGCATGTGGGGTGAGGTGCTCATCACCGCCCGCTGGCCGGAACCCATGCAAAATGAAGGCTGGGAAGAAGAAAGCATTACCCGCTTCCAACTGGTGCAAGAGATCATCCGAGCCATCCGCAACATGCGCGCCGAAAAGAACGTCAAGCCATCCAGCAAACTGTCCGCCATCATTGCGACAGGGAAGGAACGTGCCGATCTCTTTGAAGGGGAAAAACGCAACTTGGCCGCACTGGCCGGGCTGGATGAAGCCCGCCTGCAGATCCATCCGAGCCTGGATTCAAAGCCCGAAGGACACATCACGCTGGTGGCTGGCCCGGTGGAAATCCACCTGCCGCTGGCCGAAATGGTGGATCCCGCGGAAGAACGCGCCCGCCTGCAAAAAGAACTAACGGATGCCGAAGCGCAGATCGCCCGGCTGGAGACCCTGCTTGGCAGTGATTTTTCCAACAAAGCCCCCGCGCCGGTCGTCCAGAAAGAGCGCGACAAACTGGTCGTGCTGAAAGAAACAGCGCACAAAATCAAAACCCAGTTGGGCTAATACACTACGGGCGCACGATGTGCGCCCGTAGTGCTTAATCCTCCAATCTTTTATTGGTACAATACCCCTGCGAAAACAACCACTACAGGAGATGCTACATGGCTGAAATGGATAGCAAACTTCAAGAACTCAAGACCCGCCTGATGGAAATCAGCGACCTGAACGGTGCTTCCGCCGTCCTGGGCTGGGACCAGGCCACCTACATGCCCCGCGGCGGGGCCGCCGCCCGTGGCCGCCAGATGGCCACCCTCGGTCGCCTGGCCCAGGAAAAATTCATCGACCCGGCTGTGGGCAAACTGCTCGACGACCTAACTCCCTACGGAGAAAGCCTGCCTTTTGACCATGACGATGCCGCGCTGATTCGTGTCACCCGCCGTGAATATGACAACGCCACCAAGATCCCGCCCTCGCTGCTGGGCGAATTCTACCAGCACACGGCCATTGCCTACGACGCCTGGACACGCGCCCGGCCGGCCAACGATTTCAGCACGGTTGCCCCGTTGCTGGAAAAAACCCTCGACCTCAGCCGCCAGATGGCTGACTGCTTCCCCGGCTACGACCATATCGCCGACCCGCTGATCGATTTTGCCGATTACGGCATGAAGGCCGCCTCCGTGCGCGCCCTGTTCGCAGAATTGCGAGAGCAGCTCGTCCCGCTGGTCAGAACCATCACCGAGCAGGAACCCGCCGATGACTCCTGCCTGAAACAACACTTCCCCGAAGACAAGCAGTTGGCCTTTGGCGTAGAAGTCATCAAAGACTTTGGTTACGACTTCGAGCGCGGCCGCCAGGATAAAACCCACCATCCCTTCATGACCAAGTTCTCGCTGGGCGACATCCGCATCACCACCCGCGTCAAGGAAAATGACCTCGGTGAAGCCCTGTTCAGCACCACCCACGAGGCCGGGCACGCCATGTACGAGATGGGGATTAATATGGCTTACGACGCCACCCCCCTCGGCGGCGGTACCAGCGCGGGCGTCCACGAAAGCCAGTCCCGCACCTGGGAAAATATCGTCAGTCGTTCACGCACCTTCTGGGAACATTATTACCCGAAGTTGCAGGCCACCTTCCCCGAACAACTTAACAAGGTCAGCCTGGATACCTTCCACCGCGCCATCAACAAGGTACAGAAATCCCTGATTCGTACGGATGCAGACGAAGTGACCTACAACCTGCATGTCATGATCCGCTTCGACCTGGAACTGCAAATGCTCGAAGGCTCATTGTCAATCAAGGACCTGCCTGAAGCCTGGCATGCCCGCTATAAAAGCGACCTCGGTGTGCAGGCTCCCAGCAACGTGGATGGCTGCCTGCAAGACGTACACTGGTACGGCGGTGTGATCGGCGGCGCCTTCCAGGGTTACACCATCGGGAACATCCTCAGCGCCCTGTTCTACAACCAGGCGCTCAAGGCCCATCCTGAAATCCCCGCTGAGATCGGTAAAGGCAAGTTCGGCACCCTGCACAACTGGCTGCGCAACAACATCTACACCCACGGCTCCAAATTTACCGCGCCGGAACTGATCGAGCGCGTTACCGGCGGCCCGCTGCGCATTGACCCGTATATCGGCTATCTGAAAGAAAAATACGGCGAGTTATACAAACTGTAAACCACCAAACGATGTAGAATGGGAGTGACAGGTTCACTCCCATTTTTGATTCAAGGATTCCGGCATGCGCCCCCTGGCTTTCCTCCCGTTCATCGTGCTGATTCTCACCTCCTGCGTGCGTCCCGCCTCGACACCGCCAACCGCCACCCCACCCAACGCGCCAACGCCCACACTCGCGCCGTACAATGCGCCTTTCCCGCTTAACGTCGGCGCCACATGGATTTATGAGTACACCTCCTATTTCGAAGAGTCGTCCGTTACCTGGCGCATCACAGAAGTCATCACCCGGGCCGAATTGGATGAAACCGGCGCTTACATTGCCGAAATGCAACGCACCTCCCAATTGCTTACAGGCCAGCCCAATGACCAGTTAATCTTCAACCTGCCGGATGGAAATTACAAATATATTTTCGACGGCAACCACCTTTACCTGCAACCTGCCAGCCTGCCTATGCTCGACCTGCAAAACTCGACCCCGTACCTGAGCTTCCCCATCACAGGGATGACCTGCTCCGAAGCGGACATTCTCTGCCGCGAGGTGCTCTCCGGGCCGGAAGCATACACTTCGCTGGCCGGGGAATTTTCCAACTGCTACCAGTTGGCAACACCCAGCAATAGCGGCACGGAGGTACAGGTTTTTTGCGAAAATATGGGTTTTGTTTCCGGCAAATATGACCACCTCGGTAGCCCATTTGGCTACCGCCTGGAATTGATTGGCTATTCGGTACCGGAAAAATAGCCGGGGAGTGACCCGCCCGTGTCACGCCCAAAAGGTGACAATCCCCCCTTTTAATCGTGAATAACGTCCATTGACGCGATAACAAGCCAGTCGCATAATCTTTGTAGATTAATTCACAAAGGAGCGACCGACCATGTCCATGAAAATTCTCGATGAATGCATTTCCTGCGGGGCCTGCCTGCCCGCCTGCCCGACCGAATCAATCAGCGAAGGCGATACCATCTACCTGATTGACGCCAGCACCTGCGTGGAGTGCAAAGGGCATTTCGACACGCCTCAATGCGTAGAAGTCTGCCCGGTAGCCTGCATCGTACCGGCCTAAGGTTTTCCCCCGTTATTTGAAAAATCCCCACTTCCTCGAAAGGAAATGGGGATTTTGATATTTAAGAAGATGCCGATGAAGGCGCCAGTATTTTTGGACGATACCACAGCCCCAGCGTGAGCGGGATGAGCGAAAGCACCACACCGACGCCTGCTACCAGCACAAACCCCGAGGCCGCAAAGAGCAGCCCGCTGCCAAAACTGCCTGCGGCCGAAGCCAGGCCTACCAGCAGGTCATTGAACCCTTGTGTGCGGGCACGCTCCACGGGCGAGAGATGATCGGCCAAGAGGGCCGAACCGCCCACAAAACAGAAGTTCCAGCCCAGGCCAAGCAGGAAGAGCGCCACCGCCAATGGCAGGACATCCGGCGAGAGCGGCGCGGCCAGGCAAGCCAGCAACAAGGTCACTGCGCCGGTCACAATGACCGGTTTGCGTCCCCAACGGTCTGACAGCCAGCCTGAAACCACCGAAAAAGCGAACATGCCAAAGGTATGCGAGGAGATGACCAGCGAAATATCGCCCAGGTGATGGTCGTGCCCGCTCATATGCAGCGAGGTGATGACCATCACCGCCACCATCACCACCTGCCCGAGCACCATGGCCGCCACGGCAGTCAACGCGCCGGGCTGCCGAAGGATCTCACCAATCGGCCTTGCCGGGCCATTCACCACCGGACCTGGGTAAAGCGCAGACACCTGCCTGCCCAGGTCTTTTGGGTCGGGCCGCAGCCCGAAAAAGATGACCAGCGTGCACAGCGCAAAGAGAATCATGCTGACCACGTACGCGCCAGATAGTTCATCGAAACCACTCGCCAGCATAAACTGCCCGCTCGGCGCAACCATCAGCGGGCCAAACACCGCCCCAAATGTACCACCTAACACTACGGTCGAGATGGCCTTGCCGCGATCCAGCGGCGGGTGTACCTCGGCAGCGGCAAAACGGCCAAGCGTCACTGCCGATTGGGCAAAGCCCATCAAGAGCATGCCAAACAGGAAAAGCCATAAAAGACTTACCTGCACGGAGGCCGCCACCAAGCCCGATCCAAATACGCCTAGCAGCAGGCCTGCCGAAATTCCGTTACGACGGCCAAAACGCTCCATCAACTCACCCCACAGCGAGGCGGCAAAGGCCCCGCCCAGCAGGTAGACCGCCGAAGGCACCCCGGCCCAGCCGGGCGAACCGCCCAGTCGGGCGCCCAGGATTGGGTTGAGTGTGGCCATGGCAATAAACCCGGCCGAAGCCAGGCTTTGCCCGGCCAAGAGAACATAGGTTAATTTCCTGGCTTGCGATTCGATTGAATTCATACTTTCTCCAGAATGGGAATGCGTGCTATTATACAGCCATGAGCTATTCCACCCAACCTGCACAAAACTACAACCCCAACCAGTTGGCCAGGTTCTTCAACCAGGCCTTCGAAGGCTACTTTATGCCGGTCAATTTCAGTGCGGAGGCGATGCAAGCCTTCCTGCACAGAGACAATGTCAGCCTGGAACACAGCCACATCCTGCTCTCCGAGGGTCAGCCTGCCGGGCTGGCTCTCATCTCGCTCCGGCCCGGTGTCAGCCGGGTGGCAGGCATGGGCATAACGACAAACTTGCGCGGCAAAGGCGCCGGCCGATGGCTGATGGAGCTGCTGATTCAAGAATCTGCCAAACGCGGCGAAACAAGCATGGAACTGGAAGTAATCGCCCAGAACGAACCGGCCATTCGCCTGTATGAGCATTTCGGATTCAAGAAAATACGCCGCCTGTTGGGCTGGAAGTTGCAGGCTGGCTCCCCCGCGCCTGATTCCCGAATTCCAGACATCATCCTCGCTGAGGCGGCCATCGCCGCCGTGGAACAGCACGGCCTGCCCAACCTGCCCTGGCAGGTGGATGCAATCACCCTGCGGCGAATGAACGGCCTGCATGGTTTTCGGCTGGGCGAGGCCTTCCTTCTCACCAGCGACACGGCCACAGAGCATGTCGTCCTCCGCAGCCTGGTTGTCACACCGGAAGCGCGCCGCACCGGCCAGGCTGCTGCCTTGCTGCAAGGGGTCTTTGCCCTGCACCCCGGCAAAACCTGGCACGTGCCGCCGATTTTCCCCGAGGAACTGGGCGGGTTGTTAGAAAGCCTGGGGTTTCAACAGGAGGAAATCTCGCAGTGGCAAATGGAACGGATTACATAAAACAAAGGCCCCGTAAATTTATGGGGCCTTTTCTTATCACGAACGGTCTATGCGGTTCAGCACCTGTTCGAGCACGGCCGCCGAAAACTGCCTGCCGATCACCGAGGCCACCCTCAGGGTGCGTTTGGCTTCTTCGGGCAGGCGGTCTATGCGCGCCAGCAGCAGACTTTGCAGGTTATCGGGGATCTCCACATTTTCAATTTCCTTGCCTGCCGCCCACTGGTCACCCTGCCGGGTAATCGCCCCGGTATCGATCAACATGCGGATGACTTCCTCAACAAAAAATGGGTTGCCTTCAGCCTTTTTCAGGATTACATCACGAATATGAATGGGCAAAGCCTCGATTTCAAGCAGGTTGGCCACCAACTGGCGGCTATCCCCTTCTGACAGCGGGCTCAATTGAAGTTCTGTTACCGCGCCTGGAAACATCTCCCTAGCGGTCAGTACCAACTTCCAACCTGGGGTATCCTGGTCCGGGCGGGTGAGCATGGCAAAAACGACTGGCGTACGTTTTGTCAGCGGGAACAACTGTGCCAGCAAATCCACCGAGGCCGGGTCGGCCCAGTGAATGTCTTCGAGGATCAAGCCAAGCGGTTGGCGGCTGGCCATGCTTTCTAGCAATTTTGTGAGCGCGGCGCGGTACTGGTTTTGCAGGGTTTGCGGGTCAAGGGTCTTCACCCGTTCCAGCGATTCCCCGGCCAGCTCGAGTGAGAGTAGGTGTGCAAGGTAGGGATATACCTCCAGCACGGATTCGGCAAAATGGCCTGCGACCACGGCCTCGAGGGCAGCCCGCGTCTCCGGCTCGCTGGCAGCAGGGTGCACGCCGATCAGGGCGCGGGTGAGATCAATCAGCAGGTGGTATGCCAAGCGCGTTCCATAAGAAAGGCATTTTCCCTCAGCCCAGTGGATACCCTCGCTGCTGGCGGATTTCCATTCGGCCAGCAGGCGGCTTTTGCCCAGGCCAGGCTCGCCGATGATGACTGCCATGCCCCCTGCGCCGGTGTTGAGTTTTTGGCTAAGTCCCAATAGGGAGGCGCGTTCACGGTTCCGACCTACCATCGGGCTGGTCAGGCCAGCCAGCCCGCGCATCTTGCCAGGGTCTGCTTTAACACCAGTCACTTCGTAGGTTTGCACCGGTTCACTTTTGCCCTTGACTTCAATCTGGCCGAGGTCTGCAACATTGAACAACGGGGCAATAAAACGATAGGTATTCTGGGAAAGCAGGGCTGTGCCAGGCCGGGCGGCGGATTGCAGGCGGGCAGCAAGGTTGATTGCGTCACCCATAGCAGTGTATTCATACTTAAGATCCGAGCCCACCTCGCCAACGACCACCGGGCCGGTGTTAATGCCAATGCGGATGGCAAAATCCATGCCGTATTTTTGTTTAACGACCGGCGCATACTCACGGATGGTTTCAAGGATTTCCAATGCCGCGCGGGTGGCGCGGGCGGGGTCATCTTCGTGGGCAATAGGAGCGCCAAAGAAGGCCAGCACCGCATCGCCAAGCAGGCGGGCAATGGTGCCTTCGTAGTGGTAAATAATGGGGGAGATGCGGTCAAAAGCGCCGTTCATCATTTCGGTCCAGTCTTCCGCATCCATTTTTTCAGCCATGGTGGTTGAGCCGACTACGTCGGCAAACAGGGCGGTGACCACTTTGCGTTCGCCGCTCAGTTTTGCGGCGCGGATTTTTTCGGCCAGCGGCGCAGGCACAGCGGCGTTCAGGCGGGCCAGCTGGACCTCCTCGGTCGGGGTGGACGTGGCAACAACAGGCTGGCCGCAATACATGCAGAATCGGGCGCCTTCGGGCAGGGCGGAGTTGCAATTGTTACATTTCATAAGTTTTATTTAATCTCTCCTGCACACGGTCAGCAAGGATTGGTACTTGAATGGCTTTGTACTCATCAAGGGCTTGTTGGTAGTAGTAACGTGCATTTTCAAAATCACCTGCCTGGCAGGCAAGGTCGGCGGCCTCGCTGGAGTTCATGGCAAATAACCAGCGATGGTGGTACTTGTGATGCAACTCTATCAATTCTTTTGCGAACTGCATGGCGCCGGGATAATCCGCCTCGGCGTCCCGGATTTGCATCATGGCATAGTTTCGTGAGGCCGTGTCGGCATAGGAGGTCGGATCGCGCAGGTCATCCCCTTTTTGAAGGGCGTCATAGGCCTGTTCGAGTTGCCCTGCACGGGCTGCATACCCGGCCATTTGATAAAAAAGGACAGAGCGCCTCCATACCCCGCCATATTGTTCGGCATTCGCCAGCGCCCTAGCAGCCGCTGCGTAATCCCCCTTCACCAGGTAAGCCAGGCCCAGTGTCCCAGACATAATCACCGTCATTTGCGGGTCATTGTGACTGATGGCCTGCTCACATTCTTTTTCAAGAACAGGGATGACTTCATCGGGCCTGCCCAGGTAAACCAATGTTTGCATGGCGACTTGGGTTACCTGCACCCGATAGGTCTTGCCGCCTGTAGTCGCCAGCAGGGTTTGCATGGTTTCGACCATGCTTTGTACTTCAGCAATCTGGCCAAGGTCGAGGAATAAGTTGGCTTTCTGGGCTAGGAACCATATCTCACCAAAAATGGAATTGGTTTTTCGGTTCAGCGTTATCATACGCTCATACTGGTCAGCAGCCAGGGCATGCTGACCAGCGCGAAGGTAAATATAGGCCAGGTTGTTGTGCGCACGCGAGGTGGCAAAGACATTATGGTCCGCTTCGGCAATGGCAATAGCACGCTTGAGACAGGCAATCGCCTGGTCGGTGCGCCCGTGGTGGTCTTCAATTAATCCCTGGGTGGTGAGGGCCTGCGAAAGGGCATTGCGCGCATTACAAGATTCGGCCATGGCCAGGGCGCGGGCATTGACCTGTTCGGCATCTTCGAGCAGGTTGTTGAACAGCGAACCATTGGAAACATAACGAAGCAATTCGGCCAGGTTTTCGCATGGATGCAGGCCTTCCACTTCGGCAAGCCCCTGCCGTGCAACTTCAAGGGATGCGGCGACATTATTCTGGCCCCATTTAATCTGGGCCAGCTGGCAGTGTACTCGGGCGACCCTGTCCAGATCGTTGTGCTGGCGCAGCAAGGGAAGTACCTGCAGGTATTCCACTTCGGCCTGGGCAAGCTGCCCGGCATCCACCAGCAATTCGCCGATCGACATACGCAGATCCATTTGCACAGACTGATCGGTGCAAAGTTGCAGGGCTGCACGCAGGTTATAAATGGCTTCTTGATTGGCAAATTTTTGGGCAGCATGTTTTGCGGCGCGCTGGTAATAAACAAGGGCTTTGCCAGAATCGTCAGCTTCGCGATAATGATGGGCCAGCATGGAGGAGAGTTCATCGAGCCGGTCGGGATAGAGCTGTTCGATCTCACTGGCAACGGCATGGTGCAAGGTTCGCCGATCAGCCCTCAGGATTGAGTCGTAGGCGGTTTCCTGCACCAGCGCATGCCGGAACAGGTATTCCAGTTCCGGTTGGAGCTGTATCAGCCTGATCAGCCCGCTTTGCTCCAGTGAGTTAAGCACGGCGTTGTTTGGTGTCATTGTTGGATTAATCACCCAGCACCTGCTGTACTTCAGGTTTCGCAAGGAAGGTTGGGCGATATTCTTCAGGGATGTTGTGGATGATGGTTTGCAGGGCCTGGCGGGCTTTTTGATGGTAATCACGCTCGGAGGCGGTATCGCTTTGTTTGGCGGAAAGCGTTGCGAGCGCAGCCTGCACTTTCCACAACAGGTTGAGCGTCCCGCTTTGTTTGCTCAATGCCTGAGCTGTCAGGAGTTCTTTTTCAGCATCTGCAAGCTGACTTACAGCAAGGTGGGTAACGCCCAGCCAGTAATGTACGCTTGGGATAAATGCATCGGTACGGGCATTTTCCATAATCTGCGCCTGTTCGTGGAGGAACTCAAGTAACCAGGTGTAATTCCTGTCGGCGGTTTCCAAATTAAATTGGATGGTGTTCATATGGAGTGGGGCAAACGTGCTGAAACTACTATTGTTGATTTTCTTCTGGGCGATGGCAAGCATGTTGCGAGCCAGGGCATGGTTGCCGCTGACACTGGCGACGTAGGCTTTGCCCAGCTCATGTAATCCCCAAAACGTCTTGTTCATCCACGGGGTTCGGCCAAGCGTTTCAACCGCATCATTAGCCTGTTCATAGAGGCCCAATTCTGTAAAGATTTCCATTTCTAGAGATATGATCGTTGCAGCAATAAACGGCAATGGAGTATTGTGGGAAATTTGCCGGATATGGGCAATATGCCCCAGGCTTGTATGAATATTCCCAAGGTACCATCCTGCCATGGCCTGGATGATGAGCGAGAACTGTTGACCCCACTGGTTATTAATGGCTTGGCTGATTGCATAACCGCGCTGAGCAACTTCAATGGCTTCGTGGAACCGGTTTAGGAGCATCACAGCTTCTGCATAGCTGGCGAGGTTGTCTGCCAGCATGGGCAGGTTACCGAATTCCTCCCACAGGGCACGAGATTCGAGGTTCGATTGAATGGCTTTCTCGTGATCACCCACGGCGCTATAACTGCGTGAAATATCGTTAAGGATAAAGGCTATTCGTTCCCGGTCATTGATCCGGCGGGCAATCACCAGGGCTTTTTCACCGTATTCGACTGATTTTTGTTGGTCCTGGGCGAAATATTCCAACAGGCTCATGATCCAATAAATCTGGCTCTCTGCTTTCTCATTTTTCAGGTCCATTGCGAGCGGCAGTGCCTGTTCACAAAGGGTACGCGCCTGGGTTGTGTTGTGAATATCAGACGGGGTAGCCTGGATAATGGCCTGGGCAATCAGGGAGCGTAATTCCATGGCGGGGCTGCGTCTGCGGATGGATTCGGCCTGCATCTGGCGATAGGCTTCTATCGCTTGCAGGAATTTCCCTGAGAGTTCAAGGGTACGGCCATACTGGCTGTACAGGCTAGAAATTACCTCATCTGTAAGGCCGGCCTTCACCTGGCTACCCAACTGAATAGCCTTTTCAAACATATGCCCGGCTTCCTGGTTGGCATACAGGCGGGCATAATATTCCCCCGCGCGTTGGAAATGCTGGAAAGCCTGCTCGTATTCTTCAGCCTGCTCGTAATGGCCTGCCAGGGTCGCGGAGATTTCTTCGAGGCGATTGGGGTACAAACGTTCAAGGGTCTGGGCAACGGCAGCATGCAGGCTGCGCCGGTCTGCTTTGAGCAGGGAATCATAAGCAGCATCCTGTACCAGGGCATGCTTAAATAGATATTCCAACTCTGGTTCAACCTGGGCCTGCAGGATCAGGCCGCTGTTTTCAAGAATGCCCAGGTTGTCGTTACTCAGATAATTCATATCCTAATTATTCCCTTAAGTAGCAATTGTTACAAGTATGGATTCCATAATAATCCCAGAGGAGGGTAGAAAAAGGCTTGACAAATTCATAAAAACTAATATCATTAGTAAAAACTAACATTATTAGGAGAAAATGAAATCATACACAAACTTATCCCCTCGTCGCCAGCATACACGTGAAGCAATGACCCTATCAATTTTGCAGGCTGCCCGGCACATCATGCGCGAAGAAGGTGTTGCCGCCCTGACCATGCAGGGATTGGCCCGCCGGATGGAGATGCGCGCGCCGTCCCTGTACAACTACTTTACAGGCAAAATGGATATTTACGATGCGCTCTTCAGGATGGGCTTCCAGTTGTACGCCGACCAGGCAGAAGCATATATACGCCCGGCCCAAACCTGGCAGGAGGAAGTGCGCCTGATCATGGAAGCTTACATGGCATTTGCCCTGCAAAACCCTGAACTCTACCAGTTGTGCTTTGAACGGCCTGTGCCCGGGTTTGTTCCGTCAGCAGGAAGTATGCAATTTGTTCAAAGCAGGCTCCAGGTTTTTTACGAAAATGCTTACCGGATTTATGAACAACTTGAAACCGACCTGACCCCCAACCAGGTGGTTGATATGGTCGTTGCCATGATGCACGGCCTGACCGCCCAGCACCTTTCCAATGAGCCGCACCTGCCACTGGGCCAGGGGCGCTTTGGGTCGCTCATTCCGCACGCCGTATCCATCCTCGACAAATCCTGGCAAAAATCCAGTTAATCAATTCATAAGGAGAGACAAGATGAACACATCCGTCATAACAATAAAAAATGCCTCCGACATTCCCTATGTTACTGCTGACGAGGCGTACGGGCTGATGAAGACCGCCCTGGAACGACTCATTGCGTTACTTGAGACCCTTTCACCGGAAGACTGGCGCAAACCAACGGCCTGCACCGAATGGGATGTGCATGCCATGGTGTCCCACCAGGCGGGCGGGTTTGCCACCGGCACCGGGTACGGGGAAATGCTTCGCCAGTATGGCAGGCTGCCCCGGCCTGGCCAGCTCCCGGAAGATGCCGTGAATGCGCTACAGGTTTCAGAACGGGAGGGGAAATCCCCGCAGGAGCTGATTGGCGAAATCCGCCAGAAGGGGCCGATTGCAGCGCACAAGTGGGCTTATGAATTCCGGCTGGCCCGCCTAGTCGCCATCCCCCATGCTGTAGCAGGGCTTTTAACCATGACTTACTTGAACCGGGTCATTCACAGTCGCGACACCTGGATGCACCGCCTGGATATCTGCCGCGCCACCGGGCGGCATTTTGAGCAAACCGCCGGGCATGACGGGCGAATTGTGGCGCTGGTGGTGCGCGATGTTGCCAGGCAACTAACACCCAAAGTAAACGGGCAGGCGCTGGCCATCGAACTGACCGGCACTGCAGGCGGCGCATGGCAAATTGGCAAGGATACCCCTGCCGCGACTGTTCAAATGGATGCGCTGGAGTTTAATATCTTTGCTTCCGGGCGTATGAATTTTGAGCAGGCCCGTCCGCTGATGACAATTTCCGGCGATGTGGCCCTGGCCGAAAACGTGCTAAATGACCTGCTGATCCTGTACTAAAAAACAGCCCCGTGAACTTCGCGGGGCTGTTTGATGAAACGTGCGCTTACATGTGAATGGCACTGCCTTCGGCGGCGTGCGCGGCTTCCATGAGCACCTCCGAAAGTGTTGGGTGGGCATGCACGTTGCGGGCGATTTCGGCCGGGGTGAGTTCCATCATCTGGGCCAGGGTCAGTTCCGGCAAGAGCTCGGTCACTTCCGGGCCGATCATCGAAGCGCCGAGGATTTCGCCATATTTTTCATCCACCACCAGTTTGACAAAACCAACATAATCCCCCAACCCGAGCGCCTTGCCATTTGGTTGGAAGGGGAAACGCCCGACCTTGACCGTATGACCACGTTCTTTTGCCTGGGCTTCGGTCAGGCCGAAGGAGGCCACTTGCGGCGAGCAATACGTGGCGCGCGGCATCATTTCGTAGTTCAGGGTCACCGTTTCGTGCCCAGCAATGTTTTCGGCGCAAACAATGCCCATCGCCGAGCCAACGTGCGCCAGCATCAATTTGCCGGTCACATCCCCAATCGCCCAGATTCCCGGAACGTTGGTTTGCATCTTCTCATCCACTTCCACAAAGCCGCGTTCGCTGATTTTGACACCTGCGGCTTCAAGACCGAGGTCCTTGCTATTTGGACGGAAGCCAATCGCCACCAAGGCCTGGTCCGCTTCGAGCGTAGTCTGTTTGCCATCGGCTGAAACGACCACTTTCACACCCGCTTTTGTGGCTTCCACCGATTCCACCTTGTGGCCGGTGAGGGTCTTGATGCCGCGCTTCTTGAATTCTTTTTCCAGCTCTTTCGAAATTTCTTCATCTTCCAGCGGGACAATACGCGGCAGCATCTCGACGATGGTTACGTCCACGCCGTAGGCGTTCCATACCGTGGAAAATTCCACGCCAATTGCGCCGGAGCCGATTACGATCACCGATTTCGGCAGGCGTTCCTGCAGGATGGCCTCCCAGTAGGTGACCACTTTCTCGCCATCGACTTTCCAGGCGGGCGGCACCATGGCTGACGCACCGGTTGCGACAATAATATGCTTCGCCTTAAGTTCACTGGTCTTGCCATCCGTTCCGGCCACCGAAACCGTGTCTTTGGCGGTCAGCTTCCCGGCACCCATGTACACGGTGATATTGTTCTTCTTCATCAGGAAGCCAATGCCCTTGACCAGGCGGTCTGAGACCTGGCGGCTGCGTTTGACTGCCACGCCATAGTCCAGAGTCAGGTTTTCGAACGAAAAGCCAAACTCCTTGCCGCGTTCACGCAAGGTATGCGCCACTTCGGCATTCTTGAGCAAGGATTTCGAAGGGATGCAGCCCACGTTCAGGCACACACCGCCCATCCATTGTTTGTCCACGATGGCCACTTTTTGGCCCAATTGCGAGGCGCGAATGGCGGCCACATACCCGGCCGGGCCAGCGCCAAGCACAACAACATCAAATTGATCAGCCATGAGAGTTTCTCCCGGTTTGTTTTTTGGATACAACAGGCCTATTTTACACCCCTAAAGTTTGATTTGTGTAATAATCGGCGATTGCCATGAACCCGTGGATTGTCCTGACCATCGTCACCCTGACCTACATCGGCATCGCGCTGGGCGAGTTCCCCAGCCTGCGAGTCAACCGCACCACAATCACGTTAATCGGCGTGGGGCTGCTGCTCATCACCGGGCAGCTGGCTTATGCCGAGATGGGCGAGTTCCTCGACCTGAACACGCTCATCCTGTTGTTCGGCATGATGATTATCAACGCCCACCTGCAACTGGGTGGTTTCTTCCGCCTGGCGGGCAGCCTGATCCTGCGCTGGACGCGCACCGCCCGCGCCCTGCTGGCGCTGGAAATCCTGGTGGTTGGCGTGTTGAGCGCCCTGTTCCTGAACGACACCATCTGCCTGATGCTCACCCCGCTAATCCTCGACATCACCCAGGCCGCGCGGCGCAACCCCATCCCCTACCTGGTGGCGTTGGCCACGGCCGCCAATATCGGCTCGGTTGCCACGCTCACCGGCAACCCGCAGAACATGATTATTGGCATTGCGTCCGGCATCTCCTACCTCGATTTTGCCCTGGCGCTCACCCCCATTGCCCTGCTCGGGCTGGCAGGCATCTGGTTCGTGGTCGTCTGGTTTTACCCACAGGAATTCAAGGACGATTATTTTGGGGAGGTCGAAATCGCAAAACCACGTGTGTTCTGGCCTTTGTTAAATAAAAGCCTGCTGGTGACCGGCGGCCTGCTGGCTGCCTTTGTGCTAGGTGTGCCAATTGCCCAGGCGGCCTTTATTGCCGGTTGCGCCCTGCTGCTCACGCGGCGCGTCAAGGCCCATAAAATCCTGTCCGGGCTGGATACTGACCTGCTGTTCTTTTTCGGGGCGTTGTTCATCGTCACCGGCGCGCTGGAAAAAAGCGGGATCAGCACCCCCGTGATTGCCACCGTGCAACCTTACATGGAAAGCAGTGTGCTGGCGCTCTCGGCTGTTTCAGTTGGATTGAGCAATCTGGTCTCGAATGTGCCCGCTGTGCTGCTGCTCAAGCCACTGATGGTTTCCCTGCCCAATGCAGAGGCGGGCTGGCTCACCCTAGCCGCCACCTCCACCCTGGCAGGGAATCTTACGCTGTTGGGTTCGGTCGCCAACCTGATCGTGGCAGAGTTGGCCGCCAAACGCGGCGTGCGGCTGAAGTTTTGGGAATACACCCGTGCCGGGGCTGTGATTACAATCATTTCGCTGGCGCTGGGCAT
The DNA here is from genome assembly GCA_024710905.1 of Anaerolineales bacterium. Lineage (GTDB taxonomy): Bacteria > Chloroflexota > Anaerolineae > Anaerolineales > Villigracilaceae > JANJTV01. The sequence continues at coordinate 40,168 of JANJTV010000012.1, read as the reverse complement.
TACCTGGCTGCAATGGTTTATTTGGTGATAATTATTATATATTTTTTATCCGTTCGCGTCCCTGCGCCGAAAAGGTGATCTTCTCGCCGCGGGTCAGTGACTTAATATACTCCACCCGCCGGAAGCGCAATGCGGACCAGTCTTCGTCAATTGCCACCTGGCGCACCGGCTCAAAGCCCTGTTCGCCCAACGCGGCCCAGCCGGTATCACGATTAAATTCACACTTGTATTTTTTCGACGACCCTTTGGGGTAGCCAAACCACAGCAGACAATCGCCTTTGGCTTTTGCCGCCGCTGCACGGGCAATGGATTCAACATCAGCCAGGGTGGTGACAAAAGCCAGCAGGAAACGCACCTCGGGCGCCTGCCCCAAATCCCTGTGAATGACGACCATGTTCATGTGTGCCAGTTCGGCTTCAATCGAATCCGGCGCATTCAGGATGACAATTTCAGGCTCGTCCCTGTAATTCAGTTTCTTGAAAAGCGCGGATGTCATTTCACATGCTCACGCAAAAATTCAAACGTACGCTGCCAGGCCAGCCGGGCGTCATCAGGGTTGTATTCCGGCCGGTTGGTTTCGGCAAACCAGTGCTTGTTGCCGGGGTAACTGTGGAAAGTGACCGTCACGCCCGCATTACGCATGGTTTGCTCGAGCGTCTGGATCTGCTCGTAGGGTTCCCACTCATCTTCCGGGCTGAAGTGGCCGAGCACAGGCGCGCTCATTTTGTTAAATTCCACTTCGTAGGCGCCATAAAACATCACCACCGCGCCAATTTTTTGTGGTTCGCGGGCGGCCGCTACCAGCGACCAGGCTGCGCCCATCGAGAAACCAATCACTCCCAGCGATTTACTCTCACAGGCCGGGTGCGCCAGCAGGAAATCGCGGGCGGCCATGACGGTATCGCCAATCTGTTGCGGGTCGCTGGCATTCAGGTATTCTTCTGCCTGCTCAATGGTTGTGGCGACCCGCCCGCCGTACAGGTCTGGGGCCAGGACGACATACCCCTGCGCGGCAAGCTGTTCGCACAAATCTTTGAAAAATGAGTTTAATCCCCACCAGGCGTGCAGGACGAGCACCCCGGGCCCACTGCCGTTTTCGGGCAGGGCCAGCTCAGCATTGACAGGTTGGCCGTTGACTTGAATTTGTGTGTCCATGTGGTTCCTCCTTGGTCGGGGACAGTATAACAGAATATTTGTTCTGTTTTCAAGAGCGATTAAGGGGTTAGTATAAGGATTAGAATCTCCCCCCGTTTCTCCTACAACCAGCGCCGGACTGACCCTGTATACGTTTCGTACAGCGAGCCGAATTTCTGCAAAAGATACCTTTCTTCAAATTCGACCACCAGCTTATTGAAGACCAGCACCTGCAATGGCAGGGTAAACAGACCCCAGGGGCTGCCAATCAGCAACGGGAAACCAATCACTGCACACAGGTAGCCAACATAGATGGGATTTCGCGAATATTGATACACGCCGCTGGTAACCACCGTGGTAGTCGGCGCAAACGGGTCCGGCGAGGTGTGCGCCCGAACCAGTTCGTTGAGCGCCAGGAAAGCCAGCACCATGCCGCCAACCACGAGTACGATTCCCACATAGGCCACCCAGTCCGGCAGCATCACAGGTAAAAACCAGCCTGCAATAAATGCAACCACCAGATGGATGAGCGCCAGGATGGGAGGCGAGATCTTCACCGCCGGGTGGTCGTTCGGGTCAGGCGCAGCGGGTGTTTTTTCTGTCATGGGTTATTTTTCTCCAGGGTGACGTGCCAGACTTCCATTTCGCCCTTGCCCTTAATCTGGATAGGTTTCTGGGCCTCGCAAACAAAATCGTCCTTGATCAATTCATACGTACTGCGGGTGACCTGGATGACATTCTTTTCACCGTGCGACTCCATGCGGCTGGCTGTGTTAACGGAATCGCCCCACAGGTCGTAGGCAAACTTTTTCTGCCCGATCACGCCCGCCACCACCGGGCCGGAGTTGATCCCGATGCGGAAGGCCAGTTTGTGCCCCCTGAATTCGCGGGATTGCACATAATGCAAAATTTCCAGCGCCATGCTGGTCACAGCCTGGGCATGATCTGCCCGGGCGCGCGGGATACCGCTGGCCACCATGTAACAATCGCCAATCGTCTTTATTTTCTCCAACTGGTATTTTTCCACCAACGCATCAAAATGTGAAAAGACCTCATTAAGCAGTTCCACCAGCTCCACCGGCGACATGCGCTGCGAAAGCGGGGTGAAATCCACCACGTCGGCAAACAGGATGCTTGCTCCATCGAAGGCATCCGCAATGATGCGGTTTTCGTTGCGCAAAATATCTGCAATCTCGCGTGGCAGGATGTTCAACAAAAGATTGTCTGACCGTTCCTGGTACAGGTTGCGTTCAGCGATAAAGAACTGCATCACCATCAGGGTAAACGCTGAGCTGCCGCCAATGTTGTACGCTGTCAACCAGACCTGCACATCCTGTGGCAGGTTGCTGGTTTGCCCCAGCCAACCGGGAACTACCAGCACGCCGCCCAACGAGAGCATAAATACAAACGACCAGAAAAGTGTATCCCGCGGGGTCAGCAGGATGGGCGAAAGCAACGGCGCAAGTAATGACCAGAGAATCATTGCCCCGGAGCCCTGCACCCCACCCATCAAAACCGTCGCAGCGAAATTCAGCACCACTAGCGAGACAAAATTGTAGTATGCCCAAACAGTGATACCAAACCAGCGCATCGAAAACATCACCACTGCCCCGATGACGAGTAAGACCGCCAGGCAAATGAACATCCAGCCTGCTTCAGGCTCGCCATAAAGGAACAAAGGCGTGGCTGTGACCAGTGAAAAGAACGTCCCCAGCAGGGTTCCCATCATGCCGGCTGCCACGCGCAACCGGTCCGACTCATCCAACGCCGGTGTCATCCGCCTAATCCAGTCAAAATACGCTATCAGGAATTTCCTGAGCCTCATCGGTCCCTTTTACGACCAATTTTCAAGCGTGTCTTTAATCTTGGACACAAACCAATCCGCCGAAGCGCCGTCCAGGATACGATGATCAAACACAAACGACAAGTACACCATCGGGCGGATGGCAATCGAATCGTTGCCATTTTCATCCGTAATCACGACGGCCCGTTTTTGCATGGCACCGACACCCAGAATGCCACACTGCGGCTGGTTGATGATCGGCATGGCAAACAGCGAACCACTCACGCCATGATTGGTCAGGGTGAACGTGCCGCCCTTCACCTCATCCGGCTGTAGTTTTCGGCTGCGGGCGCGGGCCGCCAGGTCGTTCACTGCGCGGGCCATCCCTAGCAGCGACAACCCATCCGCGCCCTTGATGACCGGCACAATCAGCCCGTCCTCGCCCAGCGAAGTGGCCATGCCAATATTGATCGCCGAACGCATGATTACGCCCTCGTCACTCCAGGAGGAATTGACCAGCGGGTATTCCTTCAACCCGGCCACAATTGCTGCAATAAAATAGGCCGTAAAGGTCAGGTTCGCACCGTCCCTGGCAAAAGCAGCCTTGTTGGCGGCGCGATGTTTGGCCACCCGGCTCATGTCCACTTCCATCACGGTCAATACATGCGGCGAGGTATGCTTCGACTCAACCATATGGGCGGCAATGGAACGACGCATGGTGGTATGCTTTACCAGGCTGTCACCGGAAGATAAGGCCACAGCAACAGGCGTTGCCTTGGGCTGGCTCACCACAGGATTGGCCGCCGTACCTATAGACCCGCCCTTGCTGACGAAACTCAGCACATCCTGCTTGGTGATGCGCCCGTTCAGGCCCGTGCCAGGGATGTTTGACAGGTTCAGGCCATGCTCGGCAGCCATCTTGGCCACCACCGGTGAGATAAATCCCAACTCACGACCGGCGCTGGCAGGAGCAGGTACAGGGGCTGCAACCGGTTGGGCGGCAGGAGCAGGACTGGCTTTTTCTTCTACAACAGGTTTGCCCATCAGCGCGGAGTCGACTTCCGCTTTTTCACCGGGCTGGCCAATCACTGCCAACAATTCACCCACCCGGGCAGGCTGCCCCTCCTGCATGTGGATGCTGAGCACCACGCCCGAAGCCGGGGCAGGGATTTCCGTATCCACTTTGTCGGTATTTACTTCCAGCAGCGGATCAAGTTCGTTCACCGATTCGCCAACGGCCTTGAGCCATTTGGTCACGGTCACTTCATCAACGCCTTCACCCAGGCGCGGGACGAGTACTTTTGTCGGCATTTGTTCTCCTTGGCAAATCAAACCTTTGGAACCACGAAGTACACAAAGAGCACAGAGATTTTTTTCCTTAGCGCTCCTAGCGGTCTTTGCTTTAATGAATCTCTGGGAAAGCTCCCGGATCTACCTCGTGCATCATGTCATACACCGCATCAAAAATACTCTCGGCATTTGGCTTGCTCCAGTAATCGCCATCCGAGCCGTAGGCCGGGCGGTGGGCTTTGGCAGAAAGCGTCCGTGGTGGAGAGTCGAGGTGGTAATAGCCACCTTGCTTCTCGATGACTTCCTGCATCATGTAGGCTGTTGCACCGCCAGGCACGTCCTCATCCAGGAACAGGATGCGGTTGGTTTTCTTAAGAGACTCGATGATTTTGCCATGCACATCAAACGGCAGCAGGCTTTGCACATCCACCACTTCGACATCAATCCCTACTTTGGAAAGTTTCTCGGCCGCATCCAGCGCAATCCGGCAGCACGCGCCATACGTAACAATCGTAACATCGTTGCCGGTGCGAATCACTTCCGGCACGCCGAGTGGCACGGTAAATTCAGCAATATTCTCCGGCAGGCGTTCCTTAACGCGGTAGCCATTAAGCACTTCGATAACAATGGCCGGGTCCTCGCCCTTGAGCAGGGTATTGTAAAAACCGGCGGCTCGAGTCATGTCGCGCGGAACCAGCACATGCATGCCGCGCACCAAGTGAATGATGCCCGCCATCGGCGAGCCGGAATGCCAGATTCCCTCCAGGCGGTGGCCGCGGGTGCGGATGATGGCCGGGGCTTTTTGGCCGCCCGCCGTGCGCCAGGAAAGGCAGGCCAGGTCGTCGCTCATCAACTGCAGCGCGTAAAGCAGGTAATCCAGGTACTGGATTTCAGCAATCGGGCGGAGGCCGCGCATGGCCATGCCAATGGCCTGCCCGAGGATGGTTGCCTCGCGGATGCCGGTATCTGTCACGCGATATTCACCGTATTTTTCCTGCATGCCCTTGAAGCCCTGGTTGACATCACCCAGACGGCCCACGTCTTCTCCAAAGGCCACCAGGCGCGGGTCGCGGGAAAAGGCTGCGTCGAAGGCGGCGTTCATCACCTCGAAGCCCATCACGGTGGGTGATTTATCGGTGTAAGCCGGTTTTACTTCCTGCACGTCCAGGGCAGTGCTATCCAGCAGATGTGAGCCATACCGTTGGCTGTTGGTGGCTTCATAGTCTTTCTGCCAGCCGACCAGCACCTGCCGGGAGGGATGTTCCTCCCCGCGTAACAGACGCAGAGCAGCATGGCCCGCGGTGGCAATGTCGCGCCGGGTGGGGTTGGGGTTATCAGCCAGCAGGCTGCGAACCGTTTTTAGGTCGCCAGCGAGGCGTGTGGGGGGAGTCAGCTCGTCAAGGATGTCGAGCAGGTGGGTCCGTTCTTCCAGGATCGGCTTGAGGTAGGCATCCCAGGCCTTTTTGCGAATCTTTTCCACCAGTTCCAAATCTTCGGCTTCCATTGCGGCCAGTTCGCTTTCGCGCGCCACACCTGTTTCAAGCATCCACTCGCGCATCTTAAGCAGGCAGTCGTAGTCCTGCTCCCATTGCAGGCGCTCGGGGTTTTTGTAGCGTTCGTGGCTGCCGCTGGTGCTGTGGCCCTGCGGCTGGGTAACCTCAGTGACATGCACCAGGGCCGGGATGTGGTAATGACGGGCAATTTCTGCTGCCGAGGTGTAGGTTTCCAGCAACGCCAGGTAATCCCAGGCGCGCACACTGTACAGGTCATAGCCGTGGTCAGCACGCTCGGCCGGCAGGTGTGGGTCGCGCTCAAAACCTTTCAGGATGGCGCCGATATTTTCTTTCACCATCTGGAATTGGTTGGGCACCGAAATGCCATAGCCGTCATCGTAAATGGTCAGGATCGCCGGGGCTTTGAGCACGCCAATCGCGTTGACACTTTCCCAGAACATGCCTTCGGCGGTGGAGGCATTGCCGATGGTAGCCCAGGCCACCTCGTTGCCTTGCTTTGAAAACCCGGCCATCTTTTGTAGTTCCGGCAGATTTCGGTAAAGCACCGAAGCGTATGCTAGCCCCACCGTTCGCGGCATTTGCGCGGCAGTCGGCGAGACATCCGCCGAGACGTTGTACATCTGGGTCTGGTCACGCCAACTGCCATCAGCATTAATGTAGCGGGTGGCAAAGTGGGCATTCATGGCACGCCCGGCTGTGGCCGGTTCGTACTGCACATCGGCGTGGGCGTACAGTTGCGCAAAAAAAGCCTGGAGGTCCAGTACACCGAGGGCATACATCCAGGTTTGGTCGCGGTAGTAGCCGGAACGCCAGTCTCCCTTTTGGAAGGCACGGGCAATGGCTACCTGGGCAAGTTCCTTTCCATCGCCAAAAATACCAAACTTGGCCTTGCCGCTGAGCACTTCGCGGCGTCCTATTAAACTGGCCTGGCGAGATTGATAGGCCAGGCGGTAATCTTTTACAATTTCCTCGGGGTCGAGCGGAAGGATACCAGCACCCTTCTTTTTGGGCATGCAGTTCTCCTTTGGTGAGCGGATTTGTCTGATTATAACGGAAGTGAATGCGGATGCAGGAAACGGAATAGCAGGCAAGTAAAGGATGATAAATCAGGCAGGCCGACACCGATGCGCTTTCCAATAAGCAAGGCCTGGTGCTGGCTGATGAGTTTTCCCGGCAAAAATCGGCAGGGTATGATACATTAAAGCGGCGTCGGGCAACCACGCACGAAATTTTCGGTCGAGGACTTCTTATGAATGCCGTCATCAAACGAGAACTCAAACGCCTGCGCTGGCAGGTGCGGCGCATGCAAGCCGCCGGGCACTGGGGGAAACCCGCGCTGGAAGCCAGCCCGATTATCTTTGGCAACGCCATCCCCAAATCCGGTTCGCATCTAATCATCCAGGTCTTGCTCGGGCTGACGGAACTCGGCCCATTTGTGGACGGCGGCTTCCCGCCGGTCAACCGCGACGAGGCCAACCTGAAGGTTTCGGTGGCTCAAACGGAAGCCAACCTGCGGGCCATGCGTCCCGGCGACATTGGCTATGGCTACCTGGGCTGCGAGACACCCTTCAGGGAGATTCTGACCGGCCCGCAATGGGCAACCATTTTCATCTACCGCGACCCGCGCGATGTAATCGTTTCTTCGGTGTTTTACATTTCAGAGATCAACAAAACGCATGCCCTGCATTCCTATTACAACGAAAAATTTCATTCGATCGAGGAACGCATCAACGCCGAAATCACCGGCATCCAGGATGAACAATACCCGTACTCAGGGGTGATGACGCGCTTCAACAAGTACTTTGGCTGGTTGGGGCAGACCTCCGTGCTGAGCCTGAAATTCGAAGACATGATCCTGCAGCGTGAGGCGGCCATCAACAGCCTGCTGGAGTACCTCGAGCAACGGGGAGCGCACCTGTCGGTAGCCCGCCCGCAGGCCCTCTCCCGTCTGATGGAAACCATCCAGCCGAAGAAATCCGGTACTTTCCGCAAGGGCCAGCCGGGCAACTGGCGCGAGCATTTCAGCGAGGCGAATAAGACACTTTTCAAGGAAGCCACCGGCGATCTGCTGGTTCGGCTGGGCTACGAAAAAGACAATCGCTGGTAAACGAAAAACGGACAAATTCCATCTTGATTAACCAGAATGTTTGTTCTACAATAATACCATCTGGTCTATCACAGAAAGGAAACCGCCATGAGCCATATTCGCGTTTTGGTCGGCACACGCAAAGGGGCCTTCATCCTGACTTCGGATGAGCGCCGCCAGGATTGGCAGGTCAGGGGCCCACACTTCCCCGGCTGGGAGATTTACCACATCAACGGGTCGCTTGCCAACCCCAACCGTCTGTATGCCTCGCAGTCTTCGGGCTGGTTTGGGCAACAAATCCAGCGCTCGGATGACGGCGGCCAAACCTGGCAGCCGGTGGGAAACCAGTTTGCCTACGAAGGCACGCCCGGCACACACCAGTTTTATGACGGCACGCAACACCCCTGGGAATTCACCCGCGTCTGGAACCTGCAACCTTCACTGACCGACCCTGAAACGGTTTATGCGGGCGTGGAGGATGCGGCCCTATTCCGCAGCACGGATGGCGGGCAGACCTGGAACGAACTGGCGGGACTACGCGACGCCAAAGGCCACCTGTGGCAGCCCGGCGCGGGTGGCATGTGCCTGCATACCATCCTGATTGACCCTGCCAATCCGCAGCGGATATTTATCGCCATTTCGGCGGCAGGCGCTTTCCGCACGGAGGATGGCGGGCAAAACTGGCAACCGATTAATAATGGACTGAAATCGGAATTTGAATTGCCAGACCCAAGCGCCGAGGTTGGCCACTGTGTGCATAACCTGGCGATGCACCCCTCGCGCCCCGGCGTTTTGTTCATGCAAAAACATTGGGATGTGATGCGCAGCGACGACGGCGGTAATCTGTGGCGCGAAGTGAGCGGCAACCTGCCCAGCGATTTCGGCTTCCCGATTGCCGTGCATGCCCACGAACCGGAGACCATTTACGTGGTGCCGATTAAAAGTGATTCGGAACACTACCCGCCGGATGGCAAATTGCGCGTCTATCGCAGCCGCACGGGCGGCAATGACTGGGAAGCGCTGACCAATGGCCTGCCCCAGGAAGACTGCTACGTCAACGTGCTGCGTAGCGCACTGGCCGTGGACCGGCTCGATTCGTGCGGCATTTACTTCGGCACCACTGGCGGCCAGGTGTACGTCTCGGCTGATTCGGGCGATCATTGGAGGCCGATTGTGCGCGATCTGCCCGCCGTGCTGTCTGTTGAGGTGCAAACCCTGCCATGATTCGTGTATTGCTGCCCACCCACCTGCAACGGCTGGCCAATGTGGGGCGGGAGATTACCCTGGAAGTGAAAGACCCGGTGACCCAGCGCAGCGTGCTGGACGCATTGGAAGCGCGTTACCCGATGCTGAAAGGCACCCTGCGAGACCATGTGACCCGGGAACGCCGGGCCTTTATCCGCTTTTTTGCCTGCGGGCAGGACCTTTCCCATGAGTCGCCTGATGCACCGCTGCCCGAGGCGGTGGCCAACGGCACGGAAAAATTCATAATCATCGGTGCAATGGCAGGAGGCTAGCCAGGATGAAATCCTTCCGGAAAGAGCTGTGGTTCAACATCCCCGCCCGGCGCGGGTTTGTCAACATCACCCCGCAAGTGGAGGAATGCCTGCGCGAGAGCGGCATCCGTGAGGGGTTTGTGCTGGTGAACGCGATGCATATTACCGCCTCGGTCTTTATCAACGACGACGAGGGCGGCCTGCATCATGATTATGAAGAATGGCTGGAACGGCTGGCTCCCCACGAGCCGATCGGCCAGTACCGGCATAACCGCACTGGCGAAGACAACGCCGACGCCCATCTGAAACGCCAGGTGATGGGGCGCGAGGTGGTCGTGGCGATCACCAACGGCAGGCTGGATTTTGGCCCCTGGGAAAAGATCTTCTACGGCGAGTTTGACGGCCACCGGGCCAAGCGGGTGCTGGTCAAGATGATTGGGGAATAGCCAGCACTTATCACAAAACCCCGACATTTACCCATTGATCATCTGAATCCCCTTAGCCACGCAAAGTTGAGTTTGCAAACTGACCAGCCATGCCATCTGCCTTTCAGAGGCTGTGCAATATATAGCAGGGCAGGTATCGTTTTACTCACACTCCTGTAAAAATCACCTTGACTTACTAGAATATATATTCTAGAATTGGCGGGCTATTTCAACCCAAACAGTCCGTTTCCCAGACAGTTTACCCATCCACAAGGAGGGTTTATGCTTCAAGAATATATTGAGATCCGCGGCGCCAGGGAAAATAACCTGAAGAACGTGTCGTTACGGATTCCCAAACGCAAAATCACCATATTTACCGGCGTCTCAGGCTCAGGCAAGTCGTCGATCGTCTTCGATACGATTGCAACCGAATCACAGCGCCTGCTGAACGAAAATTTCAGTATGTTTGTACGAAATTTCCTGCCTAAATATTCCCAGCCCGATGCCGATGCCATCGAAAATCTGAGCATGTCGATCGTGGTCGACCAGAAACGGATGGGAGGCGGTTCACACTCTACTGTTGGCACCGTTACCGACATTAATACAATCCTGCGCCTGCTGTTTTCGCGTATCGGGCAACCCCACCTGGGATCTTCCAACCTATTTGGCTTCAATGATCCCAAAGGAATGTGCCCGAATTGCAACGGGCTGGGTCGAAAACTGGACGTTGATCTGGGCAAATTCCTGGACACATCCTTATCTCTGAACGAAGGCGCTATCCTCTTCCCAGAATATGCTGTGCAAAGCTGGGGATGGAGCATGCTGATCAATACCGGCCTGTTTGACCCCAACAAAAAACTGTCAGACTACTCCGAAAAGGAAATGGCAGCGCTGTTACATAATCCCCCGATAAAAATCAAGACCAATATTGGCGCAAAGGACTTCAACCTGACCTTTGAGGGGATTGTCGATAAATTCACATCCAAATACATCAAGAGGGACCTCAAAACCATGTCCGAGCGGACCCAAAAGATGGTCGAGCCATTCATGACCATGGGACCGTGCTCGCTCTGCAAAGGGACTCGTCTAAGCCAGGAAACCCTGGCCTGCAAAATCAACGGCTATAACATCGCCGACCTGACGGCCATGGAAATACCTGACCTGATCAAAGCCGTTGAACAAATCCAGGAACCCGCTGCTGCGCCCTTGGTGTGGGCATTGCTTGAACGCCTGCAACATCTTGTGGATATTGGCTTGGATTATCTCAGTCTGAGTCGGGAAACGGACACCCTGTCTGGAGGAGAATCGCAACGCGTTAAAATTGTCAAGCACCTAGGCAGCAGCCTGACCGATGTGATCTATATCTTTGATGAGCCCAGTGTGGGATTGCATCCTCGAGATGTTCATCGCATGAATGAGTTGCTCCAAAAATTGCGCGACAAAGGGAATACGGTGATTGTTGTAGAACATGACCCGGACGTGATCAAAGTTGCAGACCATATTGTGGATGTCGGACCGCGTGCAGGACGGCAAGGAGGCGAAATCGTCTTTGAAGGGAGTTTCCCCGACCTGCTCAAAGCGGATACGCTAACCGGCCAGTACATGCAACGATCCGCCCCCATCAAGCAGACCTTCCGCACCCCTACGGGCCAACTCCCAATCAGGAATGCAAATGCCAATAACTTGAAAAACGTGAACGTCAATATCCCTATTGGTGTGCTAACCGTGGTGACTGGCGTAGCCGGTTCCGGCAAGAGTTCATTAATCAACGATGTATTCCATGGTCAACACCCGGATGCAATCGTGATTGACCAGTCAGCAGTCGGTGTTTCAAGTCGCTCCAACCCGGCCACCTATACGGGCATCCTGGATGATATCCGCAAGGCGTTCGCGGTATCCAATAAGGTTCAGGCCGCACTGTTCAGTTTCAATTCAAAAGGTGCCTGTGAGAGCTGCCAGGGGCTGGGAGCGATTTACACCGACCTGGCCTTCCTGAATGAAGCCAAAACCATCTGCGAGGCCTGCGGCGGAAGACGCTTTAAGGATGAAGTCCTCGCCTACAAATTGAACGGCAAATCCATCAGCGACGTGTTGGAAATGAACGTCGGTCAGGCCCTGGAGTTTTTTGAACTAAAGGATGTTGTCCGCAAGCTGCAGGCCATGAACGATGTCGGCCTGGGATACCTGGGCCTAGGCCAGCCATTAAGCACCCTTTCAGGCGGTGAATGCCAGCGCATCAAACTGGCCAGTGAACTACACAAAAAAGGAAGTATCTACCTAATGGATGAACCAACCACTGGCCTGCACATGTCGGATATCGGCCATTTGATGCAGGTGATTGACCGCTTGGTGGATACGGGTAACACCGTGGTTGTAATCGAACACAACCTGCATGTGATTAAGCAGGCCGACTGGATCATTGATCTGGGCCCGGAAGGCGGCAGCAAGGGTGGGCAGGTGCTCTTCGAAGGCACACCCAGAGATTTGCTTCACGTAAGACAATCACTCACCAGTGCATATCTGGGGCAAGCATAAAGGAATTTCCGTGAAATCATTTCCGCAAATCCTCATCAATACCTTACTAGCCAACGTCACTAATATGACGGTATGGTTTGCACTGATTTTCTTCATTTTCCTTGAAACCCAATCGGTTACGGCCACGTCCATTGTTTCAGGAATCTACCTGGTTGCAGTTGCAGTCTCTGGTATCTGGTTTGGAAGTCTTGTTGATCATAACAAGAAAAAGAATGTCCTGATCCTTTCCGGTTTGATTTCCCTGTCGATCTACGGAGCAGGTTATGTGCTTTATTCCAACATGCCTCCCGAAACATGGAAAAACGCATCAAGCCCAGTACTATGGATATTCGTGCCGCTCCTTTTGACCGGCGTAATCGTTGGCAATTTACGCAGCATTGCCATGCCAACCCTTGTAACGATCCTCATCCCTGAAGATTCTCGCGACAAGGCGAATGGCCTTGTCGGCACAACTACCGGGATTATTTTCCTAATTACATCCGCCATTAGCGGCTTGCTTGTCGGGCACTCGGGCATGTACCTTGTCTTGCTCCTGGCGATAGGAGTGATGGCGCTGTCGGTCGTGCACATCTTTTTCATGGAAATCCCGGAAAAGGATATTGTCCATCTCGAAGGACAACCACCTCGGGTGGATCTGCGCGGCACCTACACATTGGTGGCTGCAATTCCTGGGCTAATTCCCCTGATCATCTTTACGACTTTTAACAACTTCCTGGGTGGGGTTTTTATGGGCCTGATGGATGCGTACGGACTGTCGCTGGTATCAGTGCAATTATGGGGTATCCTGTGGGCTTTTCTTAGCTGTGGATTTATTGTGGGTGGCTTGTTCATTGCGAAATTCGGATTGGGCAAAAACCCGCTCTTTGCCATGTTTGTCACAAATATCATCATCTGGGTGATTTCAAGCGTATTCACTATCCAGCCATCCATAGTTTTGTTATGTATTGGCATGTTCATCTACTTAACCATAGTTCCATTCATCGAAGCAGCAGAGCATACAATTCTCCAGAAAGTAGTTCCTTTGGAACGGCAAGGGCGTGTTTTTGGGTTTGCCCAAAGTGTGGAAATGTCCGCTTCGCCCCTGACAACTTTCCTGATCGGCCCAATCGCCGAGCTATTCTTTATTCCTTTTATGACAACAGGCTCAGGGGTTGATTGGATTGGTTCCTGGTTTGGTACAGGTGCTGATCGTGGCATAGCCCTGGTCTTCACCCTAACAGGCATCATAGGATTGATTGCAACCCTTCTTGCAATGAACACCAAATACTATACATTACTCACAGAACGGTACCAACAACAGAACCCTGCGAATATTCCTGATGCCAAACCAGCCTAAGAGATAAAGTCATTAATAATTCAAATTAAAAAATCACACGCAGAAACCTCCCATACAAAAAATAAAATATCAAACAGCTATTTCTTGAGAATAAGTGTATAGTCATCATCCAGAAGATAGGTGCATACATTCTTGCGGTAGGCCTGAACAACCCGTTTCTTCCCTAAAACTGATACAATCCCGCCATCACAACAGCAAAGGAACCTTTTCCCATGCCCGATAACCGTATTTCCAAACTGGCCAGGGTACTGGTCCATTACTCGCTCGAACTCAAACCTGGCCAGCAATTCCTGCTTACCGCCGACCCATTGGCGCGCGACCTGACCCTTGCAGTCTACGAAGAAGCCATTAAGGCAGGTGCGCACGTCACCGTCATGCAGCCGCTGCCCGGTGCGGACGAAATCTTCTTCAAACATGCTTCCGACGAGCAGTTGGAGTATGTCTCGCCAGTGCGCAAATTAATGATCGATACCTTCGACGCCACCCTCAGCCTGGGCGCGCCCGAAAACCGGCGCACGCTGGCCGGGGTAGACCCGAAGCGCATGTCCCGCAACCAGAAAGCCAATCAGGGCATCATGAAAACCTATATGGAACGCGCCGCCAAAAAGGAACTGCGCTGGTGCGTCACCGTCATCCCCAACAACGCCCACGCCCAGGACGCCGACATGTCTCTGGCCGATTACACCGAATTCGTCTTTTCGGCGGGCATGCTCAACGAAGAGGACCCGGTGGCCTTCTGGAAGAAGGAGGGCGAACGGCAGCGCCGCCTGGCAAACTGGCTGGCCGGGCGCGACCGGGTCAACATCAAGGGCAGCAATGTTGACTTGAGCCTTTCCATCAAGGAACGTACTTTTGTTACCGCAGACGGCAAGTACAACTTCCCGGATGGCGAAATCTTCACCGGCCCGGTGGAAGACTCGGTCAACGGATGGGTGCGCTTCCGCTACCCGGCCATTTACGCCGGGCAGGAAGTCACCGATATTGAACTTTGGTTCGAGAACGGCAAGGTAGTACGCGAGCAGGCCAGCAAAAACCAGGAATTGCTGACCGCCATGCTCAACACCGACCCCGGCGCGCGCTACCTGGGTGAATGGGGCATTGGCACCAATTATGGCATCCAGAAGTTCACCAAGAACATGCTCTTCGATGAAAAAATCGGCGGCACCATCCACCTGGCAGTTGGGGCGGCCTACCCCGAAACGGGTGGTAAGAACCAGTCTGGCGTACACTGGGACATGCTGTGCGACATGGCCGAGAGCGAGATCAGCGTGGACGGCGAGCTGTTCTACCAGAACGGCAAGCCCGTCATATAAAACGTTCACAGCATAGGCCGGGTATCCCCGGCCTTTTTATTCAGACAAAGCCCATCCAAATTGTAAGCTGGCAGGCGGTTTGGGGCGGGTATAATAGCCGCCATGATGACCCCTGCCGAAATCTCCCGCCGCCTGGATCGAATCCTGCTCAAGGTGGCCAAACCTGGCCGCTATGTGGGCGGCGAAGTGAATATTACTGTTAAAGATTGGGACGCCGCGACAACCCGCCTGGCTGTCATTTTTCCCGATATTTACGACATAGGTGTTTCCAACGTCGGCCTGAAGATCCTCTACGACCAGGTCAACCAGCGCGACGACGCCCTGGCCGAACGCGCCTACGCCCCCTGGGTGGATATGGAAGCCTTGATGCGGGAGTACGACATCCCGCTCTACTCGTTGGAAAGCTTCCACCCGCTCGGGCAGTTCGATATCCTGGCCTTCACCCTGCCCTATGAAACACTTTACACCAACACACTTAACATCATTGACCTGGCACATGTGCCCGTACGCAGCAGCGAAAGAGACATGAGTCACCCGCTGGTCATTGCGGGCGGCCATGCCACCATGAACCCGGAGCCGATGCATGCCTTCATTGATGCGTTTGCAATTGGCGAAGGTGAGGAAATCATCCACGATGTGATTAACACCTGGCAGGCCGCCAAAGCGGATGGACTTACCCGTGATGAAGCCATGCGGCGGCTGGCAAAGATCCAGGGGTTGTATGTACCCAGCCTGTATGAAGCCTTTTACCAGGAAGACGGAACGCTGGAAAAAATTATTACGCTGGCGCCGGAAGCAGCCAACCCGGTGGTCAAACGGCTGGTTGCAAAACTGCCGCCCCCGCCAACCAAATTCATCGTCCCGAACATCGAGGTCGTACACAACCGCGTTTCAGTCGAGATCATGCGCGGCTGCACGCGCGGCTGCCGATTCTGTCATGCGGGCATGATCACCCGCCCGGTGCGTGAACGTACGGTGGAGGAAGTCGTACAGGCCGCCGACGAGGCCATCCACGCCAGCGGTTTCGAGGAACTGGCCCTGCTCTCACTCTCCTCTTCAGACTACGGCAACATCCTTGAGCTGGTCACTGCAGTGGGTGAAAAATTCGGCGGCAAGCACCTGAATGTCTCCCTGCCCTCCCTGCGCATCGAATCAGTCTCGATTGACTTAATGGAAAAGTTGAAAGACCGCCGCTCGGGTGGTTTCACCCTGGCGCCAGAGGCTGCCACCGAGCGCATGCGCCGCATCATCAACAAGTTCATCCCGGACGAAGAGATCATCAACACCACCCGCGAGATTTATGCGCGCGGGTGGACGACGCTAAAACTGTACTTCATGATCGGCCATCCCAGCGAAACCCTGGAAGACGTACAGGCTATTGCCGACCTGGCCAAACGCGTAATTGCCGAAGGCCGCAAGGTGGCAGGCTGGAAGGTCAAACTAAACGTTGGCGTGAGCACTTTCGTGCCCAAGTCGCAGACGCCCTTCCAGTGGGTCTCTGTGGACACCCGCGAACAGATTCAGGCCAAGCAGGCCCTGCTGCGCCGCGAACTGCATCCGGATCGCAACATCAAACTCTCGTTGACCGACCACGAAGATACCCTGCTGGAGGCCTGGCTCTCGCGCGGCGATCGCCGCATGGCCGAAGTGGTTTACACCGCCTGGCAACACGGCGCAAAATTCGACGCCTGGCAGGAACACCGCACCTTCATCGGCTGGATGAAGGCCTTTGAAGAGCATGGCCTCGATATGGTCTTCTATACCCACCGCCAGCGCCGCACCGACGAAATCTTCCCCTGGGATCACATCACCGCCGCCGTGCGCAAAAACTTCCTCTTCCAGGACTTCCGCATGTCGCTTGAAGGCGAGATTCGCATCGACTGCCGCCTGCAATGCTTTGCCTGCGGCATCCTGCCAACCTTCTCGAACGTACGGCGCGAACATCCCGGCGAAGGCTGGAAGTGCCCGGACGTCAAATCCCCGCCCCGCCGCGTGGAACTGGAACTGCCGGTGGCAGGCGATTAATGGAAACCACCATTTTCATCCACCGCCTGCTGGCCGCCCGCGACCAGTTTGAGCGGCTGGTGAACCAGGCCGGTTTTGCCCGCCTGAGCGCCATGCCCCTGGCCGCTGGCGAATATTCCATTAAAGACATCCTGGCCCATATCATGGCTTATGAGCAATTCCTGGCCGACCACCTGCACTTCCTCGCCAGCGGCCAGCCGCGCCTGCCCAGCCAGGGCATCCAGGAGTTGGACGCCTTCCTGGCTCACTACGGCTACCCGGACTTTGAATCGCCGTTGCTGGGCGAAAACGAAGCCAACGCCTGGGTCTACGAAACCTACCGCAACGCGCCAATCGAGGAAATCGTCAGTCTGGAACTGCACGCCTTTAACGGTATCATCGACCATCTCGTGCGCCTGCCACACATCCCCCGCAGTCTGCTGGCCCTGCTGCACAGTTACACCCTCGAGCATTACGAGGAACACCTACCAGACATCCAGCGCCTGCTGCAACAAGACAAATAACCCATGAGAATCCGCATTACCTTTGCCAAAAATGGCCCGCTGCGTTACACCGGGCACCTCGACCTGCACAAGATCTGGGAGCGCACCACCCGCCGCGCCGACCTGCCACTTTCATACAGTCAGGGCTTTCACCCGCAGCCCAAATTGCAACTGGCCGCCGCCCTGCCGCTGGGGTTTGCCAGCCGCTGCGAAGTGCTGGACATGCGCCTGGATGAAGACCTGGAACTGGATTTGCTGCCCGCGCGTTTGCAGGCCGCCCTGCCTGCGGGCATCCAGATTTTGAAGGTGGAACCGGCGGAGGAATTTGCCCGACCACTGCAAACGCTGGTGGCCTCCGCTGAATACGAAGTCACCCTGCGCGAAGAAGTGGATCTGGGCGGGCTCACCCAACGCCTGTCCGCCGTACTGGAGGCCGACTCTCTGCCCCGGGTGCGGCGCAAAAAAGCCTACGACCTGCGCCCGCTGATTGAGTCGCTCAGCATTTTGCAGGAACAGCCGGAGGTGCTGCTGCACATGCGCCTGGCCGCCCGCGAAGGCGCCACTGGCCGCCCGGAAGAAGTCCTGGACGTGCTGGGCATCGCCTTTGAAACGACCTATATTGAGAGAACCGCCCTGCACTTCAGGGAAGAAGAAACCGCCTAAAAAAAGGCGGTTTCTGATTTCAGGGCTAATTAGCAATCCAGGTCGCGCCAGTTGGGTACAACATCATTCCTAATAATCGGCGGGCCGTCAATAACGGTAAATTCGATTGGCGGGGTGTCGTCAGGGCAGCCTGCCGGGCGGCCAATCGATTCCCAGGAGCTTCGTGTGTACACATACGAGACCTGTGTGCCCACCGGCAGGTCCAGGGTGGTTGTCCAGTCGCCATCAGACGATTTTTTCAGCAGGATCATGTACGGAATCCAGGGCGGCAGGTCTGTGCCTTTGAAGTACCCGGCCACAAAGACCTCGCCGGTTGTGCTTTCAGGAACATCCACAGCAAAGGTGACTGGCACAAGGCGTGGGCCGGGCGTGGCTTTCGGCAGGCTGGCCAGGTCGCAGCCTTCGGGCAGGGTTAACCTGTCGGTTTGTATCCAGGCGGTGCTGCCGATTTGCACCCAGTTTGATGCATCATCCGCGTATGCAGCCCCGGCATGAATCAGGTCGCCATTTTTCAAGACCCCAACCTCGCGTGCACCTTCCGACGGGTGGTTAAAGATGCGAATCGTCCCTGTGGCGCGGGCAATGCAGGCCGTCCCGTTGGCCGGGGAGGAAATAACTTCAATCTCACGATAGCCCGCCCAGGAGGGGCTGGATAGTTGCAGGAAGCGCACCGAGGTTACCCCTTCCACGGGGACGGGTAGCTGGTAAGAGCGACTCATTTCAACCGTGGTGAAGCCGTTGAAATCGGCCAGGAGCACAAGGCGGTTGTCCTGCAGGCGCGCCCAAACCTGGTGATGGGTGTCGCCGGGTGGCCACTGGCCGACGGTGAACCCTACCTGCCCGACTGTAGTCGGGGCCTGCAGGTCCACTTCGATCCAGTGCGGCGGGTAGCTCCCGGCAGCCCATTCCCGCGCGCCGCCATCCACGGCGAAGTCTGCCCGCCGGTCTGATGTTTGAGCGGAATAGCGAACCGGTTTGCCATGCGAGACATTGGCAACATCGAATTCGGGCTGCTGGCACGGGTCCGGGTGATTGACCGGGGCCAGGGCGTTGAGCAGGAAGGCATCCGCCTCCAGCGGGGCCCAGGGCTTGCCGCCCATGTCGTCGGGCCAGGGGTAGTAGCCCCAGTACAACCATCCGTCGAAACCCACCGCGCACGAATCGGCGATCCAGCGAGCTGTCAGGGTGGCCGCCGACTGGGCAGACGGGACAAAGGCATGGCCCGCGCCCGTCTCGCCCATCACCACCGGCTTCTCATAATAGCCCAGGATGCCAAAATTTTCCGCCTGCTGGGCAATGGTCAGGTCTGCATCAGCATAGGCATGGAAATCCCAAAAATCAACCGGGGCATCCTGTAATAACGGAGCGGTGTCCACATACCAATCCCCGCCGATGCCGGTCTCATGGGGGAATTGCGGCGCAAAGAAGCCCATGGTCGTCAAGGCGTCGGGATCGTGCTGCTTGATGATCGGGACAATGGTCTCCATAAAGAACAGGGTGCCGTCGGTAATCATCTGGCGCTTTTGCTGCGGGTCGGCCATATCATAGGTTTGCCCGTTTGAAATGGTAACCAGGCCAGATTCCAGTGAGAGCGGGGGGACGTTCTTCCACAGCCAGTATTCGTTGGTCAATTGCCAGCCCAGGACTGCCTCGAATGGTGCATTGCGGGCCGCCAGGCCAGACATCAGGTCGGTCCAGGCCCGTTTTTTCATATTAACGCCCGCCGGGTGCAGCCAGTCGGCATTGAAGGCCGATTCAAAGCCGGGGTGATCGGAGCCGTAGAACTCCAGGTCAAAGCCGGCCCAGTACCCGCCTGCGCCGGGCGCAGTGTTGGCGGTAAAGATGATGTAGATGCCTTCCTGGGCGGCAACGTGCATCAGGTCAACCATGTTGTCCAGGTAGCCGGGGTTCAGGCCACTGCCGCTGGCATTGCCAAAGCAGTATGGCCCCTGCTCGCAGTTGTCAAAAAAGATGCGCACGGTGTTATAGCCCAGCGCATTTAACTGACGAAAAGCTGCGCGCACCCTGTCCGGGTCGTAGACGTTGGTCGCCATAACGCTATCTTGGTAGCCTATGCTGCCGGTGGGGTAAAAATCGACGTAATTAACACCGATTGGCACAAACTTTTCCCCGCTGCCGGTGTCATAGAACTCGGCCTCACCATCCACACTGCGAATGCCAATGCGGTTAGCGACCGGGCCAGGAACCTCGGTTGGCCCGGCTTCGGTTGGCGTTGGGGTCTCGCCTGTTTCAGGTTGTACAAGTGAGGGGGTGGATGGCAGGCTGCAAGAAAGTGCGACCAGCAAAAACACGGCCAGAAGGTTTGCCATCCGGTGAACAGGTGTTTTCATACAGCACCTCCCTTTCCGCTGGGTGAAAACGTTATAAAAATAGTGTATCACGTAGGTCAAGATGTCACAGCATTTCAGGTGTTGATTTTATTTATTCTCTTGCTACAATCAAAGTATCTCAAACCAAGGGAGACTTTCATGGAACTGCTTGCCACTTTGTTCTTCGGGTTCGTACCCATGTTTTTCTTTGCCGCCATTTTATACTGGCTCGACCATTACGAAAAAGAACCCAAATTCATGCTGATTGGCGTCTTCCTCTGGGGCGTGATTGTGGCCGCAGGCGGTGCGTACATCTTGAATACGGTCTTTGGCGTGGGCGTGTACCTGCTCAGCGGGGATGAGCTGATTAGCGAAGTCACCACTGCCTCGCTCAGCGCGCCGTTGGTGGAGGAAGCCCTGAAGGGGCTGGCCGTGCTGCTGGTGTTCCTGGTGGCTCGCAAAGAGTTCGACTCGCTCCTGGACGGCATCGTCTACGCGGGAATCGCCGCACTGGGCTTTGCCGCCACCGAGAACACCATTTACATCTGGCGTGGCTTTGAAGAAGGCGGATGGGAAGGCCTGTACCAGTTGGTCTTCATCCGCGTCATCCTGGTTGGCTGGCAGCACCCGTTTTACACCTCGTTCATAGGCATCGGCCTGGCCCTTGCGCGTACCAGCACCTCCGGCCTGGTAAAGTTTTCCGCCCCACTCGGCGGTTTCTTCCTGGCGGTTTTCACCCATTCGCTGCATAACTTCCTGCTTTCGGTACCACTGCTCGGGGACCTGACCTGCCTGCTGACCACCATCATGGATTGGACAGGCGTGCTGTTCATGTTCATCCTAGTCTTCTGGACGGGCTGGGCCGAGGCCCGCAATATCGTTATTCACCTGCGCGAAGAAACGGAAGCGGGCTTGATCAGCGTGGCGCAATACCGTACAGCTTCCAGCATGTTCGGTCGGGCCTTTGCCTCCCTGGCTGGTTTTTTCAGCGGCCAGCCTTTTGCCACCGGGCGTTTTTACCAGGTGATTGGCGAACTGGCCCATAAAAAAGAGCAATTGCGCAAACACGGCGAGGAGTACGGCAATAGCGAGCTGGTGAGACAATATCGCGAAGAACTGGCCCGCCTGGCCCCGGCAGCGCGCGCCTGACAGGTATGGTAAAATTCTGGCGCTTGCCCCCGTAGCTCAGTGGACAGAGCGTTGGCCTCCGGAGCCAGAGAGCGCGGTTCGAGTCCGCGCGGGGGTGCCAGCGAGACAAAAAACGGCGGAGATTAATCTCCGCCGTTTTGATTTTCACCTACAACTTCAATTTCACCGCGCTGCCCATACGCACCGTTTTGCTCTCGTCCTGCGCACGCAACGGCAGGATGACATGGAACTGGCTGCCGGGGTATTTTTTCTCGTCGTAACCGTCACTCTCCACCCAGATGCGCCCACCGTGGGCCTCAACGATTCCCTTCGAAAGCGCCAGCCCCAATCCCGCGCCCGAGCCCTGGAACTTGGTCTTGCCGGTCGAGTGCTTGTTCAGTTTATCCCCCGGCTGGTAAAAGCGAGTAAAGATGACCTCCTGCATTTCCGTGGCAATCCCTACGCCGCTGTCCACCACCACAATCTCCACGCCGCCTTCGGGCAGGTCGCGGTTGTTGGCGGCCACATATTTCCCCGTCACGGTGATTTTCCCGCCATTGGGCGTAAACTTGATCGCGTTCATCAGCAGGTGCCGGAACAACTTGTGCAGCGAGTTTGGATCCGCTTTAATAGAAGGCAGCTGCGGGAGTTCCAGCGTTAATTCCTGCTCACGCTCGGCGGCAAATTTTGAGACTTCGTCAAAAACAAATCGCAAGGTTTCATTGATGAACAGATCCTGGCGATGCAATTCCATTGTACGCGCGTCCAACTGGGCGATCTCGAACATCGATTCCATAATCTCGTACAAGCGTAGCGTGCTTTTCTGGATGCCATCCACCACCGGACGGATGTTCTCCGGCAGGGATGGGTTCTCCAGCAGCATTTCGGCATAGCCCTTGGCCACCGTCAGCGGCGTGCGAAGTTCATGCGAAGCAATGCTGATGAAATTACTCTTGGTCATTTCTAACTGTTCAAGATGGTTGTTGGCCTTATCGAGATACGAATAGGCCTCGCGCACCTGGGTATTCAGCTTTTTCAGATTTTCCACCAGGCGGGCATTTTCCAGCGCCACCGCCGTCTGCCCGGCAATCGTGTTCAGCAAGCCCAGGTCTTCATCGGTATAACGGCGGTTACCGGGCTTCGGGCCAAGCGCCAGCAGGCCAATCCACTCCCCTTTGGCCAGGATGGGCACATAAACGGCCATTCCCAGCTCGGCCAGCCATTTACGTTCTTCCAGCGCAGCGGAAAGGAAACGCGGGTCAAAATCCACATCGGCCTGTAACACTGGCTCACGTTCATTCACAAAATGACCCACGATGGGGCTGTCTTCGGCCAGCACACCTTCCAGGCTGGTGGCCGTCCCCGCCCCCTGGATGCCCGTCAGGCGATACAGGCGACCCTGCTCGCTGATTTCCATTTCCACCAGGAACAACACACCCCGGCGAATTTCAAGCGCTTCCATGATCAGCCCAACCGAAACCGTCGCCAGTTTGTCCAAGTCGAGGATGTTACTCACGCTGGTGGCATATTCGCGCAGGATGCGCGAAGCGTCGTAAGTTTGCAGGGTAAAAAGCTTATTAAACAGGCTGCGGGTTACCCCCAGCACCGGCGCAAAAATGAAAGACAATACCAGCGCCACACCTGCACCGAGCAGCAACGGGTTAAAACCGGGCATTTCGCCCAGCACCACCTGCCCCCCCAGGTAACCGGCCACATACACGCCCATCATGGCCACCGAAGCGGTCAGGTAGGTCAGCAATTGCCGTAGCAAGTCCCGCAGGTCAGCTGCCCGCCCGGCCAGCAAACTATAAGCGAGCAATGCCATAACAGCCAGCCGCAGGAAGGTCCACTGGCTGGTCTGGGCATAAAAGATTAAGATGTCATTGAAAATTAACAGGGACACCGCAGGCAACCAGTAAGAAAGGCGATTTTGCTGTATCTCGCGGCCGCCGGCCCGCAGGCGGGAAACCACAAAAAACAGCAGCACGCCCGCCGCCGCCACCCAGGCCACAAACACCAGCAGGATGTTCTGCAATACCCCTGACAGCACAGCTGCTGCCAGCCCACCGCCAAATACCAGCCACATCGGACGGTTGAGCAGGGTCATCAGGGTGTGCCAGGCCAGCACCGCCAGCAATACGGCGGCAAATTGATCCACCCGCACCAGACCGGGCCCATCCAGCCAGGCGCCGAAGAAGCCCAGCGCCGCGGTCCGAGACACAGCCTGCGCCAGCAGGGCTGCCAGCAAAGTAACAGCCAGCATCAAAGAAGCGCGGTCTGACCACTTCCGCAAGGCAAGCAAAAAGAGGGCCAACAGGCCCAGCAATTCCAGCGCATACAGCGCCAGCCAGGGAAGCTGCCCACCTAAAATAGACATGCTGAAAGTATACCCGTAATCCAAGCAGGCGTAATTCCCCCATTTGTCCAACCCGACTATAATAGATGAACAACCTTCAAAGGAGCCGCCATGTATGAATTTCACGTCTCACGCAAGGCCCGTCAAAAATATAACTTTGATGAGGATCTCTTTTCGACCGATGGGCGTGCTGTTGTGGCGAATTTCGAGGCGGCTCGAAGGTTTGCTGTTAAACTGTCGGCCGGGCGGGCCGCACCCGTGCCTGCTTCCGATATCAATGCCATGGGCCTGCTGGACGAGGTAATGCACATCCTGATTCGCCAGTATGAAATGGAAAATCCCGGCGTCATGGCGCGTGCACTGGCAACAGCCAACCAGCAAGTCGGGCAGCAGGCTGCCGAAAACGTCCTGGTCAAATTTACAGAAGAATTCCCGCCCATGGCTGTCTACAAAGGCCAATTGACCACCCAACAATACCTGGATTCAAGCACAGCTGGCATTTCGCATCGCCAGGCCACACTGGAGGAGATGCTCATCTTGCACATCTCCAACCTGAACCCGGCCACCCAGCCTTACAACGAATTATTTGCCGACCAGGCCCTGCGACAGGCCAGCGCCTATGAGGGCGTCATCAGCGGGCTGGCAGGCTTTTTCGATCAGGAACCCGGCTTCGGGGACGCCCGCCAGGGAGGGGAAACACTCATCCAAGCCCTGCGTGCGCCAGCATTGGCTTCCCCCTATTCACTGGCCGGCCAGATCGAGTTTGTCATCAGGCGCTGGGGTAACCTGCTCGGCGAGGCTTTCATCCTGCGGCTGCTGCGCGGCATGGATTATGTCAACGAGGAAGCCATCCGCCAGGCCGGGCCGGGCGGTTTCTCCGGCAGTGCCCCGGTGCTGGAGTTTGGCAGCGGCGAAGCAGAATTTGAACGCTTCAGCCCGGACAAGGACTGGATGCCGCGCCTGGTACTGATTGCCAAGAATGCTTACGTATGGCTCGACCAGCTCTCGAAACAATATGGCCGCGAAATTACCCGGCTGGACCAAGTTCCAGATGAAGAACTGGACCTGTTGGCCAGCCGCGGCTTTAGCGGCCTGTGGCTGATTGGCCTGTGGGAACGCAGCAAAGCCTCCCAGTTCATCAAGCAGCGCATGGGCCAGCATGATGCCGTAGCTTCGGCTTATTCGTTATACTCCTACGATATCGCTGCCGAGTTGGGCGGTTGGGAGGCAGTGGGGAACCTGCGCTGGCGCGCCTGGCAGCGCGGCATTCGCCTGGCCGCAGACATGGTTCCCAACCACATGGGCATCGACTCAAAATGGGTCACAGAACACCCGGATTGGTTCCTGTCTGTTCCATACCCGCCTTACCCGAACTACACCTATAAGAGTGACGACCTTTCAACAGATGGGCGGGTGGGCATTTTCCTCGAAGATCATTATTACAATCATTCGGATGCCGCCGTGACCTTCAAACGTGTCGATCGCTGGTCTGGCGATGTACGCTACATTTATCACGGCAATGACGGCACCTCCATGCCGTGGAACGACACCGCCCAACTCGACTACCTGAACCCGACCGTGCGCGAAGCGGTCATCCAGACTATTTTGCACGTTGCGCGGAATTTCCCGGTCATCCGCTTTGATGCGGCCATGACGCTGGCCAAAAAGCACATCCAACGCCTGTGGTTTCCCGAACCGGGCGCAGGCGGGGCCATCCCCAGCCGCTCGGAACACGGCCTGACCCGCGCCGAATTCGATACCAAAATCCCGGTTGAGTTCTGGCGCGAGGTGGTGGACCGCGTTGCCGCCGAAGTGCCAGACACCCTGCTACTGGCAGAAGCCTTCTGGATGATGGAAGGGTATTTCGTGCGCACGCTGGGCATGCACCGCGTATATAACTCGGCTTTCATGCATATGTTCCGCGACGAGGATAATGCCAAATATCGCAGCGTGATGAAAAACACGCTGGAGTTTGACCCGCGCATCCTGCAGCGTTTCGTCAACTTTATGAACAACCCGGACGAAAAAACAGCCGTGGAGCAGTTCGGCAAAGCCGATAAATATTTTGGTGTGTGCGTGATGATGTCCACCTTGCCCGGCCTGCCCATGTTCGGCCACGGCCAGGTGGAAGGCTTCGCCGAGAAATACGGCATGGAATTCCGCCGCGCCAAATGGGAGGAGCACCCCGACCCCGGCTACATAGACTATCACGGCCAGGTAATCTTCCCCCTGTTGCACCGCCGCGCCCTGTTTGCGGGGGTGGAAAACTTCAGGCTGTACGACTTTTTTGACCCTTCCGGGCATGTCACTGAGGATGTTTTTGCCTATTCCAACCGGCACGGTGACGAACGCAGCCTGGTGATTTACCACAATAAATTCGCCGACGCACGCGGCTGGGTACGCACATCCGTAGGCTATGCCGACGGCACAGGAATTGCCCGCCAGAGCCTTGCACACGGCCTGGGCCTGCCCGCCAACCCGCTGGATTTTGTGATCTTCCGCGACAACATGACCGGGCAGGAATACATCCGTTCGTGCGAGCAAATCCACCAAAGCGGTCTGTATGCCGAACTGGGTGCCTACAAGTGCCACGTCTTTTTAGACTGGCGCATTGTGCATGGTGAACAATGGAAACAACTCCACGACACGCTTAACGGCGCAGGGGCAAACTCCATCCAGGCAAAATTCGATGAGCTGTTCTCTCCCACCGAGCCGTTGCCAAAAATCACCAAAAAACCTGTCCGCAAAGCCGCTGCCGCAAAGAAACCGGCTGCCAAAGTTAAAGCGCCGACCAACGGCAAGGCCAAAGCAACCGCCAAAGAAAAAGCCCCGGCCAAAAAACAACCCGTCAAACCCAAGAAGGAGTAATGTCCACCCGGCCTTTGATCGGCATCTACGGCGGCACTTTCGATCCGCCCCACCTCGGCCACCTGATCCTGGCCGCCGAAGCCCGCCAGCAACTGGGCCTGTCGCAAGTACTGTGGATGCTCACCCCCACCTCGCCGTTCAAGACTGGCCCGGGCATTACGCCTGCCCGCCAGCGCCTTGACATGCTGGAATTGATGTTGGCAGATTCGCAGGAATTCGGCATTTCCACCACCGAAATGGATCGTCCCGGACCGCACTACACCAGCGACTCGCTCAGCCTGTTGCGCATCCAGTTCCCCGAAGCGAATCTCGTCCTGATCCTGGGCGGCGACTCACTGGCTCAATTGCCCGGCTGGCACGAACCCGGGAAAATCCTGCAAGCCTGCACCATGCTGGGCGTCATGCGTCGCCCCGGCGACACCATCCAGCTGGACGCGCTGGAGCGGCAACTCCCCGGCCTGACGGATAAAACCCACCTGATTGATGCGCCCTTGCTCGAAATTTCCTCTTCCGAGATTCGCCAACGGGCGGCCAAAGGCGGTCACTACCAATATTATCTACACCCGAAGGTCTATGACTACATCCAGCAACATCAACTATATCGCTGAACCGAAAAACAAATCCATCCTGCTCAATGGAATCTTTTCTTCTATGGCGCTCGGCCACTTCAGCGTGGACGTGCTCAACGGAACCCGCGCCACCCTGCTGACGTTCCTGAGTGGAATTCTCGGCCTGAACAACGCCTCGCTGGCAGCCATCAACACCGCCTATATCTGGGTATCAGCCGCCACACAACCGCTCTTTGGCTGGCTGGCAGACCGCATTGGCACGCGCTGGCTGACTTCGCTGGGCATCCTGTGGATGGCCGTGTTGTTCATCCTGGCGATCAACCTGCAAGGCACGTTTGGTATTGTGCTGCTCATCCTGGCCAGCCTGGGCTCGGCGGCATTCCACCCGGCCGGGGCCACCGAGGCCACCCTGGTTGGGCGCGAGGCATACGCCGGGCGCGAGACAACCGCCACATCCCTGTTCTTTTTCTTCGGCCAGCTTGGTTGGTTCATGGGGCCCTTAATGAGCGGGTTGCTGCTCGATTCATTTGGTGTCTACGGTCTGCTGGTGCTGGGTGGCCTGCTTATGCCGGTTGGGTTAAACGCCGCCTGGCAGCTACGCCTGCGCAGCACAAAGCAAACAACTGTCAGGATGGAAAACATCCTCAAACCTGTCCAGCTGGATAAGCTCTTCATTATCCTGCTGGCCGTGATCGGGGCGTTCCAGTCCTGGGCACAGCAGAACATGATTACATTCATCCCCAAATACCTGAGCGACTTGGGCCAGACGGCCTCCACCTATGGGCTGGTCTCCGGCCTGTTTATGGGCGGCTCAGCCATCGGGAATGTGGTCGGCGGCAGCCTAGCCGACCAGTTCGGCAAACGCCGCGTGGCGGTCATCGTGTTATTCCTTTCATCCATCCCCATCTACCTGATCTCCACGCTGGGCTGGTCTGCCTGGCTGTACCTGTTGATTCCGCTGGCAGGCGGGCTGACCGGTGCAGTGCACAGCATTGTGATGGTACTAGCCCAGCGCAGCCTGCCAATGGGCATGGGCATGGCCTCCGGGCTCGCCATGGGATTTATCTTTTCCGCCGGCGCATTGGGAACGCTTTTAAGCGGGCCGCTGGCCGATGCCTGGGGTTGGCCACCGGTCTTCCAGTTAACTTCCATGCTGGTGCTGGTTGGGGCCGGGCTGGCATTTTTCTTAAGGGAATAAAAAAACGGGCTGGCGCATGCGCCAGCCCGTTTTGCGAACCATTTTTACGGAATCATATAAGTGACCAGTTCAATAACATCCGAATAACCTTCCCCGCTGGTCACACTCTTCACCAAGCCAACCCCCGGCGCAAACCAGTTGGTGGCAGGAACATCAAACGTAAATGCGGGGGCGCCTTCAAACGTTATATTAATCAGGTTCCCACACTCTGCCCGCGCCGCAGTAAACACCCCCGCCGGAACAGTCACTTCTTCGATTGCCGTCACTGTACAGTCAATTACCAGAGTATTCTCGCTGGTGATGATCGTACCGTTCATATCCTGGGTCCCGGTATACACAATGGTCTGACTCCAGGTGGTTCCTACATCCAATCGGGCTGGCAAGGTGATGCCTTCATTTGAGACTGTCGCAAAGGTGGCTTCCAACCCGTCATCCATCGCGGAGACAGTTGCCGAGTAACCGCCAGTTGGCGTCAGGGCCAACAATTCGCCATTCTGGCAAGTCCATTCCCCGGTGCGGCTGACTCCGCCACCAAAAACATCCTGGTCAGAAAAACCACCCGAAGATGTGCTCGTTATGCTGCGGGTAAACGTATCAGAGATGCTGCCACTCAGCGCATACTGCCAGGTCGCGCCGGTCACCACCGGGAAGAGCGACCCTGGACAGGCCCCGACCTCGGCGATGACTTCAGATGCGGAGGATGATTCCGCCGAAGAAGAAAAGGTCACATCAGGTGAGTCTGCTCCGCCCGTCTCCGGGGTGGCTGCCTCGCCGCCAAAAAACGGCAGGGAGCAAGCCAGGGATGCAAAAACCAAAACAAACAGGGTAATAAAGAAAGCGGGTTTACCAAACATTATTCTCTCCGTAAAATAGATTTCCTTACAATCTACCGAAAACCGGATGAAAAAGCAATCACCAAAACGGGTAAAATAACTTTGATGAGCACCAAAACCTACCGCGCCCTGATTATTGAAGACGACCCGCGTCTCGGGGAAATATTTTCCATGGCCCTGCAAAATGCAGGGTTCGAAACCTACCTTGACCCGGACGGCGATCGTTACCAGGCTTTCCTGGAAAACAACTGCCCTGACCTGATCCTGCTGGATATGCACCTGCCATTTGCCTCCGGCGCGGAAATCGCACGGGACATCCGTGAAAATGGTCTGTGCCCCGGCGCACAGATTGTCGTTGCCACCGCAGATCTGCATGTCAACAAAGACAACCTGCCGCATGCCGACGAAGTGCTGATTAAACCGGTGCAGGTCAACCGCCTGATGAACCTGGCAGAACGCATCAAACAGGGTGAGTAAAATAAACCCAAAACAGCGGCTTCTTTCAGAGAAGCCGCTGTTTGATTCTGCCAAAAATCACGCTTCAAGGTGATAGGTATGATAGGTATTCTTGCACGGGTTGCCCCAGGCGGCGTGCAGCTCCCGCGCAGTCACATCAAAGACCAGCGCATTGATGGTCTTTTCGCGGTCCAACGGATCGTGCCCACCCACATTGTGGTTGCAGATTGAGTTGGAATGATTAACATGGTCCTTCTGGATGGCCTGTAAACTTTTGATGGTATGCACCTGGCTCTGGTGCAGTAGGCGTGTAGCGCGCAGGTAACGCACCCGCGAGGAGATTAATTCTTCCGGTTCATCCTCGATTTCTTTCATCTTGTCGGTCAGGTAATGGTTGGTATGCACCATATAGCCATCAAAGGCATACAGCAGTTCAAAACGCCGGGCGGAAACTTCAACCGAATAGACTTCGCCACTCTCATGTACCAGCAGGTGGTTGTACCCGGCAGCGCGGTGCGGCACCAGCGCCTTGCGGATGGCCTCGGCCGGGGTCTTGCTGGCCAAAACAGCCCGCGCCACCACCAGGCGCGGAATGCCTATACGCGAATCGTTCGGGTAGACCGAATCAATCAACTGCACGATGCCATACGCATTAATCCCAATATTCGGCAGCAGGCCACCATAGGTCATCGCCAGGAAAGGCGGTTCATCGTCCGGTTCCGCATGCACCAGGTAAACGTCATCTTCATCTTCCGGCACCCAATCCTCGTTATGGGCTGCCAGCACATGCCCATCGGCAGTCTTTTCCTCGTTCACAGCAAAGCTGGTACAACGCGTCAGGTGCAGAGCATCCGTCGTTACGGCTTCCATTACATTCAACACCAGCAGGTCGTCAAAGCTGGCGTTGGCACCTTCGGCAATGCCACGCAATTCATCTACATACTGGGGATAACGCTCCTCCGAAAATGGCAGGTACTTGCGGGATTGAATCTGCGCCCCATCCCAGGTCAGTTCAAGCTGGGGATAGGCCTCTTGCAGCAAGGCTTTGGCATTCTCCACCGAGTGATGGATTCGTTCACGCTGGGCCTCGCCCATCTGGCGGCCCATCTCACGGTGGCTGCCCTTCACGCGCACCAGGGGAATCGGTTGTTTGTGCACAGGGGCAGTAATCTGGTTTGTTTTCATCAATAATCCTCCAAAAATCCCGGCGCACTCTTCCGCCGGGATTTACTATTATACCAGCCCGTCTTGGCCGCCCGACTTACAGGAACGTCAGGGGAATAAAGAGACTCCCGCTTTCAGGGCGGGAGTCTCTTGTTGATAACGGGATGCGTTTAGGGGGCGTCTACCGGGGCGGGCTCAACCGCAGGCGTGGTCGCCGTCAAAGCGGCTGGCCTGCTCCCGAAGCGGGTCATCAAAACGGCTCCCAATCCCAGCATGCTGAGCAGGAAGGGAGCCAGCCAGCCCACACAAGGGAGCCAGCCTACGCCATTGGCGACAATGGTCAGCAGGAAGGTGCCAATCGCTGCAGCCATTGGCATGGGAATACTGGCGGCACTGGGAACCATGCGCGCAAAGCGCAGGCCAATCTCAAGGCCCAGGCCCAACCAGCCAAAGACCATGGCCACACCGAACAGGATGAGCGCCAGCCCGGCCACCGGGATGAGCAGGATGGTAACGACCATCGCCAGCAAGGCCAGTGGGCCGACAAAGACGGTCAGCAAGCCCAGGCCGCCCACCATCAACGGTTGCCCGGCGGCAGCTTCACCCACACGGCGGGTCTGTTCAGGCAGGAAGAGCACGATTAGCAGGGCCAGCATGGAGAGGGCAAAGGCGCGGCCAATCAGGCTGACCAGCTCCCAGAGCGGATTCACATTGACATTGATTTCAGGCACGTCGGGGATGTTCGGGACGTCAGGTGCGGCCGGCCCATCCGGGGAGACATTCACCGGGCCGGTGGCATTTTCGATTAAGTCACCGTCCACCCGGGCGCCAACAGCGCGTTGGACAGAACCGCCAACCGTCACGGCGCTGCCATAGACATGGGATGTTTCGGTCAGGTTCAAAGAGCCTCCGACCACGACAACATCGCCAGTGATCTCACCGCTGACATTGACACTCCCGCCAAAGAGGATCAGTGCGCCATTCACCTTGCCGCCCTGCTCCACGTTGGCAGACCCGCCAAATATCACCAGGTCGCCATTCAGGGTTTCCCCTTCACGCACCACATAACTGCTGCCAAAAAGCACCTGCCCGCCATCGAATAAGCCGCTGGCCCGGGCAGCCTGGAACGGCACAAACAGCATGGCCGCCAGAGTAAGAAGTATCAGGAATTTCGAGAGAGTTTTCATTATTTTTTCTCCGGCAGTCACGCGACTGCCTGTGAATTAAGGTTGAACTTACGTAACGAGACGACCCACAGGGAACTGCTCAAGCCATACACCAGCACGACGAGCAGCCAGACATAGCCCGGAACAAATTGCACCAGCACCTTTAACACGTTGCCTGCCACAATACTGAAGGCCCGCCCAAACGCACCGAAGGCCACCAGCGAATCCATCAAGGTGGAAATAAGCCCCGCCGGGGTGCTGCTGGTCAAAAAAGGCAGGTATGGCAGGGCCAGCCACAGGAACAAGACCAGGCTGGCAACCCCCAGCAGCAGACTGCCGATCAACGCCCGTCGGCGTTGGACAACCCTTTCGCGGGCGAGGCGCGCCTGGAAGCGCCCGGCAAACCCTGCAGCCGGCCTGGCCACCGGCGCGGCACGCAGGGCAAAGTTGGCACGCTCCAGGGCGGCGCAACTGGTACATTCGCGCGTGTGCAGGTGCAGGTTACGACGCTGATCAGGCGTCAGGGGCTGGTCATTCAGCAGCCATTCTTCAAATTGCTGGTGATTCATAGGTAATCCTTTCCAGGCGGGCTTTTGGTGCGTTTTTATCCATTAATTTGGCCACCTGTTTTCGTGCGCGGAACAGGCGGCTCTTGACCGCGCTGACGGTAAGCGAAAGATTTTCGGCAATTTCAACCTCCGAAAAATCGTACCAGTAACGCAGGATCATGGCAGCCCGGTCTGTGCTGTCCAGGCCACGCAGGGCTTCATGGACGTCATCCCGTTCTTCCCGGCGTACGGCTTCCTGCTCCGGGTTGATCGCGCTGGCATCCGCCAGTTCGAAGGGTTTCTCGTCATCTTCCGGCTCATCATCCAGTGAAATAAAACCGAACTTACGGCGGCGCAACCTGTCAATGCAATAGTGAGCTGCGATGGAAAGCAGCCAGGTGGCAAACGGACGGTTATTGTCGTAACGAGTGATGTGCTGGTAGGCACGCAGGAAGGTCTCCTGGGCGGCATCTTCCGCCAGTTCCGGTTCACCCAGCATGCGGTAACACAGGTTAAAAACGGGGGTCTGGTACTGTTCCACAATGTAGGTGAAGGCTTCATCATTGCCTTGCTGGGCCTGAAGAATCCAGGCCGTTTCTTCGTTCATAGCGCTCCTGTTTGGTCGTCTGAAAGGGTTTACGCTATCCCTTTCAAAAGGTTGCACGACTTTAGCCATCTTCATTCTACTTTGCCCTGGCGCAATATTCATCAAGCCATTTTCGGTCAAAATAAGGTTGCTGAAATTCTTAATACATTTGGCAACCTGCTTTTGTGACACATGGCACTATGATGACTCGCCCAAAAGGAACATAATACCCTTGCAGGGAAACCTGCCAAATCTTATCCAACTTCTCATAAAGGAGTAAGGAATGCCCGCTAAAGGCTGGATAGAAGTATCAGATCAGTACTGCAAAGGCTGCGAACTGTGCATCAGCGTCTGCCCGCAGGAGGTGATTGCCCTGAACATGGAGCACCTGACCTCCAAAGGCTACCATCCCGCCCACATCACCAAAGAAGGCTGCACCGGCTGCGCCATATGCGCTGTCATCTGCCCGGATGCCGCCATTACCGTTTACCGCCAGGTAACCAAAGCCGCCAGCCCGGCGGTGGCATAGGAGGCCCACAATGACACGTGAACTCATTAAGGGCAACGAGGCCATGGCCGAAGCCGCCATCCGCTGCGGATTGGAAGCCTATTTTGGTTACCCGATCACCCCCCAGACCGAAATCCTTGAACACCTCAGCCGCCGCCTGCCGGAGTTGGGCCGCGCCTTTGTACAGGCCGAAAGCGAAGTGGCCGCCATCAACATGGTGTATGGCGCAGCCTGCACCGGCGTACGCGTCATGTCCTCCTCCTCCAGCCCCGGTTTTTCGCTCATGATGGAAGGCATTTCCTATATCGCCGGGACAGAAATCCCAGCCGTCCTGATCAACGTCATGCGCGGCGGCCCCGGTCTGGGCAACATTGCCCCCGCCCAGGGAGATTACTTCCAGGCGGTCTACGGCGGCGGGCACGGCGACTACAAACCCATCGTCCTAGCCCCTTCCACTGTGCAGGAGGCCATTGACCTGACCGTGCTGGCGTTCGACCTGGCCGAGAAATATCGCACCATCGCCATGGTACTGACCGACGGCTCGCTCGGCCAGATGATGGAACCCGCCGAACTGCCCGAAATGCGCCCCATCCAGCGCCAAAACTGGGAATGGGCCGTAAATGGCGAACCCAACCGCAAACGCCGTGTGCTCAGTTCCATTTACCTGAACCCATTAGACGAAGAAACCACCAACCTGCGCCTGTACAAACGCTGGGAGCAAATCGAACAAAACGAAATCCGCATCAAGGAATACTTCCTTGACGACGCCGAATACGCCATTATCGGTTTTGGCACCGCCGGACGCGTGGCCCTCAGCGCCGTGCGTGCCGCCCGTCAGATGGGAATCAGGGTCGGGTTGTTGCGGCCGGTTACGGTGAGCCCGTTCCCATTCGCCGCCGTTGAAGCCCTGGCTGCCCGCATGAAGGGCCTGCTTGTTGTGGAAATGAACATGGGCCAGATGCTCAATGATGTGCTGATGGCCGCCCAGGGACGCGTGCCGGTGGAATTTTACGGTCGCCCCGGAGGCGTCGTCCCGTTGCCGGGCGAAATCCTGGCGGAGATCCAGCGCATTGCCGCCGGGAAGTTAACCATTACCCGCGACCCGCGCCACGCCTGGGCCGCCCGCATGCTTTCTGCCAACTAGAGGTGAGCAATGATTCCAGAAATTGAGTTGATCAAGCCGGAAAACCAGGTCTATTGCCGCCCGCAGGCCTTCACCGACATCACCACCCATTACTGCCCCGGTTGCACGCACGGGGTGGCCCACCGCCTAATCGCCGAAGTGCTCGACGAAATGGGCATTGCCGAACAAACGATTGGCGTTGCGCCCGTCGGTTGCTCGGTGTTTGCATACAACTACTTTGACACCGACTTTGTGGAAGCCGCCCACGGCCGCGCCCCGGCGATGGCAACCGGCATCAAACGTGTATTGCCAGACAAGGTGGTCTTCACCTATCAGGGTGACGGCGACCTGGCTTCGATTGGCATGGCGGAGATTATGCATGCCGCCGCGCGTGGAGAAAACATCACGGTCGTCTTCATCAACAATGCCATTTACGGCATGACGGGCGGCCAGATGGCCCCCACCACCCTGCCCGGCATGAAGACTTCTTCTTCGCAATTGGGCCGCGATGTGGAGACACAGGGCTTCCCCATCCGCATGTCTGAGATGATCGCCCAGATGGATGGGGCGGGCTATGTCGTCCGACGCAGCCTGCATGACCCGGCCAATATCCGCAAGTCCAAGAAGGCCATCCGCACCGCCTTTGAAGCGCAGTTGAAAGGTCTGGGCTTCAGCATGGTGGAATTGCTCTCCACCTGCCCGACCAACTGGGGCATCACCCCGATCGACTCGCTACAATGGGTAAATGACCACATGGTGCCTGTGTACCCGCTTGGCGATTTCAAAGTCAGCCAGACCGTTGCAGAATTGAAAATATAGGAAGGGAGCCAACCATGCAAAAAGAGATTATGATCGCCGGTTTTGGCGGCCAGGGCGTGTTATTTGCCGGGCAGGTGCTGGCCTACGCCGCCATGGACCTGGACAAGGAAGTAACCTGGATTCCCTCCTATGGCCCGGAAATGCGCGGCGGTACAGCCAATTGTACAGTGGTCATCGCCGATGAAGAGATCGGTTCACCGCTGGTGCAAAACCCGCCCTTTGCGATTGCCCTGAACCTGCCTTCTTTTGATAAATACGAACCGCTGCTGCTGCCCGGCGGTACAATGATTGTCAACCAGTCCATGGTAGACCGCCCGGCCCGCCGAGAAGATATTCACGTGGTATTTGTCCCGGCCAATGAGATTGCTGAGGAACTGGGCGACAAAAAATTGACCAACATGGTGACGGTTGGCGCACTGCTGGCCGCCCTGACGGATATTCCATTGGAGGCCGTTGAAGCTGCCCTGAAAGGCCACCTGCCGGCCCGCCACCAGAAGTTACTGCCCAAGAACTACGAGGCCCTGCGCAAAGGCTTCGATGTTGCCCGGCACCAATTGAGTATTCCCGCATAAAATCGTTAATCAAAAACCGCCAGTCCAAAAGCTGGCGGTTTTTTGATTAACGATTGCCTGCCGTCCTTGCTATAATCAATCCATGAACACAGAATCATGGAACGGTCTGGACATTCCAAAAATCGGGTTTGGCACCTGGAAGATCGGCGGTGGCTCGTTTGCCGACCCGTCCCAGGATGCCCGCTCGCTGGCCGCGCTGGAAAGCGCGATACAACTAGGCTACACCCATTTCGACACCGCCGAGATGTACGCCAACGGGCATTCGGAAGAATTACTCGGCCAGGCCATTCGCGCCAGCGGCAAAAAACGCGAGGGATTCTTTATAGCCACCAAAGTACTACCCTCCCACCTGAGCTACCAGGAGGTCATCTCCGCCTGCCACGGCAGCCTAGAACGGCTGGGCATGGAGTATGTGGACCTGTATCTCATCCACTGGCCAAGCGCGGGCATGAACCTGAAAGACAGTTTCAAGGCGCTGAACGAACTGGTACGCGAGGGGCGCATCCGACACCTGGGGGTGAGCAATTTCAGCGTCTCGCTGATGCAGCAATCGCAGCAGCTTTCAGAAACACCCCTGCTGACCAACCAGGTTCCATATAGTTTATATGACCGCAGTTATGTAAAAAATGGCGTGCTGGAGCATTGCCGCAGGAACAACATCCTCGTCACGGCCTACTCCCCGGTGGATGAAGGCCGCCTGCGGGTGAGCCAGCCCCTGCAATCCATCGCGCAGACGCACAATGTTACACCCTATCAAATAGCCCTGGCCTGGCTGGTAGCCCAGCCGGGCGTGATCACCATCCCGATGTCCATGAATCCGCAGCACCAGGCTGAAAACCTGGCCACTGTAGATATTCACCTCGGCGCGGACGAAACCAAAATCTTGGACGAACTGGCATGAAACTACAAACCCGCGCCGCACCGGTTGGCCTGCCTGTCAGGGAAACGGAAACCGAACTGGAGCCACTCTATCGCGTGATCATCCACAATGACGATGTCACACCGATGGATTTTGTCGTGCATGTGCTAAAAAGCATGTTCCTGTTGGATGAACCGCAAGCAGTTGGCGTGATGTTCGATGCGCACCACAATGGGGCAGCGGTGGTGCAGTTCCTGCCGCGCAGCGAAGCCGAGAAACGGATTGGCAGGGCGCATTTTGCCGCCGGGCTGGAAGGCTACCCGCTGCGCTTTACAATGGAAGAGGAATAAATTTATGATTTATGGCTTTTCATTATTATTTGGCGTACTCAGCCTGGTACTGGGCATCCCGGCCGCCCGGCAATTGTTACGCATGCGCGAGATTGACAGAAACCCGGCCAGCACGCACGGGCAGGTTGCCTCAACAAAAAGTGCCATGGGCTGGCTGTGGGCTGCCGGTTTTGGCAACCAGGATCGCCCGTTGGTAACTTACACATCCCCCAAAGGCACCGAGATGGTATATGAAATCGTCACTAGCAATATGCTGCCTGTAAAAAATTACTTGACCGATCAGGCCATTGAAATTATTTACGATAAGGATTTTCCCGGGCGAGCCTACGCAGCCCCGGAAAAGAAAGCCGCCCGACAGGACCTGTTCGGCGGGCTGGTTGCGCTGGCGTTTTCAATCTTTCTGTGGATTTTTGGGCAGGCAACCGGGATGCCCTTCTAACCAATGACACAGCCTGCCAACCCGTTGACCAACCTGACCAACATCAACCTCGACGACCTGGTGGATTCGTTCGGCTGGCAGCGCTCGCCCCGGCTGGCTGCGGCCATGCGCGGCTTGTTCCACGCCCCGGCCCAAAAATTTGCTCGCCAGATGCTCGGCTTCGATGCCCTGGTGAGCCAGCAGGGTCTGCCGGTGGCCGCCCGCCAGACCCTGCCAACCTATGCCAGCAGCCTGCATGTCTTTGGCCGGGAGAACATCCCTGCCAGCGGCCCGGCGCTCTTCCTGAGCAACCACCCCGGCATGGCCGATACCCTGGCCCTGTTCTGCGGAATCCGGCGCAACGACCTGCACATCATTGCCACCCGCCGCCCTTTCCTTCAAGCATTGGTGAACACCGCCCAACAGCACTTATTTTTCATTTCAGAGGACCCCGCCGGGCGCATGCAGGCCGTCAAACAAACCGCCGCGCACTTGAAAAACGGAGGAGCCGTGCTGACCTTCCCGGCCGGGAAAATTGAGCCGGACGCCGACATCTATCCTGGCGCACTGGAGGCGCTCGACGGATGGACAGATTCAGCCGGGCTCTTCCTGCGTTTTGCGCCGGAAACCCGTATCATCCCGACCTTTGTGCGCGGCGTGTTATGGAATAAGGCCGTGCGCCACCCGCTGACCTACCTGGTGCAAAAAGACGAGTTTGAGCGGCAAAAACTTGGCGCGGCCTTCCAGTTAATTGGTTACATCCTGTTCAACCTGAACAGGCCCACCATTCGCATCCAGTTCGGCGAGCCGATCACCCTGGCGCAGGTGGGCAGTTCGGGTGCCGCCGCCATCCACGCCGCGGTGCTGGCGGGCATGCGCCAATTGGTTCAAAATCCGCCATCCGGCCAGCAGGGGGAGCGTATCCTGTGACCCAACGCCAGACGCTTTACTTCAGCCAACCCGGCCAGGTGGAAATCCGCACGGAAGACCTGCCCGCCCTGCCAGACGACCAGGTGCGGGTGCAGGCCATCGTCTCAGCCATCAGCCCGGGCAGCGAAATGCTTGTCTACCGCGGCCAGTGCCCGCAAGACCTGCCGGATGCCCACGACCCGCTCAGCAGCAACATCACCTACCCCATTGCCTACGGCTATGCCAGCGTGGGCCAGGTGGTGGAGGTGGGCAAATCGGTGCCGCGCGAGTTGCTGGGAAAGCTGGTGTTCGGCTTCCAGCCGCACACTAGCCACTGGCAGGCCGCGCCTGAAAACCTGCACCCCGTCCCAGATGGGCTCTCCCCGCTGACAGCCTGTTTCCTGCCCAACATGGAAACCGCCGTCAACCTGGTGCACGACACCTCGCCGTTGCTCGGGGAGCGGGCGCTGGTGCTCGGGCAGGGAATTGTTGGCCTACTGGTCACGGCTCTGCTGACGGAATTCCCACTGGAAAAACTGGTGACAACCGAGTTGCATCCCCTGCGACAAGCGGCCTCAGAGCACCTCGGCGCGGTGTGCGTCAACGTCAGCCAGGGGAATGCTGACGAAGCAGTGCGGCAGGCGCTCGGGAGCCCCGCTGATTTCTGCATCGAAATCAGCGGCTCGCCCGCCGCGCTAGATACGGCCATCCGTCAGACCGGCTTTGGCGGGCGCATCATCATCGGCTCATGGTACGGGGAGAAAAAAGCCGGGCTTGATTTGGGCGGCGCGTTCCATCGCAGTCGAATACAATTAATTTCTTCGCAGGTCAGCAGCATCAACCCGGCCCTTTCGGCCCGCTGGGACAAACTCCGCCGATTTGAGGCCGCCTGGCAGGCCCTGCGGCGCATCAAACCGGAACAGTGGGTGACGCAGACCTTCCCGCTGGGGCAGGCTGCGCAAGCTTACCAGCTACTGGATGAACAACCCGGCCAGACCATACAGGTGATGTTTGATTACGAGACGACATGAAATTTGAGTACAGAACCCTGGAAGATTGCCACGAGGCCACCGGCACGGTAATCGTTGTGGATGTCATCCGCGCCTTTACCAATGCGGCTTTTGCTTTTTCGCGCGGGGTGAGTGAGATTTACCCAGTCAGCGGTGTGGAGGAAGCCCTGGCGCTCAAAGCGCAGCATAGTGATATGCTGGCCAGCGGCGAAGTAGGTGGTTTTGCCCCACCCGGTTTTGATCTGGGCAACTCACCCACCGAAACCAGCGAAAAAGACCTGACCGGCAAACGGCTGGTGCAGCGCACCGGCGCGGG
>JANJTV010000152.1 GCA_024710905.1 Anaerolineales bacterium | reverse complement strand
CCGTCGGATGATTTCCCGCACCAAACCGGGTCCGGCGTAGACCAGCCCCGTATAGACCTGGACGAGCGTTGCTCCCAGGTCTATTTTTTTCTTTGCATCATCGGGAGTCATGATTCCGCCCACGCCAATGACCGGGATTTTGCCGTTCACCAGCGTGACAACCTTTGCGAGGACAGAATCGGACAACGCTCGCAGCGGCCTCCCACTTAAGCCGCCTGTCTCGCCCTGATGAGTTCCCTGCAGCATCTCACGCTGGATGGTGGTATTTGTGGCAATAATGCCGTCCATGCCGGTATTCAAGATCACACCAACCGCATCTTGTAATTCATCATCACTTAAATCAGGGGCAATTTTTACCAGCATGGGGGTGCGCCCGCCGCGTCCGAGCGTAATTTGGTTGCGCTCGCGGGCAATCTCACCCAACAGGGTTTCAAGCATCTCACGACCTTGCAGTCGGCGCAGGCCAACCGTATTTGGTGAAGAGATGTTAATGGTCAGGTAATCGGCCAGCGGTGTAAAAATGCGCATCAGGGCAATGTAATCTTCAGCGGCCTGCTCTAGCGAGGTATCCTTGTTCTTGCCCAGGTTGACACCCAGGATGGTCTGCCGACTGTTACTGCGTAACTGCCGGGCAACAAAATTGGCCCCTTTGCCGGGGAAGCCCATGCGGTTAATCACGGCGAAGTCTTCAGGCAGGCGAAAGACTCGCGGCAACGGGTTGCCAGCCTGGGGGCGGGGAGTCACGGTTCCTACCTCCACATGGCCAAAACCCAGGGCAGCCAGGCCGTTTACGGCCCGGGCATCTTTATCATATCCGGCTGCCAGCCCGACCGGGTTTTTGAAGGTCAGGCCAAAAGCCGTGACGGGCTTTTGGGGTGCGGAAAATAGGCCCTGCAGCAATGGCGCAAAAGCAGGCAGGCCGCCCAGGCGCAGCAATTGCAGGCTGATAGCGTGGGCGGTTTCGGGCTGGAGTTTGAACAGTAGGGGGCGAATCAGGTCGAACATGACCTACTTGATTTTATGGGTGTCGATATAACGCTTGCATTCGGCGGCGTACTTTTCAGAGCGCGCATTCAGGGTTGGGATGATGGAAAAATCTCCCTTAAGTAAATCGGCGCCGTGTTCCATTAATAGATCGTTTTTGCGGGCCAGCACACTCTCCAGCTCGTTTTCGGCCAGGGTGCGAGACTTGAAGGCTTCAACAGGTGTCGGCGCTTTTTGCAGGCCTTTTTCGACCAGCAGCCATTCCAGTGTGGATTTTTGCTCCGGGTCGTTGGCATTTGCGATGACAAACCAGGGCTCAACGCCAATTTCATAATTCAGGGTGACTTCTGTGGTGGTGTTGCGGTAACTCACTGTGCAGCCATTGTGAGTGTAGGCGATTTCGCCTCGCTTGAACGAATGTTTTGTTTCGATGCCCCAGAAGGCCCTGGTAAGCATGCGTTCGAATTCAGATTTTTTCATGGTGTCGCTTTCGGGAATGGAAAATGTTAAGTTGGTTATACCACCTAATACGAGTTGCGCCCGAAAGGATTATGGCTTTTATAAAGCAATTGAGCCAAGCCTGTATTGTTAAGACTAATCGAAAAAAATTGGTCGTGAGGGATCGGCAAGGTGGGCATAGACTTCATCAACCATCATCTGGTTGGTGCGATAAATGGATAGCGGCGGCAGGTCATGATGAGCAAAGAACCCAACTGCCGGGGTTTCCATGCTTGTTGTGGCTTCCCCGCCGAGAATCTCACACAGGAAGATGATCTTGTAAGCGTGGTAGAACTCCAGCGGGTCCAGACGGTTGGCATCGTAAATGGCAAGTACTTTGCGGGCTTTTACTTCAAACCCGCTTTCTTCCAGCACCTCGCGCTCGACCATCTTAGAGGGCGCAACACCGAGATCGCCCCAACCGCCGGGCAGCGCCCAGCAGCCATCGGTCACTTCTTTGACCAGTAGGATTTTCCCATCACGAATAACCGCCCCGCGCACATCGATCTTGGGAGTGGCATACCCGGCTTGAATTTTGAAGCTTTCCAGGATGGCTTCCTTTTCGAGCCGGGAATGGCTGGCCATCATATCTGCGCTGATCTCCTGCAGGCGGTGGTAGCGCTCAAGGTCGAAGTCGTTTTTGGAGTAGGCCAACCCGGCCTGTGCCAGGCTGTAGAGTTCGCGGGCGTGGGTGAGCCACTTTGGGGTTTCGTCTGTCATGTTACCTGGCCGTGTCCAAAAAGGAGCGCGTTTCGGTGATTTTCTCCGATGGCACTTTGCCTGTGGCTTCCCAGTGGTCGAGCATCTCACGAAGGGTCAGCACGGCATGCAGGGTGTATCCTGCTTCGGCGAGCTTTTCCTTTGCGCCAGACTGACGGTCCACCAGCACAACAACGTCTTTCACCACCAGCCCGGCGGCGGCCAATTTTTCGATGGCTTCAAATTTGCTGCCACCGGTGGTGGCCAGGTCGTCGATGACCACAACGGTTTCCCCGGCTTGGTATTCCCCTTCGATCTCAGCTTTTGTGCCGTAGGCTTTGGCTTCCTTGCGTGGGTAGATCATCGGGTAATTCCCGGCCAGAGCAATGGAGGTTGCAATCGGGATGGCGGCATACGGCAGGCCTGCCAGACGGTCAAAAGACAGGCTGATAAGGATGGGCAGGTAGGTTTCCCCAACCTGGGCTAGCAGTGTCGGGTAGGTGATGATTCTGCGCAAATCAATATAGATGGGAGATTTCAGGCCGGATTTGAGCGTGAATTCGCCGAATTTGATGCAGCCTGCGGCCAGCAGCCCATCGGCAAGGGTGATCTTCAAATATTCCATAATATCCCTTAACTTCTTAACGTTGCCTTGATGCCTAATATTTCATCACGTAAATTGGCTGCTGCCAGGCCCGGATTTTCGGCGCGGGAAATACCGCGCGAGACGGGCAAGAGCATGCCCTTACCGTCTGGACGCAGGCCAATCCGGAGCGCTATCTCCAACTCCCCGCCCTGGGCGCCCACCCCAGGCGCAAGGAACCACAGGTCCGGCACTTCTGCACGGATACGGGCCATGGCCTCGGGTTGG
>JANJTV010000067.1 GCA_024710905.1 Anaerolineales bacterium | reverse complement strand
GGGTCGCTGACCGCCGGTTTGGAATCCGCTATTTCAAACAGGCGGCGGGCGGCCTGCAGGTTGGCTTCGAGCAATTGCGCGGCCTGTGGCAATCCCTGCACTGCTTCAAACGAGGCCATGGTTCCCAGCACAACCACCGCCAGCAAAATGCCTGGCAGCAGCCCTTCACTCACCATTGGGATGGCCAAGGCCAGCATGGCCAGCACGCCCAGCCCGCTGATCAAGGTGGACAGGCCAGATTGGAATCCGTTCAGGCGGGCCAGGCGCATCTGGGTCTGGGAATATGAACGCCCCGTAGCCTGGATGCGCTCAAAATAGGCTGTCTCCTGCCCGAAAGCGACCAGATCTGGCAAGCCCTGGACAGAATCCACCAGATCGGCGCGCAGGCGCGAACGCTCCTCAACCAGGATCCGCCCGGGAGTACGGTTGACGGCCAGGGTGAGCCAGGTTAATCCCAGCCCGAGTGCCAGCAGGAACCCGACGATGGTCATCCCCAAAATGGGGGCAAGCATCCCCATAAAAATCCCCATCCCGAAAATGGTAACAACCGCCACCAATGGTGGGGCCAGGGCGCGGACGTAGAAATTATCGAGTGATTCGATATCGCTGATCACGCGGCTGAGCAGATCGCCAGTGCGGGCGGAAATGAGCCGGGCCGGGGCCAGGGGTTCGATGGATTGGTAAAACCACACCCGCAGGTGGGCCAGCAGTTTGAAGGTCAGCGAATGGGAGACCAGCCGTTCGAGGTAACGAAAGACGCCGCGCGCAATGCCAAAAAAACGCACGCCGACGACCGAAACACCAAACTCGGCCACCGAAGTGGCAATGGCGGCGGTGGAGATCAGCCAGGCGGAAGTGGACATCAGGCTGATGCTGGCGGCAATGGTCAGGAAACCGATCAGCACGGCTTGCAGCAGTTCGCGCCAGAAAGGTTTCAGGAAGGAGACGAGGCGGAGAAATGTGGACATTTCAGTGGTCAGTGATTAGTGATTGGGCGGACAGGCTCGCCACAAACGGGGCAACGTCCTTGCCGGAGAGCTGGCGGGCAACCCGGCCATTTTCAAGGGCAATCACCTGGTCGGCCCGGCGGATGGTTGCCAGGCGGTGGGCAATGACCAAGACCGTACGTCCTTTGGTCAATTTACGCACCGAGGCTTCCAGGCTGGCTTCTAGGACCGGATCCAGGCTGGAGGTGGGTTCATCCAACAGCAGGAACGGGGCGTCTTTCAGGAAAGCGCGCGCCAGGGCCATACGCTGGGCCTGGCCGCCGGATAGGCGTGCGCCGCGCTCACCGATACGGGTTGCCAGGCCGTCGGGCAGGCTGTCAATAAATTCTTCCAGCCCGGCTTGTTGACAGGCAGTGAGCAACTCTGCATTACTGGCAGCTGGGCGGGCCAGGCGCAGGTTGGCGGATAATGTATCGGAAAACAGGTACGGGTTCTGCGGCACCCAGGCAATTTGCTCGCGCCAGGTATCCGGCGGGAGGGAGTCGAGCGACGTCTCGTCGAGCAGAATTTGTCCCTCCTGCGGAGCGATAAAGCGCAGCAACAGGCTGGCAAGGGTGCTCTTG
The DNA here is from genome assembly GCA_024710905.1 of Anaerolineales bacterium. Taxonomy (GTDB): domain Bacteria; phylum Chloroflexota; class Anaerolineae; order Anaerolineales; family Villigracilaceae; genus JANJTV01. Next base: position 29,790 of record JANJTV010000067.1, on the reverse strand, counting down.
CCCGCGCCACTCGGGCCGACCAGGGCGGTCAGTTTGCCGGGCGGCAGGTGGAGCGAGATTTTTTCCAGCGCGGGCGTTTCGCGGTTGGGATAAGTATAGGAGACAGCCTTAAAGATGATCCCCGCCTGTCGGAGCGAGACGGCCTGTTCAGGAAGATTGACAACGCCAGCGCTGGAGGCTTGCGGCAGGGGTATATCCAAAATTTCATAAATGCGAGTGGCGGCGGTCACACCGCTCATCCCGGCGTGGAAGCGCAGGCCGAGGGTACGCAAAGGCTGGTAAAAGTCAGGCGCGAGGACCAGGATGAAGAAGGCAGGCAGGAATTCCAAGTTGCGGTACAGCAAGCGGAAACCAATCTCAACCGCCACTATGGCTGTCGAAAGTGTGGCCAGGAATTCCAGCGCCAGCGCGGACAGGAATGTCACCCGCAACACCTGCATGGTGACATCCCGGTAGCGCGTGGAGAATTCGCCAATCACCTGCGCCTGGCCTTTGGCCTGTCCGAGCAGCTTCAGGGTGGTCAGCCCCTGCAAGACATCAAAAAAATGGGAGGACAGGCGGCCGAGGCTGCCATACTGGCGTTTGGTCAGGGCCTCGCCCGCCCTGCCGATCAGGATCATGAAAAAGGGAATGAGTGGCGCAGTCAGGAAAAAAACCACCCCGGTCAGCCAGTCAATGGGGAAGACCAGCAGCAGGATGGTCAGCGGGATGGAGGCGGCCAGCACAATGGCCGGGAGGTACTGGCTGAAATAAGCATCCAATTGTTCAATGCCCTCCACCGCCGCCGTGGATAGTTCGCCGGTGCGTTCGCCACCGGTAAAGGCCGGGCCCAGCGTAGAAAGGTGCCTGAGCAGCCGGGCGCGCAGGTCTGCCTTGACGGCCTGGGCCACGGCATTCGCGCTGACATCCGCGCCCCAGACGAACAGGGATTTGATCACCAGCGCGAGGAGCAGCACGCCCAGCAGCGGCAGCACATCCGCCAGGGTTTGCCCACCCAGGAAGACCTGGTTAACCACCCGCGCCAGGAACCAGGCCTGCAGGATGGTCAGGAGGCCGGCACCCCAGCCGAGGGCAACGGTGAGTAAAAGCATGGAGCGGCTGGAACGGGCGAGGGTGAGCAGACGACGATGCATGGCCGAATTATAACGGCCCACAAATAGTCCCATGTCATAATTTTGACATCCCGAATTGATTATTTCTGCTCTTTGTTGCCCGTGCTATAATCCCCTCCCGCTATGAATTTCCTGATCACCGGCGCTGCCGGATTCCTCGGTTCCTCCCTTGCCAACCACCTTGCCCGCGAAGGCCACCAGGTGCGCGGGCTGGATGACCTTTCCACTGGCGACCCCAAGTCGCTGGCCCCGGATGTGCACTTCACCCGCGGTGACGTCTCCGACCGCCCCAAACTGTGGACCCTGTTGCAGGAGGTGGACTGCGTTTATCACCTGGCCGCGCGGGTCTCGGTGCCCGAATCGATTCTCTACCCGCGCGAATACAACTCCGTCAACGTGGGCGGAACCGTCAGCCTGATGGAAGCCATGCGCGACGTCGGCGTGCGCCGGGTGGTGCTGATCTCCTCCGGCGCGATCTACGGCGACCAGGGCCAACAGCCTCTTCGCGAAGACATGATTCCCAACCCGCGCTCACCTTATGCCGTCTCCAAATTGGCCGCCGAGTCGTACGTCAAGACCATTGGCGACCTGTGGAACATCGAAACCGTCAGCTTGCGAGTCTTCAACGCTTACGGCCCCGGCCAAAACCTGCCGCCCTCCCACCCGCCGGTGGTGCCCTACTTCCTGCGCCAGGCCCTGCGCGGCGGTTCGCTGGTCGTGCATTCAGACGGCAACCAGACCCGCGATTATATTTATGTCGATGATGTCGTCTCGGCCATGGTTGCCGCTGCCACTGCCCCCAACCTCAACAAACTGGTCATCAATATTGGCTCTGGCAACGAAACCAGCGTACGCGACCTGGTCAAAACCGTGCTAGAGGTCACCGGTGCAAAAGCCGAAGTGCTTTACAATTCCAAAACCGGTGGTGGCGTCAGCCGCATGCAAGCCGACATCGCCCTGGCGACCAAAAAACTCAGTTTCAAACCGTCCATCTCATTGGCCGATGGCCTGCGCCTGACGCTGCAACGCGACCCGCGCCTGCAACCCTGATTCGGAGCAACCATGCATAAACTAAATATCCTATCCTTTGGCGCCGGGGCAATCGGCACATACATCGGCGGTTCGCTGGCCCTGGCGGGTCATCATGTTGTTTTTGTGGAACAGGGCAAAGCGGCGGAGGAACTCCACGCCAGGGGATTAAAACTTGACCTAAAGAATGACCCACGCCGCAGCGGGGATGCAGGCTACACCCTGGGCCTGCCTGCCGTAAAATTTGCCAACTCCCTGCCCGAAGCGCTCAAGCATGGCCCGTTCGACGTGGCCCTGTTTGCCCTGAAATCCTACGACACCACCCCGGCCCTGGAGGGCATGAAACCCTTTGCCGAGCAACTGCCGCCAATCCTGTGCCTGCAAAATGGAGTGGACAACGAACCGGCCATTGCTGCCGTACTCGGGAACGATAAAGTCATTTATGGCACAGTCACCACCGCCATTGGCCGCAACGGCGTGGGCGATATCATCCTTGAAAAACTGCGCGGCACGGGCATCGCCGCCGGTCATCCGTTATCCGCGCGACTGGTGGAGGCATTCAACGAAGCCTACCTGAACTGCCAGCTATATGACAATGCGGCCGATATGAAGTGGTCGAAAATGCTCACCAACCTGCTGGCCAACCCGACTTCCGCCATCCTGAACATGCCGCCAGCAGAGATTTTCGCCAACCCGGGGCTATACCGCCTCGAAATTGAACAACTAAAGGAATGCCTGGCAGTAATGAAAGCCCAGGGCATCAATGTGGTCGATTTGCCTAAAACCCCGGTCAAATGGCTGGCGCTTGCCACACGTCTGCCGCTCTGGCTTTCCAAACCCTTCCTGAGCAAAGCTGCCGGGGCCGGGCGTGGCGCAAAAATGCCATCCTTCCACATTGACCTGCACAGCGGGCGCGGCAAAAGCGAAGTGACCTACCTGCACGGGGCGGTTGTGCGCGCCGGCGAAAAGGTTAACATCCCCACCCCGGTAAACAAAGTGCTGACAGAAACCTTAATGGAACTCACCAATGGCGAAGTTCAAATTGAAAGTTACAGCCGCCACACTCAAAAATTACTCAGGCAACTCAACTTCTAAGACCAATGAGCATAAAAAAAACATCCCCCAGGGAGACCGTCCAGATTCACCTGCCGGATGGTATGGTGCTTGAAGGCCCGCGCCATGCCCCGGTGGGTCAATTCTTGCAGTCCATTGCCGGAGATCTATCCGCCCCGCTGATGGGGGCAGTTATAAACGGCGAGTTGCACGAGCTGGGCTACCCCGTCACCATGGATGCCCACGTGCGGCCGATCACCCTCACTGATTCGGATGGCGCGCGCATTTACCGGCGCTCGCTGACCTTCCTGCTTGAGGCAGCCTTCTCAAGCCTGTTCCCGCAGGCCAGCCTTTTAATAGATCACTCCGTAGCGTCTGGCGGGTACTACTGCCACACACAGGGGCGCGAACCGCTCTCGCAGCCAGAATTAGACTCGCTTGAAGCGGAAATGCGCCGCCTCGTGAGCCTGGATCTTCCTTTTGAACGGCGCGAGGTGACCCTGGCAGAAGCCATCGCACTGTTCGAATCACAGAATTATCCCGACAAAATCCGCCTGTTTGCCCACCGCCGCAAACCCTACGTCACCCTGTATAGCCTGGGCAGCCATTCGGATTATCATCACGGATACATGACCCCCAGCACCGGCTACCTGAAGTGGTTCGGGCTGGCGCTCTCGAACGGTGGTTTTACCCTGCGTTTCCCGCGCCGCCATACGCCCTCGGAACTCTCGCCGCAGGAGGACTTCCCGCAGCTGCTGGCGGCGTTCAGGCAATACGGACGCTGGCTCGAACGACTGGGGATTGAATCGGTCGGCGCGCTGAACGACAAGATCGCCGCCGGGCAGGTCCGCGAATTGGTGCTGGTTTCGGAGGCCCTGCACGAGCAGCATATTTCTGCGATTGCCGGACAGATTCACGAAAAAAGGGATACCTTGCGGCTGGTATTGATCGCCGGGCCGTCATCATCAGGCAAGACCACCTTCTCACGACGGTTGGCGGTGCAACTGCTGGCGCTCGGGTTGTCGCCATTTGCTCTGGAGATGGACCATTATTTCGTCGATCGTGAGAAAACCCCGCTGGATGAAAACGGTGAGTACGATTTCGAAACCATCGAAGCGCTCGACCTGCCGCGCCTGTGGCAAAACCTGGAGGCCCTGGTGGCTGGCCAGGAAGTACAGTTGCCGCACTTTAACTTCCAGACCGGGAAGCAGGAAACCGGCGATGTCGTGCACCTGCGCCCCGGCCAGATCATCATCCTCGAGGGGATTCACGGACTGAACCCGCGCCTGGTCCCCCCCTCCCTGGCAAAGTCAACGTTCAGAGTGTACGCCTCGGCGCTGACCCAGCTCAACCTTGATCGCCATAACCGCGTGTCCACCACCGACACACGCCTGATTCGACGCATTGTACGCGACGCGCGCGAACGCGGCTACAGCGCCCAGCAAACCATCGCAAGGTGGGAATCGGTCCGGCGCGGCGAGAAACGGCATATCTTCCCGTACCAGGAACACGCAGATGTGATGTTCAACTCGGCCCTGGTATACGAGATGGCCATGCTGAAGCCATTGGCCGAGCCATTGCTCAGGCAGGTGCCATATAATACGCCGGAATATATTGAAACCAAGCGCCTGCTGGCCTTCCTGGATTGGTTCCTGCCACTCGAAACGGATTTAATCCCGGACAACTCGATCTTGAAAGAGTTCGTTGGCGGGTCAATCTTAAAAGGCTTCAAACTCTGGGAGAAATAATACAGGCCGGGCAGTTTGCCCGGCCTGTATTCTATGGTGTACTCTCGCAACGATTAAAGGTGTTCACCCCGGCACCGCCATAACAAACATCGTTGTTCGCGCCGCCGTCCAAATCATCATCCCCATCATTTCCATATAAAACATCATCGCCTGGTCCGCCTTCTAGCGTATCATTGCCAGGGCCACCAACCAGGATGTCATTCCCCGGCCCGCCGCTCAGGGTATCATTTCCACCACCGCCAACGATGCAATCCTCACCATTGCCGCCGCTGAGGTTATCATTCCCGGCCGTACCGAGGATCAGATCCGGGGTATTTGCCCCACCCGTACCAATATACAGGCCGGTCAGCCCCATCCCGGCGCATTCCGGGGGAGTCAATTGCGCCATCGTCACTGCAATGGTCTGTACACCCAGGCTGGACGTATTTACCGTATTGTTGGCTGTCACGCCAGCCACGGCCGCCGCCACCACGAACAAGATCATGGCGCCGACAGTTGCCACGAGGAACTGCCGCGTTGTCATCCTGCAATCCCTTTCTTTTTAACGACAAACCGGTACACTGCCCCGGCCTGGGTAACCTGGTAAGTGCATGTCTCGCCGTCATCGTACTCAAAAATAGGCTGGCCTGTATTCTGGGCCAGGCGGGCTAGGTCATCCATTTGGGCCACATCAACCACTGGCTGGCCGGGCACATCCACCTGCGCCGCCAGCCGGATTACGTTTTCTCCGTATCTGGCATGGATGGCACGAATCTCATCAGCGCGGATGGCCTGCAAAAAAGGCCAACCGAAAATCACCATGCCCGCCAGGGTTGCCAACATGCCGAATACAGCCAGGATACGAAAAGCGACAATCGGCACCTGCATGCCAAAAACCGGGAAGGTATTCAACGTCAGGTCATTCAGCGAAACCTCGCCATCCAGGGTCACCTGCAAGGGGTCACCTGAAATGCTTTCTTGCAGGGAAAACTGGTTGGGATCCAGCGTGAACTGCAGGCCGGGAGAAACCTGCTCGTCAAATGGAAAATCCGCCAGCGCGCCGCGTATATGAATTTCCGGCAGGATGCTGACTTCAAAAGTATTCCTCGGCACACCGGTTGCCGCGACAAACTGGTTGGCCACCTTTTGCAGGTCACATATATCCAGACGGAAGCGGGATGAAAAATTCTCGCCGCTAAACTCGGTGCGGGGAACAAGCTCAAAATCCTTGTACCAGCCTGAGGCTTCGCTCAGGCGGGCTACCAGGCGGTAGTCTCCCGTTACCGAAGCCGGGAGCGCCGCCCCAAAAGCATAGCTCAACACAAAATCCACGTTGCAGGCCAGGCGGGGGTAGATCGGTTGGGGAGCTTTCATCCGCCCCCCTTCAAAGAGCGGCGAACCGGTCACCGCCGAATAATCAAACACAAGCAGGTGGGTATACTGCAGGGCATTACGAAACACCAGGCTGGTCGGGGTCCGAAAAGAAATAAATGCAAGAATGGCAAAAACGATAAACAAGATCGGCAGCAGCATCAACGTAATCTCCTGCGCGCTGCCAGGCAAGGGAGCCCGGGGCCACTGCCAGTTTCGTAAACCGGGTTTCTTGTTCAGGCGATCTTTCGCCGGATCGTATGAAAGTTCAGCCATAAAAAAGCCTCCAACCACCAACACAATTGCGGCCAATACCCAGGGCTGGCGCAGCCAGATCAGCGCATTCCCGCCCTGCGGGATATGAATCCATAGCTTGCCAACCAACTCATCCTGTGACGGGTAATACGAATCAATAAATGAATTATTATCACCTTGGAAAACAAAACGATCCCCCTGCCGGTCAATCATACGATGAATGACCAGGCCAATTTGCGGCTGACGGTAAGCATAGATGTCGCCCAGTTGGGGATGATCGTCCCGGCGCAGGATGACCAGGTCATTACGCAAGAAAATCGGCTCCATGCTGTTGCCGTAAATAATCACATAGGCCGCATTACCACCAAACTGCATTGGCGCAAACAGAATCCAGACCGCCAGCATAGCCAGGGTCACAAGGACAAGTGTCAGCCGGGAGACGCGCCGCGATTTTTGAACAGGCATAATCCCAGTGTATTCCAAGAAGGGATGCGTTACATTAAGACAGCCTGACCTGTAAGCAGGCCAGGCTGTCTTGTTGCAAGGTTGTTGACCTGTTATTCAGCAGCAACAACTTGCAGGCTGGTCAGGGAGGCCACCGTGGTGCCGGCCAGGTTGCAGGACCAGGCCGTGCCAGCACCCACGTCCGTACAACTAATCCATGCGCCAGCGCCATTGACACGTACATGAACTTCGCCAGCGGCCTGGTTGAGGCTCAACTCGGCAGAGTCAAGTTCGGAAGGATTGGTATTATCCAGCTCATAGGTCACCGTGACGGTATAGCCACTGACCGTACCGGTACCATCACCAGCGTAGCTACCGGTGACCGTGTTGGTGGCCGCAAAGGCAAACGCAGCCGTCGCCAGAATGGCAATGAGGATCAGGACGGGCAGGGTGCGGGTGTAAAAACGGGAAACAGACATTTTCAACTTACTCCTTTTGAATAAAAAAAAGATTTGTATGATTTGCAGCGATGCATTAATCAACGATGCCGCAATCATACAGATCTTAAAATAATCTGTCTGTGAGGATTGTTTGATAAAACTGGTCAAAACCGGTTGTCTTACAAATCTGTCAGCAATGATGTTGCAACAAATGGGCTTAATCGACCGATATCAGGCCATGTTTGATGGCAAAGCGCACCAACCCGGTGATGTCATCCACACTGAGTTTGGTCATAATGCGGCTGCGATAGGTTTCAACCGTTTTGGGGGATAACCCAAGATGGATGGCGATTTCGGCGCTGGTGGCGCCCTGCACCGTGGAAAGGAGTACCTCTTTTTCGCGCAGGCTGAGCATTTCAAGCGGGCTGCGCGTCTGGCGCAGGCGGGTGTAATCTTCCACTTCGGCCCGGGTAATTTTCGAACTCAGGTATTGCTTCCCGGCCATAACGTCGCGGACGGCATCGATGACATCGTTCCCGGCTGACTCTTTTAACAGGTATCCCTGTGCGCCAGCCTGGAAGGCGCGATAAATGTGTTCCGCATCAGAATGCACGGAAAGGATGATGATTTTGGTCTCAGGAGCCTGGTCATGAATCAGTTGGGCGGCATCAATCCCATTTAGCCCGGGCATGGTAATGTCCATTAAGACCAGGTCCGGTTTTTTCTTCAGCACGCCATCCACGGCAGCACGGCCATCGTCAGCTTCGCCAACCACGCGAAAATCGGGGCGGGTTTCGAGCAAGGCGCGCAGGCCATCACGCAAAATGCGGTGATCATCAACAATATAAATACTCGTTTTATTTGTCATTTTGGGATCCTTTCGGAACACTGACAACAACCCGGGTGCCTACATTGGGCTGGCTGGTTACTTCCAGTTGCCCGCCCAGGCTCTGGGCGCGCTCTCGCATGATGGCCAATCCCCAGTGCGGCCTAGCATCTTCTTCCATCAGCACGTGGAAGCCCACGCCATTATCTTTTACCATCAGGTTCAGGCTGTCACCCCTATCTACTATTTCAATTTCAACCTGACTAGCATTGGCGTGTTTTACCACGTTGTTGAGGGCTTCTTGGGCGATGCGGAACAGGGCAATCTCAACAGGCAGGGGCAAGCGGGTATTCCCCAGCCCGCGATCAACGACTGCCATTTTTACCTTTGTACGCTGCTCCAATCTTTCGGCATGCCAGAAAAGGGCGGCTACCAGGCCGTAGTGATCGAGCATCGGCGGGCGGAATTCGGCCATCAGGTTGCGCATCCGATTGACGGTATCGGCCAACAAGGTAATGGAGTCATCCAAAACGGAAATGACCTGTGGTGAGCCCGCTTCTGCGAGTTGAGTACGCACAAGGTTCAGGTTGATGTTAATGGCAGTCATATTTTGCCCAACCTGGTCATGGATTTCCTGGGCGAGGTATTTGTATTGCGATTCCTGCACATCCACCAGTTGTTGGGAGAGCCCGCGCAATTCTTCACGGCTGGCGGTCAGCTGCTCCACCAGGCGGTTGTTCTGCATGGCGAACGAAATCAAGTTAGCGAGGCTTTCTATGAAATCGGCAATCGAGGCGTTTTCCAGGGCCTGTGACTCGTAAGCAAAAAAGATTAACCCGAGCACTTCATCCCTTACAGCCAGGGGAACCGCATGCAAGGTTTCGATGACTTCCTCAGGAATCAGGTGCCAAAAATAGGACGGGATGAGTTCCCGGGCAACTTCCGCAGAAATAATCTGGCGAATAAAGGGTTCTTTTTTGGCAATGCGCAGCAGGATAGGGTTGGGACCAATAGCGTACTGCTGGCCAATTGCACCTTTGGGGATGTGAACTTCGCCGGATGGGCTTAACCGGCTGGCCGCCTGGACGATAAAGGCATCGTGCGCAGGGGACAGGGTAACAATGGCGCACAGGCCGCCAATCATCTGGCTGACTTCGGAGGTGATCTCTTGGAAAATGGGAGCAGGCTGGTTCGTTTGCATCAGCGCAATAGAAAAGCGGGCCAGTATTTCCTGGCGGCGCTGTTCCAGGCGCAGTTTGGCCGTGCGTTCCAGCACTTTGCTTTCCAATTGGCTGGTAAGTTCCTGCACCTGGCGTTCAAAGCGGATGCGTTCGGTTATATCCTGCCCAAAGACCAGCAGGCTGGATACTTTCTTGCCGTCGGTGATGGGGTACAGGTACACGTTTACCTGGCGGGCATCGTAACCAGCCTCAAAGGAGTCAGGAATCTGGGTTTTGACGACATACTGGATGCGTTCCCGGAAGATCGGCGCGGCTGACGGCCACAACTCGTAGATGCCTTTACCGGGCATGTCCTCAACATCACTTTTCAGCAGGTTACTGACCGCCTCGTTTGCGGTCAGGATTACGCCGTACGTATCCAGCACCAAAACAAAGGCAGGCAACACCTGCACAAGGGATTGTACATCCTGGCGGATGTTACTAATCAGGCTGCTGGTCTGGGTCTGGCGCACTTTGGGCATGGGAGTCTTCTCCGATTAATCCTGCCACTCCAATTCGTAATCAGCGATGTGAACCGTATCACCTTCCTGCACACCGGCCTTGCGCAAGGCTTCGTCCACGCCCAGGGCTTCCATAATTTTCTGGAAGCGGCGCACCGAGCCACTGTGCTCCCAATAGGTCATGGCAGCGGCGCGTTCAATGGCCGGGCCAACCAGGCGCCAGGTGGTGCCGCTCTCACGTTTGACTTCAAACTCACGCGGGTCTTCGGGCGGGCGGTACACCGGCAACGGTGTTTCTTCATCCTGGATGGAAGGCGTTTCTGCCAGGCGCTGGTAGGCCAGCAATAACAGCTCGCGCACCCCTTCACGCGCCAGCCCCGAAATCGCCAGCGGGTCGTTGACGCCTTTCTTTTTTAGTTGCTTTTTGATGTCGGCCCAACGTTCTTTTGCTTCTGGCTGGTCCATTTTGTTCAGGGCCACAATTTGCGGCTTCTGGGCAATTTTTGGATCAAATAATGATAACTCGGTATTGATCTGGCTGAAATCGGCCAGCGGGTCTTCGCTCAGCCCATCCAGCAAGTGAATCAGCACCCTCGTCCGTTGGACGTGGCGCAGGAAATCATGCCCCAGTCCCCTGCCCTGGCTGGCGCCCTCGATCAAACCGGGGATGTCGGCCAGCACGACGGTTGTATCTTCATCAATATTGGCAACCCCTAGATTGGGTGTGATGGTGGTAAATGGGTAAGGCGCAACCTCGGGTTTGGCATTGGTCAGCACCGAAAGCAGGGTGGATTTCCCGGCATTCGGCACGCCGATAATGCCAATGTCGGCAATCAACTTCAATTCCAGGCGCAGGCGTTTCTCTTCACCGGGCTCGCCTTTTTCGCCGGTGCGCGGAACCTGGTGAGTGGAGCTCTTAAAATGGGTATTGCCGCGCCCACCACGCCCGCCTTTGCAGACGACCAATCGCTGGCCCAGTTGGGTCAGATCACCAATCATGTCTCCGGTGATGGCATCAAAAACGACTGTCCCGGGCGGGACGGGAACAATTAAATCGTCAGCCGATTTACCATAACGATTGTTGGGACCGCCACCTTTGCCATCGTCCGCGGAATAGCGGATGACATGCCTGAAGGCTTGCAGGGAGTTGACCGTGTGCCTGACCTCAAGGATCACATCGCCGCCCTTGCCGCCATCGCCGCCATCCGGCCCGCCACGCGGGACATATTTTTCGCGGCGGAAGTGCACCATCCCATTGCCGCCTTTACCTGATTTTACAAAAATCTCTGCCTGATCAATAAACATAGTATTCTTTCTGGGGATTGGTAAAATAAAAGGGGCTGGGCATATCCAGTCCCTTTTATTTTACCAATGTTGTGGGGTCTCAAAAAAGGTCGAGCGTCTTATTGTACCAGTTTCCAGGCGCCGGGCAGGACCAGGGCGGCCAGCGCAAGTTTGATGGCATCGCCAATGATAAACGGGGCCACACCCATGGCAAAGGCTTCTGCCAGGCCGAGTTGCAAGAAAATCGCCAGCCAGCCAGCACCTAATACATAAATCACCAGCGTACCCGCCAGAAATGGCACGACAGAAGTGCGGATGCTCCGCTCCAGGCCGCGTTCGGCCAGCCAGCCCACCAGCCAGGCGGCAGCGATAAACCCAAACAGGTAACCCAGCGTCGGGCCACTTAATCCGCTTTTGGCGGCGGCGAAGACTGGCAGGCCCAGCCCGCCCATTAACGTGTACAGGCCCAGACTGGCCGCGCCACGTTTTGCGCCGAGCGCCGCGCCAACCAGTAATACGGCAAAGGTCTGGCCGGTGAGCGGCACCGGGGTAAAAGGTAACGGGATGGCAACCTGGGCAAACAGGGCCACCAGCAATGCACCGAGCAGGGTCATGATCACATTGAGCGTGGCCGGTTTGACGGCGGGCAGGCTGCGGGTGGCCAGGGTGGAGGCAAGGGTGGTCATCATGATATTTATTATCTCCTGAAAAGGGTATACATCGCTATCAATAACACATAAAAATGAGGGGCGGTTCGCACCGCCCCTCATCCTACTTCTTGCCGAATTTCTTCTGTAAGATATCTGCCAGGGTCGGCTGGCCGATCTCCTGCAGTTCATAGCGCACACGCTGGTAAGGCTTGTTGATTTTGATGACGCGGGTCAGGTCAATCGGGGTCCCGACCACGACCATGTCCACATCGGCGGCGTTGATGGTCGCCTCGAGGTCTTTCATCTGCGCTTCGCCGTAGCCCATGGCCGGGAGGATTGGCCCGGTCTTGGGATATTTCTGGTAGGTCGCAGCAATGGATTTGACCGCGAACGGGCGCGGGTCAACAATTTCCTTTGCGCCAAAGCGGCGGGCAGCCACAAACCCGGCGCCATAAGCCATTTCACCGTGCGTCAGGGTCGGGCCGTCTTCCACCACCAGCACACGTTTACCACGAATGGCTTCGGGGTCATCCACAAACAACGGGGAAGCGCCTTCAATCTGGATGGCAGTCGGGTTCAGGCGACGCAGGTTTTCGCGCACCTGCATGACTTTTTCAGGGTCGGCAGTATCCACCTTGTTCAGCACGAACACATCCGCCGCGCGTACATTGGTCTCGCCGGGGTAGTAAGTGCTTTCATGGCCGGGGCGGTGCGGGTCGGCCACCACAATTTGCAGGTCTGATACATAGAACGGGAAGTCATTGTTGCCACCATCCCACAGGATGATGTCCACTTCCTTTTCGGCAGCGCGCAGAATCTTTTCATAATCCACACCGGCAAAAACAAGCACACCATTATCAATATGCGGCTCGTATTCCTCGCGCTCCTCGATGGTACATTCGTATTCATCCAAGTCATCGTAATCAGCAAAACGCTGCACTTCCTGAGCCACCAGGTTGCCGTATGGCATGGGATGGCGAATGGCGGCCACTTTATAACCCATTTCACGCAGAATCAACGATACGCGCCGGGTGGTCTGGCTCTTTCCCGAGCCGGTACGCACGGCACATACAGAAATCACCGGCTTGGTGGATTTCACCTGGGTATATTTTGTTCCCATCAGGCGGAAATCCGCGCCCAGGGCATTGACCAGCGCAGCCTTGTGCATGACATATTCATGTGGCACATCGCTATACGCAAAAACGACCTGTTCCACATCATGTTTCTTAATCAGGTCAGCCAGTTCTTCCTCGGCGTGAATCGGGATGCCCGCCGGGTACAGCTCCCCGGCCAGTTCCTTCGGGTACTGGCGGCCTTCAATATCGGGAATCTGGGTCGCCGTAAAGGCCACCACCTGGTAATCCTTGTTGCCACGGAAGAAGGTATTAAAGTTGTGGAAGTCGCGCCCGGCGGCTCCCATAATGATGGTTTTTACTGGGGACATACGGTTTCTCCTTTTGAGATGGAAATTCGGGAAACCGGTCGCGGTCTTCCCGTCACATCACTTCTGGGGCTGTGATGCCCAAAAGGGGCCGGTGGCCGCTTCGTTAAAAAGTATAAGGGAATGGCCAGCCCTGCGCAATTCCCTTATATCATACATGAAAGGTGAGTTTTGGCTTAATTTCCCCGCCGCAGCGGGGCTGTCAGGCAATGCACCGCCCCAAACCCGCCTACCAGCCGGTCCAGGTTGGCAAACGATAATTCAAACCCCAGGCGGGTCAACTCTTGATTCACACGCGGATTACTCGACAGTGCGGCCAGCAAATGACCATTCCCCAGGTTAAGCAGGTTGGTGGCAAAGTTCTGCTGTTCGGCATGACTGACCTCCATCACCTGCACGCCGCGCCCGGCCAAAACCTGGCGGGCTCCCCCCAGCCGTTCCACCGTTCCCAGGGTCTTCCCCACCCCCACGCGAATCACCTCCCGGCGATCCAGTTCACCGCCATAGGCCATCACCAGGTCAGGCGCGAGCGGAATCCAGAACATATCCAGGTGCATGATTTCCATATGCTCGCTGGTCGGGCTGAAGTAGAAGTTGGTCTCATCCACATGCTCGGCATTGACCATCGCCAGCAACTCCAGGTTGCGGGCGGCCAGCACATCCCCCAGCCGCCGGGCCACATCCAGCACAGCCGGGAGGCTGGTACGCGCGCCAACCCCCACCCAGCAGGCTCCATGAAACATCGCCAGGTCCCCGCCTTCCAGGGTTCCCTGTGAGACAGGCACAATGCTGGCCTGCAGCCCCAGTTCGTGCAGGGCTTCTTCAAAAATGCGCACTTCCGGGCGGCGGATTTCCCATTTCAAAGAAGAAAGCAACACCCGGTCAGCGATCACCTGGGTCTGGTCGCGTCCGTAGAATATATTGGCCTGCGGCCAGGCCCGGTACAGGCTGAGCAGGTAATTCAGGCGGATTGCGCCCTGCTCGCCGTAAGCGGCAATATCTTCCTCTAGTACCGCATCCAGGTCTTGCAAAACCTGGGCGTGGAATTCTTCCACGCCCAGGGGGGATTGTTCATATTCCAGTTCGCGGGCCTTCTGTTTCCGGTAAACCCGGTAATAACTTTCAGCCCGTTCCTGTAAAGCCGTTTTCAAATCGCGTACCCGCCCCGGCATAGAGGGGAAGACCCGCCCGGCTAGCAGGCGCACCACCGCATCCTTGGCACGCATCACGTTAATGCCATGCCCTTCCATCAAGGCCTGCATATGCCGGAATTCCTGCCGGGCGGCGGGCACCTGGTAGTAATTGCGAAACAGGCTCTTGTGTTTCGGCAATAACTGCCCCAGCAGCGCCTCCACCCCTGGCTCCCCCCATACCATGACCTGCTCCAGCGGGTGGGTCTCATCCAGGATCAGCGGCGCGGGCAGGTTGTTTTTCGCCATCTACATCACTTCCACCGGATTGATTCCCACCAGGTACATGGCATTGGCCAATACCTGGCGCGCCGCCGCCACCAGCCGCAGGCGAGCCTGCTTCACCGCATTCGATTCGGTCTGCAAAACCGGCACCGCATGGTAGAAGCTATGGAAGGCATTGGCCAGTTCATATACATAGGTCGCCACCACCAACGGACGGTACTCGCTGGCAGCCTGCTGCACTACCCCGGCCAGGCGCGACATTTGTTCGATCAGTTCAATCTCATGCACGGTGAGTTCATAATCATACGTTGCCGGGGGCAACTTCGCAACATCCACCCCGGCCTTCCTTAAAATTGAGGTCGCCCGCACATACGCATTCTGGATGTACGGCCCGGTGCGCCCGTCAAAACTCAGCGCATCGTTAATCTCGAAGATCATATCTTTGTTGTTGTCCACCGACAACATGGAATAGGCCAATGCGCCCAGGCCAACCTTTTTTGCCACATCGACGCGTTCGTTCTCCGGCAGGTTGGGGTTTTTCTCCGCAATCACATCCAATACCCGCTGAATGGCCTCGTCGTACACTTCCTTGAACAACACCACCCGTCCCTTGCGCGAAGACATGGCTCCTTCGGGCAGGCTGACAAAGCCATACGCCAGGTGGAAGCACTTTTCGGCCTGCTTGAAGCCCCATAATTCCAATATCTTAAAAGCTTGCTGGAAGTGCAGACTCTGGCGGTTATCCACCACATAAATGGAACGATCGACATGAAGTTCGTCAAATTTTTGTTCGGCCAATGCCAGGTCCTTGGTCAGGTACAGGCTGGTGCCGTCCGAGCGCAGAATCACAGCGGTCCGGTAGCGTTCCTTTTCCAGGCCCAGTTTCTCATCGATCTTAACAATCACCGGCCCGCCATTCGCACGTTCATCCGTGGCAATGCCGCGCGCAATCAACTCATCCACGATCTTTTTGGATGGCTCATCCACCTCACTCTCGTAGAACCAGGTGTCAATCCTGACATCCATCATCGCCAGGATGTCGCGCAGTTCTTCCAGGCTCCACTCGCGGGTCTCCAACCACAACGTCCGCACATACAGGTCGCCCGCATCCCATTTTCGGTACATTTCGCGGCGTTCGGCGTCATAAGCTTCGCGCTGCGCCTTTTCTTCAGGCGTTTCATTTTCCTTTTCGGCCAACAAGTTGCTGGCCTCAGCGTAAATCTTCAGCAACCACTGGCCGCGTTCGTGGATGTCCCTCGGCTCCTGGCCTTTGTAAAACTTCTCATAAGCCCATAAAACCGTAATCACGCCCAGGCCAATATCCCCGGGGTAACTGGCGCGAATGGTTTCAAACCCGGCGAACTGCACAATGCGCGCCAGGCTCTCGCCAAGGATGGTATTGCGATAATGACCAATATGGAAGGAGTGATGGGTATTCGGCTGGGCAAACTCCACCATCACCCGCTCGTTTTTCGGCTGGCCAGCCCCAAAGCGTACCCCCGCTTCAAGGGCCGAATCCACCACCCGGGCCGCCACCTGCGAGGTGGAAAAGAACAGGTTGATATAACCTTTAACCGCCTCAATGTGTGAAATACCCGGCAGGTCACCCAAGGATTCCTTTACCTGCTCGGCGATTTCCTGGGCGCGCACCGGCACCGGCTTGCCGATTGATTTCCCGGCCTTGGCCTCGGCAGCAGCAATCGCAAAAAAGGAGGTGCTGGTTCCCCACTCCCCGCTAAAGGGAATCGGCAACCACTTCAATTCACCCAGCGGAATATCATTCTGCTCGCAAAATGCATGTATTTTTTCTTCAAATACTTTTTGTTCGTTTTCAAACATGTCTCACCTGCCGAAAAAGTTGGCGGGATTATATCATCCGCGCTGGCACCTGGCCCAAAAACGGAAGTTTGCCCGGGGGAGCCTGCCAGAAAATCCCTGCTTAAAGCAAAAGCGGGAGAATTGTTCTCCCGCTTCCACCTTCGTGTTTTCAAACGCTTAACTGGCCAGGGCCGCGAGCGCCTTCATCAGGCGGCCTTTGCGGCGGGCGGCATTATTCTTGTGAATAACACCTTTTTCAGCAGCCTTGTCCAGACGGCTGATGGCTTCCATGACAGCTTCCTTGGAAGCAACAGCATCGCCGGTCACGATCTGGGTGCGGGCCTTGTTGACGGCTGCACGGGCAGAACCGCGGAAGGTGCGATTGCGCAAACGACGAGTCTCGTTCTGGCGATTGCGTTTGATTTGGGACTTGATATTAGCCAAGGTCTTCCTCCAAAAATTACTTTCCAATACAACGGCGCAAAATTGTACACGACAGGCCGTTTTTTGTCCAGCCCAAATTGATCCTCTTTATCTACGGCGATGGAGTCGTTGTGGCAGTTGGAGTATTTGTAACACCGCCAGCAGGGGTGATGGTCGGCGGGGTGGTCGGCACCGGGGTCACCAGGTTTAATCGCACCTTAATCAACTGCCCGACAAAGATATTGTTGGCATTTTCGATCTCATTGAGTTCCTGGATGTCTTCCACTGTACTGTTGAAGCGGGCCGCAATACTGGCCAGCGTATCCCCAGCCTGGATGACATAATCCACCTGGGTTCCGCGCGGCGCATCCGGCGGGATGGGCGTGGCAGTCGGCAGTTCCATGCCCGGGTTGGGGACAATGATGACCTGGCCAACAAAGACAATTTGCGTGGCCGGGTCAATTGCCGGGTTCAGCAACAGCATCAAAGGGATGCCTTTATCACCCAGGCCAAAGCGTTCCGAAATCACAGCCAGCGAATCTCCCTCCTGGACAGTGTATTCAAACGGCGCCGAAGGGGTTGGCGTAAAAGTCAGCGTGGGGGTGGCTGTCTCGGTGGGCGTATTGGTCGGTGTAAAGGTCAGGGTTGGGGTAAAAGTCATGGTTGGGGTCGGGGTCTCGGTCGCAAACAGGGAGATGGCCGGACCATTTCCACCACTCAACCATAGGATTAAAACAACCAGACCAACCAGGACGAGCAACACTGCCAGGCCGCCAACAATAAACGGGCCCAGCTGCTGGCGGCGTTTGTACGAGTTAATCAGGTTTGAAGGGTCTGTGCTCATAATTTTTCCTTTTTCATGGATCTTACCCATTTCTGGAATGTATTCTACCTGAAAAATGGGGCAACCCGCAATTCACTCGCTCAAGCCGCCTGTTTGAAATAATCCAGGTGGGTGCGCAAGAACTTGCCCGTGTAAGACCCTTCCACTTGCATCACATCTTCAGGGGTGCCTTCGGCTAGGATTTGACCGCCGCCATCGCCACCTTCCGGGCCGAGGTCAATCACCCAGTCGGCAACCTTGACGATGTCCAGGTTGTGCTCAATGATCAGCACAGAATTCCCCGCATCCACCAGGCGCTGCAGAACTTCGATTAATTTATGGACATCGGCAGCATGCAAACCAACCGAAGGTTCATCCAGCACATACAGGGTGCGGCCGGTAGCACGGCGTGAAAGTTCCTTGGCCAGTTTCACACGCTGGGCTTCACCGCCGCTCAAAGTGGTTGCTGACTGTCCTACACGCACATAACCCAGGCCGACCTCCTGCAGCAATTTGAGCTTGCTGACCATGGATGGAAACGCTGAGAACTCCTCCAGGGCGTGGTCAACGGTCATATCCAACACATCGGCAATATTATTCCCCTTGAAGGTCACCTGCAGGGTTTCACGATTAAAACGCCTACCATGGCAAACATCGCAGGGGACGTAAATATCAGGTAAGAATTGCATTTCGATGCGCAGCTCTCCCTGGCCCTGGCAGGCCTCGCAGCGGCCACCATGCACATTGAAGGAGAAACGCCCCGGTTTGTAGCCCCGGATTTTACTTTCGGGCAGTTCAGCAAACAACTTGCGCATTTCATCCCACAGGCCAGTGTAGGTGCCGGGGTTGGAACGCGGCGTACGGCCAATCGGGGATTGATCGATATTAATGATCTTATCAATATGTTCCAACCCATCGATTCGTTCGTGCGGGCCGGGCTGGGTGTGTGCTCCCATTAGATCGGCGGCCAGTGCACTGTACAGCACATCCGTCATCAGTGTGGATTTTCCGGAGCCGGAAACACCCGTGATGGTCACCAGCAGGCCCAATGGAATGGAAACAGTAACATTTTTCAGGTTGTTGGCCGTTGCATTGACAACAGTTAATTTCTTACCATTGCCCTTGCGCCGCTGGGACGGGATTTCTATCTGCTTACGGCCCGAGAGATAGGCCCCGGTCAGTGATTTCTTGTTCGCCAGGATCTGTTCCGGCGTTCCTTCGGCAACCAGCTGCCCGCCATGCTCACCCGCTGCCGGGCCAAGGTCAATAATCCAATCCGCCGTGCGGATGGTTTCGTCATCGTGCTCGACGACCAAAACAGTATTGCCGAGGTCGCGCAAGCCGCGCAAGGTTTCCAGCAGGCGGTCATTGTCACGCGGGTGCAGGCCGATGGAAGGCTCATCCAGCACGTACAAGACACCCACCAGGCGAGAGCCCACCTGGGTCGCCAGGCGGATACGCTGGGCCTCGCCGCCTGAAAGGGTCGCGGCAGAACGGTGCAGGGTCAGGTAATCCAACCCGACATTGGCCAGGAAACCCAACCGGGAGGTAATTTCTTTCAGGATGCGTTCGGCAATGGCCTGCTGGCGGGCATTCAGCGGAGTCTCAGTGCCGGAGAGCTTCTGCGCCCAGGCCAATGCTTTGAGCACAGGCCATTCGGTGACCTGCAGGATGTTGGCATCATCCACAGTGACAGCCAGCGCCTCGGGGCGCAGGCGTTTGCCCTGGCAGGACGGGCAGGGCTGGTCGGACATGAACTCGTTGATCTTGGTGCGGATGTAGTCCGAGTTTGTTTCACGATAACGCCGTTCCAGGTTACCAATAACGCCGCTGAAGGCTGTATCCCAGGTGGCTTTACGGCCTTCCCGATTCTGGTAATGCAGGGTCACCCGCTCGCCGCGTGTGCCGTGCAGGACCAGGTCCTGGTGGGCTTTGGGGAGGTCACGAAACGGTTTATTCATGTCGATCTTATAGTGCTGGGCGACGGCATTCAGGATCTGCCAGTAGAAACCGCCATCATCCTTGGTGTTGGCCCATTCCATGGCAATGATCGCGCCGTCATCCAACGACTTGTCAAAATCCACCACGCGCTCCGGGGCAATCTCCAGTTTTGAGCCCAGGCCCTGGCATTCCGGGCAGGCGCCCTGCGGCGTGTTGAATGAAAATGTACGCGGTTCAATCTCGCCCAGAGACACGCCATGCTCCGGGCAGGAAAGTTGCTCCGAAAAGTGTAGGTCGCTGCCTTCCTCCCCATCCACCAGGGCGACGGTGACAAATCCTTCGCCAAACTTCAGGGCCGTTTCAACGGAATCAGTCAGTCGTGAGCCCGCCGATTTGCGTTCTTCTTCATCCCCGGCCTGGTTGATGACCAGGCGGTCCACTACGGCATCGATATTATGCTGTTTGTAGCGATCCAGTTCAATTTCGTCGTCCAGGCTGACCACCTTGCCATCCACCCGGGCGCGAACAAATCCCGCCTTGCGAATCTCCTCGAAAACAGCCTGGTAGGTGCCCTTGCGGCCACGCACTACCGGAGCCAACACCAGGATGCGTGTACCGTCCGGCAATTTTGCAATGGCATCCACGATCTCCTGGGCCGACTGCCTGACGACTTCGCGGCCACAGATCGGGCAATGCGGCGTGCCAATGCGGGCATAGAGCAGGCGCAGGTAATCGTAGATTTCAGTGACCGTGCCAACAGTGGATCGCGGGTTGTGACTGGTGGATTTCTGGTCAATGGAAACAGCAGGCGACAGGCCATCAATGTAATCCACATCCGGCTTGTCCATCTGGCCAATAAACTGGCGGGCATACGCTGAAAGCGACTCAACATAACGGCGCTGGCCCTCGGCAAAGATGGTGTCAAATGCCAGGGAAGATTTGCCCGAACCAGAAAGCCCGGTAATGACAACCAGTTTATCGCGCGGGATCTCAACCGTAATGTTCTTCAGGTTGTGCTGGCGCGCACCGACGACTTTAATAATATTAGATGACATGTTCTGCCTCATAGGTGGATGGATATGGCAATTTTCTATTATAGCACATTTGTTTTATTTATACCGTGCGCCAAAAGAACAATTTGTAATTATAACAGCCGCGCATCAGCGATAGATAAGAACGCCCCTGCTTCGGGATGGTATACTCCGTTGCAACTTCTCAAATCCGGCGGGGTTTATTTGTATAGCACCGCCGGTAGGATACCCTGTGGCGGAAGAACTTTTAAGCGAAGAAGAGATTTTGGCAAAAGCCTCCGGCGGCGATCGTGAGGCCTACGGCATGCTGTACGAAAAGTATGTAGACCGCATTTTCAACTATGTCTACTACCGAACCGGCAGCGTGGATGATGCGGAAGACCTGACCGCGCGCGTGTTCCAGCGGGCCATGAACCACATCACCAACTACACCGATCGCGGTGTGCCGTTCTCGGCCTGGCTGTATCGCATTGCCCATAACCTGGTGGCCAACTGGCACCGGGACCGCAGCCGCAGGCAGGAGATTCCACTCAGCGACGAACCCATCGTTGCCAAGCTGGATCACCCGGAAGTGACCCTGGTTCGCACCGAGCAGCAAGAAGCATTGCTCAAATTGATCCGGTCATTGCCCGCCGATCGGCAGAACCTGCTGATTCTGAAATTTGTCGAACATCTCTCCAATGCTGAAATTGGGGCCATCATGGGCCGCAGTGAAGGGGCTATCAAAAGCCTGTATCACCGCACCCTGCTCGCCCTGCGAGACCAAATCGAAGCGACAGACTTACACCAGGAGGAGTGACCATGTTAAGGATTTTTACCGACAGCGCCGCCGATATGCCTATCGAATGGCGCAAAGAATATGAGATCGAGGTTGTGCCGGTCAACATTCACTTTGGAGAAAAAACCTACTTGCAGGGCGTAGACCTGGACTCGGAAGGCTTCTACAAACTGGTGGATGAAAGCAAGAAGATCCCCAAGACCTCCCAGCCGACCCCCCACCAGTTCGCTGAGATGTATAAAAAACACGCCAAACCTGGCGACACGATCCTTTCCATCCATATCACCAGCAAGCTTTCAGGCACCTTTGATTCGTCCGTGGCAGCCGGGCGCGAGCTGGAAGGCACATTCAGGGTGATTCCCCTCGACTCTATGTGTGGTTCCACCGGCATTGGTTTCCTTTGCCGCGAAGCCCGCCTGCTGGACCGGGCCGGGTACAGCGTGGATGAAATCGTCAAAAAATTGGAGGTGCTGCGCGAAAAAGTCGGCGTCATCCTGACACTCAATACCCTGGAATATGCCCGCATGAGTGGCCGCGTCGGCACCTTGCAGGCCGCCCTGGCCTCGGCACTGAATGTCAAGCCGATTGCCGTGTTGGGCAACGGTGTATTAAATATGGCCGAACGCGTTCGCACCCGCCGCGCCGCTCTTGACCGCATTGTGGAAATGGTCAGGGAACGGGTCGGCGACCAAAAAGTCAACATGGCTGTGGTACAGGCACGTGACCCACAGGCCGGAACCGAAATGATGGAACGGGTACGCAAGGAATTCAACGTACAGGATCTCATCCTGACCGACCTATCCATCTCCATTGCCGCCAACCTGGGACCGGGAACGGTTGGATTGGTGTATTGCCCGGTTGAGTAAAGAATGAGCAAAAAGCAAGCCACATTTTCTGTTGAGTCTCTTGAG
The DNA here is from genome assembly GCA_024710905.1 of Anaerolineales bacterium. Taxonomy (GTDB): domain Bacteria; phylum Chloroflexota; class Anaerolineae; order Anaerolineales; family Villigracilaceae; genus JANJTV01. The sequence continues at coordinate 7,337 of JANJTV010000067.1, read as the reverse complement.
TCGCGACTAAGCGATACCTTCCAGCCAGTAAAGCCCGCAAACGGGTTGGTTTCCACCATCCGCAGGCGGATTACGCTGGCTCCCCCCAGCGTGGTTGCTGAACGAGTGAGCAATCCCAACCACCTGTTGATGATCATTGGCGGGGTGGTCTCCGGGATGATCCTGCTGGTAACCCTGGCGCGGGTGCTCTATTACCTGGTCGGAAGCCGGGAACATTCCTGACCTTACACTTACCTTAAAGAATCTTGACATGTGGGTCATCGCTCAGTATTATATAAGTGACAGTATTGTTACTTATTTCACAAATCGGAAGCGATGACCCGGGGAATTTAATTGGTCGCCGACTGCGTATAGAGCAGCCTTCCCTGGTGAGCCAATGGCGAAACCGGCCGGATATTAATTATCCTGGTCGGTTTTTATTTTGGCCAGTCAAAAACTCATAGTGGCAGCAATGACCTGAAGGACCCTGAACTGGTCGCCGCATTTTCCTTCAGCGAGCAAATGGCGAAACCGGCCCGCATAGCAATGGCCGGTTTTTTGTTTGTGGAGGAAAATGATCATGCTCCCTAATCCTTATTTGGTAGAAACAACACAGTTTCAAGAAGAACCCCTGCCTGGCAGGGATCTGGATGAACCTGATGAGACTCCCCGGCTGGCGCTGGTCATCGATGATGACGAGGAGTACCTGAACCTGACCAAACTGATGCTGCGCCGCGCCGGATTCAATGTCATCAGTGCCACAAACTGTGAGCTGGCATTACAAAAATGCGGGCAGCACACGCCGGATGTCATCCTGCTCGACTTGATGATGCCCGGTACCGATGGATGGCAGACCTGCCAGTACCTGCGGGAAGTTACAGCCGCACCGATCCTGATGATTTCGGCAAAAAGCGATCGGGAGGCCGCCATCCATAGCCTGGAGGTTGGCGCAGATGACTTCCTGAGCAAGCCGGTCCATCATCACGAGCTTTTGGCACGCATCGATTCGGTATTGCGCAGGATGCCGGAACAGAACCGCCCCAAAGGATATTCCTTCCCAAAAATCAACCTGCATATTGATCTTGAAACCCACGAGGTGCGGCTGGGTGACCAGATTTATTACCTGGCCCCACGCGAGTTCAGCCTACTGGTGACCCTGGCAGCCCACGCCCCACACCCGACCACGTATGAAGAACTTGAAAAGGCAATCTGGGAGGCGCAAACCCCGCCAGATTCACATACCTGCATCAAGAACCTGGTCTTTATGCTGCGCCATAAACTTGAGAACGATCCCGCCCGCCCGGCATTCATTATGAATTTCCGGGGGGTGGGTTACTACCTACAAACCCATGCTCATCCGTCCAATTAAGGAGGTCAAGATGAGAACGCTCTGGAAATCCCTATCTCGTTTCACCTTTATGCTGGCCATCGCCAGTATGATTGCCGGGATCGTGCTGAACCTGACAGCACCGTCGGCAACATATGCCTTTGGCACTGGCAACCAGCCCGATCTTTATAAACAGGTGAGCTCGTCCAGCGAAGAAAGCACATCCAGCGAGGAGAGTTCATCAAGCGAAGAAAGCTCATCCAGCGAAGCGCCAGGCGGATCGGAATGTGACGAGACCAACCCCGACTGCAAAAAGCTGGAAGACCCCGGCAATTCCGGTAGTTACTCTGGCGAAGACATTACAACCGTTGTCTTTAAGGCTGGGAGTGCCGAATTCGAGGTGACCGTACCAGGCCCTGGTGAACACGCCTGCAATGGACCCTACTGCATTGAGGTTGGCACAGATGGATCGATCAACTGGTACATCGATTGCGCCGACTATAGCCCCAGCGAGTGCAAGGATATCTCGCACATCCAGTTCTGGAGCACACCGGGCGAAGATCCGGAATGGTACCCCTTCTGCCGATTTGTAGGTGACGGCGTCTGGGTATCTGACCTAACCCAGGACCTAAGCAGCCTTGCGCTGCAGGACATCTACCCAGTCCCAGACACTGGTTGCCCATCCACCCCCAAATACACATATTGCCAGTTGCAGTTTGACGGTAGCTACGTGCTGGTGACCGACAGCTTAATTCCACCTGGCCCGAATGACCCTGAGCCAATCGAAGGCGCATGCCCCGACCCGTTGCCCAGGTACACCTACTGCCAGTTACAGCAGGATGGCGTGACCTATCAATTGATTGAAGACAGCCTGATTCCACCCGGTCCGGATGATGTGGAACCCATCGAGGGTGCATGCCCCGGCCCAATGACCTACGATTACTGCTCCTACCAGTCAGACGGGAGTTACCTGATCGTCCTGGACTCCACAACCCCGCCCGGCTCGATGGATATTTCACCCATCCCGGCCAGCGGTGTTTGCGAGCCTTATACTTATTGCCAGTGGGATGGCGAAACAGAGCTGTTCACATTCATAACCAGTTGGGACCCAATGAATACCCTCGGCGGCGATGTGGATGATGACGGCGGGAATTGCCCACAGCCCTTAACCTACTGCCAGTGGGATGCTGAATCCGAGTTGTTCACCTTTGTCACCACCTGGACACCCATGTCAGCCAGTGATGTAGAAGACGAAGCAGGCTTATGCCCGCAACCCCTCACTTATTGCCAGTGGGATGGCGAAACAGAGTTATTCACCTTTGTCACCACCTGGACGGCGATGACCGAAAACGATGTTGAAGATGAAGAAGGTGCCTGCCCCGAGCCCATCACCTACTGCCTGTGGGATGAAGGAACCAACACCTACTCCCTGGTAACCGCATACAACCCCATCCTGGGCGAACGCGACCGCTACCCAGCCCAGAACAATATGTGCGACCCGCTCGAGATTGAGTTCTTCTGCACCGACGACCCGGCCAACCCCAGCGGCTGGACAATCACCAACCGGAATGACTTTGAGATTAACTATGTCTGGTACATAGATGGGTCTGACGCAGGCGGCATTGGCACCATCGCTGCCCATTACTACCAATCCTTCAAGACCCCCTACTATCCCGGTGTCATCCGGGTATATGTAGACCGGGAATTACAGGCTACGATCCCACCGCAGATGTGTTACTACGATGATGAGGAAAGCTCATCATCATCTGAGCGGACGTTTACGCCGGGTAACCCGGTCACGGGTCCGCAGCCAATGGTCAACCCCACCCCGCCCGCCATTGGCGGTGGCCCACTCATCCCTGTAACGGGTTTTGATGAGAGTTTCAACCTGCGCAGTGGATCGCTGTTCGTCAATATTGGTCTCGGCCTGTTTGGCCTGTCGCTGGTCTTTACCAGCATGGGTCAGTTTGGCCGAAAAGAGGACGAGTAAACAAGTAAAAATGAGATGGCAGTTCTTTAGTATCCTGGCGGGCCTGCTGCTGGTTGGAGTCAGCCTGACCAACCTGGCAGAATGGGCCCGCCAGGCCCCCGGCGAACTGGATGAAGCGGTATACATCGAAGAAGAGATTGCCGACATCCCGACGGCCAGCCCCACACCAACAGCCAGTCAAAATGCCTGGATGAGCGGAACAGGGCAGGCGGTTCTGCCAGACGAGCCTGAGACAGAGGCTATAGGGGCAATCCCCGAGCACATCAGCATCCCGGCAATCCAACTGGAGGCCGATATTGTTCCCGTCGGCAAAGCTGAGCGTGAGGTGCAGGGAGAAACCTACGAACAATGGAAGACCCCAAAAAATGACGTGGGCTGGCATAACACCTCGGCCCTGATAGGTGTGACCGGTAACAGTGTCTTCAACGGGCACCACAATATCTATGCCAGGGTCTTTAAGGACTTGGTCAACCTTCGCGCAGGGGACCTAATCAAGATCCAAGCGGGTGGACAAACCTACATTTATAAAGTGGAATTGACGCTGCTGCTGGCAGAGCGCTTCCGGCCGATTGAAGAACGCATGGAAAATGCACGCTGGCTGCTCACCACCGATGATGAACGCATCACCCTGGTCACCTGCTGGCCGCCATTTGGAAACACCCATCGGGTCGTTATCGTGGCCTTCCCCCTGAAATAACATATCAAAAAAGGGCGACACATTTCATGTGTCGCCCTTTTGCTTATTTAATACCCTACAACTTTAAGAAGTTCCGGTGCTAGTTCAAATAGGATGAAAGGATGTCCGGCCAGCTGAATGAGTTAGGCTCGCTGACCGAAGCAGGTACATCGGTGTAAGGGACAGCTACCACAAACAGGCGGCCCCACGAGTCGTCGCCTTCCGCTTCGATGCAGGTCTGCAAGACCAGGCGGCCATCTACACCGTACACTTCATAGAACAGGTCTGTTGCGGAGAGTTTCGCACCAGTCTCGATGTCAATAAAATCAGAATATGGATTCTTGGACTGCAGCGCTTGGTAGCGAGCCAGTTCCTGTACCTGGTACACCTGCTGGCTGCCATCACCATAGACCACCGTGATGATGTCACCGACATTGATATTAAAGAAGCTCGCACCAGACAGGTAATTGTGTGCCAAGAAACCCAGCGTGCCATATTGCTCGGCATACGAAAAGTGAGTAACAACACCATTGTTTTCTGAGACATAACCAGGCTGGCCGGAGGGCTGCTGCACAACCGGCAGGGCAGCCGTGTTGTTGACATACAGGCCGGCAATCTGCGCGGCATTGCCATTGGCAACCTGGCTGGAGAACTCATCCAGGGTCGGCACAGCCGGGGACGTATCACCGGCGTCCTGCTGGGCAGGCAAGCCCGTGACCGGTACAAAAGGCATCTGTGCCGTCAAAGCGAGGAGCAACAGCCCGAGGGCGATCAAATTGTAGAATTTGGGGACTTTAGGGGTCGTGCGCATGAAACTTTCTTTTGGTTATAAAAAGGTCTTGCTTTGGTTACGATAGCGCCAATTCTAGATTGGTTTTTGTTGGCTGAAAATCCCAAAAATGCCGTTGTAAGGGGGTTGCAAATACGACAAAAAAGCCCCACTTTCGTGGGGCTTTTACAGGATGTATGCCTATTCTTTCAACAAGAGGCCTGGCAAGTCTGCGGCCAATTGCAGCAGGTCAGCATCCACTGGCAGCCTGAACGACTCATCGACGCGCAAAACAAGCAATTCGGCTGCCCGCCGGGCCTCGGCAGGAGCCACCTCCAGGACAGCAAGCGCCTTCAAGACGTCCATTGCGCTGGAAGATGGGATGGTAATCCCCTGCCGGGATAAATACTGCCGCACAACCACGCCTGCGGCGCGGCGGGCACACACCCGCGCCTGGCCTTCATTTTCTTTTTCACGAGCCTTTTTGGCTCGCTGAAGTTCATTTTGGAATTCTTCTTCCCAGTCTGACATTTCTTATCTCCATCCAAGGATGCGAAAGTATAATGCATGCCAATCCTTAAATTCGAAAGGCAACCTACCATGAAGAAATTTTCATTTTTGATCATGCTCACTACCCTGGCACTGACGAGCCTGGCCTGCCAGTTTCTGGGCCAGGGAACCACCCCAACGGTTCCACCCACCCCCAGCGGGCCGGCCCCGGTGCTAACCGGTGAACAGCCTTACCGCATCAGTGGCACGTTTATCGTGACCAATGATTTTGTGCTAAAAAATTATTACTACGAACACGCCGTGGCCCTGACTGATATGACCGGTTTTGTCACCCGCGACGACGAGTGGGAGTTACCGGTTGACTCACAGATACTGGGCTACATGGACGTAAATGACGATTACCTGGGTGGAACGTATGAGTTACACCTGCCCCTGCGCCCGGCCGGGAACCACCACGACGTAGACAATGACAACCAGGCAGAAATGGGTGTGCAGATTTTTGTGGTGGCATATTCGCCAAACCTGTATGGCGGTCCTTTCTCGGTCGGTGATGACCGTTCGCTGGGCTGGCCGGGTTATCTGGCCACCATTCGCACCGACCCTGAAAACTACCACGAAGTCATCGGCGGGCAATTGATTATCTGGTCGCCAGACGATGCCCAGCATTTCCCGTCCGGTTTTGGGGAGGATGGCCTGCTCTTCACGCAGGACGATCCTCAGATGCCCCTGCCAGCCGGGTACTCGATTGTCAACCTGGACCTGACTCCTTTCGGCCTGACTCAACAACCCGAGGTGGAACTTGCCTTGTATGAGCCCACCGATATCGCCACCAAGGATTTCTCGGACCTGAGCTTTACTGAAGCCTTTGACAAAATGTTTGAGATTGCGCGCAAGGAATATGCTTTTACCGGCATCGAGGGGAAATCTCCTGATTGGGATGCCCTGTACGCCGAACTCAAGCCTCGTGTAGAGCAGGCGGAGCGTGAGCGCAGTCGTGATAAATTCTACGAAGCCATTCGCGATTTCACGTATGCCTTCCAGGATGGGCATGTAGGGCTAAGCGGTGACCTGCTGGTGCAGGACTTCCGCGCCAACCAACTAGGCGGCTACGGCTTCACCATCCGCGAGCTGGATGGCGGCAAAGTAGTTGTCAATCAGGTCGCCCCCGGCAGCAGCGCAGACCGGGCAGGGATAAAAGTTGGTGCTCAGGTAACCGAATTCAACGGCAAGCCAATTGGGCAGGCCATTGGCGAAACCCAGCCGTTCTTCCTGCAGTCTTCCGATTTCGCCATTCGCTACGTCCAGGCTGTCTGGTTGCTGCGAACCGCGCCAGGCGCCCAAGCCCGGGTGACCTTCCAAAACCCCGGCGGGAACACCCAGACCGCCACCCTGACCGCCGAAGCTGAGACTGACACCCTGTTTAATGAACTGGGCTGGAACGAGGCCAGCTATATCGTACCAGTCGAATCTCAGATTATTGAGCGTGGTGGGCGCAAGGTCGGGCTGATTCGCATGCTGAGCAACGCAGATGACTTGAACCTGACCATCCGCCTGTTTGAGCGGGCACTGCAAGCCTTTGAAACGGAAGAAGTCAGCGGCATCATTGTGGATATGCGCAACAACAGCGGTGGTACCTCGCTTGGGCTGGCCGGTTTCTTTACCGAAGAGATCATCACCCTAGGGCAGCTGCAATATTACAGTGATGTCACCGGACAATTCCAGGCCCGGGACGAAGACGATACAGTGGAATTCTGGCCCAATGAAAACCAGTACCGCTTCGATAAATTCGTCTTGTTGGTCGGGCAAAACTGCTACAGCGCCTGCGAATTGGAATCATATGGTTTTAGCCAGTTGCCCGGCGCGATTGTTGTTGGCTACACGCCGACTGCCGGGGTGGAAGCCGAAACTGCCCGGGGCCAATTCAAAATGCCCGCCGGGCTGGATTTGACCTTTCCGACTGGCCGCTTTGTCAACCCGGATGGCAGCCTGTTCCTGGAAGGCACCGGCGTCCCGTTAACCATCCGCGTGCCAAATACTGAGGCCAACCTGTTCAGCAGCGAGGATGTCGTATTAAACACTGCCATAG
>JANJTV010000036.1 GCA_024710905.1 Anaerolineales bacterium | reverse complement strand
TCCTATGAGTGTTGCTCCCCTCTCGCCGCCCATCTGGGTGGATCAGCCTGCCAGCCTGAAGAAACTTGCCGAGCACCTGGCCCGTCAGGCCTGTATTGCCGTGGATACGGAAGCCAACTCCCTGCATGCCTATCACGAGCGTACCTGCCTGATTCAATTCTCCACATCAGAAAACGATTACCTGATTGACCCGCTCAATCTGGTCGATCTCTCCCCCCTCGCAGATATTTTCGCCAACCAGGCCATTGAAAAAGTTTTCCACGCTGCAGAATATGATGTGTACCTGCTGGAACGTGAGTTTAACTTCACCTTTAACAATATCTTCGACACGCAAATCGCCGCCCGTACCCTCGGCTATCCGGCCACAGGGCTTGGCGCCATCCTGGCCGACAAATTTGAAGTACAAGTGGACAAACACTTCCAGAAAGCAAACTGGGGGCAGCGTCCCCTGCCAGGCGACCTGATCGACTATGCCCGCATGGATACCCACTACCTGATTACCTTGCGCAACCTGCTCTATCAGGAATTAAAAGAGCAGGACCGGTGGGAGCTGGCTCACGAAGACTTTCATCGCTGCTGTGTCGTTAATGGCCATAACAATATCGATCCCCGCGAGCGCTGGGAACGCATTTCAGGCAACCAAGACCTTTCCCCGCGCGAAAAAACGATCCTGCACGAACTCTGCCTGGGCCGTGAACGACTGGCTGAAAAACTTGACCGCCCTCTATTCAAAGTACTGGATGACCGGCTACTGCTGGAATTGGCACAAAAAGCACCAACCAACCGCCCACAATTGCACGAATGCGGCCTGAGTGACCGCCAGATTGATCGCTTTGGGAAGGTTGTTTTAGATGCTATCAAGAAAGGCCAGCAAGCCCCGCTGGTAAAACCCACCCGCCTTGAGCGGCCCGGCGAAGCGCAACTCAACCGCCTTCAACGGCTCAAAAACTGGCGGAAACGCGCCGCTAAAGAAATGGGCGTCGAATCGGATGTCATCCTGCCAAAGATCTATGTACATGCCCTGGCAGAACAAAACCCTCGCAGCCCGGAAGCCGTCCACCAGATTCTTAGTCCCATTCCCTGGCGTATGGAAAAATTTGGGGACCAGATTATCAAAGCCCTGGGCATACGCATTGCGACAACAGGAGAAACCACATGAAAATTCGCTTTCATGGCGCAGCACAAACCGTCACCGGCTCAATGCACCTGCTGGAAATCAACGGGAAGAAGCTTCTGCTGGAATGTGGCTTTTTCCAGGGCCGCCGCCAGGAAACCTACCATCGCAACAAGCACTTTCCCTTTGACCCATCCAGCATCGACGCAGTCATCCTCTCCCATGCCCACATTGACCACTCGGGCAACCTTCCCAATCTCGTCAAGCAAGGCTTCATCGGCTTAATCCACGCAACGTCCGCCACGGTTGACCTTGCAGACATCATGCTGCAAGACTCCGGGCACATCCAGGAGTCAGATGCCATCTTCTTAAATAAACGGCGTGAGCGCACTGGGGGCGAGCTGGTTGAACCAATCTACACCAAGGAAGATGCGGAACGGGTACGACCGCAGCTCAAATCGGTCTCCTACGGCGTGGAATTCTCCCCGCTCCCCGGTGTTACCGCGTGCCTGCTGGAAGCCGGTCATATCCTCGGCTCGGCCAGCGTACATCTCACCATTGAAGAAAACAACCGCACCACCCGAATTTGCTTTTCAGGCGACATTGGCCGCCATAACCTTCCCATCCTGCGAGACCCTGTCCTGCCGCAGCCGGTTGACCTGCTGATTATGGAAAGCACCTACGGCGATAAACCTCACCGCGATCCACGCGCTGCCTATGATGAATTACGTGCCACGCTGACTCGAACCATTAAGCGTGGTGGCAAAGTCATCATCCCCGCCTTTGCGGTGGGCCGTACCCAGGAACTTGTCTACAGTCTCCATCAGCTAGTGCACGAAGGGGATATTCCGAAAATTCCCGTTTATGTCGACAGCCCCCTGGCTGTCAACGCAACCGATATTTTCAAGAAACATCGTGAATGCTTTGACCAGGAAACCTGGGATTTCATGCAAAACAACCAGCATCCGGCGCTTGATTTCAAAGGATTAACTTATATCCGTAATGTAAACGATTCTAAAGCCCTGAACGAGCGCACCGATCCAATGGTGATCATCTCCGCTTCAGGGATGGCAGAAAGTGGACGGATATTGCACCACCTGAAAAACAATATTGAAAATCCACAGAATACCGTGCTGATTGTTTCCTGGCAAGCGCCACACACACTTGGCCGCCGCCTGGCAGATAAAGAAGAACAGGTCAAGATTTTTGGCGAAGTATACAATCGCCGCGCAGAAGTGGTCACCATTGGAGGCTTCTCAGCACATGCCGGGCAAGACCTGCTGTTGGAATATGCCCGCGCTGCCCAGGCAAAAAAACACGGTGTTTACCTGGTACACGGCGAAGAAAAAGCTGCCAACGCCCTACAGCAAAAACTCAAGGAAAATGGCATGCATAACGTGTGCTACCCAGAATTACACGAAAGCCTTGAAATCTGACAACGAGCCCATATAATCATTTCACCACCCAGGAAGAGAACCTACCCTTCCTGGGTGGTGCACTTAAAAGAGTAGGGTTGAATAGTAGGGTTAACCCTACTGCCTGATTGGTTCCAGGGGGGCATAATAAAAACACCAAAATCCGCATTATTGATCGCGGTTCAACCGACCCCAAAGGAGAAACGCCATGAAACAAAGCAATCCCTTTCACATCCTGGTCAGCGCGCTAATTATCCTGACCCTCTTGCTCGGTGCCGTGCCGCTGCAAACGGCCCTGGCACAAGTCGGCGGGCCGGGCGGACCATCCCCATCCTGCACGCCAGACTCCACCACCGGGGCCACCTGCCCCGAGGAAGAGCAGCCTGATCTTTCAGCTGCACCAACAATCTTCCCCACGCCGACCCCGTTCGGATTCCGCCTGCCCCCGCCCCCGGAGGAAAACCCATTCCGGCCAACACCCTTCGGATTCCGCAATCCTGCCACACCCACCCCGCCCCTTCCTTTGGCAAATCCGGACAACCCCAATCTTGACCTGGAAGTCTGGGCGATTGAAGTCACCCAGGGCCTGCAAGACCTGGAAAACCGCATGCCACTGGTCGCCGAGCGTGGAACTGTGATACGCGTCTATGTTCGCTCCAAGAGCGGTACGATTTATGGTATACGCGGCATGATGCAAATTACCCAGAATGGCAAAGTGGCCGGGGTCGTGCATTCCTATAACCAGCCCATAGCTGCATATGAAAATGGTGGTGATCGTCTTGAGCTGAATCACACACTTAACTTCTATGTACCGATTGACACGCGTAAAGGGGATGTAACATACAAGGTATTTGCCTATCCAGTGAATACCAATTTCCCATTTCAATATGAAATCACACCGGAAAACAACTTTTTCGAAGTGGACGTGGAATACCAGCCTGGCTCAAGTGTAACTATCGTCATGCCCAGTATCCACATGCATGATTATGATGAAAAAAAGATTTTCATTGAGACGACTAAAGATTATAAATTCGACGTCAACGCAATCCGCATTGGGATGGATTTGATGAGATTTTATCCAGTCGTTGATGTGGAAATCGTCTCTGACATTGTCAAAATCTACCCCAACATCCCCCATGGACCAGTTCACGAGGGAGACTGGACGTTTATTAATAACGGTTCGGCGCCAAGCGAAATATTAGCCAAGATCCAAGCCTACAGGGATGAAGAGAATGGCAATTATAAAGACGATTTTTGGTATGGCATGCTGGACCCATCCCTACCATGGTGGTGGAATATCCTCGACGATGAGGGGAATAAAACCTTCGATGAAGAAGGAAACGAGAGAAAATTCTTTGCCACAGGTATGTCAAATGGCACAGTCGCGATAGGACTAATGCTCACTAATTTTGATAAGAACTCCCCGTGGTGGGTGGAAGGTGGCGTAACTGCAGCTCACGAGGGTGGTCACAACTATGGACTGGGTCATTATTTATGCGCCGGAAGTGAACCGCTGGGCGGAAGTGTTGATCCCAATTATCCATATCCAGAAGATACAACTGATGATGGTGACCCAGACGACAATTCGGATAACGTAGTCAATTGCAGTATCGCTGCTGTCGATCCTGAAGGTTTCTACGGATTTGATTGGTATTACCACAACTGGCCGCACCTGATTGAACCGACAGTCATCAGCAACGACCCGGCAGAGGCTACCCCCAACCGCGGTTTTCCACTGATGGGTTACCGTCGCCCACAATATGTGGATGTTTACACCTACTGTACTTTACTAAATGAGTTTGGAGTGCCGTGCAGCCTGGGAGACCTCGGCGTAACCTATATTCCAGACTCGATTAAACTCGCCAGTCTTAACAACCTGCCCTTCCAGCACGGAGAAGATGGAGAATATCCAGAATACTTGCAAGGTGCCAGTGAATTCATCAGAGTGTACGGTGTAATTGACTACCTTAACGATTCCGCATCCTTTATCGAAGTAATACGAACTGACTTTCTTACCGATACCCAGGTCGAATCAGTCATCACCCACGCCGGCCACGTACACCATGCTGAAGAAGAAGGCTTATCAACCACCTATACACTTACGCTGGATGATGCAAACGGAATGACTTTATTCAGCTTACCCATCTACAATACTGAATCCCCTCACGACCAGGCCATTGGCCAGAGCGTTTCAGAAGTGGCACCTTTCCTTCCTGAAACGAAATATATACGAATACGTGATAACGGGAACATTCTTGCTGAAAGAATTGTCAGTAACAATTCCCCGAGGGTCGTAATCAATACACAGAATAGCGGCGAGCAGCTTATTCTGCCAGTAACGATTTCCTGGTATGGTGTGGACCCTGATGGCGATAAGTTGACCTATATGTTGCAATACAGTCACGACGGCGGGCAAACCTGGAAACCACTACTCAAAGACATCACCACCACGGGTGTAATTCTCGAATCTTTCGACGGCATGCCCGGCAGTGATAACGGTCTCTTCCGCGTAATTGCGAACGATGGAGTCAATACAGGCTCAGATACCACCGATACCACCTTCAGCATCCCAGATCGCGGTCCTTCCACGCTTATCTTCACACCTATCAATGCCATTGCCCTTCCCCAGGGAAGCGCAGCCTACTTCACCGGACAATCCATCGACCTTGAAGATGGCTCGCTGAGCGGGGAATCCCTGGTCTGGAGCTCCGACCTAGATGGTGTGCTCGGCAATGGCAAGGAGGTAATTGTGTACACCCTCTCGCCTGGCGTGCATGAAATCAAACTAACCGGTACTGACTCAAAGGGCCAAGCCGGCGAGGCGATAGTTTATGTCAACGTTGACCCGAACAGCGTCATTGAATTGCCTAGCCAGCAGGAAATCAATGAAGCGACCGCCATCCTGAATGGAGACTGGCCCGAGCAAGCCAACCCTGGCCCCGAAACAGATTCATCCGGGCAGGCCCAGCCCGAAGCGGAATCCCCGCCCACCGAAGCGGAATCCACGCTACCGGTGGGCTTGCTGGTCGGCATTGGAGCTGTCTTGCTCCTCGTGGTGGGATTCTTCATCCTGCGCGGCCGTAATAAATAGCTTATCGACCTTACACAGGGAGCCTGTCCGAAATCGGACAGGCTCCCTAAATTTCCGATGGTCATCATCCCATTTTGGGTTATAATTCCCGCCCGCACGCCCCTTTGGAGAGGTGCCAGAGTGGTTGAATGGGGCGGTCTCGAAAACCGTTGTGGTCCTCCGGGCCACCGTGGGTTCGAATCCCACCCTCTCCGCTGCAGCCCCGACGAATCCAGTCGGGGTTTTTGCTTGCCACCCTGCGTCTCCATAGAGGGGATGCTATTCAAATCCCACATCTCCACTGCAGCCCCGATGAAATCCTGTCGGGGGTTTTTGCTTTTATTTCCTTTCCAAAACCACGAGTGACGCGCCATCTGCCGATGTGATTATCAGAGAGTTCCCCGAAAGGGCATAGCCAACCTCGCCCGACAACACGGCAAACACACCCTGCTCCTGCTCCATACGACCATCATCCAGGCAGGCCATCATGGTGGAAGCAATTGCAGAGAATCTGATCGTATTCCCGTTCACAGAATATGTCCCGGAGAACTGGTTGCACCCGGCATTGCCATTCACCTTGCCATCCGGGTTAAAATTTACACTGGTATCAACGCCTATCACTGTCGGGATGGGGCTTCCCTTCGGGCCATAAGAAACAATCCGCCACTCACCCACAAGAGCCGGTGATGCGGTGGAACAAGCCATTAGCGCAAAGCAAATGGCCACCGTCATAAAGAATATTGGTTGTTTCGAACTCATTGTTATCTCCATTTTTCTTTCGTTTATTTAGGAATATAACGTTTAACGGGCCTTCTTTGTTCCTAAACAAAGAATTGCGTGGAAAACAGAGTTATTGTAAACTTTAAAAAAGGAGGCTCGCATGACGGAAAATCAAACCTGGATCAAAAGCACTGCCGCCATCATCCTAAAAGGGGCAGCCTGGTTAAGCTACTTGGCCTGTGTATTATCAACATTCCTATACCTTGATTCTTTCAGCGGGGTGAATGGCGGGTGGGCCTTTATCATCATGATCATCTTGTTTGCCCCTGCATTCATCGTCTTTCTCATCACGGGCGGCATCACTCAAAAACTGGATGTCGGGTTTGCAAAGACCTTTTTTGCCCAGAATTTGTTGCTGGTACTCCTGGGCATTTTTGGGATACTGATCCTATTCGTGACCACCCAGAATAATGAAACCAGAAGCCTGTACGGTCCACCAGACGTTACACACCCTGAAACCCTGAAGATGCTTGTGATACTTCTCCTTTTACCAGGCGGTCTGGGTATGGGACTGAGTAAAATATTGCCAAACCCAAAGGGCTAAAATCTTTTGTGTGCAATGAAAAACTTGGATCAACCCCGCGCTCCCACCTTTCACATCTTTCTGGCGGGCATCTTCGGTAGCCTGCTGGCGGCATGGATGCCTGTCTTGCTGTTCAGCGCAGGCACGCAATTGGCTGCCATTCTCACCGTTCTAGCCGTGTTGACCGGTTGGCTGCCGGGTCTGTTCGGGTCGATCCTGGGCGAGATTGCCTGGTCCAAAACTGGCGGCAAGCGCGCCGCCTGGCAGCTGGCGCTGGCTTTCCTGGCTGGCCTGGTGGCAGTATTTTTCGCCTGGCAAACCAACCAGCCTAATATTTTCTAACAAACAAAAAACGGGAGAAATGTCTCCCGTTTTACTTACCCGTATAACTCTTTCCTGAAAAACTCCGGCAGGGCAAAAGCTGCCTTGTGCACATCAGGGTTGATGTAATTATTCGCGCCGGGCGGCATGGCTTTGCCCAATCCGTTCGTCCAGGGGGTGTCAGAGACATACATGAAACCAATCCCGCCGCCCGGGTAGGTGGGGATCTGGGCGTAGTAGTAGGCCGGGTTTTTCGTCAGTTGCCGGGCGGTCTGGTAAATGGTCTTAATTAAGCTTGTGTCAAAATAAGGCTGCTCGCATTGGGTGGCAGCCGCCCCGCCGGGAGCCAGAGCCCGCACCATCAGCCTGTAAAACTCATCGCTGAACAGGCGCTCGGCCATGCCGATCGGATCGGTCGTATCGGAGATGATCACGTCGAACTGGCCGGGATTCTCCTCCAGGTAGCCAAACGCATCGCGCACGAGAAGCGTTGCTCGTGAGTCTGCCCACGGATCCCCAAAAGTGGGGAAGTATTTACGCGAATAATCCACCACTTTTTGGTCAAGTTCACACACCACTGCCTGCTGCACAGACGAGTAACGCAGCACCTGCTGCAACGAACCGCCGTCACCGCCGCCGACAATCAGCACTCGCTTTGGGTTTTCGACTGCCAACATGGGCACATGGGCGATCATTTCGTGGTAGCCCATGTTGTCACGCTCGGTCAGTTGGATGATTCCGTCCAGGATGAGCGCGTTGCCAAAATACTCCGTTTCCAGCATCTGCAGGTGCTGGTATTCGGTTTGTTCATCAGCCAGTACACGTTTCACCCGTACGCCCTTGCGGTAGTACGGGTGAAGTTCTTCAGTAAACCAGATGCTCATAGCAAGCCCGTCTTTATTCTGCCACCGGCAGCTTCATGGACAGCGAGACCTGTGGTACTTCAGCATCGCGGTCAATCTTGCGCAGGGTGAATGAATCGGCACCGAACGACTGTTTAATCTTCTGGATCAGGGGCAGCATATCCATGCCAATCGCACAGGTGAACAGGTCAATGGCGCAGTAGCCATGCTCCGGCCAGGCATGCAGGCTGGCATGCGACTCGGCCAGCAGCAAAAAACCGGTGAACCCGTGCGGGCTAAATTTGTATAAACCTTCATCCACAACCGTCAGGCCGCTTTCACGCACCGCCTGGGCAAACAGGGAGTAAGCCCGTTCGCTATCCATCAGGATTTCCCGGTTGCAGTTGCTGAGATCGCAAATGTAATGCTCTCCCAATTTCATACTTGTTTTCACTCTCACCTCCAAAAATAATTTGAAGTCGAGATTTTCGTGCCAACTGCCCTGCATGTCAATCTTTGCAAGGAGCGAATAATCGTCAGGTTTTCAGGTTTTTTTTTGAATTTCCATCACTGCTACAGCAATCACATCACCAAAACTCAATGATTTGCCCGTGTACACAACGATTCTTTTTGCGGCAATTCAAAATAGTCAAAATATTGCACGCCATGCTGCCCGTTCGTCATTTAACTCTGTAATAACGGACACAAAAATGCCGATTGGGCAAACTGACCATTGAATTATGTCTTAATCGGATGCAGGCAAAATCAGGCAGGCTCCCCCGCGTCTGATGCCGTTTAATCGGTTGTTGCCGGCGATACCAGCCCTGACTGGTATTTGCTGGAAAACAGCGCCGGTTGACCGCCGGTGTGCCAGAAGAGCACATTTTGACCGCGTTTGAAGAAGCCTCGCTGAATCAGGTTAATCATCCCGCCTGCCGCGCGGCCAGTGTAGACCGGGTCGAGCAGGATGCCCTCCATGCGGGCAAAGAGATGTACTGCCTCGCGTTCCAGTTCGGTCAGTACGCCATAGCCGGGTTTGCAATATTCATCAGTGGCTTCGACATCATCGACAGTAAACACCTGTTTCCCCCCCAGTTTGTCCGCCGCCTGCCCTGCCAGCGTTGAAACATGCTCCTTGAGCCAGGCTTCGCTTTCGTCAATGCTGATGCCCAGCACACGGCCGTCATAACCAAACAAACGCTTCCCCAGGGTCAACCCGGCATGCGTCCCGCCACTGGAGGTGCCAAACACCATCCAATCGGCATGC
This sequence comes from Anaerolineales bacterium, assembly GCA_024710905.1. GTDB lineage: Bacteria > Chloroflexota > Anaerolineae > Anaerolineales > Villigracilaceae > JANJTV01. Next base: position 67,424 of record JANJTV010000036.1, on the reverse strand, counting down.
AATCCCTGCGCCATAAACTCTTGCATGGCGAAGGCATAGCCCAGCGCGCCGGTCGGGCTGCTGCCGCCATACGGAACCAGGTAAGGGCGCTTGCCTGCCTCCCAGGCCTGGTCAAAGGTTTCTTTCAATACAAGGTCCCGGTCAGCCCGGTCTTGCACCCAGGTAATCTGTGCGCCAAACAGGGCATCCATGAGCACGTTGGCGGTCAGTTCGGCCGGTTTTTCACCGGTTAACACCAGTTGGCATTCAAAGCCATGGCGTGCGGCGGCGGCAGCCGTCTGGCGACAGTGGTTGGATTGCACCGCCCCGGCGCTGATCAACATCTTTGCACCGTCGGCCTGGGCTTCTGCCACCAGGAATTCCAGTTTGCGGGTCTTGTTGCCGCCCAGGGCCAGGCCAGTTTGGTCGTCTCGTTTAATGAATAGATTCGGCCCGCCCAGCAAAGCCGAGAGGCGCGGCAGGGGTTCAATTGCTGTGGGCAGGTGGGCAAAGCGCAGGCGGGGAGGATTAATCATGATGAACTCCTTTTGGCGATCCAGTACAGGCGTGCGCAGAGAACAAACAATGCCAGGCCATATAGCGCGTAGAAAAAATCTGCCAGGCCAAAATCATCCAGGAATAATGCCAATAAGTTCAAAGTCAGGTAGATCAGGCACAGGCCTACATGATTGGGCGGATCTTGACCCACCTGCCAGGCAAACCAGGCCATCAGCAGGCCGTTGGCCGCAAGCGCGGCAACCATAAGAATGGTCATCCACCCCGGCAGGGATGAACGCCACCAGAATGCACCCGCCACCATCAGCCAGGCACCCGCCGACAGGAATAGCAGGAAACGCATCCCCTGCGCCAGCCGTTGGTTTTCCATCAGGCGCTTAAGCCCTGGCGGGTTCTGGCCCGCCCGCGAGCGCGCATCACATCCAGTACCATCGGCATGACGCGCGTGTACATGGCATACCAAAAACTGTTCGGGGCAAAATCCCAGGCGCCCAGGGTGCGAATCACCTGCCCACCCAGGCCATCTTTGAAGCGGAAGACTCCCCACATGCTGTCGCTTTCATCGAAAACATCCGGCGCGCCCCACAGGTCATAGACCGTACAGCCGCGCGCCTTTGCCCAGCGTATTGCTTCCCACTGCAAGAAATACGTTGGCATCTTTTCACGATGAGAGTCGCGGCTCATGCCATACACGTAATAGGCCCGCCCGGCAAATGCGAACAGGAACACTGCCGCCACCGGCTCGCCATCCACTTCGGCGATCAGCGGCTCGGCCAGACCGCGAAAAGCCTGCCAGACAGCCCGGTAATAGGCCTCGTCGCGGATGACAAACCCATCTCGCAGGCTGGTTTCGGCGTACATTTTGTACAGCATCGGCCAGTCCTGTTCACCGCCTACACGCATAACAACGCCTTTCTTTGGCCCCAACCGTACGTTATAGCGGGTCTTTTGCTTCATATTAGCCAGCAATTCTTCTTCGGAAGGTTTAAGGGAAACATATACTGTATTACGGAACTGAATCTGGTCATCAGAGAAACGCCATCCCCGGTGCTGAAGCAGCCCGCGTACGGCCTCGCCGCCGGGTTCCGTTTGATCTGCGTCGCTGCCCGGGATGCCCCTGCCCAGAACAATATCCGGGTCAATTTTCACAAAGATGCCGCCCTGTTTGCGGGCAAACCCCTCCAGATCGGTCAGCACGCGCTGGGCAAGGGCCAAATCCGTCCAGTCCAGGTTGGGGCCTTTGGGTGCATAGAGCACCGCCAGGCGTGCGCCAAACCCACCGACCGGGATGCGCCGCTTGAGCACCAGGCAGGCCGCGCGGGGTGTGAACTCAATGGTTTGCAGGGCAGCGAGTTCCGTATTTGCGATAAACTGCCGGTCAGACCACACGCAGTAAAACGCCTGCCAGCCGACCGGGGCCTTGACCTGAGCCCATTGGGCCGTTTGCATGAAATGTGGGTTGGGCAGGCCAGCAAGAATCCTGCCCCAGATTTCTGCGCTCATGCGGAATCCCTTCCGCCGTACCGCCACAGGTACAGGCGATACAACAAGGGCATGTAAACCCGATCTAGGGCTTGGACGTTGCGCCGAACCAGCCCGCCAAATCCGCGTTTGAAGCGATATACGCCCCACAGGCCATCGCGGCGGGTTTCAAAATCGGCTTCGAGCTGGTTCTCGTCAGCGTCGGGCACGCCCCACAGGTCATATTCGGCGCAGCCTTTACCGCGCGCCCATTTCATGGCTTCCCATTGCAACAGGTAGGTTGGCATGCGGTTGCGTTCTTCGTCTGTGGATGCGCCGTACAGGTAATACGCCCGGCTGCCACGCGCAAAAGCCATCAGCGCGGCGAGGGGTTTGCCAGCATATTCAGCCAGCAAGATCTCAGCCATGCCAGCAGGATGGAACAGTTCGTAGGCTTTTGTATAGTATTCCAGCGAATGCACGCCGAAGCCATCGCGCCCGCCGGTGACTTGCATCAGGCGGTAAAAACCGGGCAGATCGTCCCAGGCGCGGACAGTCACTTCTTTCTTTTCGGCCAGGCGAATGTTGTAACGGCATTTTTGCTTCATGCGCGCCAGGAGGTCTTCTTCGGAACCAGTCAGTGAAACAATAACTGTGCGCGGCGGCTGGATGTTATGCGGAGAGACGATAAACGCCCGTTGCAGGCTCATGGACGGCTTGAAATCCGTATCCCAGGCGTCCGGCTCTACTTTTAGCAAGACGGCCTTCTGGCGACGGCAGGCTTCATCAATTTCGGGGATCAACTCTTCGAAACCGGGGACAGGCCGGGGAGCGTACGCCACAGTAAAACCCAAGGGCAGGCGACGGAACAGGAGTTGGATTCCGCTCTCGCCAGAAACCAGCCATTTGGCTGTCCATCCAAACGACGATTTTAACTGACCCCACTGGCCCGTTTGCAGGATGTGCGCTTCAGGCTGGCGATCAAGAAATTGCTGCCATTGCTCATAATTGACTTCGGGCATCAGACCACCGAGGTGACGTCTTCCTGCAGCGGGCCGCCACGCACTGCTGCACCGGGAACAAGTTCGTCCAGCAAATCAAGGATTTCCGGGCTGCGACTGGCGCGGGCATGTTCGATTAATACGCGAACAGATTTACGGAATACCTCGCCGGAGCGGGATTCTTCGTTGTCCAGTCGGTAAATATCCGGGTGACTGGTTTTAAGCGTTTGCGCTGAAGGCTCCCAGAGCACTTCGTTGAGTTTTTCGCCGGGGCGCACGCCGGTAAAGACTATTTCAATATCACGGCCTGGCTCCAGCCCCGACAGGCGAATCAGGTCTTCGGCCAGGTCAAGGATGCGCACTGGCTGGCCCATGTTGAGCACAAAGGTTTCGCCGCCCTGACCCATAGCCGCCGCCTGTAAAACGAGATGAACGGCTTCAGGAATGGTCATGAAATAGCGCCGCATGCCAGGGTGGGTGACCGTCACCGGCCCGCCGGAAGCAATCTGGTGTTTAAAGATGGGGATAATACTGCCCCGGCTGCCAAGCACATTACCAAAGCGAACAACGGTTAAAGATTTACCGCTCTGGCGGGCAGCATCAAGCACGATCATCTCCGCCAGTCGTTTGGTCGCGCCATAAACATTGGAGGGGGAAACGGCTTTATCTGTCGAAATCAGCACCATGTGTTCGGCGTTGTGGCGAATGGCAGCCTCCACAATGCATCGGGTTCCCAACACGTTGTTTAGCACTGCTTCTTCGATATTGGTCTGCATCAGCGGGACATGTTTGTGCGCCGCAGCATGGAAAACCACCTGAGGGCGCAGTTGTAAGAAAACGGATTCAATCCGAACATCATCGCGCACATCAGCAATGATCGGTGTGATCTTAATGGTCGGGTTGTTTTCGCGCAGTTCCAGCAGGCTTTCAAAAATGCTGTTCTCGCCATGCCCGAGCAGGATTAATTCCTGCGGGTTCCAACGGGCAATCTGGCGACACAGTTCGCGTCCAATTGAGCCGCCCGCGCCAGTCACCAGCACACGCCTCCCGCCCAGGCGTTCGCCCAACAGGGAGTCATCCGTAGCCGTCAACTCGCGGCGCAACAGGTCGGTAATATCCACTTCGCGCAGACGCGAAACGCTGACCCGCCCGCCGAGTAATTCATACAGCCCAGGCATGGTACGGAAAGGTACACCCTTCAGGCGACAGACATCCGCCACCAGGCGCACCACCCGCCCCGGCGCAGTCGGGATGGCGATGATCACTTCATCTACAGGTTGTTCATCCAACACACGCGCCAGGTCTGTTAACATTCCCACCACCGGCACACCCAACAGGGAATGGCCCTGCTTGGCCGGGTCATCATCCAGGAAAGCCACCGGCTGCAGGTTGACCTGGCGGGTCTTTTGCATTTCCTTGACCACCAGCGCGCCGGCCGACCCGGCCCCGATGATCAATACCTTGTTCAATTGGCCATAGCGCGGCGGCGCGGATGACTCGGCCAGGATGCGCAGCGAAAAACGCGCACCGCCCACCAGCAGCAACGAGAGCAGCCAGTCAATGGCCAGTACCGAGCGCGGGAAACCCGGCCCAATCACCTGCAACCAGAACAGGCCAATCACCAACCCTGAGACCAGCAACGAGGCCACCGTCACCGCCGTGGCAATCAACTTCAATTCATCAATGCTGGCATACACCCACAGGCGGCGATACAGGCCGAACCAGTAATACACTAGCGGTTTAATCACCAGCGAAACGCCGAGCAGCCACAACGCACCCTGGAAATAAAACCGGAAGAAATCCTCGCCGATCTCCAGGCGCAGCACATAACTGCCGAGCGCCGAAATGGCAATCAGCAGCACATCTGCCAGCAACACATAACGATTACGAAAACGAGAACCCAACTACGCCTTCCTCATCCAATCCACCACTGCCTGCAGGCCATCCGGCAGGCTAGTTTGGGCGGTAAAGCCCAGCACGCGGGTTGCCTTGGCCGGGCTGCCCACCGATTTATAAATATCTCCGGCGCGCGGTGCAGCAAACACCGGCTCGGGCGTGCCGGGAATCAGTTCCCGTAATCCATCCACCAGGTCAATCACCCGCGTTTCCAGGCCAGTACAGACATTAAAGACCTGCCCCGGCGCATCCGGGTGCTGGCTGGCTGCCAGGTTGGCGCGTACGACATCACCGACATAGACCAAATCACGGGTCTGACCGCCATCGCCAAAAATCGTCACCGGCTGGCCGTCCAGCAAGCGGCGGGCAAAGATCGGCACAGCCGCCGCATACATACTATCTGGACGTTGGCGCGGACCATAGATATTGAAATAGCGCAGAGCTGCCACTTCTAATCCAAAAGAGCGGGTGTACATCTCGGCATAAATTTCATCCACGCGCTTTGAAACGGCATAGGGGGATAAAGGTGACAGGATGGCCTCCTCGTCCAGGGGTAGTTCATCCAGATCGCCGTACACCGCCGCAGAAGAAGCTAACACAAACCGGCTCACCCCCGCCTTTCTCGCCGCTTCGAGCAGCACTTCCGTACCCTGTTGGTTAATACTGAAGCAAGCCAGCGGGTCTTCCATGGATTGCGGCACGGACACAAACGCAGCTTCATGAAAAACTACATTGATGTCGCGCATTGCTTCTGCGGCTTTGGATTCATCGCGGATATCGCCTTCGATTAATTCCACATCCAACCCGGCCAGATTCTCAGCCTTGCCCGTCGAAAAGTTGTCAAGCACACGCACAAATTCGCCCTGCTCGAGCAGGGCGCGCACCAGGTGAGAACCTATAAACCCGGCGCCGCCGGTAACAAGGTATTTGGTCATTATCGTCCTTTTCCGCGTAAAACTGTGTTCACTGTACGCAGTAGTATCATAATATCCATCAATAACGAACGATGCTTAATATAATAAAGATCATACTCCAACTTCACACCGGTATCTTCCACGGTGGCGGCATAGCCGTAATTAATTTGCGCCCAGCCCGTAATGCCAGGTTTTACCAGTAGGCGCGCCCGGTAGAAGGGGATTTCACGCTGGAATGTTGCCACCCATTGCTCCCGCTCAGCACGCGGCCCCACCAAGCTCATCTCGCCGCGTAAAACGTTCCAGAATTGGGGGAATTCATCCAGGCGGGTCACGCGCAGGAAGTTTCCCACCCGGGTGATGCGTGGGTCACGCTCCCCTGCCATTTGGGCTTGCCCTTCCTTCTCAGCATCCTGCCGCATGGTGCGGAATTTGATCATCATGAATTCGCTGCCACCTTTGCCCAGGCGTTCCTGGCTGTAAAAGATGGGCCAGCCACTATCAATCAGGGTTGCCAGACCAACAAATGGAAGCATAACAAGGAAAATGAACATCCCAACCACCGCGCCAAGAATATCAAGCGCCCGCTTGGCAATCTCATAAAACCCACTGCTACGCGTTTCATCAACAAAGTTGCGAATAACCCAATCCGATTCCAGGTGATGGATCGGTACACGCCCAAGCAACTCTTCATACATGATGGGCATACGAGTGATTTCAGTACCATGTTCACGCGCATCAAGCAGCGTCTGGAAAGTGGTGCCTTTCATCTCCCCGGAGATGGAAACAATCAGGTCGGTAATATTCAGTTCGTCAACCAGGTGCATCAACTGGCTGCTATCGCCAATCACACGCACTTTTTCAATAAATTTTCCCTGCTTCTGGGGGTCGTCATCAATAAACCCAACCAGAACAAATGGCGGCGGGGTAATCTCCCGATACATCCGCACCAGGGTTTTGCCATTGTTCCCTGCGCCAACTATTAGCATCCGGCGCATGAAGCTTGGGTTTGTATACAAACGAATATACAACCAGCGCCAAAATAACGTCAGGGGATATACCGCTACAAGGAAGCCAAAAAAGCCACGCCGGTTTATCGCCCCATCAAACGAAAAATAGACCACTGAATAGAGCAGGAAACCAACAATGGCAGCCATTAATACTGAGTTGAGCGTTTTTCGCCAGCTTGCAGCGCGGTGCAACTCATAAATATCCACCAGGAAAATCGGCCAGAGGAGTGGGATGCCATAAAACCACCAGGGCACACGCACCTGAAAAAACTCCCAGCCGAAATCAAGGAAAGCATCCCCTTCGGCCCAAAAATAAATCCCGGCCACAAGAGCCAAGCTGGCCATCAGCATATCCCCAAGGAACAACAAGGCTCGTTGCTCGCTTGGGCGCAACCGGAATGTGGATCTTGGCGTATCGGCAGACATATCAGGCTATCGCGCTCCAAAAATGATGCTTTTCAAAAAGCCGCTTCCCCAGGCGATATGCATCACTGACACAGCCAACGGGAATCCAATGAAAAAAAAGGGTTGTCGTACAGCCAGTGCAAGGCCAACCACGGTCAGTATGCCAAAGTATAAGACAATTTCAAAGATTATAAGCCACGCAAACCCGGGCATGAGTAAACCAACAAGAAAAAGCAAGAACAGGCTGGCTACAAATAACGGCGGCAGCGCCTGCCGCCAGCGCAGACTGCCAGGATAGCGTTTGAGCATTTGATACTTCCAGAACCCGTAACGGAAATATTGCTGCGCCAGCGCTGTCAGCGTGGCACGCGCAAAATAAACGGAACGCAGTTGCGGATCCAGCCAGATGCGTCCGCCAGTTTGACGAATGCGCGTGTTGAATTCGTAATCTTCATTGCTAAGCAGGTTTTCATCAAATTTGCCGATTTTCTCAATGAGATTGCTCCGAAAAGTGCCAAAAGGAACAGTATCCACATAGGCTGCCTCGGTCGCATGGCGATAGAGTGCATCTCCCACGCCCAACGGATGCGCCGCTGCGGTAGCAATGGATTTGGCAATCCAGGTATCGGCCCCGGGTCGAATCTCCCACACGCCACCCACGTTTTCAGCCTTGCCGGCCTGTAGCGCGGCAATCCCCTTTTCGACGTAATCAGGGTACGGGCCGGAATGGGCATCGAGCCGGATAATAAATTCTCCCTGGGCAGCTTCCAACGCACGATTGAGAGCGGCAGGAATTGTGCGAGCATCGTTATCGAGAACGACAATTGACAAATCGGGGTGGCTGGCCTGGAAATCGGCAATCACCTCACGCGTATTATCTGTAGAATGGCCGTCAGAAATTAGGACTTCCATTTCAGTGCGCGGGTAGGTTTGCGAATAAATCGCATCCAATAAAAACCGGATGCGATTTTGTTCGTTATAACAGGGAACAATAATGGAAACAACTGGCATGGCACTTGCCGCCGGGCGGCACGGTGGACTATTTTACCACTTCAACAATCACTGTTTGCACAGGGCAATGGCTTCAATCTCAACCAATGCGCCTTTCGGCAGCCCCGCTACGGCAATGGTGGAACGGGCAGGCGGGTTGGATGGGAAGAATTCGGCGTAGATGGTATTCATGGCAGGAAAATCGGCCATATCGCGCAGGAAAACAGTGGTCTTGACAACGGACTCAAGACTGGCGCCCCCCGCCTCGAGGACATTTTTCAGGTTTGTCAGCGCCTGGCGCGTTTCGGCTTCCAGACCGCCAGGCACCAGCTCGCCAACAGCGGGGTTAATCCCTACTTGCCCGGAGCAGAACAGCATGCTGCCTGTCTGGATGGCAACAGAGTAAGGGCCAATGGCTTTGGGGGCATTTTCGGTCGCGATCACGTTTCGGTTGCTCATGGTCATCTCCTTGTAGATGTGATTGTACTTTATTTCCCGAGCCACTTAAAACACAAAGACAGGCTTGGACACCTGTCTTTGTAGAGGCGACGATGGGATTTGAACCCATGATCAGGCTTTTGCAGAGCCTTGCCTTGCCACTTGGCCACGTCGCCATAAACACTGATTGCTGATTGAAGATTGCCGATTGCATACGCTTACAATCCACAATCTTCAATCAGCAATCTTTTGAGCGGGCGATGGGATTCGAACCCACGACCTTCTCCTTGGCAAGGAGACGTACTACCACTGTACTACGCCCGCATTTTCTTGGCAAACTTACCGCCGAGAGTGCCGAGAGTCAGGATCGAACTGACGACACCGCGATTTTCAGTCGCGTGCTCTACCTACTGAGCTATCTCGGCATGGGATAGCCTCTGGTTAAGCGTGCGAGATTTTACTCGTATTGAAGGAGATTGTCAAGCAACTTTGGGCATGCCGGGCTTTCGGGGATTATTCTGACACACCGGCGGAAATGCAGACAGCCCTCTTGACGCAGTATGCTATAATTTTTTAAACATTCCGCTCGCTGTTGGAACTTACTCATTATGCCATCTTCCATCCTTCTTATAGAAGATAATTCCGCAGACGTCGACCTGATACGCCGCATGCTCGAAAAGGTAGATGCGGGTATTCGCATTACCGTTGCCCGGGATGGCGCAGAAGCGCTGGAAACAATTGACAACTGGGGCAGTGAGTCACCCGCCCCTGAGGTGATTTTGTTGGATTTGAAACTCCCGAAAGTGAGCGGGTTGGAAGTACTGAAACACTTAAAATCCAACCCGAGGACAAAAAGCCTGCCAGTGGTTGTGCTGACTTCATCGAATGAGCTAAAAGATATCCAGGAAGCGTACCAGATTGGGGCCAACTCATATATCTTGAAAGCCATCGATTTTGATAATTTCTCGCAGGCGATTTCACTCATTCACAGGTACTGGTGCACCCTGAACATCCACCCGGAATAAGAGAAGGGCGACCCTGACTGGGTCGCCCTTCTTGATTAAGTTATTGCACACGTACAAACCGCCGTTTGCCCACCTGCAAAACACCGGGGCCAGGGAAGGGTGCATCAAATTTTTCCAGAACAGCGCCATTCAGGCGCACACCTTTTTGGTCAATCATTCGGCGACCTTCATTCTTGCTGGTTACCAGGCTGGCGTCCACCAGTACATCCAATACGGTCTGGCCAGCTTTCAAGGCGTATTCTGGCATTTCATCCGGCAATTCTTTTTGCTGGAAGAGCCTGATAAAGGCTTCCTGGGCTTTGTTCGCTTCAGGCTCGCTGTAGTATGTGGCGGCAATCTCATGGGCTAGTTTCATCTTCGCGTCACGCGGATGCAGCCCCCCGGTAGCCAGCCCGTGCTCAAACGCAGTCACCTCGGATGGCAGCCAGCGGGTCACCAGGCGGGCATATTGCGGCATGGCCGCATCCGGTACAGACATCACCTTGCCGTACATATCTTCTGCCGTGGAATTCAGCGGGATATGATTGCCAAGGGATTTGCTCATTTTGATAACGCCGTCAGTACCCGGCAGGATGGCCATGATAATGCCAATATTGGGCTTGGCATCGAAAGCGGTCATAATCTTGCGGCCTGCAGTAACGATGTTAAAAAGCTGATCGGTGCCACCTACCTGCACATCAGTTTTTAAGGCATATGCGTCATACCCCTGCATAATGGCATAGAAGAATTCATGCAGGTACAAAGCATCATCTTTGTCGAAACGATTTCGGAAGGCTTCGCGGGTCAGGAACTGCTGGATGGTAAAGTTGGAACCAAGCTTGATCAAGTCGGCGAACTTAAGCTCAGAAAGCCATTCATGGTTATAACGAATGGTGGTCTTTTTTTCATCCAGTACACGGAAAGCCTGCCTCGCATAAGTGCGGGCATTATCCATTACCTGCTCATGGGTCAACAGCGGACGGAGTTTATCTTTGTCAGACGGATCACCAATCAGGGATGTGTAGGTGCCGATCAGGAACGTGACTTCATGCCCCAGATCCTGGAACTGGCGCAGTTTCCGCATGGTCACGGTGTGACCAATGTGCAAATCAGCGGTACGAGGGTCGTACCCGCAATAGACGCGCAATGGGCGGTCTTCTTTTTCGGCTTCTGCCAGGCGCTCATGCAATTCACGGGCCATGGTCTGGCGAAGTTTTTCATCACCGTACTCGGTGCCTTGCATTAAGATTTCTACCTGCTCTGCAATTTTCATTGCAACCTCCAAAAGGGTTATGCCTGCGGAATAAAAATGCGCCTGCTGTGGGCAGGCGCATTGGAACCTCCACAGGGCATGGTTTACGCTGAGAAGGAATAATAGGAATTGCTGTCGTGTTGATGAGACATCATGGCGCTATTATACAACAACCTGCCTAATTGGCATATTGCATCAGTGCGGCGCGGCGCGTGTACACCATGATGGAGCTGGCCTGGGCAATCGGGCCGACAATGGATTTATCCAATTTGAGCAGGAATTCATGCGCAGTGATTTTACCGGTAATCATTTCCTGGGCAACCGCAAGGTATTTCTCGATCTGCTCAAAAGGAATACTCTTGAAAATAAAGAGCGAGAGCGGTGAATTACGCATATCAAAACTGGTATCACTGGCGCGGCCCGAATCGAGCAACCGGAAGAGTGTGTCATTTGCATCCAGCCAAGCCGGGGTGGGAATTTCTGGCAGGTAGTATTCCAGGCGTTTGATGCTGACCCCTTCCCTTGGAACATCACCCATAAACAGGGATACGGGGGCATCGCCGCCCGTGGCAACTGCCAGGGCTTCCAGGATGACCATGGAAAGGATCTTAATCTTCAGGTAGTCGCGTGCAACATGGATATTCACACTGGCCCGCTTCGACATGATCGCAAAATCAGCATCTGCTGGCATCCCGCGATACTGGTTAAAGACACTGTCAGCATCCAGGCTGTCAAAGAAAAGGACCATTTTTTGCAACGCCATACGATAAGTGCCAATGGAATAAACATCCGGAAGACGCAGGGCGGCATTGGTTTCCGGGAGCAATTTCCAGGTGTTGTCCAGGAAACGACCCGGGTCGGCCTCAGCAAAATTCTCAATATCTTTGTTGGCAAAAACAACAGAGGTCTGGATAATCTGTATCAACTCTTCATCTGTCAATTCAATGCCATATTGCGCAATGATTCCCGGCAGGCGGACTTCCATATTTTCGAAGTGATTCAGCCCCGCTTCATTCCGGCCCCGAAAAGGAATGGTGGCTTCAATACAAATTGCCATCCGCAGGAGGTCTTTTTCAGTTACGATTCCCGAAAGCTGTTTTGCCATCACCAGCCCGCTCAGGAACTCATTCAGCGCAGCCACAGAAGAAAGTTTTTGCCCGGGCTTTAAGTCAAAAATATCCAGCATCAGGACGGCTACACGGTCGTCTGACGAGATATCGGCAGCGACATAAAAATCCCCATTCGACTGGTTAATATAAGGGGAAATTATTTGCCAGATCTGGGATGAAAAACCCATATCCACCTGGAAATAGACAATATCATGGTACAGCGCTGCCAGGGTACGAATGGGGTCTTCCTGGTCCACAAACGTGAAAACATGTTCCAGTGTGTGGAAGTGACGGGCATGCACAGTCATGGCGCGATGAATGGTCACCGCCAGGTCTTCCAACTTACCAAGCGGAACTTCGCGTCCCAGTTTCTGGAATGCATCGCTAAAAATCGTAATCAGTTTCTGAACAGTGCCTACTTGCATGACTCACCAGTGAGAACTTCTTCCAAGGATTTAACGAAATCAGTATAGCATATCGAAACGATAAATCAACCAGCCATTTGTCTTATCCGGGCAAAGGAGAGAATAGCGCTGTCAGGGCATTCTGCAAATATGGGTAACGAAACTCAAACCCGGCCTGCAGCAGTCGTTCAGGGTGGGCATATTGCCCCTCCAAAAGCATGACCGACATTTCTCCCAACCCGAGTTTTAACAGGAATTCCGGCACGTGGAACCAGTAAGGCTTTTTGAATTCGGCGGCCAGCCCGGCCAGGAACTGCTCGCTCGAAACCAGCTCTGGTGCGGACAGGTTAAATACGCCATACATTTGCTCATTTTCCAGTAAAAATTGAATCGCGCAGATTTCATCCACCCAGTGAATCCAGGGGAAACCCTGATTGCCCCTCCCCAGCCTGCCGCCAAAAAACAGACGGGTGGGCAGGCCCATCAAAGGCAGGATTCCCTCGCGAGGGTGTAAGACAACCGCCGAACGGATAACAGCGCGGCGCACCCCCAAGCCTGCCACCCCTGCCGAGGAAGCCTCCCAGTCTACCGCCAGGCGGGCCTGAAAATCCGTTCCCGATTCGGTTTGCTCGGTGACCGGTTCAGTATCGCGAAAACCATAAAAACCCACCCCGGAACCCTGAATTAGTACCGAAGGGCGGGTTTTTGCCTCGGTAAAGGCCTGCAACATGGTTTTCCCAGCCTGCACACGGCTCTGGTAGAACATCTCCTTGCGGCCTGGCGTCCACGGCCAAGCACCAATCGTAGCCCCGGTCAGGTTCACCACGCCATCCATTTGCTCGAAAACATCCAGCCAGCCTGTTGTGCTGCGCCCATCCCAGGCAACCGGCACAACCCCGGGCGCCAGCCGGGCTTTATTCCCCTTGCGTGTCAGCGCCCAGACCTGGTGCTGCTGCTCAAGCAATTTTGTAGCCAACAAGGTGCCGATAAAGCCACTGCCACCAGCAATTAACACCTTCATAAAATTGTTCCTCAAGTGCTTATGCTATAATCGGCCGCATTGGAGGCCGCATGGACGAACTCGTCCTGGTGCTCAACGCCAATTTTGAGCCAATCAACATCTGTAACACCCGGCGGGCGCTCGGACTAATCATGAACGGTAAGGCCGCCCTGATTACCAATGGCCGGGGACATATTCACACGGTTGCGACTTCCTACCCCATCCCATCAGTCATCCGCTTAGAGCAAATGATCCACCGCCCGCGTCCGCAGGTAAAACTTACCCGCCGTGAAATCTTCAGGCGGGATAATTATACATGCCAATATTGCGGCAAACAGGGGTTAAACCTGACGATAGACCACGTCCTGCCTCGCCACCTGGGCGGCAACAACAACTGGACAAATGTTGTTACCGCCTGCGCAACCTGCAATCATCGCAAGGGTGGCCGCCGCCCAGAAGAAGCCCACATGTTGTTGATGCACCCACCCAAAGAACCTCCTTCCAGCGCCAGTTATATTTTTGGCCGGCACTTGAGTAACAACACGGAATGGGAACCATTCATCAATGACTGGTGAAATCAGCGCGGCATCGTCGCAATCACATCAGAAACTGCGCCGATCAATAGTCCCGGGGTAACATACACTTCAATTACCGCGGCCAGCAGTAAGAGGGGAATACACACAGCCACCATCAACCTGACCCATTCGGCCAGGGCTTCAATAAACACTTCACCAATCGAGACATTCTCCTCCGGCGTCACCAGCCGAACCCCCAGATTCAGCATGGCCGCCGTTGCAAAAATCACTGCGGCCAGCTCAAAAACACCATGCGGCAAAATGCCATATACAAAAATGGTCCAGGGTGGAATGCCCAGCAATTCCACCCCACCCAGAATTGCCCCAATTAATGAAAAGTTCAGTATATAAACCAAAATACCAATCACACCGAACGAGAACATCCCAAAAAACATAATCAGGACAACAGCGCGAAAATTATTGAAAAAGAGGAAAGGTACATTCAGATTGGTATGAAGGACATCGCCATCCAGTTGTTCATCTAACAACCCGAACAGTCTGCTAATTGGGAAGTTTTCAGACAAAGTGACCGTCTGGCTGGTGTATACATAAGCTCCGACAATGGCGATTAAACCAATCAGGCTGACCACCCCGAGCGGCAGTCGCAAGCGCCCAAACGCTGGCCCGACCTGGTGCTTATACCAATCCGCTACCGAGAGGATATCACGCACGAATGCAGCTCCCAGCGAAAAAGTCGCATCTTCAGTCATTACAGGTGCACGACGAAATAACTGTGCAAGTTTTCGGGATGCCCAGGCCCAGGTCGCGGTGGGCTGGTCTGTCCCACTGTAAGCCTTCCAGAACTGCCTCAACATATAACGAAGATCCAAAACATCAATTTCACGGCCAATCAGGCGTTCACGCTGAAAATGAGACAGTCCCAATCGCACCAATAGCCCTGCCATAATTGCAACACCAACGACCGCAAACCAGAGAACCTGGTTATTACCCCAAAATAATAAAACGCTCTCTCCTTGGATTAACAAAGCCACCGGGATGACAATAAATGAAGCCAATAAATTGGCCGCTCTGACCGAGGTGGACTGTGTGGAAATCACCATAGCGGCACTGACCATTAAAACGGTTTGCACCGTGCTGAGCGCCAGGGTCTGGATAATCATTTCCGCTTCGGGGAGGGCAATTTTCTGGTAAACCAGGCCACCCAGGTATAAGGCCGTGCTCAGGTAGCCTGCCCCCAACGGAACAAGCGTTCCCGCAATCAGCTTGCCAAAATACATGTGCCAGTCTTCAAGGGGGCTGCTAAGCATGGGCTCAATTGTCCCGCGTTCCTTTTCACCAACAAAAGACTCCAGGGCAACCACCAGGGAAACCGTAACCGGGAAAAAGCCCACCACGAGCACAAGGAAGGGAATAATGCGCTCAGCAACGGTATTGGCACCATATTGATTGATAAAGTCCACTGCTTGCCGGGCGGCAAAATTCATCAGGTATGGGAAGAAAATCACCAGGATGATCATCGGCATAATCACGCGCCAGTCACGCATCTGGTCAACCAGTTCCCGCTGGGCAACAATCCATACCAGGGAAAAGTCCTTACGATATTTCATAATTCTCCAGCCACGGCCAGGTTCATGGCCCTGAGATAGACCTGCTCCAGGCTGCGCGGTACTTCGTGCACAGCAACTACAGAGATTCCACGTTCAACCAGGCCTGAAACCAGGGCCGGGTTCTCTTTTTCAGGGCTTTCAGTATGGTAGGTAAAGCCATTCTCTGTGAAGTGCGTTACTTCCAGGTTGGGGATCGCGCGAATGGCTCCTTGCGACCACTTCCCTGCCAACCGCACTTCATATTCCGGTACACCCAACAATTGGCGGCGCAGTTCGTCAAGCGTTCCCTGTAACAGGATGCGCCCGCGGTAAATAATCGCGATCTTGTCAGCCAGGGTTTCAGCCTCAACAAGGTTGTGGGTACAAATAATGATCGAACGTTCGGATGACTTCAGCCGGGCAATTTCATTCCGAACCAACTGGGCGCTTTCAGGGTCCATCGCTGAAGTCGGCTCGTCGAGTAATAACACCGGCGGTTCATGAATTAATGCGCGCGCCAGGGCCAGCTTTTGGCGCATGCCCTTGGAATATTCACCAGAACGGCGTTTCGCAGCTTCAGCCAGGCCAAAATAATCCAGTAATTCTTTTGAGCGGCGTGCGCGGGTTGTTTTATCCAGGCTATACACCTGGCCGAAAAAATCCAGATATTCGTTGGCAGTCATGCGGGTGTACAAGCCATGCTGCTCGGTGAGTACACCTACTGAGGCGCGCACCTTACCCGGGTGACGCACAACATCATGCCCGGCCACCCGCGCCCACCCGCGCGTGGGGGATAAAACAGATGTGAGCATACGTACGGTAGTGGTCTTGCCTGCCCCATTTTGACCGAGCAGTGCCAGCACCCGCCCACGCGGGACGTTCAGGCTGACCCCTTCTACGGCTTTGAAGTTCTCAAAATATTTGGTTAGGTCTTCGCATTCAATCATTCTTCACCAATAAATATTCAAGTTACTTGCGGACGGAAATGACGCCACACCAGGACGGCCACAGCCGCCACGGCGACAACCGCCATGAATGTCTGGTTGGCATTGATTCCGCCCAGCATGGAGGCGTCCAGACGCAGGAAATCGAGCAGGAAACGCCCCAGGGGATAAATCACCAGGTAAACAAAGAAAATATCACCCGGTTTCAGGCGGTCGACAAAACGACGCCCCAGCCAGAGCAATAAAACCATGTTACCGAAATTCCAGAGTGATTCGTAGAAAAACAACGGGTGAAATGTTTCATATTGCTCAAACCCAGCCAGGCGATGTACAGGATCAATGGAAATGGCCCAGGGAAGGTTGGTTGGTGCACCATACAACTCTTGATTAAAGTAATTACCCCAGCGACCAATGGCCTGCCCCAGCGCCAGAGCCGGGGCAATGATGTCCATCCAGATCGGGTAACTACCCCCGTGGCGACGGGTGTAAAAATACAACGCAACCGCCCCGCCAATCACCGCGCCGGGAATACCCAAGCCGCCGCGCCAGATGGCCAAAATATCCAGCGGGTGTTGCAGGTAGTACAGGGTGGTAATGCCTGCCGCCACAGATGAGGGTGGCGGGGTGAAGATATGCCACAAACGCGCGCCAATCACACCGCCAACCAGCAGCCATATCAGTAAATCCCAGACCTGGTCCGGGTCTACTGAACGGCGGTTCGCTTCACGGGTGGCCAGCCAGGCGCCGGCAATCGCGCCAAGCATGATTATCATGCCATAAAATCGCAGGACAAATTCCTCCCCAAAAATCCTGAAGTAAAGGCCATCAAAAAGAATCTGCATTGTGATTTACTCTTTCGCAGAGGCAGCCTTGCTGCGGGCATCCCTGCGCACACGCCAGATGCGTTGCAAGGCAGTGATGTTCCCCAACACGGCAATGATCCAGATGACCCAGAGAGGTTGGTTAAGGATCAACAATGGGCCAATCACCATGTAACGTTCCATACGGGTCAGGATGCCGGTATTGGCATCAAACTTAAGCGAATCGGCCCGCGCCTTGACATACGATACCAGCACAGAGCCAGCGGCAGCCGCATAACAAACCATGACTGACAACCAGTCGTTTTGCCCGAGGAAGTAATACGACAGCCCACCCAGCACAAACAATTCGGAATAGCGATCTGTGACAGAATCGACAAAGGCGCCAAAATCACTGGCTTCGCCACGCATACGCGCCATGGTACCATCCAGCGCATCCAGCGGGCCACCCACCATCGCTAGGATGCCGCCCAGCACAATTTCTCCGCGCGCCACCATAAACCCGGCAGCCACATTTAACAATAGACCCAGCATGGTAATCATGTTGGGCGTCACGCCAATTTTGAGCAGGAAAGCTGCCGTCGGTTCGGTAATGCCTTTGAACCACAGGCGCATATAGTCAGTAAATGTTTGGGGAAGTTTTTTTATATCTTGAGCCATTGATTCATCCTTAAGTTTTTTTTACCTGAAGCCCTGCCCTGGCTCGTCAGAGTCGTACAGGTCTTCATCGTCACTAGAATCGATCAACACATCCCGTTCCTTGCCGCCGCCCTGCGACGGGCCGACCACCCCCATCTCTTCCAGCTGGTCAAGCAGGCGGGCTGCACGCGGATAGCCAATCCGCAGTCGGCGCTGCAACAGTGAAGCGCTGGCGCGCTGCGTTTGGCGCACAACACCAATTGCCTGTTCCACCAAGGCATCATCGCCGCCTTCTTCCGGTTCCTGCAGGATGCTCTCCCAGGGCGGGGAATGATGGTCAGTTTTGGATTTGGACTGCCAGAACGAAATCAACCGTTCAATTTCCTGGTCGGTAATGAGAACACCCTGGGCACGCAAAGGGTTGCCAATTTCAGGGTTGAGGAAAAGCATATCTCCGCGCCCAAGCAAGCTCTCAGCGCCTGGCATATCCAGAATGACGCGGCTGTCCACACCGGAAGTGACGGCAAATGCCAGCCGAGCTGGGAAGTTCGCTTTAATTAACCCGGTAACGACATCTGTGCTGGGGCGCTGGGTGGCCACCACCAGGTGAATGCCAGTGGCGCGGGCCATCTGGGCCAGGCGTACCAGGTTGTGTTCGGTCTGGTCTGGCGCAGACATCATCAGGTCGGCCAGTTCATCAACAATCACCACAATGCGCGGTAGCGGCCCACCGCCGCCATCTTTACGACCACGCGCCTTGCGGTTGTAGGCTTCCAGATCGCGGGCGCGTGAACCTTCGAGCAGGCGGTAACGGTGTTCCATTTCGACTACCAGCCAGCGCAAAACACCCATGATGCGCTCGACATTGGTCTCCACTTTACCGTAAAGATGGGGCAGGCCGTTAAACCGAATCAGCTCGACCATCTTCGAGTCGATCATCACCAGGCGAAGTTCGTCGGGCGTATTGTTCATCGCCAAACAGGCAGCAATGGCCGTGATACAGACCGATTTTCCCGAACCCGTTGCGCCCGCCACCAGCATATGGGGCATACGCGAAAGATCGGCCACCAGGGGCTGGCCCGAGACATCTCGGCCTAGGGCAATGGCCAGTGGTACGGCCATTTTATTGAACTGTTCACTCTCAAGCAGGGATTTCAATCGCACGGTTGCAGCGCGCGAATTGGGCACTTCAATGCCAACATAAGACTTGCCAGGCACAGGCGCTTCAATCCGTAACCGTTCGGCGGAGAGCGCCAGCGCCAGGTCTTTTTGCAACGAGGCAATCTGCGCCACGCGCACTTTCATCTGCTGGTGGTCTTCCTCGTTTGTACCCGGCTTGCGGATAAAACCCGGCTGCACGGCAAATTGCGTTACTGTTGGGCCAACGCGAAACCCCACCACCTGGGCCGGGATGCCAAATTCGGAAAGGGTTTTTTCGAGCAAGCCAGCCGTCTGGTTTATGTGGCGCTCGTCCGGGCGGGTGGACTGGTCGGTAAACAGCAGGGACAGCGGCGGCAGGTCTTCGCCGCGTTTGTGGGGCACAGCAGGGACTTCATCCTGCGTTTCAGGAACCTTGAAATTCTTACGGAATTGCTCGGGCAGGGAGATAGGCTTCCGGGCGGGAGGCGTCTTCTGGGTACGGGAGACAGGCTCCGGCTGGGCCAGCCCGGCAGGTATCTCCGTAATCACGGGATCAAACTCCTCTGGCAGCACTTCCATCATTTCGCCTGAAAACTTCCACAGGGCTTTTTCCAGCAGGCCAAACAACCCGAACGCAAAACCAGCTGTGACCAGTACCCCCAGCGCAACAATGATATTCCGCCACAGGTCACCAACCAGCAGGCTGAGCAGGCTGGCCAGGGACCAACCCGTGTAACCGCCATCCAGCCCGGCTTCGGCACGTTCAATAGATGCGCCGCCAAGCAACGTAAAGGCAACGAGCATGAAAAAGTAAAAACTCTCGAAGGCGATCAGGCGGCCCCAGGGAAGTTGTTGGGCAGGCATGCCGCGCCGGTAGAACAAGAATATGCTGGCCGCCAACATGGAGAAGCCGAACAGGTAGCTGCCCCAGCCCAACCAGCGGCGCAAGGTAAACGCCCAAGGGGTAAGCAGGGTCCCCTGTGTCCACTCGAAGAGCGCCAGCAGGGTAAGCAGGGAGAGGACCAGCAAGAGCAGCCCGCCGACATCCAACGTAAAACGCCCAAAGTGGGTTTGGAGTCGCTGCGTCCAATCCAGCAGGTCTGGTTGGTGGGGTGGTGGTTCGTGGCGGTATTTTCGAGAGTCGGGCATTACGCTCCGTTGAGCTTCAGGCTCAGGCCAAGGCGCTGGTGCTGGCAATCAATGTGGATGATGCGCACCTGGACGGATTGATTTTCGGAGAAGGTTTCACGAACCGATTGCCCGGAGGGTAAATCAATCTCTGAAACATGCGCCAAACCCTCGAGACCCTCCTCAAGGCGGCAAAAAACGCCGAACGAAACGACCGTTGTAATGGTCGCCGGGACAATGTCATCGACGGCATAGCGCTGGCGGGCGTCTTCCCAGGGGTTGGGTTGCAAGCGTTTCAGGCTCAGGGCAATCCGGCAGCGCTCAGGCATGATGTCCAGCACCTGCACACGAACCTGCTGACCAAGGCTGGCCAGGTGGGAAGGGTGAATTACACGGCCCCAGGACAATTCAGAAATATGAATCAGTCCCTCGACACCGCCCAGATCAACAAACACGCCAAAGTCGGTGACATTGGTCACTTCACCAGTGATGATCTCCCCAACCTGGATGCTGGAGAACAACTGGGTGCGCTTGCCAGAATCGACACGGGCCGCGCGCTCCGAGAAGACCGCCCGGCCTTCTTCAGGCACACACTCGATCATTTTCAGGCGCAGTTCCTGGCCTTCATATTTGGAAAGAAAGGCTTCGCGGTCACCTTCCAACTCGCAGGTCATATCAACCAGGTGCGAGTAAGGAACAAAGCCTTGCAGGCGTTCGTTCTCCACAAGCAGGCCGCCGCGGTTATAACCAACGACACTCAACGAAATAATCTGATCCTGTGCAAACAGGTCCTGCGCAAATCCCCAATCATTATTACGTTTGGGGTGTTCAGAATCAATGGCAGCATTCCGCGCAATCGGCGCAGGCACATCTTGATACTGCGGATGAGAAGCACGGGGCTGGGCAGGCCCGTATCGTGACTCATCCGAGAGGACCGATTCCCACCAGCCATCTTCTGCGGCCAGCGACGGTTCTTCTTGCATTCTCCTCGGGTTTGTAATTACCATTCTTTTCAGACCTCCTGGTTAGGTGTTTTTATTGAGCTCTGATTCCATTTGTAAAATTGCCCTTGCAACCGCATCCACGGCTACACGCTGCTTTCGGTATAGATCCGCTTCAGACATGGCCAGCCGGGCAGCCACATCCCGTACTTTGCGGCCTTCAATGAACTTCAGGTCAAGGATGTTGTAAAGGATCCATTCGGTGGTAAAACGGCGTTCACCCTGTGGGCGGACGCGTTCCACAGCCTGTTTAAGAATGGCGCGTAAGGCATTTGCCATGTTACCATCATGCTCCTCCTGGGCTGTCTCCTGGACAATCCGCAAGGACATCAGCGGTGAGTCGGTCAGTTTGGGGCCGCCCCAGTAATGGTTGAGCGCCTCGCGTACCCATTCGGCCATGTCCCGCGGCGCGTCAAGATCCTCTGCCAGCAGGCTATTGGCGCTGTCATAACGACCGGCAGCACGCAGGCGCTGGATGCGTTCATAGTCCTGGTTCAGGTCTTCCAGCGAGCTAAAGACCCGTTGCTGCAAGCTGCGGTCTTCCAGTGCGAGGGCTGCGCGGTCTGCCAGCAGCCAAAGCGCTTGCTTCTGGTCTGATTCAAGGTTGGGGGTAGTAGCAGCCACACCGAGCAAACCCAACAGCGAGGGAACCTGATCAATATCCATTTCGAACGTACGGCGTTGGCGCAGGGGTAAAATCCAGTAATCGTTCCAGCGCATTACCTGGCGCGAGTCGCCATCATCTGTGGTCTTTAGGGCCTCTTCCAATTCAATCGACTTTTCAAACGGTCGCCCTGCCGTGATCAATAGGGAAATTTGTTCATTGTCCAGCGAGGCAATAAATGCGGATGGGGACTGCATGTGATCGCGCACGGCGGCGAGTACTGCTTCAAGGAATTGCCGCAGGTCGCTCTGGGTGAGCAGGCGTTCCTCGATATTCTGGAGCAGGCTCAGCTCGGCGCGATCCCGGCCAAAGAACAGCCAGCGCTCCCAGAGCGGTGCAACAATCGTAATCAGGTGCTCCATGAGCAGGATAATCCCAACCACGCTGATTGGCACACCAGCATTATAAGGAAGCCCAAAGAATTCTCCCGCCCGGCGCAGCAGGGTCATTACCCCCAGCGCCAGCGAGGCCGTCACTGGCCCGCGCATAATCCACTTAAACAATCGGCTCTTCACCACCCGGTCTGGCCACGAAACGCCAAAGAAGGCCACTGCATAAGCCATGACCACCAGCAAAGCGCCGACAACCAGATTAATGGTTGTCGCAGCCGTCCAGAAAAGCAACTGGTGTTGAGATGCAAATAACGAACCATACACCAGGTAGGGATAAGAGCCCAATGCCGGGGCAGTTGCGCCAGCCATCAGGTACAACATGCGACGGCGACCCGAGCGAGTGAGCATTTTGCTATATGCACGAATCAGGTTTATCCCGGCCCAGAGCATCACCAGCAGGTAATAAACCGTAAAAATGCTCGTCCAGATGGTCAGTTGCAGGTACGGAGCTGGATTAAAGGAAGCCACCATTGGCCCAACCAGCTGGCCTTGAGAAAACAACACCAGAAAACCGGTTGAGATGGCATACACGGCACGTACAGCAAACCGGCGCCTACCACGGGAAGGACGGCCAGCCGTCACCAGCAGCGCATCTGACAGGTGCAGGTAGGCCGCAGGCAGGAAGACAATGCCTATCCATTGCAGACGCAGGAACAACTCCATTGTGTTAAGGGTGGCAACTGCGCTCTGAATGGCTTCGCTGGTAAAAACGACCACCACACACAGGAGAATCATGGCGAAGGACCGCGCGACGCGATCCCTTAAATTAAATGTCAGTGCATAAAGCAATAGGGAAAAAGCCGTGATGGCAATCCCGGCTGTGAGTATTTGATTGAACGTTTGAATCCCCGCCAAAAGACTTTCAGCCCAACCAGTAAACATGCAAGCCTTCCAAAACGTTAAATTAATCTTGCAAAAAAGAGAGCGATGTCCCTCGTCGTATAGTACTGGTCATTATACCCGCAGAATTCGTAGCCGAGTTTTTGGATCAACCGAATGGCCGGGTGGTTTTTTGACTGGACTTCACCGATCGACCGCTTAAACCCACGCTGGATGGCCCACGCCTCAACAGCAGCAATCAATTTTCGCCCCAACCCTTTGCGACGCAAGTTGCGCCCGACCACAATGTCGGTAATCCATACAGCATGTGGAACCATGTCATCGCGAAAGCGGATATACCCGACCGGTTCGCTGCCAAGCATGGCGCTCATCATTGGGGATTGGTGCCATTCATCCGGCAATTGCTCGGCAGTTCGGACATGTGGTATTTGAATCGTACGTGGCAGGCGCACCTCACGGAAGATCGAGTCGACCTGCGCAATTTCGCGGTGCAGGTCCAACTGCCAGACATAATCTGTATCAATGGAATGATCCAGCTGTGAAAGGCGGGCAATATCTGTGGAGATGGTGTTGCGGATTTCAATTTCGGCCATGGCGTTCCCTTATGGGGCAGTAATCCGAAGTGGGATGACACAGGCGGGCAATTCAATGCCCTGGTTGTCCGTAACCACCAGACGCAAGCGATAGTCGCCAGGGGTAAGCTGGCTGGTATCCCACAAGCCAATGGTGCCATCACGGACTACATCACGCCCGGCAGCAATCGGGGACCATTGCTCCGTTCCGGCGGGCGCATATTCATATTTGTAAAACCCAAAATTAGGGATGTCCACCGTTCCAACCAGGGAGACCTGCCCAGAGATCTGCTGCCCCCCCTCCAGCGAAGTAATCACCAGTTGTAACGGGATGCAGCCTTCGGTACCAGGCGGCGGCTGGGGCACCGCCGTGCGATCAGACGGGGCATCCCCTTCCGACATCCCAGCCTCCGGCGTGCTGAGCAGGCTGACCGTTGCCGTAGGGATCACCTCGCTGGCCGGGAGCAATGGCACAACAAAGGTCGCAAGGAAAAATGTGGTCAGGCCAATAATTCCCAGCAGGATAAGCGAAGACAAGGAACTACGAAAGCGCTGCATGGTCAGTTCACGCTCAAGGCCAAAGACAGCCAGGCGATACTCCTGCCAGGCCAGGAACGCAGAACGCCCGGAGAAAAGGGCAAACAAGCCCAGCACCAGGTAAATAAAAACTTCATAAACGGCCAATGCGCGCAAAAGATCAGACACAGTTTCTTCCTGTTCAGGAACCTGCTTACAACGATGACAAGAAGGTTCGCAGTAATTTCTCCAGTTTGGGGCCCATCACTGCACCCGCTTCAAGCACTTCTTCATGGGTGGTGATGGTATTGCCATCCAAATTGGCCTTGTTGCTAATCCCCGATATCCCCAGCACACGGATGCCGCCATGCCGGGCAACAGTCACTTCCGGGACGGTGGACATCCCCACGGCATCGGCGCCGCACACACGCAAGAAACGCAGGTCAGCCGGGGTTTCAAAGGAAGGGCCGCTCAGGAAAACATAAACGCCCTCCTGCAGGCGGATTTTATTTTTCTGAGCGGCCTTGCGCGCCAGGTCACACAAATCTCGGTCATAGGATCGGCTCATATCAGGGAAACGCGGGCCGAGTTCATCAAAATTTGGGCCAATCAGCGGGTTCAGGCCTACCATTCCTGCCAGGTTAAGGTGATCGGTGATTAGCATCAGGTCACCGGGTTCAAACTCCGGGTGGATGGCCCCGGCAGCATTGGTCACCACCATAATCTCGATTCCCATTCGTTGCATCACACGGGCAGGCAATGTCACCTGGGACATGGAATAGCCTTCATAAAAATGGATACGGCCCTGCATCACCATCACCACCTGGCCCTGCAGTTTGCCAATCACCAACCTGCCGGCATGCCCATGCACCGTGGATTTCGGCCAGTGCGGCAGGCTGGCATAAGGAATGCTGTCTGCATCTTCCACGGCATCTGCCACGCTACCCAGCCCCGAACCAAGAATCAGGGCCACTTTTGGCTGGTAACGTGTCTGCGATTGGATGGCAGCGACCACTTCATCAATCTCTGCCAGCGAAAGGAAAGGCTGATTAATCATCATTCACCGTCGCGCCCATAAATTTGGAACAGGGTTTCCCCGCGCTGCCTGTTCAACAGAGCCACAAAATTATACTCGCTCAACACCCAAAGAATCACACCCAACAATCCATTTGTAAATGAAATAGTCCTGTGCTATGCTATGCCATATGGTGATTAACCGCAATGACACCAACCTGCTTGGGTTTAGCGCAATCATTTGTTTCATCATTGCCGGTGAAAGCCTGCTGCTCATCCCACATCACCTGACCGACTTGCTCCCGGCCAGCACCATCTGGTTAAACTGGATCGCTGGGTATGCTTTCTTCGGCATCGGGCTATGGGTAAGCGCCAGCCTTTTCCTAAACCACACCCTCTCCTGGCAGCGGGTAGCCTTTACCACTGCAGCCCTAGCAGCGCTGGCATTGACCATCCAATATGCTCGGGCGGGCAGGTACATCGAAACAATCTGGTTTGGCAGCCTGTCGCTGGCTTTCCTGGCAGCCAATCGATTCGACGCCCATGGCCGCGGCTGGCACACTCACGCCCTTACCGTTGCCAACCTGGCCTGCGGCCTGCTACTGCTTTCCCAACACCCCCTTTCAAACGACTGGGTCAAGATCCTGTCCAACAACAACCTTATCCTGGCTGTTATCTTCCTTACCAGCAGCCTGATCAACATGGTTGTCACTGTTAGCCATCATACAAACCCGGGCAGCCGTGTCAAACTCCTGGGCATCCCCTGGTTGCTCTGGAGTTTCTTCCACCTGATCCCACTGGATTTCCCCGCCCTGCTGGTGGCGTTGACTGCAGCAGCCTGTGGATTATTGGATGGGGTCATTCCCTGGGAAAGGCTGATCCTGCGCGAAGGCTACAAACTGGGCCGCCGGTTTTTTATTATTTTTGGGCTCACTCTGGCCTTGCTCCTGTTCCTGATGAGCTGGTTCCTGCTGGTCATTGATCACAACCTTCAGGAGCAGGTGACAGCCTGGCAATTGCGTGAGCTGGCATTTGGCGGTTACAACCTGCTCATGCTTATGCTCATGTTCATCATTGCCAGTATACACCTTTCCATTAATGGGTTAATTTCAGGTCTGTACGGCGAGCACCCAACCATCCCTCGCCCACAGGATACTGACCCCTTTTTGCAAAAGATTCGCCAGGCGCTGATGATGCCTTTTTCACTCTCGCGCGACCTGCTTAACAACAGATTAAAAAACAACCAGGAATATGAAGACCTCCTGAATGCCCAAATGCGCACCGAGAAAAAGCGCATGGCGCAGCTATCACTCCTGCACCAGATCAACCTGGCTTTTGAGACCATCCTGGACCCACCCGTTTCGGCACAACTGGCTGTCAACGCCATCCTAAATGCCACCAACGCCAATCTATGCGCCATCATGGAGTATGACGCCCTGACCCAGCGATTGGTAACCCTGGCATCCAATGGCAAGATGTCTGTCACCATCCCGCCCGGTTACGCCCAGGGTATCTCACAGGGAATCATGGGCCGGGCTGCCCGCCTGCGCCGCACCCAGCTGGTTTCCGATACGCGCCTGGACCCCGACTATATTCACTTAGACCAGCAAATCGCTCTGACAGAACTGGTTGTCCCGTTAATTCATGGCGGGCACTTCAAAGGTGTCCTGGTCATAGATGCCGACCAGCCCAACGCGTTTGACGATAGTGACATCCGTACCATGGAAACCATCGCCCTGCGTGTTGCCACCAGTTGGGAGCGCGCCGATCACGATGCCCGATTGACCCACCTGATCGAAGCCGGTATTGCCCTTTCAACCACCCTGGACATTGGCAAGGTGATTGAGGAAATAGCCGAGATTACGCTGAACGTGATGGGGGCACGGTTTGTTTTTGTAGCCCTGACAGACAAGGGCGGCAGTGGTTTTGCGCGATTTGGCTCGGCCGGTGAAGCGCCCACCTTAGCCGCCATGCTGGGCAGCGACCCGCACGGGAATACCCTCATCCAAACCGTATTACACCAACAGGGTAGCTTACGTTTAAGGGACGTTCGCAAACGTTTTGTCAGCCTGCCTACCGGCGACCCCGCCTTAAGGAACTTGCTGGCGACACCCATCCGGCTCAGACAGTCTAGCATTGGTGCAATCCTGGTCTTCGGAAAAGCCAACGGGTCCACCTTCAGTGACAATGATGAAGCGCTGGCCAACCTGATTGCCACCCAGGCAGGCGGCGCAATTGAAACCAGCTGGCTATACCAGGAATTACGAGGCATGTACAACATTGCCACCCAACTGGCCACACTCAGCTTCAGGGTTATCCAGGCCGAAACAATCAATGATGCCGCTATTGCGATTGCCGAGGTTTCTTACAAACTCTCCCGCGCCAACGCATCCGGAATCGTCATCCTGGGCAGCGCGGGGCAAATTGAAGCGCAAGTCCAAATTGATGGGAATGGGGTTCAAGCCAATGGTCGCCAGCCCCGACAACTCATCGAACAAAGCCTGCAAACTGGGCAAATGATCGTAAATGCAGGGCGGGCGGAGCAGGTCACCGTGTGCATGCCGCTCAAAACGCCGCGCGGGAACAATGGGGTCCTCTGGATAGAATTGCCGGAAGAATACTGGAGCGCGCCGAATTTTTCTGAAAACCTTCGTACGCTTTCAAACCAGGCGGCCATTGCCCTTGAAAGAAGCATACTGTTGATGGAAACCAGGCGCCAGGCAGGCCAGCTGGAAGAAGCCTACCGGACCCTCGAGCAAACTTACGACCAGACCCTGCTGGCACTCAGTTCCGCCCTGGATGCCCGGGACAGAGAAACTGAAGGCCACAGTCAACGCGTCGCAAACATTGCCTACCAGTTGGGACGGCACATGAACATACCCGAAGAGCAGGCAAAAAAAATGGAACGCGGCGCCATCCTGCACGACATCGGCAAAATTGGCATCAGCGACTCCATCCTGCTCAAACCCGGGCCATTAACCGAGCAAGAGTGGCAGATTATGCGCCAGCACCCGGATATCGGTGCAAGGATTGTCGAGGGCATTCCTTTCTTACAGGATGCATTGCCGGTTATCCGCTATCACCAGGAACGCTGGGACGGGAGTGGTTATCCATTGGGATTAAAAGGTGAACAAATTCCCTTTATGGCGCGGCTGTTTGCGGTTGTTGACGCATTCGATGCCCTGACCACTGAACGCCCCTATCGCACAAAAATTACGCCACTGGAAGCAATTGATTACCTTAAGGAACAGGCCGGGGTCTTATTTGACCCGGTAATTGTTGAAGCGTTTACTGCCATGATCCAGCAAGGCTTGTTCGAGGAAATTGTGGTGTAACGGCATGCGCAATTACCAGAACCCTTCCTTCCCTAAAAATACCACCGCCAAGGAATTGCGGCGGCTGCTATTGCCCACCTGGCTGGCCGGGTTAATCTTTTGCCTGGTAGTTGGGGCAATCGTCATTCTAGACCTTATCGACCAGGCTACCCAAAACCGCCTGCTCGGGCTAACGATTTTTGGCATTTTGTATGGCGCTGGTTTATACGGGCTAAATATTTATCGTTCGGGCTGGGTACTTAAACTCAAGTGGGTCATATCCCTGATGAATGCCCTGCTGTGCGCGTTGGGCTTCCTGTTGTTGCCGCCGGGGTTCGGGCTCCTGGCCATGGTTGTCGTAGTCACAATGACAGCAGCCAGCACCATTATCTGGAATAGCCAGGCAGCCTATACTTCCCTGGCCGGGGCAACCCTGCTCTACGGGGTGTACCAGCTGGCCTCAGGCACATTCTCACTCATGACCGCCGGGAATATAGTTGCCATCCTGCTGATTGGCAGTGTCATCATTGATGCATTGGACCAGTTGATTCGTTCAACCCGGGCCCGGGTTGAACGAATCAACTGGTCCAATGCATCAATGATGACACTGCCAATCAGCAGGATGGCAACTATATTCCCGGCGGTCATGAGTGAGAATGTGCCTGAGGCCAGCTGGTACACCCCGTAGAGCAGGGTTGCCCCGGCCAGGGAAGTATAGGCTGCCTGGCTATTCCAGATAATGGTGCTGGCTGCTGTCATTGTGACTACGACAACCATGGCCAGGAGCCCGAACCCCGGCGGCAACAACAGGAAGCCCAACGCGCACAGCAGGGCATTCATCAGGGATATGACCCACTTGAGTTTAAGTACCCAGCCCGAACGATAAATATTTAGCCCGTATAAACCAGCGCCATACAAAATGCCAAAAATCGTTAGCCCGAGCAGGCGGTTTTGGGTAGCCTGGTCGATAAGGTCTAGAATGACGATTGCCCCAACTACCAGGCAAAAGATTAACCCGGCCAGCCAGGTGGGCAATAGCAGCCGCCGCAATTCCTTGGCGGTGGTATTTTTAGGGAAGGAAGGGTTCTGGTAATTGCGCATGCCGTTACACCACAATTTCCTCGAACAAGCCTTGCTGGATCATGGCAGTAAACGCTTCAACAATTACCGGGTCAAATAAGACCCCGGCCTGTTCCTTAAGGTAATCAATTGCTTCCAGTGGCGTAATTTTTGTGCGATAGGGGCGTTCAGTGGTCAGGGCATCGAATGCGTCAACAACCGCAAACAGCCGCGCCATAAAGGGAATTTGTTCACCTTTTAATCCCAATGGATAACCACTCCCGTCCCAGCGTTCCTGGTGATAGCGGATAACCGGCAATGCATCCTGTAAGAAAGGAATGCCCTCGACAATCCTTGCACCGATATCCGGGTGCTGGCGCATAATCTGCCACTCTTGCTCGGTTAATGGCCCGGGTTTGAGCAGGATGGAGTCGCTGATGCCAATTTTGCCGATGTCGTGCAGGATGGCGCCGCGTTCCATTTTTTTTGCCTGCTCTTCGGGTATGTTCATGTGCCGTCCCAACTGGTAGGCAATGTTTGCGACGCGTTGACTGTGGCCTTCAGTTTCTCTGTCCCGGGCATCCAGGGCGGAACTGAGTGCCAGCAGGGTCTGGTCGTAAGTTTGCTCGAGGGTCCGGTAGGCTTCTTCCAGCTGGCCTGCCTGGCGCCTGGTTTCCATCAACAGTATGCTTCTTTCAAGGGCAATGGCCGCCTGGTTTGAAAGCGTACGAAGGTTTTCAGAAAAATTCGGCGCGCTCCAGTATTCTTCCGGCAATTCTATCCAGAGGACCCCATTGTTCCCGCGCGGCGTTTTGAGCGGCATGCACACGGTGACCTGCTCCGCCCGCCCTGCATTTACGATCATTTGCCCAGTTTGCAGGCTTTGTTCGATGAGTTGTCGGGGCTGGCGACCATTGGCTTGAACCCCATTCCCATCAATTTGGACTTGCGCTTCAATTTGCCCCGCGCTGCCCAGGATGACGATTCCGGATGCGTTGGCGCGGGAGAGTTTGTAAGAAACCTCGGCAATCGCAATAGCGGCATCATTGATTGTTTCGGCCTGGATAACCCTGAAGCTGAGTGTGGCCAGTTGGGTGGCAATGTTGTACATGCCTCGTAATTCCTGGTATAGCCAGCTGGTTTCAATTGCGCCGCCTGCCTGGGTGGCAATCAGGTTGGCCAGCGCTTCATCATTGTCACTGAAGGTGGACCCGTTGGCTTTTCCGAAGACCAGGATTGCACCAATGCTAGACTGTCTGAGCCGGATGGGTGTCGCCAGCAAGTTCCTTAAGGCGGGGTCGCCGGTAGGCAGGCTGACAAAACGTTTGCGAACGTCCCTTAAACGTAAGCTACCCTGTTGGTGTAATACGGTTTGGATGAGGGTATTCCCGTGCGGGTCGCTGCCCAGCATGGCGGCTAAGGTGGGCGCTTCACCGGCCGAGCCAAATCGCGCAAAACCACTGCCGCCCTTGTCTGTCAGGGCTACAAAAACAAACCGTGCCCCCATCACGTTCAGCGTAATCTCGGCTATTTCCTCAATCACCTTGCCAATGTCCAGGGTGGTTGAAAGGGCAATACCGGCTTCGATCAGGTGGGTCAATCGGGCATCGTGATCGGCGCGCTCCCAACTGGTGGCAACACGCAGGGCGATGGTTTCCATGGTACGGATGTCACTATCGTCAAACGCGTTGGGCTGGTCGGCATCTATGACCAGGACACCTTTGAAGTGCCCGCCATGAATTAACGGGACAACCAGTTCTGTCAGAGCGATTTGCTGGTCTAAGTGAATATAGTCGGGGTCCAGGCGCGTATCGGAAACCAGCTGGGTGCGGCGCAGGCGGGCAGCCCGGCCCATGATTCCCTGTGAGATACCCTGGGCGTAACCGGGCGGGATGGTGACAGACATCTTGCCATTGGATGCCAGGGTTACCAATCGCTGGGTCAGGGCGTCATACTCCATGATGGCGCATAGATTGGCGTTGGTGGCATTTAGGATGGCGTTGACAGCCAGTTGTGCCGAAACGGGTGGGTCCAGGATGGTCTCAAAAGCCAGGTTGATCTGGTGCAGGAGTGATAGCTGCGCCATGCGCTTTTTCTCGGTGCGCATTTGGGCATTCAGGAGGTCTTCATATTCCTGGTTGTTTTTTAATCTGTTGTTAAGCAGGTCGCGCGAGAGTGAAAAAGGCATCATCAGCGCCTGGCGAATCTTTTGCAAAAAGGGGTCAGTATCCTGTGGGCGAGGGATGGTTGGGTGCTCGCCGTACAGACCTGAAATTAACCCATTAATGGAAAGGTGTATACTGGCAATGATGAACATGAGCATAAGCATGAGCAGGTTGTAACCGCCAAATGCCAGCTCACGCAATTGCCAGGCTGTCACCTGCTCCTGAAGGTTGTGATCAATGACCAGCAGGAACCAGCTCATCAGGAACAGGAGCAAGGCCAGAGTGAGCCCAAAAATAATAAAAAACCGGCGGCCCAGTTTGTAGCCTTCGCGCAGGATCAGCCTTTCCCAGGGAATGACCCCATCCAATAATCCACAGGCTGCTGCAGTCAACGCCACCAGCAGGGCGGGGAAATCCAGTGGGATCAGGTGGAAGAAACTCCAGAGCAACCAGGGGATGCCCAGGAGTTTGACACGGCTGCCCGGGTTTGTATGATGGCTAACAGTGACAACCATGTTGATCAGGCTGCTGGTAAGGAAGATAACAGCCAGGATAAGGTTGTTGTTGGACAGGATCTTGACCCAGTCGTTTGAAAGGGGGTGTTGGGAAAGCAGTAGCAGGCCGCAGGCCAGGTTGGCAACGGTAAGGGCGTGAGTGTGCCAGCCGCGGCCATGGGCGTCGAATCGATTGGCTGCCAGGAAAGCCAGCGACAGGCTGCCAAACCAGATTGTTTCGATGTACCTGCCCGCCCGAGCATATTGGATGGTCAATGCCAGCGCTGCTAGGGCTGCAGTGGTAAAGGCTACCCGCTGCCAGGAGAGGGTGTGGTTTAGGAAAAGGCTGGCGCTTACCCATAGCCCGATGCCGAAGAAAGCATACCCAGCGATCCAGTTTAACCAGATGGTGCTGGCCGGGAGCAAGTCGGTCAGGTGATGTGGGATGAGCAGCAGGCTTTCACCGGCAATGATGAAACAAATGATTGCGCTAAACCCAAGCAGGTTGGTGTCATTGCGGTTAATCACCATATGGCATAGCATAGCACAGGACTATTTCATTTACAAATGGATTGTTGGGTGTGATTCTTTGGGTGTTGAGCGAGTATAATTTTGTGGCTCTGTTGAACAGGCAGCGCGGGGAAACCCTGTTCCAAATTTATGGGCGCGACGGTGAATGATGATTAATCAGCCTTTCCTTTCGCTGGCAGAGATTGATGAAGTGGTCGCTGCCATCCAATCGCAGACACGTTACCAGCCAAAAGTGGCCCTGATTCTTGGTTCGGGGCTGGGTAGCGTGGCAGATGCCGTGGAAGATGCAGACAGCATTCCTTATGCCAGCCTGCCGCACTGGCCGAAATCCACGGTGCATGGGCATGCCGGCAGGTTGGTGATTGGCAAACTGCAGGGCCAGGTGGTGATGGTGATGCAGGGCCGTATCCATTTTTATGAAGGCTATTCCATGTCCCAGGTGACATTGCCTGCCCGTGTGATGCAACGAATGGGAATCGAGATTATGGTGGTGACCAATGCTGCCGGGGCCATCCACCCGGAGTTTGAACCCGGTGACCTGATGCTAATCACCGATCACCTTAACCTGGCAGGAATGGTAGGCCTGAACCCGCTGATTGGCCCAAATTTTGATGAACTCGGCCCGCGTTTCCCTGATATGAGCCGATCCTATGACCGAGATTTGTGTGACCTGGCGCGCAAGGCCGCTCAGAAAAATAAAATCCGCCTGCAGGAGGGCGTTTATGTTTTCCTGAGCGGCCCTTCCTTTGAAACCCCGGCTGACCTGCGTTTCTTGCGTGTGTGCGGCGCCGATGCCGTGGGGATGTCCACCGTCCCGGAAGTGACTGTTGCCCGGCATGGCGGCATCCGTGTGCTGGGGATATCGGGGATTAGCAACAAGGCCAATTTGGATGGCAATACCATCACCACCCATGAAGAAGTGCTTGAAGCGGGTGCAGTGATGGGCCCCAAACTGGAGAAATTACTGCGAACCTTCTTGTCATCGTTGTAAGCAGGTTCCTGAACAGGAAGAAACTGTGTCTGATCTTTTGCGCGCATTGGCCGTTTATGAAGTTTTTATTTACCTGGTGCTGGGCTTGTTTGCCCTTTTCTCCGGGCGTTCTGCGTTCCTGGCCTGGCAGGAGTATCGCCTGGCTGTCTTTGGCCTTGAGCGTGAACTGACCATGCAGCGCTTTCGTAGTTCCTTGTCTTCGCTTATCCTGCTGGGAATTATTGGCCTGACCACATTTTTCCTTGCGACCTTTGTTGTGCCATTGCTCCCGGCCAGCGAGGTGATCCCTACGGCAACGGTCAGCCTGCTCAGCACGCCGGAGGCTGGGATGTCGGAAGGGGATGCCCCGTCTGATCGCACGGCGGTGCCCCAGCCGCCGCCTGGTACCGAAGGCTGCATCCCGTTACAACTGGTGATTACTTCGCTGGAGGGGGGGCAGCAGATCTCTGGGCAGGTCTCCCTGGTTGGAACGGTGGACATCCCTAATTTTGGGTTTTACAAATATGAATATGCGCCCGCCGGAACGGAGCAATGGTCCCCGATTGCTGCCGGGCGTGATGTAGTCCGTGATGGCACCATTGGCTTGTGGGATACCAGCCAGCTTACCCCTGGCGACTATCGCTTGCGTCTGGTGGTTACGGACAACCAGGGCATTGAATTGCCCGCCTGTGTCATCCCACTTCGGATTACTGCCCCATAAGGGAACGCCATGGCCGAAATTGAAATCCGCAACACCATCTCCACAGATATTGCCCGCCTTTCACAGCTGGATCATTCCATTGATACAGATTATGTCTGGCAGTTGGACCTGCACCGCGAAATTGCGCAGGTCGACTCGATCTTCCGTGAGGTGCGCCTGCCACGTACGATTCAAATACCACATGTCCGAACTGCCGAGCAATTGCCGGATGAATGGCACCAATCCCCAATGATGAGCGCCATGCTTGGCAGCGAACCGGTCGGGTATATCCGCTTTCGCGATGACATGGTTCCACATGCTGTATGGATTACCGACATTGTGGTCGGGCGCAACTTGCGTCGCAAAGGGTTGGGGCGAAAATTGATTGCTGCTGTTGAGGCGTGGGCCATCCAGCGTGGGTTTAAGCGGTCGATCGGTGAAGTCCAGTCAAAAAACCACCCGGCCATTCGGTTGATCCAAAAACTCGGCTACGAATTCTGCGGGTATAATGACCAGTACTATACGACGAGGGACATCGCTCTCTTTTTTGCAAGATTAATTTAACGTTTTGGAAGGCTTGCATGTTTACTGGTTGGGCTGAAAGTCTTTTGGCGGGGATTCAAACGTTCAATCAAATACTCACAGCCGGGATTGCCATCACGGCTTTTTCCCTATTGCTTTATGCACTGACATTTAATTTAAGGGATCGCGTCGCGCGGTCCTTCGCCATGATTCTCCTGTGTGTGGTGGTCGTTTTTACCAGCGAAGCCATTCAGAGCGCAGTTGCCACCCTTAACACAATGGAGTTGTTCCTGCGTCTGCAATGGATAGGCATTGTCTTCCTGCCTGCGGCCTACCTGCACCTGTCAGATGCGCTGCTGGTGACGGCTGGCCGTCCTTCCCGTGGTAGGCGCCGGTTTGCTGTACGTGCCGTGTATGCCATCTCAACCGGTTTTCTGGTGTTGTTTTCTCAAGGCCAGCTGGTTGGGCCAATGGTGGCTTCCTTTAATCCAGCTCCGTACCTGCAACTGACCATCTGGACGAGCATTTTTACGGTTTATTACCTGCTGGTGATGCTCTGGGCCGGGATAAACCTGATTCGTGCATATAGCAAAATGCTCACTCGCTCGGGTCGCCGTCGCATGTTGTACCTGATGGCTGGCGCAACTGCCCCGGCATTGGGCTCTTATCCCTACCTGGTGTATGGTTCGTTATTTGCATCTCAACACCAGTTGCTTTTCTGGACGGCTGCGACAACCATTAATCTGGTTGTCGGCGCTTTGCTGGTGGTCATGGCTTATGCAGTGGCCTTCTTTGGCGTTTCGTGGCCAGACCGGGTGGTGAAGAGCCGATTGTTTAAGTGGATTATGCGCGGGCCAGTGACGGCCTCGCTGGCGCTGGGGGTAATGACCCTGCTGCGCCGGGCGGGAGAATTCTTTGGGCTTCCTTATAATGCTGGTGTGCCAATCAGCGTGGTTGGGATTATCCTGCTCATGGAGCACCTGATTACGATTGTTGCACCGCTCTGGGAGCGCTGGCTGTTCTTTGGCCGGGATCGCGCCGAGCTGAGCCTGCTCCAGAATATCGAGGAACGCCTGCTCACCCAGAGCGACCTGCGGCAATTCCTTGAAGCAGTACTCGCCGCCGTGCGCGATCACATGCAGTCCCCATCCGCATTTATTGCCTCGCTGGACAATGAACAAATTTCCCTATTGATCACGGCAGGGCGACCGTTTGAAAAGTCGATTGAATTGGAAGAGGCCCTAAAGACCACAGATGATGGCGACTCGCGCCAGGTAATGCGCTGGAACGATTACTGGATTTTACCCCTGCGCCAACGCCGTACGTTCGAAATGGATATTGATCAGGTTCCCTCGCTGTTGGGTTTGCTCGGTGTGGCTGCTACTACCCCCAACCTTGAATCAGACCAGAAGCAAGCGCTTTGGCTGCTGGCAGACCGCGCAGCCCTCGCACTGGAAGACCGCAGCTTGCAGCAACGGGTCTTTAGCTCGCTGGAAGACCTGAACCAGGACTATGAACGCATCCAGCGCCTGCGTGCTGCCGGTCGTTATGACAGCGCCAATAGCCTGCTGGCAGAGGATCTTGACGCGCCGCGGGACATGGCCGAATGGGTACGCGAGGCGCTCAACCATTACTGGGGCGGCCCCAAACTGACCGACTCACCGCTGATGTCCTTGCGGATTGTCCAGGAGACAGCCCAGGAGGAGCATGATGGTAACATGGCAAATGCCTTACGCGCCATTCTTAAACAGGCTGTGGAACGCGTCCGCCCACAGGGTGAACGCCGTTTTACCACCGAATGGATCCTTTACAACATCCTTGACCTGAAGTTCATTGAAGGCCGCAAAGTACGGGATGTGGCTGCCCGGCTGGCCATGTCTGAAGCGGATCTATACCGAAAGCAGCGTGTAGCCGTGGATGCGGTTGCAAGGGCAATTTTACAAATGGAATCAGAGCTCAATAAAAACACCTAACCAGGAGGTCTGAAAAGAATGGTAATTACAAACCCGAGGAGAATGCAAGAAGAACCGTCGCTGGCCGCAGAAGATGGCTGGTGGGAATCGGTCCTCTCGGATGAGTCACGATACGGGCCTGCCCAGCCCCGTGCTTCTCATCCGCAGTATCAAGATGTGCCTGCGCCGATTGCGCGGAATGCTGCCATTGATTCTGAACACCCCAAACGTAATAATGATTGGGGATTTGCGCAGGACCTGTTTGCACAGGATCAGATTATTTCGTTGAGTGTCGTTGGTTATAACCGCGGCGGCCTGCTTGTGGAGAACGAACGCCTGCAAGGCTTTGTTCCTTACTCGCACCTGGTTGATATGACCTGCGAGTTGGAAGGTGACCGCGAAGCCTTTCTTTCCAAATATGAAGGCCAGGAACTGCGCCTGAAAATGATCGAGTGTGTGCCTGAAGAAGGCCGGGCGGTCTTCTCGGAGCGCGCGGCCCGTGTCGATTCTGGCAAGCGCACCCAGTTGTTCTCCAGCATCCAGGTTGGGGAGATCATCACTGGTGAAGTGACCAATGTCACCGACTTTGGCGTGTTTGTTGATCTGGGCGGTGTCGAGGGACTGATTCATATTTCTGAATTGTCCTGGGGCCGTGTAATTCACCCTTCCCACCTGGCCAGCCTTGGTCAGCAGGTTCGTGTGCAGGTGCTGGACATCATGCCTGAGCGCTGCCGGATTGCCCTGAGCCTGAAACGCTTGCAACCCAACCCCTGGGAAGACGCCCGCCAGCGCTATGCCGTCGATGACATTGTCCCGGCGACCATTACAACGGTCGTTTCGTTCGGCGTTTTTTGCCGCCTTGAGGAGGGTCTCGAGGGTTTGGCGCATGTTTCAGAGATTGATTTACCCTCCGGGCAATCGGTTCGTGAAACCTTCTCCGAAAATCAATCCGTCCAGGTGCGCATCATCCACATTGATTGCCAGCACCAGCGCCTTGGCCTGAGCCTGAAGCTCAACGGAGCGTAATGCCCGACTCTCGAAAATACCGCCACGAACCACCACCCCACCAACCAGACCTGCTGGATTGGACGCAGCGACTCCAAACCCACTTTGGGCGTTTTACGTTGGATGTCGGCGGGCTGCTCTTGCTGGTCCTCTCCCTGCTTACCCTGCTGGCGCTCTTCGAGTGGACACAGGGGACCCTGCTTACCCCTTGGGCGTTTACCTTGCGCCGCTGGTTGGGCTGGGGCAGCTACCTGTTCGGCTTCTCCATGTTGGCGGCCAGCATATTCTTGTTCTACCGGCGCGGCATGCCTGCCCAACAACTTCCCTGGGGCCGCCTGATCGCCTTCGAGAGTTTTTACTTTTTCATGCTCGTTGCCTTTACGTTGCTTGGCGGCGCATCTATTGAACGTGCCGAAGCCGGGCTGGATGGCGGTTACACGGGTTGGTCCCTGGCCAGCCTGCTCAGCCTGCTGGTTGGTGACCTGTGGCGGAATATCATTGTTGCGCTGGGGGTACTGGTCACAGCTGGTTTTGCGTTCGGGTTGTTTGGCCTGCTGGAAAAAGCCCTGTGGAAGTTTTCAGGCGAAATGATGGAAGTGCTGCCAGAGGAGTTTGATCCCGTGATTACGGAGATACCTGCCGGGCTGGCCCAGCCGGAGCCTGTCTCCCGTACCCAGAAGACGCCTCCCGCCCGGAAGCCTATCTCCCTGCCCGAGCAATTCCGTAAGAATTTCAAGGTTCCTGAAACGCAGGATGAAGTCCCTGCTGTGCCCCACAAACGCGGCGAAGACCTGCCGCCGCTGTCCCTGCTGTTTACCGACCAGTCCACCCGCCCGGACGAGCGCCACATAAACCAGACGGCTGGCTTGCTCGAAAAAACCCTTTCCGAATTTGGCATCCCGGCCCAGGTGGTGGGGTTTCGCGTTGGCCCAACAGTAACGCAATTTGCCGTGCAGCCGGGTTTTATCCGCAAGCCGGGTACAAACGAGGAAGACCACCAGCAGATGAAAGTGCGCGTGGCGCAGATTGCCTCGTTGCAAAAAGACCTGGCGCTGGCGCTCTCCGCCGAACGGTTACGGATTGAAGCGCCTGTGCCTGGCAAGTCTTATGTTGGCATTGAAGTGCCCAATTCGCGCGCTGCAACCGTGCGATTGAAATCCCTGCTTGAGAGTGAACAGTTCAATAAAATGGCCGTACCACTGGCCATTGCCCTAGGCCGAGATGTCTCGGGCCAGCCCCTGGTGGCCGATCTTTCGCGTATGCCCCATATGCTGGTGGCGGGCGCAACGGGTTCGGGAAAATCGGTCTGTATCACGGCCATTGCTGCCTGTTTGGCGATGAACAATACGCCCGACGAACTTCGCCTGGTGATGATCGACTCGAAGATGGTCGAGCTGATTCGGTTTAACGGCCTGCCCCATCTTTACGGTAAAGTGGAGACCAATGTCGAGCGCATCATGGGTGTTTTGCGCTGGCTGGTAGTCGAAATGGAACACCGTTACCGCCTGCTCGAAGGTTCACGCGCCCGCGATCTGGAAGCCTACAACCGCAAGGCGCGTGGTCGTAAAGATGGCGGCGGTGGGCCGCTACCGCGCATTGTGGTGATTGTTGATGAACTGGCCGACCTGATGATGTCTGCGCCAGACCAGACCGAACACAACCTGGTACGCCTGGCCCAGATGGCCCGCGCCACTGGCATTCACCTGGTGGTGGCCACCCAGCGCCCCAGCACAGATGTCGTTACCGGGTTAATTAAAGCGAACTTCCCAGCTCGGCTGGCATTTGCCGTCACTTCCGGTGTGGACAGCCGCGTCATTCTGGATATGCCAGGCGCTGAGAGCTTGCTTGGGCGCGGAGATATGCTTTTCCTCAACCCTGAAATTGGCAACCCTTTGCGTGCCCAGGGTGTTCTCATTACCGACCAGGAAATTGAACGGTTGATTTCGTTCTGGCAGTCCAAATCCAAAACTGACCATCATTCCCCGCCCTGGGAGAGCATCCTGCAGGAACCGGAAGAAGGCGGCGATGATGCCTTGGTGGAACAGGCAATTGGTGTTGTGCGCCAAACGCAGCGCGCCAGCGCTTCACTGTTGCAGCGCCGACTGCGGATTGGCTATCCGCGTGCAGCCCGCCTGCTTGACCAGCTGGAAGAGATGGGGGTGGTCGGCCCGTCGCAGGGCGGCGGCAAGGAACGGGATGTGTTGATCGATTCTAGTGACGATGAAGACCTGTACGACTCTGACGAGCCAGGGCAGGGCTTCAGGTAAAAAAAACTTAAGGATGAATCAATGGCTCAAGATATAAAAAAACTTCCCCAAACATTTACTGACTATATGCGCCTGTGGTTCAAAGGCATTACCGAACCGACGGCAGCTTTCCTGCTCAAAATTGGCGTGACGCCCAACATGATTACCATGCTGGGTCTATTGTTAAATGTGGCTGCCGGGTTTATGGTGGCGCGCGGAGAAATTGTGCTGGGCGGCATCCTAGCGATGGTGGGTGGCCCGCTGGATGCGCTGGATGGTACCATGGCGCGTATGCGTGGCGAAGCCAGTGATTTTGGCGCCTTTGTCGATTCTGTCACAGATCGCTATTCCGAATTGTTTGTGCTGGGTGGGCTGTCGTATT
Organism: Anaerolineales bacterium; assembly: GCA_024710905.1. Classification (GTDB taxonomy): domain Bacteria; phylum Chloroflexota; class Anaerolineae; order Anaerolineales; family Villigracilaceae; genus JANJTV01. The sequence goes on along the minus strand of JANJTV010000036.1, from coordinate 26,915 downwards.
ACTTCCTCGGGCAAAACGACTGGTTGTCAGTCATGGTTTGTTATGCGGCTGCCGCTGGCTCTGTGCTGGTATCGTATGTCAAGGCGCGGGCCGATTCGCTTAAGTTTGATGCCAATACCGGCATCCTGACCCGTATGGAACGTTACATGGTGATTGGCCCATTGTTGATCCTTAACCAACCTCTCTGGGTCATCTGGATCATTGCCGTGTTGGGGAACATCACTGCCTTGCAACGCATCTGGCGTGTGCGCAGGGATGCCCGCAGCAAGGCTGCCTCTGCGAAAGAGTAAATCACAATGCAGATTCTTTTTGATGGCCTTTACTTCAGGATTTTTGGGGAGGAATTTGTCCTGCGATTTTATGGCATGATAATCATGCTTGGCGCGATTGCCGGCGCCTGGCTGGCCACCCGTGAAGCGAACCGCCGTTCAGTAGACCCGGACCAGGTCTGGGATTTACTGATATGGCTGCTGGTTGGCGGTGTGATTGGCGCGCGTTTGTGGCATATCTTCACCCCGCCACCCTCATCTGTGGCGGCAGGCATTACCACCCTGTACTACCTGCAACACCCGCTGGATATTTTGGCCATCTGGCGCGGCGGCTTGGGTATTCCCGGCGCGGTGATTGGCGGGGCGGTTGCGTTGTATTTTTACACCCGTCGCCACGGGGGTAGTTACCCGATCTGGATGGACATCATTGCCCCGGCTCTGGCGCTGGGGCAGGCCATTGGTCGCTGGGGTAATTACTTTAATCAAGAGTTGTATGGTGCACCAACCAACCTTCCCTGGGCCATTTCCATTGATCCTGTACATCGCCTGGCTGGGTTTGAGCAATATGAAACATTTCACCCGTTGTTTTTCTACGAATCACTCTGGAATTTCGGTAACATGGTTTTATTGCTCTGGCTGGGGCGTCGTTTTGTCGACCGCCTGAAACCGGGTGATATTTTCTTTGTTTACCTGGTGATTTATCCCCTGGGGCGTTTCCTGCTCGATTTCCTGCGTCTGGACGCCTCCATGCTGGGCGGAATCAATGCCAACCAGACATTCATGGCGGTTGTCGCCGTGGCGGCTGTGGCCGTCCTGGTGTGGCGTCATTTCCGTCCGCAAGTAACTTGAATATTTATTGGTGAAGAATGATTGAATGCGAAGACCTAACCAAATATTTTGAGAACTTCAAAGCCGTAGAAGGGGTCAGCCTGAACGTCCCGCGTGGGCGGGTGCTGGCACTGCTCGGTCAAAATGGGGCAGGCAAGACCACTACCGTACGTATGCTCACATCTGTTTTATCCCCCACGCGCGGGTGGGCGCGGGTGGCCGGGCATGATGTTGTGCGTCACCCGGGTAAGGTGCGCGCCTCAGTAGGTGTACTCACCGAGCAGCATGGCTTGTACACCCGCATGACTGCCAACGAATATCTGGATTTTTTCGGCCAGGTGTATAGCCTGGATAAAACAACCCGCGCACGCCGCTCAAAAGAATTACTGGATTATTTTGGCCTGGCTGAAGCTGCGAAACGCCGTTCTGGTGAATATTCCAAGGGCATGCGCCAAAAGCTGGCCCTGGCGCGCGCATTAATTCATGAACCGCCGGTGTTATTACTCGACGAGCCGACTTCAGCGATGGACCCTGAAAGCGCCCAGTTGGTTCGGAATGAAATTGCCCGGCTGAAGTCATCCGAACGTTCGATCATTATTTGTACCCACAACCTTGTTGAGGCTGAAACCCTGGCTGACAAGATCGCGATTATTTACCGCGGGCGCATCCTGTTACAGGGAACGCTTGACGAACTGCGCCGCCAATTGTTGGGTGTACCGGAATATGAAGTGCGGTTGGCAGGGAAGTGGTCGCAAGGAGCCATTCGCGCGATCCCCAACCTGGAAGTAACGCACTTCACAGAGAATGGCTTTACCTACCATACTGAAAGCCCTGAAAAAGAGAACCCGGCCCTGGTTTCAGGCCTGGTTGAACGTGGAATCTCTGTAGTTGCTGTGCACGAAGTACCGCGCAGCCTGGAGCAGGTCTATCTCAGGGCCATGAACCTGGCCGTGGCTGGAGAATTATGAAATATCGTAAGGACTTTTCCCTGGTATGGATTGTTGCCCAGCGGGAACTGGTTGACCAGATGCGTGACTGGCGCGTGATTATGCCGATGATCATCCTGGTGATTTTCTTCCCATACCTGATGAATTTTGCCGCCCGGCAAGCAGTGGACTTTATCAATCAATATGGTGCCAATACCGTTGCTGAGCGCATTATTCCCTTCCTTGTGCTCGTGGTGGGCTTTTTCCCGGTTACGGTTTCCCTGGTGGTTGCCCTGGAGTCTTTTGTTGGTGAAAAGGAACGCGGGACAATTGAGCCCATGCTTAGCAGCCCCCTTGAAGACTGGCACATGTATTTTGGCAAGCTGATTGCGGGAACGCTTGTTCCGTTGGGGGCAGGCTACCTGAGCACGGCCTTATACCTGGGTGGCCTGGTTTACCAGAAAATTGCCCTCCCCGAAGCGGAAATGATTATCCAGACCCTGGCGCTCAGCACGGTGCAAACCGTTTTAATGGTCAGTGCCGCTATGGTGATTTCCACACAGTCCACCTCGGTCAGAGCGGCCAATTTATTGGCTTCATTTATTGTCATCCCGGTGGCTTTGTTAATCCAAGGAGAGAGCGTTTTATTATTTTGGGGTAATAACCAGGTTCTCTGGTTTGCGGTCGTTGGTGTTGCAATTATGGCAGGGCTATTGGTGCGATTGGGACTGTCTCATTTTCAGCGTGAACGCCTGATTGGCCGTGAAATTGATGTTTTGGATCTTCGTTATATGTTGAGGCAGTTCTGGAAGGCTTACAGTGGGACAGACCAGCCCACCGCGACCTGGGCCTGGGCATCCCGAAAACTTGCACAGTTATTTCGTCGTGCACCTGTAATGACTGAAGATGCGACTTTTTCGCTGGGAGCTGCATTCGTGCGTGATATCCTCTCGGTAGCGGATTGGTATAAGCACCAGGTCGGGCCAGCGTTTGGGCGCTTGCGACTGCCGCTCGGGGTGGTCAGCCTGATTGGTTTAATCGCCATTGTCGGAGCTTATGTATACACCAGCCAGACGGTCACTTTGTCTGAAAACTTCCCAATTAGCAGACTGTTCGGGTTGTTAGATGAACAACTGGATGGCGATGTCCTTCATACCAATCTGAATGTACCTTTCCTCTTTTTCAATAATTTTCGCGCTGTTGTCCTGATTATGTTTTTTGGGATGTTCTCGTTCGGTGTGATTGGTATTTTGGTTTATATACTGAACTTTTCATTAATTGGGGCAATTCTGGGTGGGGTGGAATTGCTGGGCATTCCACCCTGGACCATTTTTGTATATGGCATTTTGCCGCATGGTGTTTTTGAGCTGGCCGCAGTGATTTTTGCAACGGCGGCCATGCTGAATCTGGGGGTTCGGCTGGTGACGCCGGAGGAGAATGTCTCGATTGGTGAAGTGTTTATTGAAGCCCTGGCCGAATGGGTCAGGTTGATGGTGGCTGTGTGTATTCCCCTCTTACTGCTGGCCGCGGTAATTGAAGTGTATGTTACCCCGGGACTATTGATCGGCGCAGTTTCTGATGTGATTGCGACGATGCCGCGCTGATTTCACCAGTCATTGATGAATGGTTCCCATTCCGTGTTGTTACTCAAGTGCCGGCCAAAAATATAACTGGCGCTGGAAGGAGGTTCTTTGGGTGGGTGCATCAACAACATGTGGGCTTCTTCTGGGCGGCGGCCACCCTTGCGATGATTGCAGGTTGCGCAGGCGGTAACAACATTTGTCCAGTTGTTGTTGCCGCCCAGGTGGCGAGGCAGGACGTGGTCTATCGTCAGGTTTAACCCCTGTTTGCCGCAATATTGGCATGTATAATTATCCCGCCTGAAGATTTCACGGCGGGTAAGTTTTACCTGCGGACGCGGGCGGTGGATCATTTGCTCTAAGCGGATGACTGATGGGATGGGGTAGGAAGTCGCAACCGTGTGAATATGTCCCCGGCCATTGGTAATCAGGGCGGCCTTACCGTTCATGATTAGTCCGAGCGCCCGCCGGGTGTTACAGATGTTGATTGGCTCAAAATTGGCGTTGAGCACCAGGACGAGTTCGTCCATGCGGCCTCCAATGCGGCCGATTATAGCATAAGCACTTGAGGAACAATTTTATGAAGGTGTTAATTGCTGGTGGCAGTGGCTTTATCGGCACCTTGTTGGCTACAAAATTGCTTGAGCAGCAGCACCAGGTCTGGGCGCTGACACGCAAGGGGAATAAAGCCCGGCTGGCGCCCGGGGTTGTGCCGGTTGCCTGGGATGGGCGCAGCACAACAGGCTGGCTGGATGTTTTCGAGCAAATGGATGGCGTGGTGAACCTGACCGGGGCTACGATTGGTGCTTGGCCGTGGACGCCAGGCCGCAAGGAGATGTTCTACCAGAGCCGTGTGCAGGCTGGGAAAACCATGTTGCAGGCCTTTACCGAGGCAAAAACCCGCCCTTCGGTACTAATTCAGGGTTCCGGGGTGGGTTTTTATGGTTTTCGCGATACTGAACCGGTCACCGAGCAAACCGAATCGGGAACGGATTTTCAGGCCCGCCTGGCGGTAGACTGGGAGGCTTCCTCGGCAGGGGTGGCAGGCTTGGGGGTGCGCCGCGCTGTTATCCGTTCGGCGGTTGTCTTACACCCTCGCGAGGGAATCCTGCCTTTGATGGGCCTGCCCACCCGTCTGTTTTTTGGCGGCAGGCTGGGGAGGGGCAATCAGGGTTTCCCCTGGATTCACTGGGTGGATGAAATCTGCGCGATTCAATTTTTACTGGAAAATGAGCAAATGTATGGCGTATTTAACCTGTCCGCACCAGAGCTGGTTTCGAGCGAGCAGTTCCTGGCCGGGCTGGCCGCCGAATTCAAAAAGCCTTACTGGTTCCACGTGCCGGAATTCCTGTTAAAACTCGGGTTGGGAGAAATGTCGGTCATGCTTTTGGAGGGGCAATATGCCCACCCTGAACGACTGCTGCAGGCCGGGTTTGAGTTTCGTTACCCATATTTGCAGAATGCCCTGACAGCGCTATTCTCTCCTTTGCCCGGATAAGACAAATGGCTGGTTGATTTATCGTTTCGATATGCTATACTGATTTCGTTAAATCCTTGGAAGAAGTTCTCACTGGTGAGTCATGCAAGTAGGCACTGTTCAGAAACTGATTACGATTTTTAGCGATGCATTCCAGAAACTGGGACGCGAAGTTCCGCTTGGTAAGTTGGAAGACCTGGCGGTGACCATTCATCGCGCCATGACTGTGCATGCCCGTCACTTCCACACACTGGAACATGTTTTCACGTTTGTGGACCAGGAAGACCCCATTCGTACCCTGGCAGCGCTGTACCATGATATTGTCTATTTCCAGGTGGATATGGGTTTTTCATCCCAGATCTGGCAAATAATTTCCCCTTATATTAACCAGTCGAATGGGGATTTTTATGTCGCTGCCGATATCTCGTCAGACGACCGTGTAGCCGTCCTGATGCTGGATATTTTTGACTTAAAGCCCGGGCAAAAACTTTCTTCTGTGGCTGCGCTGAATGAGTTCCTGAGCGGGCTGGTGATGGCAAAACAGCTTTCGGGAATCGTAACTGAAAAAGACCTCCTGCGGATGGCAATTTGTATTGAAGCCACCATTCCTTTTCGGGGCCGGAATGAAGCGGGGCTGAATCACTTCGAAAATATGGAAGTCCGCCTGCCGGGAATCATTGCGCAATATGGCATTGAATTGACAGATGAAGAGTTGATACAGATTATCCAGACCTCTGTTGTTTTTGCCAACAAAGATATTGAGAATTTTGCTGAGGCCGACCCGGGTCGTTTCCTGGACAACACCTGGAAATTGCTCCCGGAAACCAATGCCGCCCTGCGTCTTCCGGATGTTTATTCCATTGGCACTTATCGTATGGCGTTGCAAAAAATGGTCCTTTTCTTTGACAGCCTGGATGCTGACAGTGTCTTTAACCAGTATCGCGGGATGCCAGCAGATGCTGATTTTGCGATCATGTCGAAGCGGGCCAGTGTGAATATCCATGTTGCACGCGACTACCTGAAGATTAAGATCCTTTCCATGGTCATCCTGGAAGCCCTGGCAGTTGCCACGGGCGGCGATGCCCCCGTATCCCTGTTTATGGGTGATGTTCCAAGGGAAGGGGTCAGCATCAAACGCCTGGAATACTACCTGCCAGAAATTCCCACCCCGGCTTGGCTGGATGCAAATGACACACTCTTCCGGTTGCTCGATTCGGGCCGCGCCAGTGATACCAGTTTTGATATGCGTAATTCACCGCTCTCGCTCTTTATTTTCAAGAGTATTCCTTTTGAGCAGATCGAGAAATACCTTGCGGTTGCCCAGGAAATGATTACCGGTAAAATCACTGCGCATGAATTCCTGCTCAAATTGGATAAATCCATTGTCGGCCCGATTGCCCAGGCCAGCTCCATCATGGTGTACACGCGCCGCGCCGCACTGATGCAATATGCCAATTAGGCAGGTTGTTGTATAATAGCGCCATGATGTCTCATCAACACGACAGCAATTCCTATTATTCCTTCTCAGCGTAAACCATGCCCTGTGGAGGTTCCAATGCGCCTGCCCACAGCAGGCGCATTTTTATTCCGCAGGCATAACCCTTTTGGAGGTTGCAATGAAAATTGCAGAGCAGGTAGAAATCTTAATGCAAGGCACCGAGTACGGTGATGAAAAACTTCGCCAGACCATGGCCCGTGAATTGCATGAGCGCCTGGCAGAAGCCGAAAAAGAAGACCGCCCATTGCGCGTCTATTGCGGGTACGACCCTCGTACCGCTGATTTGCACATTGGTCACACCGTGACCATGCGGAAACTGCGCCAGTTCCAGGATCTGGGGCATGAAGTCACGTTCCTGATCGGCACCTACACATCCCTGATTGGTGATCCGTCTGACAAAGATAAACTCCGTCCGCTGTTGACCCATGAGCAGGTAATGGATAATGCCCGCACTTATGCGAGGCAGGCTTTCCGTGTACTGGATGAAAAAAAGACCACCATTCGTTATAACCATGAATGGCTTTCTGAGCTTAAGTTCGCCGACTTGATCAAGCTTGGTTCCAACTTTACCATCCAGCAGTTCCTGACCCGCGAAGCCTTCCGAAATCGTTTCGACAAAGATGATGCTTTGTACCTGCATGAATTCTTCTATGCCATTATGCAGGGGTATGACGCATATGCCTTAAAAACTGATGTGCAGGTAGGTGGCACCGATCAGCTTTTTAACATCGTTACTGCAGGCCGCAAGATTATGACCGCTTTCGATGCCAAGCCCAATATTGGCATTATCATGGCCATCCTGCCGGGTACTGACGGCGTTATCAAAATGAGCAAATCCCTTGGCAATCATATCCCGCTGAATTCCACGGCAGAAGATATGTACGGCAAGGTGATGTCTGTACCGGATGCGGCCATGCCGCAATATGCCCGCCTGGTGACCCGCTGGCTGCCATCCGAGGTGACTGCGTTTGAGCACGGGCTGGCTACCGGGGGGCTGCATCCGCGTGACGCGAAGATGAAACTAGCCCATGAGATTGCCGCCACATACTACAGCGAGCCTGAAGCGAACAAAGCCCAGGAAGCCTTTATCAGGCTCTTCCAGCAAAAAGAATTGCCGGATGAAATGCCAGAATACGCCTTGAAAGCTGGCCAGACCGTATTGGATGTACTGGTGGACGCCAGCCTGGTAACCAGCAAGAATGAAGGTCGCCGAATGATTGACCAAAAAGGTGTGCGCCTGAATGGCGCTGTTCTGGAAAAATTTGATGCACCCTTCCCTGGCCCCGGTGTTTTGCAGGTGGGCAAACGGCGGTTTGTACGTGTGCAATAACTTAATCAAGAAGGGCGACCCAGTCAGGGTCGCCCTTCTCTTATTCCGGGTGGATGTTCAGGGTGCACCAGTACCTGTGAATGAGTGAAATCGCCTGCGAGAAATTATCAAAATCGATGGCTTTCAAGATATATGAGTTGGCCCCAATCTGGTACGCTTCCTGGATATCTTTTAGCTCATTCGATGAAGTCAGCACAACCACTGGCAGGCTTTTTGTCCTCGGGTTGGATTTTAAGTGTTTCAGTACTTCCAACCCGCTCACTTTCGGGAGTTTCAAATCCAACAAAATCACCTCAGGGGCGGGTGACTCACTGCCCCAGTTGTCAATTGTTTCCAGCGCTTCTGCGCCATCCCGGGCAACGGTAATGCGAATACCCGCATCTACCTTTTCGAGCATGCGGCGTATCAGGTCGACGTCTGCGGAATTATCTTCTATAAGAAGGATGGAAGATGGCATAATGAGTAAGTTCCAACAGCGAGCGGAATGTTTAAAAAATTATAGCATACTGCGTCAAGAGGGCTGTCTGCATTTCCGCCGGTGTGTCAGAATAATCCCCGAAAGCCCGGCATGCCCAAAGTTGCTTGACAATCTCCTTCAATACGAGTAAAATCTCGCACGCTTAACCAGAGGCTATCCCATGCCGAGATAGCTCAGTAGGTAGAGCACGCGACTGAAAATCGCGGTGTCGTCAGTTCGATCCTGACTCTCGGCACTCTCGGCGGTAAGTTTGCCAAGAAAATGCGGGCGTAGTACAGTGGTAGTACGTCTCCTTGCCAAGGAGAAGGTCGTGGGTTCGAATCCCATCGCCCGCTCAAAAGATTGCTGATTGAAGATTGTGGATTGTAAGCGTATGCAATCGGCAATCTTCAATCAGCAATCAGTGTTTATGGCGACGTGGCCAAGTGGCAAGGCAAGGCTCTGCAAAAGCCTGATCATGGGTTCAAATCCCATCGTCGCCTCTACAAAGACAGGTGTCCAAGCCTGTCTTTGTGTTTTAAGTGGCTCGGGAAATAAAGTACAATCACATCTACAAGGAGATGACCATGAGCAACCGAAACGTGATCGCGACCGAAAATGCCCCCAAAGCCATTGGCCCTTACTCTGTTGCCATCCAGACAGGCAGCATGCTGTTCTGCTCCGGGCAAGTAGGGATTAACCCCGCTGTTGGCGAGCTGGTGCCTGGCGGTCTGGAAGCCGAAACGCGCCAGGCGCTGACAAACCTGAAAAATGTCCTCGAGGCGGGGGGCGCCAGTCTTGAGTCCGTTGTCAAGACCACTGTTTTCCTGCGCGATATGGCCGATTTTCCTGCCATGAATACCATCTACGCCGAATTCTTCCCATCCAACCCGCCTGCCCGTTCCACCATTGCCGTAGCGGGGCTGCCGAAAGGCGCATTGGTTGAGATTGAAGCCATTGCCCTGTGCAAACAGTGATTGTTGAAGTGGTAAAATAGTCCACCGTGCCGCCCGGCGGCAAGTGCCATGCCAGTTGTTTCCATTATTGTTCCCTGTTATAACGAACAAAATCGCATCCGGTTTTTATTGGATGCGATTTATTCGCAAACCTACCCGCGCACTGAAATGGAAGTCCTAATTTCTGACGGCCATTCTACAGATAATACGCGTGAGGTGATTGCCGATTTCCAGGCCAGCCACCCCGATTTGTCAATTGTCGTTCTCGATAACGATGCTCGCACAATTCCTGCCGCTCTCAATCGTGCGTTGGAAGCTGCCCAGGGAGAATTTATTATCCGGCTCGATGCCCATTCCGGCCCGTACCCTGATTACGTCGAAAAGGGGATTGCCGCGCTACAGGCCGGCAAGGCTGAAAACGTGGGTGGCGTGTGGGAGATTCGACCCGGGGCCGATACCTGGATTGCCAAATCCATTGCTACCGCAGCGGCGCATCCGTTGGGCGTGGGAGATGCACTCTATCGCCATGCGACCGAGGCAGCCTATGTGGATACTGTTCCTTTTGGCACTTTTCGGAGCAATCTCATTGAGAAAATCGGCAAATTTGATGAAAACCTGCTTAGCAATGAAGATTACGAATTCAACACGCGCATTCGTCAAACTGGCGGACGCATCTGGCTGGATCCGCAACTGCGTTCCGTTTATTTTGCGCGTGCCACGCTGACAGCGCTGGCGCAGCAATATTTCCGTTACGGGTTCTGGAAGTATCAAATGCTCAAACGCTATCCTGGCAGTCTGCGCTGGCGGCAGGCGCTGCCGCCGTTATTTGTAGCCAGCCTGTTCTTGCTTTTTCTTGTTGGTTTACTCATGCCCGGGTTTGCGTGGCTTATAATCTTTGAAATTGTCTTATACTTTGGCATACTGACCGTGGTTGGCCTTGCACTGGCTGTACGACAACCCTTTTTTTTCATTGGATTCCCGTTGGCTGTGTCAGTGATGCATATCGCCTGGGGAAGCGGCTTTTTGAAAAGCATCATTTTTGGAGCGCGATAGCCTGATATGTCTGCCGATACGCCAAGATCCACATTCCGGTTGCGCCCAAGCGAGCAACGAGCCTTGTTGTTCCTTGGGGATATGCTGATGGCCAGCTTGGCTCTTGTGGCCGGGATTTATTTTTGGGCCGAAGGGGATGCTTTCCTTGATTTCGGCTGGGAGTTTTTTCAGGTGCGTGTGCCCTGGTGGTTTTATGGCATCCCACTCCTCTGGCCGATTTTCCTGGTGGATATTTATGAGTTGCACCGCGCTGCAAGCTGGCGAAAAACGCTCAACTCAGTATTAATGGCTGCCATTGTTGGTTTCCTGCTCTATTCAGTGGTCTATTTTTCGTTTGATGGGGCGATAAACCGGCGTGGCTTTTTTGGCTTCCTTGTAGCGGTATATCCCCTGACGTTATTTTGGCGCTGGTTGTATATTCGTTTGTATACAAACCCAAGCTTCATGCGCCGGATGCTAATAGTTGGCGCAGGGAACAATGGCAAAACCCTGGTGCGGATGTATCGGGAGATTACCCCGCCGCCATTTGTTCTGGTTGGGTTTATTGATGACGACCCCCAGAAGCAGGGAAAATTTATTGAAAAAGTGCGTGTGATTGGCGATAGCAGCCAGTTGATGCACCTGGTTGACGAACTGAATATTACCGACCTGATTGTTTCCATCTCCGGGGAGATGAAAGGCACCACTTTCCAGACGCTGCTTGATGCGCGTGAACATGGTACTGAAATCACTCGTATGCCCATCATGTATGAAGAGTTGCTTGGGCGTGTACCGATCCATCACCTGGAATCGGATTGGGTTATTCGCAACTTTGTTGATGAAACGCGTAGCAGTGGGTTTTATGAGATTGCCAAGCGGGCGCTTGATATTCTTGGCGCGGTGGTTGGGATGTTCATTTTCCTTGTTATGCTTCCATTTGTTGGTCTGGCAACCCTGATTGATAGTGGCTGGCCCATCTTTTACAGCCAGGAACGCCTGGGCAAAGGTGGCAGCGAATTCATGATGATCAAATTCCGCACCATGCGGCAGGATGCTGAGAAGGAAGGGCAAGCCCAAATGGCAGGGGAGCGTGACCCACGCATCACCCGGGTGGGAAACTTCCTGCGCGTGACCCGCCTGGATGAATTCCCCCAATTCTGGAACGTTTTACGCGGCGAGATGAGCTTGGTGGGGCCGCGTGCTGAGCGGGAGCAATGGGTGGCAACATTCCAGCGTGAAATCCCCTTCTACCGGGCGCGCCTACTGGTAAAACCTGGCATTACGGGCTGGGCGCAAATTAATTACGGCTATGCCGCCACCGTGGAAGATACCGGTGTGAAGTTGGAGTATGATCTTTATTATATTAAGCATCGTTCGTTATTGATGGATATTATGATACTACTGCGTACAGTGAACACAGTTTTACGCGGAAAAGGACGATAATGACCAAATACCTTGTTACCGGCGGCGCCGGGTTTATAGGTTCTCACCTGGTGCGCGCCCTGCTCGAGCAGGGCGAATTTGTGCGTGTGCTTGACAACTTTTCGACGGGCAAGGCTGAGAATCTGGCCGGGTTGGATGTGGAATTAATCGAAGGCGATATCCGCGATGAATCCAAAGCCGCAGAAGCAATGCGCGACATCAATGTAGTTTTTCATGAAGCTGCGTTTGTGTCCGTGCCGCAATCCATGGAAGACCCGCTGGCTTGCTTCAGTATTAACCAACAGGGTACGGAAGTGCTGCTCGAAGCGGCGAGAAAGGCGGGGGTGAGCCGGTTTGTGTTAGCTTCTTCTGCGGCGGTGTACGGCGATCTGGATGAACTACCCCTGGACGAGGAGGCCATCCTGTCACCTTTATCCCCCTATGCCGTTTCAAAGCGCGTGGATGAAATTTATGCCGAGATGTACACCCGCTCTTTTGGATTAGAAGTGGCAGCTCTGCGCTATTTCAATATCTATGGTCCGCGCCAACGTCCAGATAGTATGTATGCGGCGGCTGTGCCGATCTTTGCCCGCCGCTTGCTGGACGGCCAGCCGGTGACGATTTTTGGCGATGGCGGTCAGACCCGTGATTTGGTCTATGTCGGTGATGTCGTACGCGCCAACCTGGCAGCCAGCCAGCACCCGGATGCGCCGGGGCAGGTCTTTAATGTCTGTACTGGCCTGGAAACGCGGGTGATTGACCTGGTGGATGGATTACGGGAACTGATTCCCGGCACGCCCGAGCCGGTGTTTGCTGCACCGCGCGCCGGAGATATTTATAAATCGGTGGGCAGCCCGGCCAAGGCAACCCGCGTGCTGGGCTTTACCGCCCAAACTAGCCTGCCGGATGGCCTGCAGGCAGTGGTGGATTGGATGAGGAAGGCGTAGTTGGGTTCTCGTTTTCGTAATCGTTATGTGTTGCTGGCAGATGTGCTGCTGATTGCCATTTCGGCGCTCGGCAGTTATGTGCTGCGCCTGGAGATCGGCGAGGATTTCTTCCGGTTTTATTTCCAGGGTGCGTTGTGGCTGCTCGGCGTTTCGCTGGTGATTAAACCGCTAGTGTATTACTGGTTCGGCCTGTATCGCCGCCTGTGGGTGTATGCCAGCATTGATGAATTGAAGTTGATTGCCACGGCGGTGACGGTGGCCTCGTTGCTGGTCTCAGGGTTGGTGATTGGCCTGTTCTGGTTGCAGGTGATTGGGCCGGGTTTCCCGCGCTCGGTACTGGCCATTGACTGGCTGCTCTCGTTGCTGCTGGTGGGCGGTGCGCGTTTTTCGCTGCGCATCCTGGCCGAGTCATCCGCGCCGCCGCGCTATGGCCAATTGAACAAGGTATTGATCATCGGGGCCGGGTCGGCCGGCGCGCTGGTGGTCAAGGAAATGCAAAAGACCCGCCAGGTCAACCTGCAGCCGGTGGCTTTCCTGGATGATGACCCGGCCAAGCAGGGCCATTCCCTGTTGGGTGTGCCGGTGGTGGGAATGTTAACAGACCTGGCGCGTGTGTTGGATGAACAACCTGTAGATGAAGTGATCATCGCCATCCCGACTGCGCCGGGGCGGGTGGTGCGCCTGGTGGCGGATGTCTGTCGCCTGAAGGGTGTACCTTTCCGTACCATGCCTGGGCTGTATGAATTACTCGGCGGGCGGGTCAGCGTTTCGCGTCTGCGCGAAGTGGATATTACCGACCTGTTGCGCCGCGAGTTGACGGCTACGGATGACTCCCTGTTGGGCGAACGCCTGGGCGGGAGGCGTGTGCTGGTGACTGGCGCGGGCGGCTCAATTGGACGCGAACTGTGTCGCCAGATTGCCCGTTGGAACCCGCAGGAATTAATCCTGCTCGGGCATGGCGAGAACAGCATTTTTGAAAGCCTGCTGGAACTGCGCGAAAACAACCCGACCATTAAGATCACACCGATCATTGCTGATGTGCGCGATGATGTTCGGATTGAATCCGTTTTCTTACAACTGCGCCCTCAGGTGGTTTTCCATGCTGCGGCGCACAAACATGTCCCGCTGATGCAGACCAATATCGAAGAAGCAGTGCTAAACAACGTGTTGGGAACCCGATGCATTGTGGAGGCTGCCATTCGCCACAACGCCGAACACATGGTGCTGATTTCGACAGATAAAGCCGTTTCCCCCTCCAATGTTTATGGCGCGACCAAACGACTGGCGGAGATGATCGTGCTTGATGCTGCCCGCCAGAGCGGTAAATCTTTAACCGTTGTTCGCTTTGGTAATGTGCTTGGCAGCCGGGGCAGTATTATCCCCATCTTTAAACACCAGATTGCTTCCGGCGGGCCGGTGACGGTCACCCACCCTGGCATGCGGCGCTATTTCATGACCATTCCTGAAGCCGTTCATCTCGTTTTACAGGCGGCGGCTATGGGTCAGGGCGGCGAAACCTTTGTGCTCAACATGGGCCAGCCAGTGCGCATCCTTGACCTGGCCGAAGACCTGATTCGCCTGTCGGGGCTGGAGCCAGGCCGTGATATTGAAATAGTCTTTACCGGCGTGCGCCCCGGCGAAAAACTCAACGAAGTGCTCTGGGAGCCTTCAGCGCAAACGCTTAAAACCAGTCACCCGGATATTTACCGACTGGACAACGAAGAATCCCGCTCCGGCGAGGTATTCCGTAAATCTGTTCGCGTATTAATCGAACATGCCCGCGCCAGTCGCAGCCCGGAAATCCTTGATTTGCTGGACGAACTTGTTCCCGGTGCAGCAGTGCGTGGCGGCCCGCTGCAGGAAGACGTCACCTCGGTGGTCTGATGCCCGAAGTCAATTATGAGCAATGGCAGCAATTTCTTGATCGCCAGCCTGAAGCGCACATCCTGCAAACGGGCCAGTGGGGTCAGTTAAAATCGTCGTTTGGATGGACAGCCAAATGGCTGGTTTCTGGCGAGAGCGGAATCCAACTCCTGTTCCGTCGCCTGCCCTTGGGTTTTACTGTGGCGTACGCTCCCCGGCCTGTCCCCGGTTTCGAAGAGTTGATCCCCGAAATTGATGAAGCCTGCCGTCGCCAGAAGGCCGTCTTGCTAAAAGTAGAGCCGGACGCCTGGGATACGGATTTCAAGCCGTCCATGAGCCTGCAACGGGCGTTTATCGTCTCTCCGCATAACATCCAGCCGCCGCGCACAGTTATTGTTTCACTGACTGGTTCCGAAGAAGACCTCCTGGCGCGCATGAAGCAAAAATGCCGTTACAACATTCGCCTGGCCGAAAAGAAAGAAGTGACTGTCCGCGCCTGGGACGATCTGCCCGGTTTTTACCGCCTGATGCAAGTCACCGGCGGGCGCGATGGCTTCGGCGTGCATTCGCTGGAATACTATACAAAAGCCTACGAACTGTTCCATCCTGCTGGCATGGCTGAGATCTTGCTGGCTGAATATGCTGGCAAACCCCTCGCCGCGCTGATGGCTTTTGCGCGTGGCAGCCGGGCGTATTACCTGTACGGCGCATCCACAGACGAAGAACGCAACCGCATGCCAACCTACCTGTTGCAATGGGAAGCCATGAAATGGGCGCGCGGTAAAGGCTGCGCCGAATATGACCTGTGGGGCGTGCCCGACGCTGACGAGAACCAGCTCGAAGCCGATTTTGAAACCCGCCGCGATGGCCTGTGGGGCGTATATCGCTTCAAACGCGGATTTGGCGGGCTGGTTCGGCGCAACGTCCAAGCCCTAGATCGGGTTTACATGCCCTTGTTGTATCGCCTGTACCTGTGGCGGTACGGCGGAAGGGATTCCGCATGAGCGCAGAAATCTGGGGCAGGATTCTTGCTGGCCTGCCCAACCCACATTTCATGCAAACGGCCCAATGGGCTCAGGTCAAGGCCCCGGTCGGCTGGCAGGCGTTTTACTGCGTGTGGTCTGACCGGCAGTTTATCGCAAATACGGAACTCGCTGCCCTGCAAACCATTGAGTTCACACCCCGCGCGGCCTGCCTGGTGCTCAAGCGGCGCATCCCGGTCGGTGGGTTTGGCGCACGCCTGGCGGTGCTCTATGCACCCAAAGGCCCCAACCTGGACTGGACGGATTTGGCCCTTGCCCAGCGCGTGCTGACCGATCTGGAGGGGTTTGCCCGCAAACAGGGCGGCATCTTTGTGAAAATTGACCCGGATATTGTTCTGGGCAGGGGCATCCCGGGCAGCGACGCAGATCAAACGGAACCCGGCGGCGAGGCCGTACGCGGGCTGCTTCAGCACCGGGGATGGCGTTTCTCTGATGACCAGATTCAGTTCCGTAATACAGTATATGTTTCCCTTAAACCTTCCGAAGAAGAATTGCTGGCTAATATGAAGCAAAAGACCCGCTATAACGTACGGTTGGGGCCAAAGAAAGGCGTTGTTATGCGTGTAGGCGGTGAACAGGACTGGCCGATGCTGTACAAAATGTACGCCGAAACCAGCCTGCGAGATGGGTTTGTCATCCGCGACGAGGCCTATTACCGGGCTGTCTGGCAGGCTTTTCGCGGTCTGGCCGAGCCGCTGATCGCCGAAGTGGATGGCGAGCCGGTGGCGGCAGTGTTCCTGTTCGCATTTGCCGGGCGGGCCTATTACGTGTATGGCATGAGCCGCGACTCTCATCGTGAAAAGATGCCAACGTATTTCTTGCAGTGGGAAGCAATACGCTGGGCAAAGGCGCGCGGCTGTACGGTCTATGACCTGTGGGGCGCGCCGGATGTTTTCGATGAAAGCGACAGCATGTGGGGAGTCTTCCGCTTCAAAGATGGCCTGGGTGGGCAGGTGATTCGCACCCTGGGCGCCTGGGATTTTGCCCCGAACAGTTTTTGGTATGCCATGTACACGCGCGTCATGCCGATGGTACTGGATGTGATGCGCGCTCGCGGGCGGGCCAGAACCCGCCAGGGCTTAAGCGCCTGATGGAAAACCAACGGCTGGCGCAGGGGATGCGTTTCCTGCTATTCCTGTCGGCGGGTGCCTGGCTGATGGTGGCGGGTGCATTCTGGTGGCGTTCATCCCTGCCGGGGTGGATGACCATTCTTATGGTTGCCGCGCTTGCGGCCAACGGCCTGCTGATGGCCTGGTTTGCCTGGCAGGTGGGTCAAGATCCGCCCAATCATGTAGGCCTGTGCCTGATCTACCTGACTTTGAACTTATTGGCATTATTCCTGGATGATTTTGGCCTGGCAGATTTTTTCTACGCGCTATATGGCCTGGCATTGTTTGTTCTCTGCGCACGCCTGTACTGGATCGCCAAAAGGAGTTCATCATGATTAATCCTCCCCGCCTGCGCTTTGCCCACCTGCCCACAGCAATTGAACCCCTGCCGCGCCTCTCGGCTTTGCTGGGCGGGCCGAATCTATTCATTAAACGAGACGACCAAACTGGCCTGGCCCTGGGCGGCAACAAGACCCGCAAACTGGAATTCCTGGTGGCAGAAGCCCAGGCCGACGGTGCAAAGATGTTGATCAGCGCCGGGGCGGTGCAATCCAACCACTGTCGCCAGACGGCTGCCGCCGCCGCACGCCATGGCTTTGAATGCCAACTGGTGTTAACCGGTGAAAAACCGGCCGAACTGACCGCCAACGTGCTCATGGATGCCCTGTTTGGCGCACAGATTACCTGGGTGCAAGACCGGGCTGACCGGGACCTTGTATTGAAAGAAACCTTTGACCAGGCCTGGGAGGCAGGCAAGCGCCCTTACCTGGTTCCGTATGGCGGCAGCAGCCCGACCGGCGCGCTGGGCTATGCCTTCGCCATGCAAGAGTTTATGGCGCAGGGATTGCATGCCGATTGGATGGTGTTTGGCACCTCCAGTGGCGGGACGCATGCCGGGTTGACCCTGGGGAAGCGTTTGTTTGGTTATGACGGCCGTGTGCTGGGCATCAGCATTGACGAAAGCGAAGCCTGGCTCAAGGAGCATGTTTCAACGCTGGCAGGGCAGGCGGCGGACAAACTGGGGGGGAAACAGGTGTTTACTGTCGATGATGTCGAAGCCACTGATGAATATTGCAAACCCGGCTATGGCGTACTGACCGAACTGGAACGCGAGGCAGTACATCTCTTTGCCCGCATGGAGGGCATCCTGCTCGACCCGGTCTACACTGGCCGCGCGGCAGGCGGGATGATTAACCTGATTCAGCGAGGCTTCTTCAAACGCGGTCAAAATGTGCTCTTCTGGCACACCGGCGGTCAACCGGCGCTGTTTTCCAGCAAATACCAGTCAGGGCTGGTATCGCCGGCAACAACCGATTAAACGGCATCAGACGCGGGGGAGCCTGCCTGATTTTGCCTGCATCCGATTAAGACATAATTCAATGGTCAGTTTGCCCAATCGGCATTTTTGTGTCCGTTATTACAGAGTTAAATGACGAACGGGCAGCATGGCGTGCAATATTTTGACTATTTTGAATTGCCGCAAAAAGAATCGTTGTGTACACGGGCAAATCATTGAGTTTTGGTGATGTGATTGCTGTAGCAGTGATGGAAATTCAAAAAAAAACCTGAAAACCTGACGATTATTCGCTCCTTGCAAAGATTGACATGCAGGGCAGTTGGCACGAAAATCTCGACTTCAAATTATTTTTGGAGGTGAGAGTGAAAACAAGTATGAAATTGGGAGAGCATTACATTTGCGATCTCAGCAACTGCAACCGGGAAATCCTGATGGATAGCGAACGGGCTTACTCCCTGTTTGCCCAGGCGGTGCGTGAAAGCGGCCTGACGGTTGTGGATGAAGGTTTATACAAATTTAGCCCGCACGGGTTCACCGGTTTTTTGCTGCTGGCCGAGTCGCATGCCAGCCTGCATGCCTGGCCGGAGCATGGCTACTGCGCCATTGACCTGTTCACCTGTGCGATTGGCATGGATATGCTGCCCCTGATCCAGAAGATTAAACAGTCGTTCGGTGCCGATTCATTCACCCTGCGCAAGATTGACCGCGATGCTGAAGTACCACAGGTCTCGCTGTCCATGAAGCTGCCGGTGGCAGAATAAAGACGGGCTTGCTATGAGCATCTGGTTTACTGAAGAACTTCACCCGTACTACCGCAAGGGCGTACGGGTGAAACGTGTACTGGCTGATGAACAAACCGAATACCAGCACCTGCAGATGCTGGAAACGGAGTATTTTGGCAACGCGCTCATCCTGGACGGAATCATCCAACTGACCGAGCGTGACAACATGGGCTACCACGAAATGATCGCCCATGTGCCCATGTTGGCAGTCGAAAACCCAAAGCGAGTGCTGATTGTCGGCGGCGGTGACGGCGGTTCGTTGCAGCAGGTGCTGCGTTACTCGTCTGTGCAGCAGGCAGTGGTGTGTGAACTTGACCAAAAAGTGGTGGATTATTCGCGTAAATACTTCCCCACTTTTGGGGATCCGTGGGCAGACTCACGAGCAACGCTTCTCGTGCGCGATGCGTTTGGCTACCTGGAGGAGAATCCCGGCCAGTTCGACGTGATCATCTCCGATACGACCGATCCGATCGGCATGGCCGAGCGCCTGTTCAGCGATGAGTTTTACAGGCTGATGGTGCGGGCTCTGGCTCCCGGCGGGGCGGCTGCCACCCAATGCGAGCAGCCTTATTTTGACACAAGCTTAATTAAGACCATTTACCAGACCGCCCGGCAACTGACGAAAAACCCGGCCTACTACTACGCCCAGATCCCCACCTACCCGGGCGGCGGGATTGGTTTCATGTATGTCTCTGACACCCCCTGGACGAACGGATTGGGCAAAGCCATGCCGCCCGGCGCGAATAATTACATCAACCCTGATGTGCACAAGGCAGCTTTTGCCCTGCCGGAGTTTTTCAGGAAAGAGTTATACGGGTAAGTAAAACGGGAGACATTTCTCCCGTTTTTTGTTTGTTAGAAAATATTAGGCTGGTTGGTTTGCCAGGCGAAAAATACTGCCACCAGGCCAGCCAGGAAAGCCAGCGCCAGCTGCCAGGCGGCGCGCTTGCCGCCAGTTTTGGACCAGGCAATCTCGCCCAGGATCGACCCGAACAGACCCGGCAGCCAACCGGTCAACACGGCTAGAACGGTGAGAATGGCAGCCAATTGCGTGCCTGCGCTGAACAGCAAGACAGGCATCCATGCCGCCAGCAGGCTACCGAAGATGCCCGCCAGAAAGATGTGAAAGGTGGGAGCGCGGGGTTGATCCAAGTTTTTCATTGCACACAAAAGATTTTAGCCCTTTGGGTTTGGCAATATTTTACTCAGTCCCATACCCAGACCGCCTGGTAAAAGGAGAAGTATCACAAGCATCTTCAGGGTTTCAGGGTGTGTAACGTCTGGTGGACCGTACAGGCTTCTGGTTTCATTATTCTGGGTGGTCACGAATAGGATCAGTATCCCAAAAATGCCCAGGAGTACCAGCAACAAATTCTGGGCAAAAAAGGTCTTTGCAAACCCGACATCCAGTTTTTGAGTGATGCCGCCCGTGATGAGAAAGACGATGAATGCAGGGGCAAACAAGATGATCATGATGATAAAGGCCCACCCGCCATTCACCCCGCTGAAAGAATCAAGGTATAGGAATGTTGATAATACACAGGCCAAGTAGCTTAACCAGGCTGCCCCTTTTAGGATGATGGCGGCAGTGCTTTTGATCCAGGTTTGATTTTCCGTCATGCGAGCCTCCTTTTTTAAAGTTTACAATAACTCTGTTTTCCACGCAATTCTTTGTTTAGGAACAAAGAAGGCCCGTTAAACGTTATATTCCTAAATAAACGAAAGAAAAATGGAGATAACAATGAGTTCGAAACAACCAATATTCTTTATGACGGTGGCCATTTGCTTTGCGCTAATGGCTTGTTCCACCGCATCACCGGCTCTTGTGGGTGAGTGGCGGATTGTTTCTTATGGCCCGAAGGGAAGCCCCATCCCGACAGTGATAGGCGTTGATACCAGTGTAAATTTTAACCCGGATGGCAAGGTGAATGGCAATGCCGGGTGCAACCAGTTCTCCGGGACATATTCTGTGAACGGGAATACGATCAGATTCTCTGCAATTGCTTCCACCATGATGGCCTGCCTGGATGATGGTCGTATGGAGCAGGAGCAGGGTGTGTTTGCCGTGTTGTCGGGCGAGGTTGGCTATGCCCTTTCGGGGAACTCTCTGATAATCACATCGGCAGATGGCGCGTCACTCGTGGTTTTGGAAAGGAAATAAAAGCAAAAACCCCCGACAGGATTTCATCGGGGCTGCAGTGGAGATGTGGGATTTGAATAGCATCCCCTCTATGGAGACGCAGGGTGGCAAGCAAAAACCCCGACTGGATTCGTCGGGGCTGCAGCGGAGAGGGTGGGATTCGAACCCACGGTGGCCCGGAGGACCACAACGGTTTTCGAGACCGCCCCATTCAACCACTCTGGCACCTCTCCAAAGGGGCGTGCGGGCGGGAATTATAACCCAAAATGGGATGATGACCATCGGAAATTTAGGGAGCCTGTCCGATTTCGGACAGGCTCCCTGTGTAAGGTCGATAAGCTATTTATTACGGCCGCGCAGGATGAAGAATCCCACCACGAGGAGCAAGACAGCTCCAATGCCGACCAGCAAGCCCACCGGTAGCGTGGATTCCGCTTCGGTGGGCGGGGATTCCGCTTCGGGCTGGGCCTGCCCGGATGAATCTGTTTCGGGGCCAGGGTTGGCTTGCTCGGGCCAGTCTCCATTCAGGATGGCGGTCGCTTCATTGATTTCCTGCTGGCTAGGCAATTCAATGACGCTGTTCGGGTCAACGTTGACATAAACTATCGCCTCGCCGGCTTGGCCCTTTGAGTCAGTACCGGTTAGTTTGATTTCATGCACGCCAGGCGAGAGGGTGTACACAATTACCTCCTTGCCATTGCCGAGCACACCATCTAGGTCGGAGCTCCAGACCAGGGATTCCCCGCTCAGCGAGCCATCTTCAAGGTCGATGGATTGTCCGGTGAAGTAGGCTGCGCTTCCCTGGGGAAGGGCAATGGCATTGATAGGTGTGAAGATAAGCGTGGAAGGACCGCGATCTGGGATGCTGAAGGTGGTATCGGTGGTATCTGAGCCTGTATTGACTCCATCGTTCGCAATTACGCGGAAGAGACCGTTATCACTGCCGGGCATGCCGTCGAAAGATTCGAGAATTACACCCGTGGTGGTGATGTCTTTGAGTAGTGGTTTCCAGGTTTGCCCGCCGTCGTGACTGTATTGCAACATATAGGTCAACTTATCGCCATCAGGGTCCACACCATACCAGGAAATCGTTACTGGCAGAATAAGCTGCTCGCCGCTATTCTGTGTATTGATTACGACCCTCGGGGAATTGTTACTGACAATTCTTTCAGCAAGAATGTTCCCGTTATCACGTATTCGTATATATTTCGTTTCAGGAAGGAAAGGTGCCACTTCTGAAACGCTCTGGCCAATGGCCTGGTCGTGAGGGGATTCAGTATTGTAGATGGGTAAGCTGAATAAAGTCATTCCGTTTGCATCATCCAGCGTAAGTGTATAGGTGGTTGATAAGCCTTCTTCTTCAGCATGGTGTACGTGGCCGGCGTGGGTGATGACTGATTCGACCTGGGTATCGGTAAGAAAGTCAGTTCGTATTACTTCGATAAAGGATGCGGAATCGTTAAGGTAGTCAATTACACCGTACACTCTGATGAATTCACTGGCACCTTGCAAGTATTCTGGATATTCTCCATCTTCTCCGTGCTGGAAGGGCAGGTTGTTAAGACTGGCGAGTTTAATCGAGTCTGGAATATAGGTTACGCCGAGGTCTCCCAGGCTGCACGGCACTCCAAACTCATTTAGTAAAGTACAGTAGGTGTAAACATCCACATATTGTGGGCGACGGTAACCCATCAGTGGAAAACCGCGGTTGGGGGTAGCCTCTGCCGGGTCGTTGCTGATGACTGTCGGTTCAATCAGGTGCGGCCAGTTGTGGTAATACCAATCAAATCCGTAGAAACCTTCAGGATCGACAGCAGCGATACTGCAATTGACTACGTTATCCGAATTGTCGTCTGGGTCACCATCATCAGTTGTATCTTCTGGATATGGATAATTGGGATCAACACTTCCGCCCAGCGGTTCACTTCCGGCGCATAAATAATGACCCAGTCCATAGTTGTGACCACCCTCGTGAGCTGCAGTTACGCCACCTTCCACCCACCACGGGGAGTTCTTATCAAAATTAGTGAGCATTAGTCCTATCGCGACTGTGCCATTTGACATACCTGTGGCAAAGAATTTTCTCTCGTTTCCTTCTTCATCGAAGGTTTTATTCCCCTCATCGTCGAGGATATTCCACCACCATGGTAGGGATGGGTCCAGCATGCCATACCAAAAATCGTCTTTATAATTGCCATTCTCTTCATCCCTGTAGGCTTGGATCTTGGCTAATATTTCGCTTGGCGCCGAACCGTTATTAATAAACGTCCAGTCTCCCTCGTGAACTGGTCCATGGGGGATGTTGGGGTAGATTTTGACAATGTCAGAGACGATTTCCACATCAACGACTGGATAAAATCTCATCAAATCCATCCCAATGCGGATTGCGTTGACGTCGAATTTATAATCTTTAGTCGTCTCAATGAAAATCTTTTTTTCATCATAATCATGCATGTGGATACTGGGCATGACGATAGTTACACTTGAGCCAGGCTGGTATTCCACGTCCACTTCGAAAAAGTTGTTTTCCGGTGTGATTTCATATTGAAATGGGAAATTGGTATTCACTGGATAGGCAAATACCTTGTATGTTACATCCCCTTTACGCGTGTCAATCGGTACATAGAAGTTAAGTGTGTGATTCAGCTCAAGACGATCACCACCATTTTCATATGCAGCTATGGGCTGGTTATAGGAATGCACGACCCCGGCCACTTTGCCATTCTGGGTAATTTGCATCATGCCGCGTATACCATAAATCGTACCGCTCTTGGAGCGAACATAGACGCGTATCACAGTTCCACGCTCGGCGACCAGTGGCATGCGGTTTTCCAGGTCTTGCAGGCCCTGGGTGACTTCAATCGCCCAGACTTCCAGGTCAAGATTGGGGTTGTCCGGATTTGCCAAAGGAAGGGGCGGGGTGGGTGTGGCAGGATTGCGGAATCCGAAGGGTGTTGGCCGGAATGGGTTTTCCTCCGGGGGCGGGGGCAGGCGGAATCCGAACGGGGTCGGCGTGGGGAAGATTGTTGGTGCAGCTGAAAGATCAGGCTGCTCTTCCTCGGGGCAGGTGGCCCCGGTGGTGGAGTCTGGCGTGCAGGATGGGGATGGTCCGCCCGGCCCGCCGACTTGTGCCAGGGCCGTTTGCAGCGGCACGGCACCGAGCAAGAGGGTCAGGATAATTAGCGCGCTGACCAGGATGTGAAAGGGATTGCTTTGTTTCATGGCGTTTCTCCTTTGGGGTCGGTTGAACCGCGATCAATAATGCGGATTTTGGTGTTTTTATTATGCCCCCCTGGAACCAATCAGGCAGTAGGGTTAACCCTACTATTCAACCCTACTCTTTTAAGTGCACCACCCAGGAAGGGTAGGTTCTCTTCCTGGGTGGTGAAATGATTATATGGGCTCGTTGTCAGATTTCAAGGCTTTCGTGTAATTCTGGGTAGCACACGTTATGCATGCCATTTTCCTTGAGTTTTTGCTGTAGGGCGTTGGCAGCTTTTTCTTCGCCGTGTACCAGGTAAACACCGTGTTTTTTTGCCTGGGCAGCGCGGGCATATTCCAACAGCAGGTCTTGCCCGGCATGTGCTGAGAAGCCTCCAATGGTGACCACTTCTGCGCGGCGATTGTATACTTCGCCAAAAATCTTGACCTGTTCTTCTTTATCTGCCAGGCGGCGGCCAAGTGTGTGTGGCGCTTGCCAGGAAACAATCAGCACGGTATTCTGTGGATTTTCAATATTGTTTTTCAGGTGGTGCAATATCCGTCCACTTTCTGCCATCCCTGAAGCGGAGATGATCACCATTGGATCGGTGCGCTCGTTCAGGGCTTTAGAATCGTTTACATTACGGATATAAGTTAATCCTTTGAAATCAAGCGCCGGATGCTGGTTGTTTTGCATGAAATCCCAGGTTTCCTGGTCAAAGCATTCACGATGTTTCTTGAAAATATCGGTTGCGTTGACAGCCAGGGGGCTGTCGACATAAACGGGAATTTTCGGAATATCCCCTTCGTGCACTAGCTGATGGAGACTGTAGACAAGTTCCTGGGTACGGCCCACCGCAAAGGCGGGGATGATGACTTTGCCACCACGCTTAATGGTTCGAGTCAGCGTGGCACGTAATTCATCATAGGCAGCGCGTGGATCGCGGTGAGGTTTATCGCCGTAGGTGCTTTCCATAATCAGCAGGTCAACCGGCTGCGGCAGGACAGGGTCTCGCAGGATGGGAAGGTTATGGCGGCCAATGTCGCCTGAAAAGCAAATTCGGGTGGTGCGGTTGTTTTCTTCAATGGTGAGATGTACGCTGGCCGAGCCGAGGATATGACCGGCTTCCAGCAGGCACGCGGTAACACCGGGGAGCGGGGAGAATTCCACGCCGTAGGAGACCGATTTGAGCTGCGGTCGTACCCGTTCCGCATCTTCCTTGGTGTAGATTGGTTCAACCAGCTCGCCCCCAGTGCGCTCACGCCGTTTATTTAAGAAGATGGCATCTGACTCCTGGATGTGCCCGGAGTCTTGCAGCATGATGTCTGCAAGGTCAACCGTGGCGGACGTTGCGTGGATTAAGCCGATGAAGCCTTGCTTGACGAGATTGGGAAGGTTGCCCGAGTGGTCAATGTGGGCATGGGAGAGGATGACTGCGTCGATGCTGGATGGGTCAAAGGGAAAGTGCTTGTTGCGATGGTAGGTTTCCTGGCGGCGGCCCTGGAAAAAGCCACATTCCAGCAGAAGCTTCTTCCCGTTGATTTCCAGCAGGTGCATTGAGCCGGTGACGGTTTGTGCTGCGCCATGAAAGCGAATTTTCATGTGGTTTCTCCTGTTGTCGCAATGCGTATGCCCAGGGCTTTGATAATCTGGTCCCCAAATTTTTCCATACGCCAGGGAATGGGACTAAGAATCTGGTGGACGGCTTCCGGGCTGCGAGGGTTTTGTTCTGCCAGGGCATGTACATAGATCTTTGGCAGGATGACATCCGATTCGACGCCCATTTCTTTAGCGGCGCGTTTCCGCCAGTTTTTGAGCCGTTGAAGGCGGTTGAGTTGCGCTTCGCCGGGCCGCTCAAGGCGGGTGGGTTTTACCAGCGGGGCTTGCTGGCCTTTCTTGATAGCATCTAAAACAACCTTCCCAAAGCGATCAATCTGGCGGTCACTCAGGCCGCATTCGTGCAATTGTGGGCGGTTGGTTGGTGCTTTTTGTGCCAATTCCAGCAGTAGCCGGTCATCCAGTACTTTGAATAGAGGGCGGTCAAGTTTTTCAGCCAGTCGTTCACGGCCCAGGCAGAGTTCGTGCAGGATCGTTTTTTCGCGCGGGGAAAGGTCTTGGTTGCCTGAAATGCGTTCCCAGCGCTCGCGGGGATCGATATTGTTATGGCCATTAACGACACAGCAGCGATGAAAGTCTTCGTGAGCCAGCTCCCACCGGTCCTGCTCTTTTAATTCCTGATAGAGCAGGTTGCGCAAGGTAATCAGGTAGTGGGTATCCATGCGGGCATAGTCGATCAGGTCGCCTGGCAGGGGACGCTGCCCCCAGTTTGCTTTCTGGAAGTGTTTGTCCACTTGTACTTCAAATTTGTCGGCCAGGATGGCGCCAAGCCCTGTGGCCGGATAGCCGAGGGTACGGGCGGCGATTTGCGTGTCGAAGATATTGTTAAAGGTGAAGTTAAACTCACGTTCCAGCAGGTACACATCATATTCTGCAGCGTGGAAAACTTTTTCAATGGCCTGGTTGGCGAAAATATCTGCGAGGGGGGAGAGATCGACCAGATTGAGCGGGTCAATCAGGTAATCGTTTTCTGATGTGGAGAATTGAATCAGGCAGGTACGCTCGTGATAGGCATGCAGGGAGTTGGCTTCCGTATCCACGGCAATACAGGCCTGACGGGCCAGGTGCTCGGCAAGTTTCTTCAGGCTGGCAGGCTGATCCACCCAGATGGGCGGCGAGAGGGGAGCAACACTCATAGGA